>NZ_JBJJTG010000007.1:0-218266 GCF_046054285.1 Enterobacter sp. DN
AGGTCGGGTCTCAGTCCAGGGCATAGCGAGTCTCCTCTTCTATGCCAGTTATAACTGTTACCCATGTATCCGGTCTAAAGTGTTACCCATGTTTCCGGTTCATACCGCAGCGCCACCCGGCTAAAAAGGCTTACGCCTGCGTCTCCAGCCAGTCTTCCAGCGTATACAGCGTCGCCCCTTCAGAGGCCATATCCATAAACGCCTGGGCGCTGTCCTGCGGCTGAATGTTCACCCCGCGGCAGCCGTCGGTGATGACGCTGACGGTATAGCCGAGCTGGAGCGCGTCCAGCACGGTAAACTTCACGCAGTAATCCGTTGCCAGTCCCAGCACAATCAGCTCCGTGATTTCGTGGTGACGTAACCACGCGTCCAGCGCCGTTTTCTGGCGATGCCCGTTATCAAAAAACGCGCTATAGCTGTCGATAGCCGGGTTTTCACCTTTATGGAACACCGCGTCGATGACTTTATGGTTCAGGAGCGGATGCAGTTCCGCGCCTTCCGTCTGCTGTACGCAGTGATCCGGCCAGAAGGTTTGCGGCAATCCGTCAAGTTCACCCTGAGTGAAAGGCTCAACGCGGTGCTGGCTGGCAAAGCTGCCGTGGTTAGCCGGGTGCCAGTCCTGGCTTGCGACAACCGCTTCACCACGAGCTTTACACCACTCAATCAGCGAATTCGCGACGTCTACGGTGCTGTCGCCTTCCGCGACGGCCAGCGCACCGCCCGCACAGAAATCATTTTGCAAATCGACCAGTAACAGGGCGCGTTGCTTCATGGGACCTCCTTATTCGTCCGGCGTCAGTTCACCGCGCAGGTTTTGCATCATGGCGCGGCGAATGGAATCAATATCCAGATCCTGACTCAGTAAATAGTGAAGTTTAGTCAGCGTTGCCTCAACGGTCATATCGAAACCACTGATCACCCCAGCGTGCGCCAGGGCATTACCGGTGGCGTAGCCGCCCATATTGACTTTGCCGGACATACACTGGGTGAGGTTGACCACCACAATCCCGCGATCGCTCGCCTCCTGAAGCTCTTTCAGGAATTCACCGTTCTGCGGGGCGTTACCCACACCATAGGAGCGCAGGATCAGCGCCTTCACCGGCTGGCGCAGGAAGTTGCGCACCACGTCGGCGGAAATACCCGGATAAATCGTCACTACGCCAATCGGCTGCGGGGTGATGGGGTGAACGATCAGCTCGCCTGCGGTATTCGGCGCGGGCGGCGTGCCCAGACGACGGATATGGATCCCCGCTTCCAGCAGCGGTTGCAGGTTAGGTGAGGCAAAAGCGTCAAAGCCATCGGCGTGCGCTTTAGTGGTACGGTTCCCGCGGTACAGTCGGTTGTTGAAGAACAGCGTTACCTCGTTGATCGGGTAATTAGCGGCCACGTACAGGGAGTTAAGCAGGTTGATCTGCCCGTCTGAACGCAGTTCCGCCAGCGGGATCTGCGAGCCGGTCACGATGACGGGCTTGCTCAGGTTCTCCAGCATGAAGGAGAGCGCCGAGGCGGTGAACGCCATGGTGTCGGTGCCGTGCAGGATCACGAAGCCGTCGTACTGGTCGTAATGGGCTTTAATATCGTCCGCAATATGCTGCCAGTCTTCCGGCGTCATGTCGGAGGAGTCCATCAGCGGCTCATATTCGTGGATGGTAAAGTCCGGCATTTCCGGACGGTGGAATTCAGGCATCAGCGCCAGCTGGCGCTGCAAGTGGCCGGAAACCGGGATATAGCCATTTTCTGAGCGCTGCATACCGATGGTACCGCCGGTATAGGCGACATAAATTGATTTCTTCTGCATGGTAATGAGTTCTTGTTCTTCAAAAGAAAAAATCCCCTCTTCACGGAAAGAGGGGACGGTTTTTAACGCACGTTCGCACAGGTCAGGCAAAACGCGTAGCGGCTTTGTGGATCATTAAATGCTGCAAGCTTGTCGCTCTCCGCTTTCATGGCTTTCGCCGCGGTCGCCACCGGCGCCGGCAGATAAGCCTGAAGCGCGTCCGGCAGCATGGCACGAACGGAGCCGGACATGCTGTCCATGACCATATCGAAGAACGTTGGTTCGTCCTGATAATAGTCCACGTGCCACTGCTTGAGCTTCGCCAGCTCCGCCGCTTTCTTCACGGCGTCGTCGAAGTCACCCAGGCTGTCTACCAGGCCGTTGCTCTTCGCGTCCTGGCCGGTCCAGACGTGGCCCTGAGCGATCTGGTCAATCTGATCGGGCGTCTTTTTACGGGAGTCCGCAACCAGCGTGATGAAACGTTTATAGCCACTCTCAATGCTGAGCTGCATCATCTCAGACACTTCAGGCGGCAGGGATTTGGTAACGGACACGTCCGCCAGCGGCGAGGTGGAGACGCCGTCGGTGTGGACGCCGAGATAATCCAGGCTGTTCTCTACGGTGTTGATCACGCCGAAGATGCCAATCGAGCCGGTCAGCGTGCTTGGGTTAGCCACAATGTAGTTGGCTGGCGTCGAGATCCAGTAGCCCCCGGAAGCCGCCATGCCGCCCATCGAGACCACTACCGGCTTGCCTGCGGCGCGCGCGGCGGCCAGTTCAGCACGGATTACTTCAGAGGCGCTGACGCTGCCGCCAGGGCTGTTCACCCGCAGGACAATCGCCTTCACTTTCGGATCCAGGCGTGCATCGCGGATCTGCGACGCGGTGGTGTCCCCGCCGACGTTCCCCGGCGTTTCTTCGCCATCCATAATGGCCCCGTTAGCAAACACCACGGCGATGCTGTCACCGCTGTCGTCCGGCTTTTTCGCGGCGTAGTCATACATGCTGATGGCGCTGTAGTTTTTATCCTCTTTACTCCAGCCGAACTGTTTGGTCAGCGCTTTTTCAATTTCAGCGCTGGAACCCAGCTGATCGACCAGTTTGTTATCAAGCGCGTATTTCGCTGTATCGCCGTCCACCTTGCGCAGGCCGTCCAGCACGCCGCGCGCGCCCGGGAAGACCTGCTCAGCGGTAATCTGACGGTTAGCGGCAATGGTGCCGAGGTAGTTCTGCCACAGCTCGCCAATCCAGCGGCTGTCCGCTTCACGGGCGGCAGGGGACATATCATCGCGGATAAACGGCTCCACGGCGGATTTATAGGTCCCGACGCGGAAGACGTGGGTGGTGACCTTCAGCTTGTCGAGCAGCGATTTGTAGTACAGACCGTTAGTGGCGAAGCCATGCAGATCGACCGTGCCCTGTGGCGAAAGCCAGATCTTATTGGCAAAGCTCGCCAGATAATATTGTCCCTGGGTGTAGCTGTCGCCAATCGCAATAACCGGTTTACCGCTGTCGCGGAATTCGCGCAGCGCTTTACCGATGTACTGCATTGACGGCTGATCGGCGCCGGCAAAATCTTTCAGGTCCAGCACGATACCGGTAATGTTACGATCGTCTTTAGCCTGACGGATGGTGTCGACAATATCAAACAGGGAGTTTTCCTGAAGACGGTCTGACGTTGCGCCGAACAGCTGGCGACCAATCACGCCCAGACGGTTGCTGGTCGATGGCTTATCAACAATCACCCCGGTGATATCGAGTAACAGCGCGCCGCGCGTCGAATGCTGCGACTGGTTTGCATTGCTGATATGCATCCAGATACCTGCGCATACCAGGACCAGGAAGATGAAGAAGATGTTCATCACCAGGTTGCGGACGAAGTTGAGCAGTCGCCACGTCCATTTAAAGAAACCGGCAAAGATTCGCCAAAGGGTTCGCATGTATTCTCCCTAACCAGAAAAGGACTGTTTCCGTCGCCACGGGACGGTAATGTGCGGTTATCGTAATGACCCAACCGCCACTTGTCAGCAGGAATCGCCTGCCACGCTGTAACAAATTCTGCTGTCGTGTTAATTTTGTGAGTAAATTTCATGAAAGGAGTTAACCAATGGACGCACTTGAACTGCTTGTTAACCGTCGTAGCGCTTCCCGCCTGGCCGAACCGGCACCCGTCGGCGAGCAGCTGGAAAACATTCTGCGTGCCGGAATGCGTGCGCCGGACCATGGCACATTGCAGCCGTGGCACTTCTTTATCATTGAAGGCGAAGGGCGCAACCGCTTCAGCCAGCTGCTGGAGCAGGGGGCTGTTGCCGCAGGCCAGGATGAGAAGGGGATTGATAAAGCCCGCAACGCGCCGTTCCGTGCGCCGATGATCATCGCGGTAGTCGCAAAATGTCAGGCCGATCATAAAGTGCCGGTCTGGGAGCAGGAGATGTCTGCCGGTTGCGCGGTAATGGCAATGCAGATGGCCGCCGTCGCGCAGGGCTTTAACGGCATCTGGCGTACCGGGCCGCTGACCGGGAGCGCCGCCGTGCGGGAAGGTTTCTCCTGCGGCGAACAGGATAAAATTGTCGGCTTCCTCTATCTCGGCACCCCGCAGCTTAAAGCTTCCAGCACCATTAGCGTGCCGGACACTACGCCTTTCGTCAGCCGTTTTTAATCACCCGCGCTAAACTGTCTGGATTCTGAGCATCCGCCGCAGAATTCAGACAGTCATACTTACCTCTTTATGGAATGAGCGCTACCATAGCGCGATTGAGATGACAGGAGACGTCCATGAGCGAGCAAACCATTCGTTTAACGCAATACAGCCACGGAGCCGGTTGCGGTTGTAAAATTTCCCCGAAAGTGCTGGAGACCATCCTGCACAGTGAGCAGGCGAAGTTTGTCGACCCGAACCTGCTTGTCGGTAACGAAACGCGTGACGATGCAGCGGTTTATGACCTGGGTAACGGCACCAGCATTATCAGCACTACTGACTTCTTTATGCCGATTGTCGACAACCCGTTCGACTTCGGGCGCATTGCGGCCACCAACGCCATCAGCGATATCTTTGCGATGGGCGGTAAACCGATTATGGCGATCGCCATTCTGGGCTGGCCGATTAACACCCTCCCGCCGGAGATTGCCCGCGACGTGATCGAAGGCGGACGCTTTGCCTGCCAGCAGGCGGGTATTGCCCTGGCCGGTGGTCACTCTATCGATGCGCCGGAGCCGATCTTCGGCCTGGCCGTCACCGGCGTGGTGCCGACCGAGCGCGTGAAGCGCAACAGCACCGCGCAGGCGGGCTGCAAGCTGTTCCTCACTAAGCCGCTGGGCATTGGCATACTGACCACTGCCGAGAAGAAATCCCTGCTGAAGCCCGAGCATATCGGTCTGGCAACGGAAGTGATGTGCCAGATGAACCTCGCCGGTGCGGCATTCGCCAATATCGACGGCGTGAAGGCCATGACCGACGTGACCGGTTTTGGTCTGCTGGGGCACCTCTCTGAAGTCTGTCAGGGCGCGGGCGTGCAGGCGCAGGTCTGGTATCAGGATGTGCCGAAGCTGCCGGGCGTGGAAGAGTACATTGCTCAGGGCGCAGTGCCGGGCGGGACGCAGCGCAACTTCGCCAGCTACGGCCATTTAATGGGCGAAATGCCGGAAGCGTGGCGTAACCTGCTGTGCGATCCGCAAACCTCCGGCGGCCTGCTGCTGGCGGTGACGCCGGAAGCTGAAGCTGACGTTCAGGCGACGGCTGCCGAGTTTGGCATCACCCTGACGGCCATTGGTGAGCTGGTGACCGCCCGCGGTGGTCGCCCGATGATTGAGATCCGTTAATTCGATGCGGTTGTTTATTGCCGAAAAGCCGAGTCTGGCGCGTGCCATCGCCGATGTGCTGCCCAAGCCGCATCGCAAAGGCGACGGCTTTATCGAATGCGGTAACGGGCAGGTGGTCACCTGGTGTATCGGTCACCTGCTTGAACAGGCGCAGCCGGATGTCTACGACAGCCGCTATGCCCGCTGGAACCTCAACGATCTGCCGATTGTGCCGGAAAAGTGGCGTCTCCAACCGCGTCCTTCCGTCACCAAACAGCTCAACGTCATTAAGCGCTTCCTGCATGAGGCGACGGAAGTGGTCCACGCGGGTGACCCGGACAGGGAAGGGCAACTGCTGGTTGATGAAGTGCTGGACTACCTGGAGCTGGCGCCGGAAAAGCGCCAGCAGGTGCAGCGCTGCCTGATCAACGACCTTAACCCGCAGGCGGTAGAGCGGGCCATTTCACGCCTGCGCGCCAACAGCGAATTTATTCCCCTGTGTGTCTCCGCGCTGGCGCGTGCCCGTGCGGACTGGCTGTACGGGATCAACATGACCCGCGCCTACACTATCCTCGGGCGCAACGCGGGTTATCAGGGCGTACTCTCCGTCGGTCGTGTCCAGACACCGGTGCTGGGGCTGGTGGTGCGTCGCGACGAAGAGATCGAAAATTTCGTCGCCAAAGACTTCTTCGAAGTCAAAGCGCATATCGTCACGCCGAAAGACGAACGCTTTACCGCCGTCTGGCAGCCAAGCGATGCCTGTGAGTCATATCAGGACGAAGAGGGACGGCTGCTGCATCGCCCGCTGGCGGAGCACGTGGTCAACCGCATTACCGGCCAGCCCGCAATCGTCACCAGCTATAACGACAAACGGGAAACGGAGCCCGCACCGCTGCCGTTCTCCCTTTCGGCGTTGCAGATTGAGGCGGCTAAGCGCTTTGGTCTTAGCGCACAGAACGTGCTCGATATCTGCCAGAAGCTCTACGAAACCCACAAGCTGATCACCTATCCGCGTTCGGACAGCCGCTATCTGCCGGAAGAACACTTCGCCGGACGCCACTCGGTGATGAATGCCATTGGCGTCCATGCGCCGGATCTGTTGCCGCAACCGGCGGTAAACCCGGATACCCATAACCGCTGCTGGGACGATAAAAAAGTCGATGCTCACCACGCGATAATCCCGACGGCGCGCACCAGCAACGTCAACCTGACCGACAACGAAGCAAAGGTCTATAACCTGATCGCACGTCAGTATCTGATGCAGTTCTGCCCGGACGCGGTGTTCCGCAAGTGCGTTATTGAACTGGAGATTGCCAAAGGCAAATTTATCGCCAAAGCGCGTTTCCTCGCGGAAGCGGGCTGGCGCACGCTGCTCGGCAACAAAGAGCGTGACGAAGAGAACGACGGCACGCCGCTGCCGGTCGTGGCCAAAGGCGACGAACTGCTGTGCGAGAAGGGCGAAGTGGTTGAACGACAAACCCAGCCGCCGCGCCATTTCACCGACGCGACGCTGCTGTCGGCCATGACCGGCATCGCCCGTTTTGTGCAGGATAAAGATCTGAAGAAGATCCTGCGCGCCACCGACGGTCTGGGGACGGAGGCGACCCGCGCGGGGATCATCGAACTGCTCTTTAAGCGCGGCTTCCTGGAGAAAAAGGGACGTTACATCCATTCAACAGAACCGGGCCGGGCGCTAATTCATTCGCTGCCGGAGCTGGCCGCCAGGCCGGACATGACCGCGCACTGGGAGTCGGTGCTGACGCAGATCAGCGAAAAGCAGTGCCGTTATCAGGACTTTATGCAGCCGCTGGTAGGGACGCTTTATCAGCTGATTGACCAGGCGCGCAGTACGCCAGTGAAGCGATTCCGGGGAATGGTCGCCCCGGGCGGCGGGGCGAAGAAACCGTTCAAAAAGAAGAAAAGCGCAGCCAAAAATACAACCGCTTAAACCGTAGGCCGGGTAAGGCGAAGCCGCCACCCGGCGAAAAGCCCGGTGGCGCTAACGCTTACCGGGCCTACAAGGGCGAGAATGCAGCGAAACTAAATCACACCCTGTCCGATCATCGCATCGGCCACCTTCACGAACCCGGCGATATTCGCCCCGCGCACGTAGTTAGTTTGCGAAGCCTCGCCGCCGTACTCCACGCAGGCGTGATGAATATCGAGCATGATGTGGTGCAGACGGGCATCCACTTTCTCTGCCTTCCAGCCCATTCTCGCGGCGTTTTGCGCCATTTCCAGACCGGATGTTGCCACGCCGCCAGCGTTCGCCGCCTTGCCTGGCGCAAACAGTACGCCCGCATCCAGGAACAGGTCGGTCGCTTCAATGGTGGTGGGCATATTTGCCCCTTCCGCTACCGCTTTCACGCCATTGCTAATCAGCGTCCGGGCGGCATCCACGTCCAGTTCGTTTTGCGTCGCGCACGGCAGGGCGATATCCACCGGCACGCCCCACGGCTGTTTACCTTCCAGATAGGTCAGGCCAAATTCACGGGCATAATCCGCTACCCGACCGTCACGGCTGGCCTTGATTTCGCACAGACGCGCCAGTTTTTCTGCTGTAAAGCCAGCTTCATCCACCACGGTACCGCTGGAATCGGAGGCGGTCACCACGCGCGCGCCAAACGCCATCGCTTTCTCGATAGCGTACTGCGCCACGTTGCCGGAGCCGGAGACCGCCACGCGCATCCCCTCGAAGCTCAGCCCGTGACGCTTAAGCATCGCTTCGGTGAAATAGACCAGACCATAACCCGTCGCTTCCGGGCGAATCAGGCTACCGCCAAACGACAGACCTTTGCCGGTAAAGACGCAGGCGCTGTTGTTGGAGAGCTTTTTCATCATCCCGGCCATAAAGCCCACTTCACGCCCCCCCACGCCGATATCCCCGGCAGGAACGTCGGTGTCCGGCCCAAGGTGGCGATAGAGCTCAGTGACCAGCGCCTGGCAGAAGCGCATCACTTCGCCTTCGCTCTTGCCTTTCGGATCGAAATCACTCCCGCCTTTACCGCCGCCCATCGGCAGGGTAGTGAGCGCATTTTTAAAGGTCTGCTCGAAGCCGAGGAATTTCAGAATCGACAGGTTCACCGAGGGGTGGAAGCGCATCCCGCCCTTAAACGGCCCAATGGCGGAGTTAAACTGCACGCGCCACGCGCGGTTGACCTGCACCTGATTGCGGTCGTCCACCCACGCCACGCGGAACTGGATGACGCGCTCCGGCTCTACCAGACGTTCAAGCAGCGCCATCTGACGGTAACGCGGATTTTCCTCAAGGAAGGGCCACAGGGTGGTCATGACTTCACGAACGGCCTGGGCAAACTCGCTTTGGTGCGGGTCGCGCTGCTGAACATGGGCAAGAAAGCTTTCCAGAGAGCGTGTCTGATCCATAGATATAAGAACCTCTTATAATAATTTATGCGTGTGGCGTAGATGTTTTGTGTCGTTTTTTTGACTATACCACCCGCACCGCTTTGAGAGGCAAGCAGAAATTTATGCCGCAAGGGAAATTAATGACAGGGCGCGCGTCATAACCAAAAGCGATGACGAGATAAATTAAAGATCCCGTCCGGATCGACCGTTATAGATATAAACGATGCAAAGGAAATAAAGTCTATGAACCGTTACGCAATGGCCGCGTTATGTTTGATGGTGTCCGCCGGGGCACAGGCTGACCGCATTCGCCCGGATGTCGAGGTCAACGTGCCGCCAGAGGTTTTTAGCGCTGGCGGCCAGCGTGCGCAGCCGTGTAATCAGTGCTGTATCTATCAGGATCAAAACTATTCCGAAGGCGCAGTAGTCAGGGCAGATGGCGTGCTGTTGCAGTGCCAGCGTGATGAACGCACCCTCAGTACAAATCCGCTGGTCTGGCGTCGCGTAAAAGAATAAACGCTTCCAGCAGCGGTATATCCGCCGGGGCTAAAGCATACGTGAACGCGTCTTCTGGCGTGCACCATACCAGCGCCGAGTGATAATGCGCCTTCAGCTGACCGCTAAATTCAGGCACATGCCAGGCGTGGAGGTGAATCAGCCGCTGCGACACCTCCCGCTGGTGGCTTGCCACATACCGCGCGGGCACGGCTTCAATGCCGAGTTCTTCGCGCAGTTCGCGGATCAGCGCTTCCGGCTGGGTCTCACCGGCTTCAACCTTCCCGCCTGCAAATTCCCACATTCCTGGCTGATCGGCATGTTCGGGACGCTGCGCCAGCAAAATCTTGCCCTCTTTTTCGAGGATGGCCGCAACCACATCGAGTGTTTTCAGCATGTTCGTCAATAATTAATAGCGAAAAACGACATATTATCGTGCCCTTCCAAAGAGTCCAGTCATCAGGAGAATCAGGTGAAAGAGACATCCGCCTGGGTTGCGCCCATGGAAACCCTTCCCGTCAGCCTCAGCCCCATCGCCGCCATGCAGAAAAAACACTTCGGCGCGGTGCTGAACCCCACGCGCTGGTGGGGGCGCATGCCGCGTCTTTTCTGGCTGGTGGCGCTGTTTGTCGGCTATCTGGAGCGGCGCAAGGCGCGTTTGACGCCGGTTCTGCGATCGCTACTAATGACGCGGGTCTCGCAGATCTGCCACTGCGCATTTTGTATTGATGCCAACAGCCTGCGTCTGGCCGAGCGGAGCGGGGCGCTGGATAAAGTGCAGGCCGTCAGCGACTGGCAAAATTCCACCCTGTTCAGCGAAGAGGAGCGCGCGGCGCTGGCCTATGCGGAAGCGGTCACCGCCACGCCACCTCAGGTGGATGAAAATATCAAAAGTCTGCTGAAGCGCCACTTTACGGAAGAGACCATCACCGAAATGACGGCTCTGATTGCCTTTCAGAATCTTTCCGCCCGCTTTAACGCCGCGCTGGATATCCCGGCTCAGGGGCTGTGCGCCACGTTTAAAGGTAAACCGCATGCTGGATAAACATCTGCACCCCCGACTGAAACCCGGGTTAAATCAGCTGGCCGCCACGCTGGATAAACCGTTTATCACGCCTGATGGCTTAACGCTCGCCGGGTTTGCGATTGGCGTGCTGGCGTTACCGTTTCTGGCGCTGGGCTGGTATCCGGCGGCGCTGATCGCCATTGTGCTGAACCGGCTGCTGGATGGTCTGGACGGCGCGCTGGCGCGTCGCCGTGGCCTGACGGACGCGGGAGGATTTCTTGATATCGCCCTCGACTTCCTGTTCTACGCCCTGGTGCCGTTTGGCTTTGCGCTGGCCGCTCCGGCTGATAACGCGATCGCCGCCGCCTGGCTGCTGTTCGCGTTTATGGGGACGGGCAGCAGCTTCCTGGCCTTTGCCGCGCTGGCGGGGAAGCATGATATCGACAATCCCGGCTATGCGCACAAGTCGCTTTATTACATTGGAGGATTAACGGAAGGAACGGAGACCATCGCGCTGTTTGTGCTGTGCTGCCTGTTTCCGGCGCATTTCGCGCTGTTTGCCTGGACATTTGGCGCGTTGTGCTGGCTGACCACCACAACGCGCATCTGGAGCGGTTACATCACGCTGAAATCACTTCCCCGCTAGCGTGCGCTCTCCGGTCCGCGCTCCCCGGTGGAGACCGGGTTCTGCGGATGGCTGCTCCATTCGTACCAGCCGCCGTCGTAGACGGCAACGTTCTGCCAGCCCATGGCGCGGGCGTACATAAAGGCTTCAGACGCGCGCCAGCCGGTACCACAGTAAAACGCAACGTGCTGCTCCGGCAGGATATTCCACGTTTTCCACATGGCGGCAATATCATCGGCGCTGCGCATGGTGCCATCCGGATTGTGGAAATCTTCCATGTGGGTCGCGTCGCTGCCCGCATGGCCCCAGCGCGCACCGGCAATCTCACCTTTTGGCTTGATATAGCTGTAGCCGCTGGTTTCACCGATAAACTCTGGCCAGGAACGAATGCTCACCAGCGAGGCGTCCTGACGGTGCAGCATTCCCCGGGCCTGCTCCATATCCACCATCAGCCGGGGCTGGCCCGGGATCGGCGCGCCAAAATCAGGGGCTGGCTTCACCTTTGCAGGCGTTCCGCGCTCAACGGGCAGGCTGGCGTCGGACCACGCCTTCCAGCCGCCATCCAGAATTCGCACATCCTTCACGCCCGCGTAGAGCATGATCTGCGCCACGCGCGCGGCGGCATACACGTCGCGACCGTACAGAATGACGGTGGTATCGTGACGGATCCCGTGCTTCGCCAGCATCGCTTTCAGCTTTTCGTCAGAAACCTTATTCCACAGCGGTTCGCTTTCCACTTCATTGGTGTCGATATAGCCCGCACCGGGAATGTGGCTCAGGAGATAAAGCTTCGGCGCACCCCAGCCAGCCTCGATCACCTTCCACTCTCCGGCTGGTGCGGCGGTAACGGGTTTGCCCTGCTGCAACTGGCGGATCCACTGCGGATAAACCAGCTGTTCGAAATGCGCCAGACGTTGCAGACGGTCGGATTGTTGCAGGGCATCGCTCAGGGTGGAGACGTGGGTAAAGCCCGCTTTCTCCAGCCGCGTTTTGACGGTCTGGTTGTCATCATCGTTGCCATAGAGCGCAACCGGCATGTCTGGCGTAAGCCGATGTTGTTTTGCCCAGCCGCTGAGCTGTTCATCGCTCATTGCCCCAAGCCAGCTGGCAGAGAGATTAAGCGCGGCGGGTTCATGCCCGGACGTTCCGCTCAGGGTCTGCGGCCAGCCGTTATAGAACGCACTGACGCGCGTATCAATTACCGCGCCGTTTTGCGCCTGGAGCTGGTCCAGCGTGAGGGAGTGGGGCATATCAGCCGCCGTGGAGGAGAGTGAGGCGAGGCCGCAGATCAGGGCCAGCGCGGTCAGTTGAGAAACACGTTTCATCGAAAAACCTGACGTCATTAAAAGAGGGGGGCATTGTCGTCTCTCCTGAAGCCAAAAACATTGCGTTAGCACATTATTGCCAGCGAGAAATCTCAATCACCTCGCCGCCGGGCGGAATATCGTCCTCATCATGCGTGACCAGCACCACCGGGATCCTGCGCTGGCGAGTAACCTCGAATACCCACGCCCGGAATGAGGCGCGCAGCGTTTTATCCAGTCGACTGAACGGCTCGTCGAGCAGCAATGCCTGCGGCTGGGCGAGAAGAGCGCGCAACAGGCTGACCCGGGCGCGCTCGCCGCCGGAAAGGGTCGCCGGATCGCTGGCGTAGTGGTTTGCCAGCCCGGCAGTGTCCAGGGCCTGTTCTACCGCGTTGCGGCGGGCGCGCCCGACGATGTGCGCCGGCAGCGCCAGCATCAGGTTTTGCCCCACGCTGAAGGCGTCAAACAGCAGGGCATCCTGAAACAGAATGCCGATCCCGCGCGTTTCCACGGGGAGCATATCGCAGCGGCGATCGTTCAGCCATATCTCGCCGTGCGCCTTAAAATCAGCGGATAACGCCCCCACCATCCAGGCGAAAAGGGTCGATTTCCCGCTCCCGGAGGGCCCCATCAGCGTGACAATCTCCCCCGCCGGGACGCGGAAGTTGACCTCACGGAAGAGTGGCGCAATGGTGAGATTTTTCACGTTCAGCATTAACGTAATCCTTGTCTGTGACGGCCCACGAGCCGGGAGAGCAGCGCGGCAAGGGCAAATACGCTGCTGGTCAACAGCAACAGACCCAGCGCCCGGCTGGCGAGGATCGGAATGCTGCCGCCGCTGCTGAGGGCGACCGCCTCCGTCGTCAGGGTGGTGAAACGTCCCGCTCCCAGCCAGAGGGTCGGCATGTACTGGGCCATGCTCACGGAAAAGCCGGTGGCAAAGGCCAGCAGGGCCGGACGAATCATCAGGGGGCATTTCACCAACCAGAAAATTTTCGCCTGTCGCCAGCCCAGCGTTCTGGCGGTGAGGATAAGCCGGGGATCGAGCCTGCGCCAGGCCGGTTGCAGCACCAGGAGCATCCACGGGAGAACCCAGAGCATATGGCTCCAGAGCACCGCAGCGTACTGGCCGTCGATGCCCAGCCACAGCGCCACGGCATATTGCCCGGACACGAGGGGCAGCGCCGGGAGGGCGAGCGGCAGCCAGACCCACACCGCGCCGCGCTGGGGTCCCCACTCAAGCCAGAGCATGAGGATGGCCAGCGCTGTCAGGCTGGACAGCAGCCCCAGTGAAAGGCTGTCGCTGACGGGGCCGATGTCGTCCCGGCGTGCCAGCATCAGCAGAACCAGCGCACAGAGCACGCCGCACAGCGGCAGTAACCCGCCCAGCGTCCGTGCGGGCAGCGCAGTATGCGAAGCGTGACGAACTCCGGAGGGGTCACGCTGGGCGCGCCGCCATGCCGTCCAGAAGCCGTATCCCACCGCGGCAAGCGCCGCCAGCAGCAGGAGCAACACCAGACACAGCAGCGTTCCCTTTGTTTGCTGTTGTGCATCGCCCTGGGCGAGCCACTGCCAGGCCAGTACCGCCAGCGTAGGCGGGTTGCCTGGCCCGAGCACGATCGCCACATCCACCACGGAAAGCGACCAGGCCAGCACCGCCAGCATGACTGCGCCCAGCGCGGGGGCGATTGCCGGGAGGACGAGCCAGTTGAGCGCCTGCATTCGTCCGTAGCCGAAGGTATGCAGGACGATTTTCTGCTGTGCGAGACGCTTTTCAGGCAGCGCGGCGTAGATTGCCCACAGAACGAACGCGCTCTCTTTGACCGCAAGCGTCAGGCCAAGCCCGATACCGTAGCGGTCAAGCTGCGGCGAACAGACCGTACAGATCCGGTAAAACTGCCCCCCTTCCGCAAACAGCAGCAGCGCGCTGGTGGCGAAGGCGACGTGCGGCACGGCTAACAGCCACGGCAGACGGGTGCTCAGGCGCTGCCAGCCTTCACCCGGCCAGAGAAGCGCAAGCAGGGTCAGGGCGATAAACAGTGAGCCCAGCGTCGCGATAAGCGTGGAAACCAGCGTGGCGGCCAGCGCCTGCGGCAGCTGCGGGTCGGCAAACAGCGTCGCCCAGTTGCCGGGAGAAAACGCCGGGGCCAGCAGCATGCCGCTGGCGGGAAGCAGTGGCAGATAGATGACCGCCATTGCCGCCCAGACCAGCCCGCTTAGCGGGTTCCGTAGCGGCGAAGCCATTCCTGCTCCAGGGCGTTAACCCAGGCGGCGTGCGGTTCGGGAAGTACATCAGGCGTGCCTGAGGGGGTAAAGGCGCGAAGCTGTTTTGCCGCTTTCGCAGGCAGTTTTTCGCCATCCAGCACGCTCGGGTCACCCCAGATGGCAGGATTAGCTTTGCGGATCTGCGCCTGTGGTGACAGCAGGAAATTCGCCACCACTTTCGCACCTGCGCTCGCGCTGGCGTTTGCCGGGATGGCGACAAAATGGACGTTGCCGATCATGCCTTTGAGAAAGCCGAAACTGTAGCTGTCGGCAGGCAGTTCACCGCTCGCCACCTTTTGCATCGCATGGGCGGGGTTAAAGGTGAGCGACAGGTTCAGGCTGCCGCTGGCCAGCAGCGTATCCATGCGCGCAGGCGACGGAGGAAAATCGTTCCCTTCGCGCCACAGCAGGGGGTGCAGCGTATCAAGGTAATCCCACAGCGGTGCGGTGACCTGCGCAAAGGTACTGTCTGGCGCGTTTTTTAGCGCCTCCGGATGGGCGGTCAGCGCCAGCAGTAGCTGCTCAAGAAACGCCGTGCCGGTAAAATCCGGCGGTCGCGGATAGCTCACCTTGCCAGGGTGCTGCCGGGCGTATACCAGCAGCGCGTGGGGATCTGCCGGTGGTGTCGGCGTACTCGCTTTACGGGCGATAAAGGTTAATTGCGCGCCGCCCCACGGGGATTCTGCCCCATCGGTCGGGATGGCAAAATCTTCCGTTACCGGTTTACGGGTATCGACGTAGCGCCAGTTGGGCAGGGTTTGCGCCCAGCCGGTGAGCAGCAGGTTTGCCGCTTTCAGGTTGCGGAAGTTTTCCCCGTTTACCCAGAGCAGATCCACCGACCCGTTACTGCTACGTCCTGCGGCATGTTCCGTCTGGATCCGCTTCACCGCGTCGGCGGCATCGGCCAGATGAACGATCTTCAGGTTGATGGCGTAGTGCGTTTTCATCTCGCCGCTTACCCAGTCGAGGTAGCGGTTAACGGCCTCGTCACCGCCCCAGGCGTTAAACCAGACGGTCTGCCCGGTGGCCTGTTGCTGAATGGATTGCCAGCTCTCTGCGGCGAAGGCAGAGGTTGCCAGCAGCAGACTCGTCAGAAACGCGCAAAAACGCACCCGGCGCATAATGCCTCACTTTTTAATCGAAGGGATGTAACGGGAAAACAGCCAGCGAGTGACCAGCGGTAATAACCCTAATAGTGTAAAGGCGAACAGCAGTCCCGGCGACAGAATATCGCGCAGCGCGGTGAGTTTCCCCAGCTCGCGTCCGGCGTTCAGATAAATGACGGTGGCAGGTAGCATTGCAAGCTGGCTGACCCACCAGTAGTGACGCACCCTGAGACGGGTTAGCCCCATCAGCAAATTGACCAGAAAGAACGGGAACAACGGCATCAGGCGCAGGGCAAAAAGGTAGCGCGCGCCGTCGCGATCCATTCCCGCATCTATCGTGCTCATCTGTGCGGCAAAGCGCCGCTGCACCCAGTCGCGCAGCAGATAACGGCTGACGAGCATGGCAAGCGTGGCGCCGAGCGTCGAGGCAAATGACACCAACAGCGTCGCCTCCCACAGGCTGAAAAGCGCCCCGCCGAGCAGCGTCAGAAGCGCGGCTCCGGGGATCGACAGCGCGGAGAGCAGAACGTAAACCGCAAAATAGACTAGCGCGCTCTGAAGAGGCGCCTGCTCCACACGATCGAGCAACGTTTGCTGGTGCATTTTTAGCGTGTCGAGGGAGAGTATGCCTGGAGGAAGCAAAACAACGGTCAAAACAAATGCGCCCAAAAGGGCGCACAGGAGACTGATTTTTTTAATATTCACTGAAGTTTACAGCTTGAACGTTGCCCATACCGGCGCATGGTCGGACGGCTTTTCCATACTACGGATGTCATAGTCGATACCGGTTTCGATGCAGCGTTCGGCCAGGGGGGCGCTCGCCAGCAGCAGATCAATACGCAGGCCCCGGTTGTCATCGAAGCCTTTAGAGCGATAGTCAAACCACGAGAAGCGATCCTGCGTCGCCGGGTTAGCCGTGCGGAAAGTATCCACCAGCCCCCAACCCAGCAGGCGCTCCATCCACTCGCGCTCCTCCGGCAGGAAAGAGCATTTGCCGGTGCGCAGCCAGCGCTTACGGTTCTCTTCGCCAATACCGATATCCAGATCCGTCGGGCTGATATTCATGTCGCCCATGATCAGCACCGGGTTTTCTTTTTTGAGTTCGGTTGTCAGGTAGTTTTGCAGATCCTGATAAAACTTCGCTTTGGCCGGGAATTTGGTTTCATGATCGCGGCTTTCACCCTGCGGGAAATAGCCGTTGATGACGGTCACATTGCCGAGCGCGGAAGGAATTTCCGCCATGATGATGCGGCGTTGCGCCTCTTCATCGTCACCCGGGAAGCCACGACGCACCGACACCGGCGTATCTTTGGTCAGCAGCGCAACGCCGTAGTGGCCTTTCTGACCGTGGTAAAAAACGTTATAGCCCAGCTTCGCTACCTCTTCGAGCGGGAACATATCGTCGTGAACTTTTGTCTCCTGCAAGCCGATCACATCTGGCTGATGTTGCTCAACAATCGCTTCAAGCTGGTGAGGGCGGGCACGCAGGCCGTTGATATTAAAAGAGACAAATTTCATAGTCGCTGCCAATGCAAGGTGAATAGTGCAAGGATGGTAGCAGAATTTACGTCGTCTGTTATCCGCTTCGCCCAATTACTGCGACAGATAATGCCGACGGTGCAATATTTGCACCATTTCGGCGCGTTTTGCCCTCGAACAGGGCATAAAGGACCGATAAATTTCGCGAGCGATCACAATTCCAGAATTATATTTGGCCTCTGCATACTCTTTCTTGTTTTCATGCGGCAAAGCGCCGCTTGTCGTAAAAATATTCACTATTTATGCATTAAAAGTGAATAGCTCCATATTGTAACTCATTGATATTCTGTTACCCCAACCCGTTTATGCATTTTTATCGCTGGCTGGCACGAAGGCTGCAATCTACATTCACAGTGCAAACACTCAATTATTTAACATTTAAACAACCTTTTATTTACCGGGTGAGGTCGCTATGTCTCTGTCAGTTACGCGTGAAAATTTCGATGAATGGATGATGCCGGTATACGCTCCGGCGGCTTTTATTCCGGTACGTGGGGAAGGCTCTCGCCTGTGGGATCAGCAGGGCAAAGAGTATATCGACTTTGCGGGTGGGATTGCGGTGAATGCGCTGGGGCATGCAAACCCGGCGCTGCGGCAGGCGATGAATGACCAGGCGGCGAAATTCTGGCATACCGGCAACGGTTATACCAACGAACCGGCATTGCGTCTGGCGAAGAAGCTGATCGACGCCACTTTCGCAGAAAAAGTCTTTTTCTGTAATTCCGGCGCGGAAGCGAACGAAGCGGCGCTGAAGCTGGCGCGAAAATATGCGCACGATAAATTCGGCGCGCACAAAAGCGGCATCGTAGCCTTTAAAAATGCCTTCCATGGCCGAACGCTGTTTACCGTCAGCGCGGGTGGTCAGCCCTCATATTCTCAGGATTTTGCGCCGCTGCCGCCGGATATCCGGCATGCGGCGTATAACGATTTACACTCTGCCAGCGAGCTGATTGACGACACCACCTGTGCGGTGATTGTCGAGCCCATGCAGGGGGAAGGCGGCGTCATGCCCGCCCAGAAAGCGTTCCTGCAAGGGCTACGCGAGCTGTGCGATCGGCATAACGCGGTCCTGATTTTTGACGAGGTCCAGACCGGCGTGGGCCGCACGGGTGAGCTGTACGCCTACATGCACTATGGCGTGACCCCGGATGTGCTCTCAACAGCCAAAGCGTTCGGCGGCGGTTTCCCGGTGGGGGCGATGCTGACCACCGATAAATTCGCCAGCGTGATGACCGTGGGCACTCATGGCACCACATACGGCGGCAACCCGCTGGCAACCGCTGTCGCCGGACAGGTGCTGGATATCATCAATACCCCTGAGGTGCTGAACGGCGTGAAGCAGCGTCACCAGTGGTTTGTTGAGCGCCTTACTGCCATCAATAACCAGACCGGCTTGTTCAAAGAGATCCGCGGTCTGGGGCTGTTAATAGGCTGTGAGCTTGCCCCTGAGTTTGCCGGCAAAGCGAAGCTGATTTCACAGGAAGCGGCAAAGCAGGGCGTAATGGTGCTGATTGCCGGTGCTAACGTGGTGCGGTTTGCCCCTGCGCTGATCGTCAGCGAGGAAGAGGTCAGAACCGGGTTAGATCGTTTTGCGCTGGCCTGCGAACAGGTGAAGTCCGGGGTGTCATCATGATGGTCATCCGTCCCGTTGCGCACGGCGATCTCGCCGGGCTTATGCAGCTTGCCGGTAAGACAGGGGGCGGGCTAACCTCGCTGCCTGCCGATGAAAAAACGCTGTCGGCGCGCATTGAGCGCTCCCTGCAAACCTGGCAGGGGACGTTGCCAAAAAGCGAACAGGGCTATGTGTTCGTGCTGGAAGATAACGGCACGGGAACCGTGGCGGGGATTTGCGCCATCGAGGTGGCCGTCGGGCTTAACGATCCGTGGTACAACTACCGCGTCGGCACGATGGTCCACGCCTCGAAAGAGCTGAACGTTTACAACGCGCTGCCGACGCTCTTCCTCTGTAATGACCATACCGGCGCCAGCGAACTCTGCACCCTGTTTCTCGATCCGGACTGGCGCAAAGAGGGCAACGGTTATCTGCTCTCCAAATCGCGCTTTATGTTTATGGCCGCCTTTCGCGACCGCTTCAACGAAAAAGTGGTCGCGGAGATGCGCGGCGTGATTGATGAGACGGGCTACTCGCCGTTCTGGGAGAGTCTGGGCGAACGCTTCTTCTCCATGGAATTTAGCCGGGCGGATTACCTGTGCGGTACCGGTCAGAAGGCGTTTATCGCCGAGCTGATGCCGAAGCATCCTATTTATACCCATTTCTTAACGCCTGAAGCGCAGGCGGTGATCGGCGAAGTTCACCCGCAAACCGCCCCGGCCCGCGCAGTGCTGGAGAAAGAGGGATTTCGCTACCGTAACTACGTCGACATCTTCGACGGCGGCCCGACGCTGGAATGCGACATTGACCGCGTTCGCGCCATCCGTAAAAGCCGCCTGGTTGAGGTTTCAGAAGGCCAGCCCGCGCCGGGCGAGTGGCCAGCCTGCATGGTCTCGAACGAGAATTACACCAACTTCCGCGCCATGCTGGTGCGAACCAACCCAACATGCGAGCGTCTGGTACTGACGGCTGCGCAACTGGATGCCCTGAAATGTAACGCTGGCGACACGGTTCGCCTGGTGCGGCTCTGCCCTGAGGAGAAAACAGCATGACTCTATGGATTAACGGTGACTGGGTAACGGGCGAAGGTGACGCGCGGACAAAAACTAACCCGGTCGGCCAGGAGGTGCTCTGGTCGGGGAACGACGCCAGCGCCGGGCAGGTTGAGCAGGCCTGCCAGGCTGCACGCCGCGCGTTTCCGGCATGGGCGAAACGGCCATTCTCCGAGCGCCAGGCGCTGGTTGAGAAATTTGCTGCGCTGCTGGAGGCCAATAAAGCCGAGCTGACCCGCATCATTGCCTGCGAAACCAGCAAGCCGCGCTGGGAGGCAACAACCGAAGTCACGGCGATGATCAACAAAATTGCGATATCGGTGAAGGCGTACCATACCCGCACCGGCGAGCAGCATACCGAGATGCCAGACGGCGCCGCCACGCTGCGCCACCGTCCGCACGGGGTGCTGGCGGTGTTTGGCCCTTATAACTTCCCCGGACATCTGCCGAACGGGCACATTGTGCCTGCGCTGCTGGCGGGGAATACCGTCATCTTCAAGCCGAGTGAGTTAACCCCCTTAACCGGAGAAGCAGTCATAAAACTCTGGGAGCAGGCGGGGCTGCCGCCGGGGGTGGTGAATCTGGTGCAGGGCGGGCGTGAAACAGGTCAGGCGCTGAGTGCGCTGAGCGACATTGACGGTCTGCTGTTCACCGGCAGTGCCGGAACGGGCTATCAGCTGCATCGTCAGCTGGCGGGGCAGCCGGAAAAAATTCTGGCGCTGGAGATGGGCGGCAACAACCCGCTGATTGTGGAAGATCCGGATGATATCGATGCCGCGGTCCATCTGACCATTCAGTCGGCGTTCATTACCGCCGGACAGCGCTGTACTTGCGCCCGCCGCCTGCTGGTTAAACGCGGCGCGCAGGGGGATGCGTTCCTGAAGCGTCTGGTGGAGGTGAGCGCGCGTCTGGTTCCCGCGAAATGGGATGCCGAGCCGCAGCCGTTTATCGGTGGGCTGATCTCCGCGCAGGCGGCGCTGAACGTGCTGAAAGCGTGGCAGGAGCACGTGGCGCGCGGGGCGAAAACCCTGCTGGAGCCGAAGCTGGTTCAGCCGGGCACGTCGCTGCTGACGCCGGGGATTATTGAGATGAGTGCGACGAGCAACGTGCCGGATGAAGAGGTCTTTGGCCCGCTGCTGTGCGTCTGGCGCTATGACGATTTTGAGTCGGCGATCGAGATGGCCAACAACACCCGCTACGGCCTGTCGAGCGGCCTGATATCGCCGCATCGCGAGAAATTCGAACAGCTGCTGCTGGAAGCGCGCGCCGGGATCGTGAACTGGAACAAACCGCTGACCGGTGCGGCGAGCACCGCGCCGTTTGGTGGCGTAGGGGCGTCGGGCAACCATCGCGCCAGCGCCTGGTATGCCGCCGATTACTGCGCGTGGCCGATGGCAAGCCTGGAAACCCCGGCGCTGACGCTGCCGGAGACACTGAATCCGGGGCTGGATTTTACAGAGGGTGACGCCCATGAAAGCGCGTGAGGTTAACTTTGACGGCCTCGTGGGGCTGACGCACCACTATGCCGGGCTGTCGTTCGGTAATGAAGCCTCGACGAAGCACCGTTTCCAGGTCTCGAACCCGAAGCTGGCGGCGAAGCAGGGTCTGTTGAAAATGAAGGCGCTGTCCGATGCCGGTTTCCCGCAGGCGGTGATCCCGCCTCAGGAGCGACCAAACGTGGCCGTGCTGCGCCAGCTGGGGTTCAGCGGTACGGATGAACAGGTGGTGGAAAAAGCAGGCACGCAGACGCCACACCTGCTTTCGGCGGCCAGTTCAGCCTCCTCGATGTGGGTGGCGAATGCCGCCACCGTTGCGCCGTCGGCGGATACGCTGGACGGCAAAGTGCATCTGACCGTTGCTAACCTGAACAACAAATTCCACCGCGCCAGCGAAGCGGAGACCACCGGGCGCGTGCTGCGCGCCATTTTTAATCATGAAGCGCATTTCGAGGTACATTCGGCGCTGCCGCAGGTCGCGATGTTTGGCGATGAAGGGGCGGCAAACCACAACCGTCTGGGCGGCGACTATGGCGAGCCGGGTTTGCAGCTGTTTATCTATGGACGGGAAGAGGGCGGCCACGCCGCGCCGGTTCGTTATCCGGCGAGACAAACTTTAGCCGCAAGCCAGGCGGTTGCGCGGCTGAACCAGGTTAATCCTTCTCAGGTGATTTTTGCCCAGCAAAATCCGCAGGTGATCGACCAGGGCGTGTTTCATAACGACGTCATTGCCGTTTCCAACCGTCAGGTGCTGTTCTGCCACGAGCAGGCGTTTGCCCATCAGGAAAAGTTGCTGGCCACGCTGCGCGAACGCGTGCCGGGATTTATGCCGATTCAGGTGCCCACGCAGGCGGTAAGCGTACAGGATGCGGTCGAAACGTATCTGTTCAACAGCCAGCTGCTGAGCCGGGATGATGGCAGCATGATGCTGGTGCTGCCGCAGGAGTCCCGCAACCATCAGGGCGTCTGGCGCTATCTCAGCGAACTGGTGCAGGCGGATAACCCGATTGATGAACTGCGCGTGTTTGATCTGCGGGAAAGTATGGCCAACGGCGGGGGACCTGCGTGCCTGCGACTGCGCGTGGTGTTAACGCCGGAGGAGATGCAGGCCGTGAATCCGGCGGTGATGATGAACGACACGCTGTTCAATACCCTCAATGACTGGGTGGACCGCTATTATCGCGACCGTCTGGTTCAGGCCGATCTGGTTGATCCGCAGCTGCTGCGCGAAGGCCGCGAGGCGCTGGATGCATTATCGACCATCCTGCAACTGGGATCGGTTTATCCGTTCCAGCGCTAAGGAGATGATATGGAAAACTTACTGGCGCTGACGCTGGCCGAAGAGACACCGGAGCGGCAAGAGGGGGAAGGCCCCTCGTTCCACTGGCGATGGCTGGGGCGGGGCGTGCTTGAACTGACGCCGACGGGGGAATATGACCTGTCGCTGCTGCTTTCGACCGGCATTCACGGAAACGAAACCGCGCCCGTGGAGATTGTCGATCTTTTGCTGCGCGCGCTGTTTCGCGCAGAGATCACGCTGCACTGCCGTCTGCTGGTGGTGCTGGGAAATCCGCCTGCGCTGGCGCAAAATAAACGGTATCTCGTGAGCGACATCAACCGCATGTTTGGTGGTCGCTGGGCGCAGTTTCCACAGAGTGTTGAGACGACACGCGCGCAATGGCTGGAGAAGGTGGTCACGGCGTTTTTTGCCGGGGCGGGGGAAACACGCTGGCACCTTGATCTGCATACGGCCATTCGCGCCTCGTACCACGTGCGTTTTGGCGTGTTACCGCAGCGTCATCAGCCGTGGGATGAGGCGTTTCTGACCTGGCTTGGCGACGCGGGGCTGGAGGCGCTGGTTTTCCACCAGACGCCAGGCGGCACGTTTACCCACTTCACCTGCGAGAATGTTGGCGCGTTATCCTGCACCCTGGAGCTGGGAAAAGCGCTGCCGTTCGGGCAAAACGACCTGACGCGTTTTGCCCCTACGCATCAGGCGCTTCGGGCGTTGCTCGCCGGGGTTGCGCCGGAACCCTCCCGGGAACCCGTTGTGCGCTATCGGGTCGTGCAGCAGATCACGCGTCAAAGCGAGGCTTTCCAGCTACATATGGCGCCCCATACGCTGAACTTTACGCCGTTTCGCCAGGGCGTCCTGCTGGCGGAAGATGGTGAGACGCGCTATGCGGTACAGAAATCCACGGAATATGTTTTATTTCCTAATCCGTCGGTCGCGTTTGGTTTGCGAGCTGGCCTGATGCTGGAAAAAATGCCCTGATCGTCTCCCCTCGCGCAGACCGGAGGGGAAATGAAGAATAATTTTCTTAACGTTAAAAGCGCTCTGGTATTGTTTGCGGAATATTCCTGGGGAATTGCTTTATTATTAAACGGCACTTCGCTATACTTCTCCATAATCTCTTTAAAATCAACCTGTTGAATATTTTTGTTTCATCTCTCCACGCTTTTTCCTTAATTTCTCCACAATTGGCGAAAAGTTGTTTTTTACACTTTCATTGTTTTACCGTTGCTCTGACTAATTGACGATAAACCCCGTAAAGTTAATCTCGTCAACACGGCATAGCGCCGAAGAATAACTGAAAGTAAGGAAAGACATTATGCGTAAATTAACTGCACTGTTTGTTGCCTCTACCCTGGCTCTGGGCGCTACCAGCATGGCGTTCGCCGCCGATACCGCGACCACTACCGCCGCGCCGACCGAAGGCAAAATGATGATGCATCATAAAGGCAAGCCGGGTATGCACCATGAGATGATGATGTTTAAAGATCTGAACCTCACCGATGCGCAGAAGCAGCAGATCCGCGACATCATGAAAAGCCAGCGTGACCAGATGAAACGTCCTCCGCTGGAAGAGCGCCGCGCAATGCATGACATCATTGCCAGCGACAGCTTCGACAAAGCAAAAGCGGAAGCGCAGATTGACAAAATGGCCGAGCAGCATAAAGCACGCATGCTGGCCCACATGGAAACCCAGAACAAGATTTACAACATTCTGACGCCGGAACAGAAAAAGCAATTTAATGCCAATTTTGAGAAGCGTCTGACAGAACGTGCAGCGCCGGAAGGTAAAATGCCTGCACCAACCGAATAATCGGTTCACTCTCTTAAGACCGCCGGGCTCCTGTCTACAAAAGCGAAAATGCTGTGGACAGGACCGGCGGTTTTTCTTTTATCCCATGCCTAAGGTCTGGCCTGACTGCTGCCGATAATACGTCTGTGAAAATGCCCTGGCGCACGGTGCGTCCTTCAGGAGTGGTCATGGAATTCTTTGATATCCGTAAAATGCCGGTCAGTCTCTGGCGTAATGGTGCGGGTGAGACGCGTGAGATTTGCTGTTTTCCTCCCGCGACGCGGGATTTTTTCTGGCGGGCCAGTATTGCCTCCATCGCCAGTAACGGCGAATTTTCCGCGTTCCCGGGCGTTGACCGGGTGATTACGCTGCTGGAGGGCGGCGAGGTGACCCTGGATGCAGGCAGGGCGTTTTGTCATACCCTGAAGCATCATCAGCCTTACCGATTTGCGGGCGATCTGGTGGTGAAAGCCGTGCTCACAGAGGGGCAGATGTCGATGGACTTCAACATCATGACCCGACGGGATTGCTGCCAGGCAAAGGTGCGCGTTGCTACCCGGACGTTCACTACCTTCGCATCACGCGGTGGGGTGGCATTCGTATTAAGCGGCGCCTGGCAACTGGGCGACAAATTACTGACCGCCGATCAGGGCGCCAGCTGGGAAGCGGGCAGTCATACCCTCCGTTTACTGGAAACGAAGGGGTCGCTGCTGTTCAGTGAAATTACCTGGCTGCCGGGTCATTGAGGACGATGATCTCATATTTTCCGGTTAACAGTGGCTTGCAGAGAATTTTGTAACCATCCTGATCGAAACCGGCAGGGGTGCGCAGCAGAGCGGTAGCGTCATCCAGATTTTCAACGGCGCCAAGCCAGAGCCAGTTGCGGATGATGTGATAGTGCGTCATCCCATCGCGGGTTTCTTTCAGCGCCACCGCGCCTTCCCACGGCCAGCAGTTAACGCTGATAGAGGCAAGGCCAGCCATAAACCGGGCATGATGTTCTTCAACGCTCTCTTTTCCACAGCACGCCCCGGCGCAGCGTTTCAGCGCTGAGCGGAAACAGGCGCGACCACGGGTGGTGGCTTCCAGTCCTAACAGGCCATAACAAAGCTGTAATTCATCAGCCAGGGATTGCAGGGTTTGCAGTGCGGCACGTTTGTTGGCAAACAGACCGTAAAGATTGGGTTCATGCGAAAAATCCACTTCCCGGGCATAAACGACCTGCGGTTTTCCTGCGTTAATCTGCAAGGAACACAGCTGGCGGTTGCGGCGCAGGCGTTTGTTAAACAGCGGCTGCTGTTCCTTGATGAGCCGGGCTTCAAGCAGAAGCGCGCCCAGTTCGCCTGCCGTCTCGATCCAGGTGATCCGCCGGGACTGCCTGAGCATCGATGCTTCATCCGGCGTACGCAGGTGCGACATCACCCGGCTGCGGATATTCACGCTTTTGCCGATATAGAGCGGCATAGTGTCGCTGTCGCCGTGGAAGAAATAGACGCCAGGCTGTTTAGGCAGTGCCTCAAGCCAGGGGCGAAGATGCTCGGGATATTCGTAGATAGCCGCCGCTTCGAACTCAAGACGCGGGGCGGATTGACGCCTGCTCACATACTGCTCCATATACTGTTCAGGCATACAGTGTAGCAGGTGTTCGGTGGTTAAAAAAGAGCCGGGTGGCGGCTACGCCTTACCCGGCCTGCAAAGCGGAGTTACCGTTTTGCTTTTACTTTTTCCAGAAATCATCAAACACCGTAATGGGCGGACGGCGCTTATGCTCGGTTTTCAGATACCAGCCTTCGATAATTTTTGCGATACCTTCGTCGAGCGTTTTGCCTTCCAGATAGTCATCGATGTTGTCATACGTGACGCCCAGCGCCGCTTCATCCGGCAGGGAAGGGCGATCGTCCTCCAGGTCCGCCGTTGGCGCCTTCTTATACAGGTGCTCCGGGCAGCCCAACGCCGCCAGCAGTTGCTTGCCCTGACGCTTGTTCAGGCGGAAGAGGGGGTTGATATCCGTACCGCCATCGCCGTATTTGGTGAAGAAGCCGGTGATAGCTTCCGCGGCGTGGTCGGTGCCGACCACGACCCCTTTAGTCATCCCTGCGATACTGTACTGTGCTTTCATGCGCTCACGGGCTTTCTCGTTGCCGCGGACAAAATCGCTCAGTTCAATGCCGGCTTCACGCAGGGCCTGCTCGCTTGCCAGTACCGAACCTTTAATATTTACGGTAAGAACACGGTCCGGCTGAATAAACGCGATTGCATCCTGACAGTCCTGCTCGTCAGCCTGCACGCCATACGGCAGACGTACGGCAATAAATTGCAGCGCGGTGTCACCGGTCTCGTCACGCAGCTCGGAGATGGCCATCTGGCTCAGCTTACCGGCCAGAGTGGAATCCTGACCGCCGCTGATGCCCAGCACCAGCGTCTTCAGGAAAGGGTGTGCAGACAGGTAAGCTTTCAAAAAATCAACGCTACGACGGATCTCTTCATTGGCATCAATCGCAGGTTTCGCGCCCAGCGCCTGAATAATTTCTTGTTGCAGAGCCATTACGCCCTCCCTATGCAGAACCAAACAGAAAGTGTGATCTGTTAAAACTAACCCTTTGTCGGGGAAACGACAAGGATCACAGTTTTGAGTGTACTGTTTTACAGCGATTTAGCAGCTTACCGTTGTTTTATTAGAATTTTCCGAAATTCGTCTGGCGTAACTCGCAAAGTTGAACAATAGTAATTTTTATCCCATGCTTAGTTAACACGCTGATAAACAATAGGACGGAATATGAACAAGAACGTAGCAGGAATTTTAAGCGCAGCGGCGGTACTGACTATGCTGGCAGGGTGTACAGCTTACGATCGCACTAAAGATCAGTTCACACAGCCAGTGGTAAAAGACGTCAAAAAAGGCATGACGCGTTCCCAGGTTGCAGCCATTGCCGGTAAACCTTCTTCAGAAGTCACTATGATCCACGCGCGTGGTACCTGCCAGACCTATATTCTGGGTCAACGTGATGGTAAGGCAGAGACCTATTTTGTCGCCCTGGATGATACGGGTCACGTGATCAATTCTGGTTACCAGACCTGTGCCGAATACGACACCGACCCACAGGCACCTAAGGCACAGTAAGCCTGCTTGCCTGAGAGCGTTAACAAACCGGCCGGAAGGCCGGTTTTTTTATGCATACGTGAATCTTATTTCTTGGCGCGAATTATTTGCCTGAAATGTGAAGGTAGTCAACAAGCCAGGTCAATGAGAGACAATTTCAGTCTATCCAGAATTATCCCCTCCCTGTACCATTGCGTATACTCACTTCAACGACAAACAATGTTCAGCACACTGCCCGTCAGCCAGGATAGCGAGTCGAGTGATAGCGAGACGGCGGGTAGCCAAACAAGAGGGAAGTTATCATGGAAAAGAAACATATCTATCTGTTTTGCTCTGCGGGCATGTCCACTTCGCTGCTGGTTTCCAAAATGCGCGCGCAGGCCGAAAAATATGAAGTCCCTGTGGTGATTGAGGCGTTTCCGGAAACGCTGGCGGGCGAGAAGGGCCAGACAGCAGACGTTATTTTACTCGGGCCGCAAATCGCTTATATGCTGCCAGAAATTCAGCGTCTGCTACCCAATAAGCCGGTCGAAGTGATCGATTCCGTTTTATACGGCAAGATTGATGGTTTAGGTGTATTAAAAGCTGCCGTTGCGGCGATTAAAAAAGCTGCTAATTAATTTTTTATTTTTCCCGTCAAAGAGTTATTTCACACACAATACGCCGTAACGGTCGTTGCGGCATTTAAGGGTATTTTCCTATGAGTAAAGTCATCGCTTCACTTGAAAAGGTACTCCTTCCTTTTGCTGTTAAAATAGGAAAGCAGCCTCACGTTAATGCCATTAAGAACGGCTTTATTAAATTAATGCCGTTGACATTAGCCGGGGCAATGTTCGTTTTAATTAACAACGTTTTTCTGAGCTTTGGAGAAGGTTCCTTTTTTTATTCATTAGGAATTAGGTTAGATGCTTCAACTATTGAAACCCTTAATGGTTTAAAAGCCATTGGCGGCAACGTATACAATGGTACGTTGGGTATTATGTCGCTAATGGCGCCTTTCTTTATCGGAATGGCGCTGGCGGAAGAGCGTAAAGTGGATCCGCTTGCGGCAGGCTTACTGTCCATTGCCGCGTTCATGACCGTCACACCGTACAGCGTGGGTGACGCTTACGCCGTTGGCGCCAACTGGCTGGGTGGGGCAAACATCATTTCCGGTATTATTATCGGGCTGGTGGTGGCCGAAATGTTCACCTTCATTATTCGCCGTAACTGGGTTATCCGCTTGCCGGATAGCGTTCCGGCCTCCGTTTCTCGTTCCTTTTCCGCGTTGATTCCGGGCTTCATTATTCTCTCCATCATGGGGATTATTGCCTGGGCGCTCTCTCACTGGGGCACAAACTTCCACCAGATCATTATGGACTCTATCTCAACGCCGCTGGCGTCGATGGGTAGCGTAGTCGGTTGGGCGTATGTCATCTTTACCTCCCTGCTGTGGTTCTTCGGCGTGCATGGTTCACTGGCACTGGCGGCGCTGGACAGCGGTATTATGACCCCGTGGGCACTGGAAAACGTCGCGCTTTACCAGCAGTACGGCTCCGTCGATGCGGCGCTGGCGGCCGGTAAAACCTTCCATGTGTGGGCGAAGCCGATGCTTGACTCCTATATCTTCCTGGGCGGTACCGGGGCGACGTTGGGTCTGATCATCGCGGTCTTTATTGTCTCTCGCCGCGCCGACCATCGTCAGGTTGCGAAGCTGGCCCTGCCATCAGGCATCTTCCAGATTAACGAGCCGATCCTGTTTGGTCTGCCAATTATCATGAACCCGGTGATGTTCATTCCCTTCATCCTGGTTCAGCCGCTGCTGGCCGCGATTACGCTGACGGCGTACTACCTGGGCATTATCCCGCCGGTGACCAACATTGCGCCGTGGACGATGCCGGCTGGTCTGGGCGCGTTCTTCAACACCAACGGTAGCGTGGCGGCCTTCCTGCTGGCGATATTCAACCTCGGGATTGCAACCCTGCTCTACATGCCGTTCGTGGCGATTGCGAACAAGGCCGCAACGGTTATCGATGAAGAAGAGAGCGAAGAGGATATCGCCCTCGCACTGAAATTCTAAAATTGCACGGCGCGGGGCAACCCGCGCCAGCGGAAAGGAGCTTAAAGATGTTAGATTTAGAGAGTATCGTTGCCGAAGAAACCGCAGAGAATGATCTGGAAGAGGTGGTGATGGGCCTCATCATCAACTCCGGGCAGGCACGCAGCCTGGCGTATGCGGCGCTTAAACAGGCTAAGCAGGGCGACTTCGTTGTCGCGAAAACCATGATGGAGCAGTCCCGTACAGCGTTAAACGAAGCGCATCTGGTGCAGACGAAGCTCATCGAAAGCGACCAGGGCGAAGGGAAGATGAAAGTGAGTCTGGTGCTGGTACATGCGCAGGATCATCTGATGACCTCCATGCTGGCACGCGAGCTGGTCGCGGAGCTCATCGAGCTTCACGAGAAGATGCAATAAGTCAGTTGAAGTAGCAGGAGTTCAGCACGATGGAAATCAAAACCGCACATGAGCAACAGCTGTTTAATGGCAAAAATTTTCACGTGGTGATTTACAACAAAACGGAGAGCGCCAGCGGTCTGCACCAGCATGACTACTACGAGTTCACGATTGTTCTGACCGGCCGCTACTATCAAGAGATCAACGGTAAGCGCGTCCTGCTTGAGCGTGGCGATTTCGTCTTCCTGCCAATGGGATCTTATCACCAGAGCTTTTATGAGTTTGGTGCGACGCGCATTCTGAACGTAGGGGTGAGCAGGCGTTTCTTCGAGAAGCACTATCTGCCGCTGGTGCCGTTCTGCTTTGTGGCGTCACAGGTGTATCGCGTTAAAAATGAGTTTATGACCTGGATTGAAACGGTTATCGCATCGCTGAATTTCCGCGACAATGAATTTGATGAATTTATTGAAACCGTGACGTTCTACGTCATGAATCGCCTCCGCCATCACCGTGAAGAACAGCAGGTGGTGGATGATATTCCTCAGTGGCTGCGCAGTACCGTGGAGCTGATGCACGATAAAGGACAGTTCAGCGATAACGCCCTGGAGAATATGGTGGCGCTGTCGGGTAAATCGCAGGAATATTTGACGCGCGCCACGCAGCGTTATTACCGTAAAACGCCTGTGCAAATCATTAATGAAATCCGCATTAACTTTGCCAAAAAACAGCTGGAAATTACTAACTACTCTGTCACCGATATCGCTTACGAATCGGGTTACAGCAGCCCCAGCCTGTTTATTAAAACCTTTAAAAAATTGACTTCATTCACACCGAACAGTTACCGCAAAAATTTAACGGTAATTAATTAACTTTCGGCGGTTTATCCGCCAGGAACAGTGACGTAATGGCTTGCCCAAATAGCGGGAAGAGTACGCTATACCTTGCAGGCGATTAACCTGATACGCTAAGGGAGATATTATGCAACAGAAATTAAAAGTCGTAACCATTGGTGGCGGCAGCAGCTATACCCCGGAATTACTTGAAGGTTTCCTGAAACGGTATCATGAATTACCGGTCAGCGAATTATGGCTGGTGGATGTTGAAGAAGGTCAGGAGAAGCTGAATATTATTTTTGAACTGTGCAAACGCATGGTTGAAAAAGCGGGCGTGCCCTTAACCGTGCATAAAACGCTGGATCGCCGCCTGGCTCTGAAAGATGCTGACTTCGTGACCACGCAGCTGCGCGTCGGCCAGCTGAAGGCGCGTGAGCTGGACGAGCGCATTCCGCTGAGCCACGGTTATCTGGGCCAGGAAACCAACGGGGCAGGTGGCCTGTTTAAAGGCCTGCGTACTATTCCGGTCATTTTTGACATCATTAAAGACGTGGAGGAGATCTGCCCGAACGCCTGGGTGATCAACTTTACCAACCCGGCCGGGATGGTCACCGAGGCAGTCTATCGCCACACCGGTTTCAAACGCTTTATCGGCGTCTGCAATATTCCGATTGGCATGAAGATGTTCATCCGCGATGTACTGGAACTGACCGATAACGATGATCTCTCCATTGATCTGTTCGGCCTGAATCACATGGTCTTTATCAAAGATGTGATAGTGAACGGGCAATCGCGCTTTGCGGAACTGCTCGACGGCGTCGCCTCTGGTCGCCTGACCGCGGCCTCGGTGAAAAACATTTTCGATCTGCCGTTCAGCGAAGGGCTGATCCGCTCCCTGAATCTGCTGCCGTGCTCGTATCTGCTCTACTACTTCAAGCAGAAAGAGATGCTGGCCATTGAAATGGGCGAATACTACAAAGGTGGCGCACGCGCTCAGGTTGTACAGAAAGTAGAGAAGCAGCTTTTTGATTTGTATAAAGATCCGAACCTGAACGTCAAACCGAAAGAGCTGGAGCAGCGCGGCGGGGCATACTATTCGGATGCCGCGTGTGAAGTGATTAACGCCATTTACAATGACAAGCAGGCCGAGCACTATGTAAACGTTCCCCATCACGGGCACATCGACAATATCCCGGCAGACTGGGCCGTTGAGATGACCTGCATTCTTGGGCGCGAGGGTGCAAAACCACATCCCCGCATTACCCACTTCGACGATAAGGTGATGGGCCTGATTCACACCATCAAAGGCTTTGAAGTGGCGGCGAGCAATGCGGCCCTGAGCGGCGAACTGAATGACGTGCTGCTGGCGCTGAACCTCAGCCCGCTGGTGCATTCTGACCGTGACGCTGAAAAACTCGCGGGTGAGATGATCCTGGCGCATGAAAAATGGCTGCCAAACTTTGCTGCAACGGTTGAGAAACTGAAACTCACACACCGTTAAGAGGAGGCGCGATGGAAAACCTGCTGATCGTCAATGCCGATGATTTTGGCCTGTCAAAAGGGCAGAACTACGGCATTATTGAAGCCTGTCGCCGGGGCGTCGTGACCTCTACAACAGCGCTCATCAACGGTGAGGCGGTGGAACATGCGGCGCAGTTAAGCCGTGAGCTGCCCGAGCTGGGCGTGGGCATGCACTTTGTGCTGACGCTTGGGTTGCCCCTTTCGCCAATGCCGGGCCTGACGCGCGACGGCCAGCTGGGGAAATGGATTTGGGAAATGGCGGAGCAGGACGCTCTGCCGCTCGATGAGATTGCCCGCGAGCTGGATTGCCAGTTTAACCGCTTTGTGGATGTGTTTGGCCGCGAGCCTACCCATATTGACAGCCATCATCATGTGCATATGATCCCGGCGATTTTCCCGCTTGTGGCAGAGTTTGCGCAACGTAAAGGCGTGGCGATGCGCGTGGATCGTGAGGTGCGCGGGCTGCCGGACGTCGCGGTGACGTCAACGGAGGGGTTCAGCAGCGCATTTTATGGCGACGAGATCGACGAAGCGCTGTTCCTGAAGGTGCTGGATGAGTCCGCCGCGAAAGGGGAGCGCTCGCTTGAGGTAATGGCGCACCCGGCGTTTGTCGATAACATCGTACGTAAGAGCGCCTACTGCTGGCCGCGTCTGGCGGAACTGGATGTGCTGACGTCGGCGTCGTTGAAGTACGCGATTGCCGAGCGTGGGTATCGTCTGGGGACGTTCAGGGATCTTTGAGATAAAGCCCGGTGGCGGCTTCGCCTTACCGGGCCTACAAAAGCAATCGAAATGTAGGCCGGGTAAGCGCAGCGCCACCCGGCTTTTTTTTACGCCGGTATCTGGTCGGTCTTGCTGCTGCGCGACCACACGCGGTGCGCGGCAAGCAGGTCAAACAACCGGGTCATAAACGCATCGTCAATGTTATCACCTTCGACAATGCCTTCTTCCCCTTGATCCGGTACCTTCAGCAGAGATTTAAACTTCCGCGCATCGCCTGCCAGGGCGATTGGCTTCAGGTGCTTATAGGCTTCCAGCAGATAATAGGCGGCGTCACCGTTACCGAGCAGGCTCTCAACGTCGCCGCACGGCATAATCACCGCGTCAACCGTCAGCGACGGTGCCCCGGCGAAGGTCGCGGCAATTGGCAGGACAGAGCCATCGTCGGCTGTCACTTCACCCATGCGGGAGTAAAGCAGTTTGGCATGTACGCCCTGGGTTTTGAGCGCCTTCATGATCCCCAGCACGTCGCTGGCGCGCGGTTTATCATTCAGCAGGATAGCCACTACGCGGCCTTTAATTGACCCGCCAGGTACCGCGTACAGGCTCAGGGACGGATCCTTCTTCAGCCCGTTCACGTCTTTTGGCGGTGCGGCATGGCATTGCTCGTCAGTCAGCGTGATGCCGAGATTATTCGCCACGCCCTGAGCAAGCTGGATATCAATATGCGCCAGATGGTCGACCACGCGCTCGCGAATGTAGGTACGCACCACTTTGCTCAGCTCAAAGCTGAAACCGCCGATAATGTGCTGCTGTTCAATCGGGGTCTGGCTGTTCCAGAACAGGCGAGGCTGAGCGTAATATTCGCCGAATGACGGGCTGCGCTCGCGAATTTTTGTTCCGTCCACGCGCTCCTGATACGACTCAAATCCGCCACGTTTTGGCCCCGGCGGGGTTTCACGCGGCCAGTTATCGTTAATGGAGTTTGGCTCGTAGTTCGCCGGGTTGGTATCGATATCCTGGCGATGCATCCCGTCACGCTGGAAGTTATGGTACGGGCAGGTCGGACGGTTGATAGGAATTTCGTGGAAGTTCGGTCCACCGAGACGGCTGATCTGCGTATCGGTGTAAGAGAACAGACGGCCCTGTAGCAGCGGATCGTTGGTGAAATCCAGCCCCGGCACAATATGGCCCGGGTGGAACGCAGCCTGCTCATTCTCCGCGAAGAAGTTATCCGGGTTGCGGTTAAGCACCATTTTGCCCACCAGCTGAACCGGCACCAGCTCCTCAGGAATAAGCTTGGTCGGGTCGAGCAGGTCGAAGTCGAATTTGAACTCGTCCTCTTCCGGGATCAGCTGTAACCCCAGCTCGTATTCCGGGAAATCACCGGCTTCAATGGATTCCCACAGTTCGCGACGGTGGAAGTCCGGATCGCGCCCGGTCAGCTTCTGTGCTTCATCCCACACCAGGGATGCTTTCCCCGCGACCGGTTTCCAGTGGAAACGCACAAACGTCGCTTTACCTTCAGCGTTAATCAGACGGAAGGTATGAATACCAAACCCTTCCATGGTGCGATAGCTGCGTGGGATCCCCCGGTCAGACATCGCCCACATCACGTTGTGAAGGGTTTCCGGTTGCAGGGAGACGTAGTCCCAGAAGGTGTCATGCGCACTTTGTCCCTGCGGTATGGCCCAGTGTGGCTCTGGTTTTACCGCATGGACAAAGTCAGGGAACTTATGCGCATCCTGAATGAAGAAAACCGGGGTGTTATTCCCGACGAGGTCGAAAATGCCCTCTTCGGTATAGAATTTGGTGGCGAAGCCGCGGATATCACGCACCGTATCGGCCGAACCCGCGCCGCCCTGTACGGTAGAGAAGCGCACAAATACCGGTGTGATTTTGTTCGGATCGGAAAGGAAATCCGCCTTCGTGATCGCCTTCAGGCTCTTGTACGGCTGGAAATAGCCGTGCGCCGCGGAGCCGCGAGCGTGAACGATACGCTCAGGAATACGCTCATGGTCGAAATGGGTGATTTTTTCCCGCAGGATGAAATCTTCCAGCAGCGTCGGGCCGCGCGTTCCGGCGCGCAGGGAGTTCTGGTCATCGGCGATACGCACGCCCTGATTGGTGGTCAGCGCATAGCCTTCACCCCCTTTGCGGTGCGGGTCGAGAGATTTTAACTTCTCGTTATCCGCATCGGGCGACTTCACGCTTCCCGGTGCAGTAGGTTGCTCGCCCGGCGCGGACAGGCCCGGCGACGGTTTATGAGAGCCATCCGCAGGGGCGAGTGAGTCCATTCCCGGTTGAGATTCTTCGGTGCCATGAATAGGGGCTTGATGTGGTTTATCATTGTTCGACATTGCACGATTCTCCTTTGTTCGTTCCTGAAAACCCTATTAAGGATAGAACAATGTGATGAATTAGCAGGCGAACTAAGCGTTTTCAGATAAGTGATTAGCGAAAGGAGCCATCTGCCTCACGTCAGGCGCGACGGGTGGGGGGGGAATCGGCTATGATAGAAATTTCCTGCTTTAAGAATTTGCTTTAGTGAACCCGTCGCTTATGAAACCTCTTCGTCAACAAAACCGCCAGGTTATTAGCTATGTGCCCCGCGTTGAACCCGCGCCGCCTGACCATGCCCTGAAAGTGGATGGTTTTCGCGATGTCTGGATGTTACGGGGTAAATACGTTGCCTTCGTGCTGATTGGCGAGCACTTCCGTCGCTCCCCTGCGTTTACGGTGCCGGAATCGGCGCAGCGATGGGCTGTGCAGACCCGCCAGGATGAAGAGGTTGAAGAATAACAGCCATAAAAAAACCGCCCGCAGGCGGTTTTTTTATTTCAGCCGTGATTAACGATGGGCCAGTTCCGCATCTTCTTCACTGTCGAGAATCGTTTTGTCGGTCTGCTTCAGCCACTGGCTGGTCAGGGTACCGGCGGTCATTGAGCCACTCACGTTCAGGGCGGTTCGCCCCATATCGATCAGCGGTTCAACAGAGATCAGCAGGGCAACCAGCGTCACCGGCAGTCCCAGCGCAGGCAGAACGATCAGCGCAGCGAAGGTCGCGCCGCCGCCCACGCCCGCAACACCGGCGGAGCTAATGGTCACGATACCCACCAGCGTCGCAATCCAGACCGGATCCAGCGGGTTAATCCCCACGGTTGGGGCAACCATCACGGCCAGCATCGCCGGGTAGAGACCCGCACAGCCGTTCTGCCCGATGGTGGCGCCAAAGGAGGCCGAGAAGCTGGCGATAGACTCCGGTACGCCCAGACGACGGGTCTGTGCTTCCACGTTCAGCGGGATAGATGCCGCGCTGGAACGGCTGGTGAAGGCGAAGGTCAGCACCGGCCAGACTTTGCGGAAATATTTCAGCGGGCTAACGCCGTTCACGCCCAGCAGGATACCGTGCACCACAAACATAATGCCCAGCCCCAGATAAGAGGCGATCACAAAGCTGCCAAGCTTGATGATGTCTTGCAGGTTAGAGCCTGCCACGACTTTGGTCATCAGCGCCAGGACACCGTACGGCGTCAGCTGCATGACCAGACGCACCAGCTTCATCACCCAGCTTTGCAGGGTATCGATGGCTGTCAGAACGCGCTCGCCTTTCGGCGCATCGTCCTTCAGCAGCTTGAGCGCAGCCACGCCCAGGAATGCCGCGAAGATCACCACGCTGATAATGGAGGTTGGGCTTGCACCGGTCAGGTCAGCGAACGGGTTCTTCGGAATGAAGGAAAGCACCATCTGCGGAACGGTCAGATCGGCCACTTTACCCACGTAGTTGGTCTCAATCGCCGTCAGACGCGCGGTTTCAGCGCTACCCTGCACCAGACCTTCAGCAGTCAGGCCAAACAGATTGGTTACCAGCACACCCACCAGCGCCGCAATCAGCGTGGTGAAGAGCAGGGTACCAATGGTCAGGAAACTGATTTTACCCAGTTGAGAGGCATTATGCAGGCGGGCTACGGCGCTCAGAATAGAGGCGAATACCAGCGGCATAACGATCATTTGCAGCAGCTGTACATAGCCGTTACCGACAATGTTGAACCACTGAATAGAATCTTTCAGTACCGGGCTATCGGAGCCGTAAATGGCGTGTAAGGCCAGGCCAAACACCACGCCCATGACCAGACCGACCAGTACCTTTTTCGCCAGGCTCCACTGTTTGTGGCGAGCCTGGGCGAGAAGCAATAGCAATACGACGAACACAACAATGTTCGCGATGAGTGGAAAATTCATCCCCGTTCTCCTGATTTATTATACGGTCGGTTTTTACCGAACCTGTTGGCGCAAGGTTATCAGAAGTGTGATGTCGCGCTTATATCCATATGGAATGGTTTATGACAAAAGTGATTATATTGTCGGTTTAATGTTCAATCTGGTGATTAATAAAACGATTGAACTGAAATTGTAGCGAGTTGATCATTTGCGATGACCAGCGCACTGCACCATTTTCGGGCAATGTCTGCGGCATCCACACGGCATACGCAAACAGCGCCATACACAGAACGCGCTCCAGCTGGTTGCCTTTTTGCGGCACGAGGATTGGCAGACGGAAACGCCAGCGGCAGGGCCAGAGCAGCGGTACACCTGCTGGCGTCAGCATATCGGCGAGGATATGGCTTAAGTAGCCGAGCACCATGCCCTGAATGGCATCCGCCGGGACGATCCAGCTCTCCGGAACCTTCAAATAGAAGAGTGTAAGCAGGCCGAATACGGCCAGCAGGCTGTGGGTAAACCCGCGATGACCAAAGGCTCTGGCGATGGGTTTTGAAATCCACTTCAGCCGCTGGCCAAGGAATGACTTTGGATGATCTATGTCCGGCAGGAGGCAGGTCAGCACGGCGGAAGGGACAATATGCCACCAGTCCCCCTGTGCCAGCACAGGGGTCAGTTCAGCGTTTTTGGCAAACACTGCACAGGCAAGTGAAAAAAGCAGGTGGCCTTCCGCCGTCATGATAAAACCCGGTAAACTGTCGATTCATACAGTATAGGGTTTTTATACAGTGTGTGAAAGAGGTGACGGTGTAACTCTTTGTCACAAACGCACGGTTAGCGCGCCAGCCAGCCACCGTCTACGGCGAGGGTATGACCGTTAACGTAATCAGAGGCCGACGAGGCCAGGAACACCACCGGACCCTGTAAATCCTCCGGCAGACCCCAGCGACCCGCCGGAATACGGTCGAGGATCGCCTGGCTGCGCTGCTCATCATCGCGAAGCTGCCGGGTGTTATTGGTCGCCATGTAACCCGGCGCAATAGCATTCACATTAATGCCCAGCGTTGCCCATTCGTTCGCCAGCAGGCGGGTGAGGCCCAGCACGCCGCTTTTGGACGCCGTATAGGAGGGCACCCGGATGCCGCCCTGGAAGGAGAGCATGGAGGCAATGTTAATAATCTTGCCGCCCTGACCCTGCGCGATAAACTGTTTCGCCACTGCCTGAGAGAGGAAAAAGACCGATTTCAGATTGAGATCGATGACCTCGTCCCAGTCCTTCTCGCTAAATTCCAGCGCATCGGCACGGCGGATGGTGCCGGCATTGTTAACCAGAATATCGATGCGGCCCATCTCAGCGACTGCGGTATCCACCACGCTCTGAATACTCTCCTGCTTGCCAAGATCGGCGCGAATCGCGATAAAGCGTCGTCCCAGCGCCGTAACGCGCGTTGCCGTTTCGTCAGGAACCTTGCGGTTAACCCCCACGATATCGCATCCTGCCTGGGCGAGGGCAATGGCCATACCTTGCCCCAGACCGGTATCGCACCCGGTCACCATCGCCACTTTTCCTGCCAGAGTAAAAGCATCCAGTATCATACGCGCCTCAGAAGTCAGGTTATTGTCATTCTGCACGTAAGAATAGGAGTCTGGAATGAGAAAAGCAAATAAAGTAAAACGTTGTTTTGATTTGGCGAAGCAGGCAGCCGAAGCTGCCTGAAAGAGCGTTACTCCCCGCGCAGATGGCGGGCAGTCAATTCTTCAAGAGACGTCAGCCTGACGTCTGCGAGGGCAAAACGGGGATCGTGTCGGCCTTCTTCAGCCGGCACAACGATGGAGCGCATACGTGCGGCTTTGGACGCCACCATGCCGTTAACCGAATCTTCCAGCGCCACACAGGTAAGTGGATCCAGCCCCAGTTTCGCGGCGCAGTCCATATATACCTGCGGATGTGGCTTGCTGTAAGGAAGCTTTTCGGCCGAGGCCAGCGCGTCGAAGCTGTCGCGCAGCCCGAACATCGTCAGCACTTTTTCCAGCATATGCAGCGGTGAGGCCGAGGCCAGCCCCACTTTCAGCCCTTGCGCCTTGCACAGGGCGATAGCGTCGCGTACGCCCGGCAACAGCGGCTTATACTCTTCTACGAGGGAGATAGCGCGGTTGATAATGCGCGCCGTTACTTCGTCGCGATCCGGGCCAACCCATGGCTGGTGGGCATACCAGAGGTCAACCACCATATCGATGCGCAGCCCCAGGGTATCGGGAAGCTCGTTACGACGACTGATATCGACGCCGAGGCTGGCCATCACGTCCAGTTCAGCCCGATCCCACAGGGGTTCGGAATCAATCAGCAATCCATCCATGTCAAAAATAGCGGCAAGTATCTGGCGCGGGGTCGACATTACAACATCTCCTTATCTTGGGGGTAAGACAAACGGTGCTAAGCACAAGTAATTTAGCATATTGCATTCAAAGAGCGGGCGAAAATGACCGACAGCAGGTAGACTTAGGCACAAATAACGCGTCTTTATGAAGAGGAACTAATGACGTATCAACAAGCTGGACGCATCGCGGTCTTAAAACGTATTGCTGGTTGGGTTATTTTCATTCCCGCCCTGATTTCAACGCTGATCTCCGTACTCAAATTTATGTACGATCACAGCGAAAAACAGCCGGGCATCAATGCCGTCATGCTTGATTTTGCGCACGTCATGATTGAGATGATGCGGTTTAATACCCCGTTCCTGAACGTCTTCTGGTTCAACTCGCCCACGCCGGATTTTCACCACCAGCTGAATGTCGGTTTCTGGATAATCTATGCGTTGATATTTATCGCGATGGCGTTGCAGGCCTCCGGCGCGCGCATGAGTCGCCAGACCCGCTTTTTGCGCGAAGGGGTGGAAGACCAGCTGATCCTCGAGAAGGCGAAAGGCCCTGACGGGATGAGCCGCGAGCAGATCGAATCGCGCATTGTCGTTCCGCGTCATACCATTTTTGTGCAGTTTTTCCCGCTCTACATCCTGCCGGTCATTATCATTGTGGCCGGGTATTTCTTCTTTACGCTGCTTGGCTTCCTGTAAATCCTAAGGGAAGGGGCGTGAAGCCGCCCCCTCCCGCTATGCCGCCAGAATGCGGTCCAGCGCCCGCTGGGCATTCACCAGATGACTCCCGCCAAACAAAATAGCCCGGTTTATTAAGGTGTACAGCTGATAAACCGGCTGACGATCAAGGAAACCCGCAGGTAACGGCGAAACAGACTGATAGCCATCATAAATTTGCGGCGGCTGTTCAGGGTGCAACGGCAGCATTGCGAGGTCACATTCTCTGTCGCCCCAATAGCAGGCCGGGTCAAATATATAGGGACCATCAGGCCCAAGTGCACAGTTGTTTGACCATAAATCTCCGTGCAGAAGGGAAGCCTGAGGCTGATGCGAAGCCAGACGCTGCTGAATGTGTTCAACAATCGCGTCGATGTTGCCGAACGCTAATCCCTTTTCAGCGGCCAGCTCCAGCTGCCAGCCGATGCGCTGCTCGGCGAAAAAGGTCGACCAGCGGCGCTGCCATGCGTTTGGCTGTGGGGTAGTGGAGAGGTCGTTATCAAAATCGAGCCCGAACTGAGGTTGATCGCTCCACTGGTGCAAACGGGCGATCTGTTGCCCGAGAATAAAGGCGTTGTGCGCATCCAGAGGGCGCGCGGGAAGATAGTTCATCACCAGAAAGCTATAGTCACGATCGCTACCGACGGCTAAAACCTGCGGAACGGTGACTGTTTTACTGCGCGATAACAGCTCAAGCTGATCGGCTTCGGCAGTAAAAATGGGGAGCAATTCACGCTCATCACATTTAACGAAAAGATCGCGCCCGGCGTAACGTAAATGCCATGCGGCATGGATCTCTCCGCTTGGCAGCTCGTTACGCAGTTCAATTTCACCTTCACCCAGTTGCTCACTTAAAAGATGACTGATAGCCTGCCACATGATGTCTCTCCCATGTTGTCTGCCAGATCATAAAGTTAGCGCAAAACGGCTATAAAAAAACAGGAACTAACGCACAACTGAGCGGTTTAATTTTGTACAGGGCACTTATTGTTCTTTTTTATGCCAGTTTTCCCAGCTATCCACATCAATTTCCGTGGCTTTGTCAGTCACGCTTTCCACCAGACTACTGGCCAGCGCCTTCACCTCTTCCTGACTCAGCGGGCTTATCAGGCCAAATGCCAGTGAGCCGAGATCGTGAATATTGCCCTCATCGTCCGTCAGCGTGAGCAGAAAATTGGCGCGCGTGAACGCGTTGTTGAGTTCATTCAGTTCGGTCAGCGACGCCTCATGAATATTCACGGTTACGACGTAGCGGGTGATATCACCACTGCTCATAATTCACCTCGTTGTTATCCTGAAAGTTTTCTTAGCATAGTCGATATGCCCTGTTTAGCGACTTCCCCCTCCATGGGAAGGGGAAGCAGGTTCAGCTTCTCGCCAGGTAATCGACAATTTTCTGGGTATCCGCAAGCGAACACAGACGCGTTCCCTGGTTTATGGTGGCTGCACTCCCTGCCGCGACGCCATAGCGTGCCATCTCCAGAAGCGAAGCGCCCTGCGCCAGCTTCAGCACCATCGCGCCAACCATACTGTCACCGGCGCCCACGGTGCTCTGGCTTTTCATCGGCGGTGGCACAACCTGTACAAAGCCCGTCTTGTCGACGGCCAGCGCACCCTGAGGACCGAGAGAGACCACAACGCGATGCGCTTTGCCCGTACGTACCAGCTCTTGTGCGGCAGTACGAACGTCATCAGGCTGGCTAAGTTCTCGATTAACCAGGGCACTGAGCTCTTTCTGGTTAGGTTTAACGAGTTCAAGTTGTCCGGGTTCTAACGCCGCCTTCAGGGCTTCGCCCGAGCTATCGACAATGCAGCGGATGCCGCGCTGGAGCGCTGCCTGAACCAGCGCCGTCAGTTTTTCTGTTTTGACGCCCGGCGGCAGGCTACCGCTGATCACCAGTAATGAGCCGCTTTCAATGGTCAGCACTTTCTCTTCCAGTTGACGAAACTCATCATCGCTTAATTTCGCCCCCGGCATCACAAAACGATATTGCTCGCCGCTGGATTCAACATGGACATGCAGGTTCTGCCGGGTCCAGTCTTTAGCATCGACGGTGTCTACGGCCACCTGTTCATCTGCCAGCAACGCAACCAGATGTTCTCCCGTGGCGCCGCCAGCGGGGAAGATGGCGGTGGCTTTTCCGCCGAGATGGGTAATAGCGCGCGCCACGTTGATGCCGCCGCCGCCCGGCTCAAACACCGGCGCGCTACAGCGCAGCTTACCTTCCGGGTAGATTTGCGGCGTCATGGTCGCGGAGTCGAGGGAAGGGGAGAGTGTCAGCGTATAAATCGAAGCCATCATGACCTCCTTTTATCATGGGTTCTTTTAAGCCTGGCACCGTTTGGCAGGAAGGCAACGTAAATAACAGTATGATTTTAAATATGAATGCTGACAAATAACCTGCGCCGGGCATATAAAATAAAACACGTTTTGGGATCGTTCTTATTCAAAAAATGAAAGAAGAAAATATTGCTATGTTATTTGCGGCTTTTTATAATTTGTTACCTTTCTATGGTCGCCTTGTCATTGATCCGCAAGAAAGTTTCCGAGACCGTGACGGTCTCTTTTTATGTTGTACGGACTCCTTAAATAAAATGAAGCTTTTGAAGACAGTACCCGCAGCACTGATGCTGGCGGGTGGCGTATTTGCGTCACTGAATGCAACCGCCGATGATACCGTTTTTACTGTCATGGACGATCCCTCCACTGCCAAAAAACCCTTTGAAGGTAACGTGAATGCCGGGTATCTGGCGCAATCCGGTAATACGAAAAGCTCCTCCCTGACCGCAGACAGCACCCTGACCTGGTACGGCAACACCACGGCCTGGTCGCTGTGGGGAAATGCCAGCAACACCTCTGCTAACGATCAACGCTCATCAGAGAAATACGCGGTAGGCGGACGTAGCCGATACAACATGACCGATTATGACTACCTGTTCGGGCAGGCGAGTTGGCTGACTGACCGCTACAACGGCTATCGCCAGCGTGATGTCGTAACTGCGGGTTATGGTCGTCAGTTCCTCAATGGGCCGGTGCACAGCCTGCGTTTTGAATTCGGTCCGGGTGTCCGTTACGACGAGTACACCAACGGCGAAGATGAAACCCAGCCGCTGGGTTATGCATCGGGCACCTATGCATGGCAGATGACGGACAACGCAAAATTCACCCAGGGTGTGTCGGTGTTTGGTGCTGAAGATACAACGCTGAACTCAGAAAGTGCGTTGAATGTGGCCATCAACGAACACTTTGGACTCAAGGTGGCGTACAACGTAACCTGGAACTCATCCCCACCTGATTCTGCGCCGGAACATACCGATCGCCGAACCACGATTTCTTTAGGTTATAAAATGTAATATCGTCGGGCCGGGATTATTCTCGGCCCGTTTTTTTATTTTCTGAAACTGTGCTTATTTATATTAAACGGCGTTTTAAAATAATGGGTATGGTTTCATCTTCATAATTTCTCCATAATTAGCCGACCAGGGCTTATTCAGTTTATTTGACACGAATTGATAAATAATTTGACTAGGCAAGAATGTGATCCAGATCTACACTTACGGCACAGGCGAAAAACTCGCCTCAGGCATATCGCATTAAATAAGTATGAGAATAAAATTATGAAAAAAATCAATACCGCTACAGCAGCTATGGTGCTTTCCGCACTTTCATTTGGCGTATTTGCTGCTGATAATATGACGCAACCTGCCAGTGACGTTAACAGCCCAATCGGGATCGCTAAAGCCTCGGATGTAGAAGCAGGCTCCAACATTTCCCCTGGCTCTCAGTCTACCCGCCAGTCAATGAATGATGCATTTGATGTACACAAGCTGGTGGCGGGTGAGTGGTCCTGATATTTCAACTGCCACGTGTGACGGAATATATACGCTGTCACAGCCTGTCGAAAACCGGATTATGACGTACCGGTTTTGGACCATAAATTATCGTAAAGATAGTTAAGATTTATTCAGTAAATTCACGGCACGTTTTCGCTGACAAAATATTAGCCCCAGATCATTGCGGCCCAGCGCAGCAGCAACATCGCGCCGCAAATAGCAATTAACACCACGACCATTTTCCAGTGCTTCACGGCAAATCTTTTTGTTGGCATAACCTAATCCTTGTCAGTTGATACCCTTAGTCTACCAAAATCTGCGCCAGAAAGCGCTCAACCCTGGACAACAGGTTATGCCGGAACACCGGTTCGGCTTAAAACCAATGGAATCTGTCAGCCAGAATCAATACCAGGCAAGCAGCGGAAAGTAGATTCAATATCACAACGGTTTTGCTGGATACATTCATGTGATACCCCTTCGATGTTTAAGGACCAAGTCAAGAATAGCTCAGCACTTTCGGATTGCGAGCCTCCGTCAGCAAAAATTCATGAACGCAGACAAAAGGATGAACGGTTCAAACGGTCGCAGAAGGTGCATTCGCCCTTTCAATAGTGTTACCATTACCCTGCTTGCCGTAAATTCGCATTTATCTGAATCGGCAGGTGCATGATGACGAACCAATTTGACGATTGTTGGTCAGATGGTTTCGTAATCTACTGTTTAATCACGATTATTTTCTTTGTATATGCTCTTATGTGTGGGGCATCACTGCAAATAAGGATATAAAATGCCTGTAATTACTCTTCCTGATGGCAGCCAACGCCATTTCGACCATGCTGTTAGCCCAATGGATGTTGCCCTGGATATCGGTCCTGGACTTGCAAAAGCAACCATCGCAGGTCGCGTAAACGGTGAGCTGGTAGACGCGTCCGATCTGATTGAAAGCGATGCAACGCTTGCGATCATCACCGCGAAAGACGAAGAAGGTCTGGAGATCATTCGTCACTCCTGTGCGCACCTGTTAGGCCATGCTATTAAGCAGCTCTGGCCAAACACCAAAATGGCGATCGGCCCGGTTATCGACAACGGTTTCTACTACGACGTTGACCTTGACCACACCCTGACTCAGGAAGATATCGACGCGCTCGAGAAACGAATGCACGAGCTCGCCGAAACCAACTATGACGTCATTAAGAAGAAAGTCAGCTGGCACGAAGCGCGTGAAACCTTCGTGAAGCGCGGCGAGAGCTACAAAGTCTCGATTCTTGATGAAAACATCGCTCATGATGACAAGCCTGGCTTGTACCATCACCAGGAATACGTCGACATGTGCCGTGGACCGCACGTGCCGAACATGCGCTTCTGTCATCACTTCAAACTGATGAAAATCGCAGGCGCTTACTGGCGTGGCGACAGCAACAACAAAATGTTGCAGCGTATTTATGGTACCGCGTGGGCCGATAAGAAGGCCCTGAACGCGTATCTGCAACGCCTGGAAGAGGCGGCTAAGCGTGACCACCGTAAAATCGGTAAGCAGCTTGACCTGTATCATATGCAGGAAGAAGCGCCGGGGATGGTGTTCTGGCATAACGACGGCTGGACTATCTTCCGTGAACTGGAAACGTTCGTGCGCTCCAAGCTGAAAGAGTACCAGTACCAGGAAGTGAAAGGCCCGTTCATGATGGACCGTGTGCTGTGGGAAAAAACCGGCCACTGGGACAACTACAAAGATGCGATGTTCACCACTTCGTCTGAGAACCGTGAATACTGCATCAAGCCAATGAACTGCCCGGGCCACGTTCAGATCTTCAACCAGGGTCTGAAATCCTACCGCGATCTGCCGCTGCGTATGGCGGAGTTCGGTAGCTGCCACCGTAACGAGCCATCAGGTGCGCTGCACGGTCTGATGCGTGTTCGTGGCTTTACTCAGGATGATGCGCATATCTTCTGTACTGAAGATCAGGTCCGTGAAGAAGTTAACGCCTGTATTCGTATGGTCTACGATATGTACAGCACCTTTGGCTTCGAGAAGATCGTGGTCAAACTCTCAACGCGTCCGGAAAAACGTATCGGCAGCGATGAGACATGGGATCGCGCAGAGGCGGATCTTGCCGTAGCGCTGGAAGAGAACGGTATTCCGTTCGAATACCAGCTGGGCGAGGGCGCATTCTACGGTCCGAAAATTGAATTTACCCTGTATGACTGCCTCGATCGCGCATGGCAGTGCGGAACGGTACAGCTGGACTTCTCCCTGCCGCAGCGTTTAAGCGCCTCTTATGTTGGCGAAGACAACGAGCGTCAGGTGCCGGTTATGATTCACCGTGCGATTCTCGGTTCACTGGAGCGCTTCATCGGCATCCTGACCGAAGAGTTCGCGGGCTTCTTCCCAACCTGGCTTGCGCCAGTGCAGGTAGTGGTGATGAACATTACCGATTCTCAGGCGGATTACGTTAAAGAATTGACGCAGAAACTACAAAATGCGGGCATTCGCGTAAAAGCAGACTTGAGAAATGAGAAGATTGGCTTTAAAATCCGCGAGCACACTTTACGTCGTGTCCCGTATATGTTGGTCTGTGGTGATAAAGAGGTGGAAGCAGGCAAAGTTGCCGTTCGCACCCGCCGTGGTAAAGACCTGGGGAGCCTGGACGTAAGTGAAGTGATTGAGAAGCTGCAACAAGAGATTCGCAGCCGCAGTCTTCAACAACTGGAGGAATAAGGTATTAAAGGCGGAAAACGAGTTCAAACGGCACGTCCGAATCGTATCAATGGCGAGATTCGCGCCCAGGAAGTTCGCTTAACAGGTCTGGAAGGCGAGCAGCTGGGGATTGTGAGTCTGAGAGAAGCGATCGAAAAGGCTGAAGAAGCTGGAGTAGATTTAGTTGAAATCAGCCCTAACGCCGAACCGCCAGTTTGTCGTATCATGGACTACGGCAAGTTCCTTTATGAAAAGAGTAAGTCTTCTAAGGAACAGAAGAAGAAGCAAAAAGTTATCCAGGTTAAGGAAATTAAATTCCGTCCTGGTACCGACGATGGCGATTATCAGGTAAAACTCCGCAGCCTGATTCGCTTTCTGGAAGATGGCGATAAGGCCAAGATCACGCTGCGTTTCCGCGGTCGTGAGATGGCCCACCAACAGATTGGTATGGAAGTGCTTAACCGCGTCCGTGACGATCTGAGTGAACTGGCAGTAGTCGAATCCTTCCCTACGAAGATCGAAGGCCGCCAGATGATCATGGTGCTCGCTCCTAAGAAGAAACAGTAAGGCCTTCAAGCAGCAAAATCTGTGGAGCCTTCGGGCCCCATAGGTTTTGTTCGCCTATGTTTCGTTTATTTAACAATGCGAAGTGGAAGTTATTAAAATGCCAAAAATTAAGACCGTACGCGGTGCTGCTAAGCGCTTCAAAAAAACCGGTAAAGGTGGTTTTAAGCACAAGCACGCTAACCTGCGTCACATTCTGACTAAGAAAGCTACCAAGCGTAAACGTCACCTGCGTCCAAAAGCCATGGTTTCTAAAGGCGATCTGGGCCTGGTCATCGCGTGCCTGCCGTACGCATAAGTCGTTAACGTTTAACTTTTTTAACTTAGAATAGATACAGGAGAGCACACATGGCTCGCGTAAAACGTGGTGTAATTGCACGTGCACGTCACAAGAAAATTTTGAAACAAGCTAAAGGCTACTACGGTGCGCGTTCACGCGTATACCGCGTTGCCTTCCAGGCTGTTATCAAAGCAGGTCAGTACGCTTACCGTGACCGTCGTCAGCGTAAGCGTCAGTTCCGTCAACTGTGGATTGCGCGTATCAACGCAGCAGCACGTCAGAACGGTATTTCTTACAGCAAATTCATCAACGGCCTGAAAAAAGCCTCTGTTGAAATCGACCGTAAGATCCTGGCTGACATCGCAGTATTCGACAAAGTAGCGTTCACCGCTCTGGTCGAAAAAGCGAAAGCAGCACTGGCATAAGCCAGTTGAGAGAGGGGGCTTTGCCTCCTCTTTTCATTTAACACCATCAGAAGATTGACATTTATCCGCGCAGGCTTTTCAATAAGGTCTAACGGTTTTTACCCTACAAGGTAACGCAAGCATGAATGCTGCTATTTTCCGCTTCTTCTTTTACTTTAGCACCTGACTTCAGGAGGCTAGCGCGTGAAAGATGAAACGAAAAACAGCGCCAGATAAGCCTCCCGATGGAGGCTTTTTTTGTGCCTGAAGTTAAGAGAATACGTCCAACAATTCGGTGTCTGCACCGACATAATGAGGAAAACCATGTCACATCTCGCAGAGCTGGTTGCCAGTGCAACGGCCGCCATTAACCAGGCCTCAGATGTTGCCGCGTTAGACAATGTCCGCGTCGAATATCTGGGCAAGAAAGGGCATTTGACCCTTCAGATGACTACCCTGCGTGAACTGCCAGCAGAGGAGCGCCCGGCAGCCGGTGCAGTGATTAACGAAGCCAAAGAGCAGGTACAGCAGGCGCTGAACGCGCGTAAAGCCGAGCTGGAAAGCGCAGTACTGAATGCGCGTCTGGCGGCAGAAACGATTGACGTTTCTCTGCCGGGTCGTCGTATTGAAAACGGCGGTCTGCATCCGGTGACTCGTACTATCGATCGTATTGAAAGTTTCTTCGGTGAGCTCGGCTTTACCGTGGCGACTGGCCCGGAAATTGAAGATGATTACCACAACTTCGATGCCCTGAACATTCCTGGCCATCATCCGGCACGTGCTGACCACGACACTTTCTGGTTTGACGCTACCCGTCTGCTGCGTACTCAGACTTCCGGCGTTCAGATCCGTACCATGAAGGAGCAGGAGCCGCCAATCCGCATCATCGCGCCGGGTCGCGTATACCGTAACGACTACGATCAGACCCACACCCCAATGTTCCACCAGATGGAAGGTCTGATTGTTGATAAAAACATCAGCTTTACCAACCTGAAAGGCACGCTGCACGATTTCCTGAACAACTTCTTTGAGGAAGATTTGCAGGTTCGCTTCCGCCCGTCCTACTTCCCGTTCACCGAACCGTCTGCGGAAGTTGACGTGATGGGTAAAAACGGCAAATGGCTGGAAGTGCTGGGCTGCGGCATGGTGCATCCAAACGTGCTGCGCAACGTGGGTATCGATCCGGAAGTGTATTCCGGCTTTGCGTTCGGTATGGGTATGGAGCGTCTGACCATGCTGCGCTACGGCGTAACCGACTTACGTGCGTTCTTCGAAAACGATCTGCGTTTCCTCAAACAGTTTAAATAAGGGCAGGACAGAACAATGAAATTCAGTGAACTGTGGTTACGCGAATGGGTGAACACCACGCTGGACAGCGACGAGCTTTCCAACCAGATCACCATGGCGGGTCTGGAAGTTGACGGTGTAGAGCCGGTTTCTGGCGCCTTCACCGGCGTGGTCGTGGGTGAAGTGGTTGAATGCGGTCAGCACCCTAACGCTGACAAACTGCGCGTAACAAAAGTCAATGTGGGCGGTGACCGTCTGCTGGATATCGTCTGCGGTGCGCCAAACTGCCGTCAGGGCCTGAAAGTGGCCGTGGCGACCGTCGGTGCGGTGCTGCCGGGCGATTTCAAAATCAAAGCGGCTAAGCTGCGCGGTGAGCCGTCTGAAGGCATGCTGTGCTCCTTCTCCGAACTGGGTATTTCCGACGATCACTCCGGCATTATTGAACTGCCGCAGGATGCGCCAGTTGGTACGGATATCCGCGAATACCTGAAGCTTGATGACAACACCATCGAAATCAGCGTAACGCCAAACCGTGCTGACTGTTTAGGCATCATCGGTGTGGCCCGCGACGTGGCCGTGCTCAACCAGACTGAACTGAACGTGCCGGAGATCGCTCCGGTTGAGGCAACCATCAGTGACGTGCTGCCGATACAGGTAGACGCGCCTGAGGCCTGCCCACGCTACCTCGGTCGTGTGGTGAAAGGTATTAACGTTAAAGCGCCAACCCCGCTGTGGATGAAAGAGAAACTGCGTCGCTGCGGTATCCGTTCTATCGATGCGGTCGTCGACGTCACCAACTATGTTCTGCTGGAGCTGGGCCAGCCAATGCACGCCTTTGATAAAGATCGTATCGAAGGTGGGATCGTCGTGCGCATGGCGAAAGAGGGCGAAACCCTGGTTCTGCTGGACGGCAGCGAAGCGAAACTGAACGCTGACACCCTGGTGATTGCCGATCACAACAAAGCGCTGGCGATGGGCGGGATCTTCGGCGGCGAGCACTCTGGCGTCAACGACGAGACGCAAAACGTCCTGCTGGAATGCGCGTTCTTCAGCCCGCTCTCCATCACCGGCCGCGCACGCCGTCACGGTCTGCACACTGATGCTTCTCACCGCTACGAGCGTGGCGTGGATCCTGCGCTGCAATACAAAGCGATGGAGCGTGCGACTCGCCTGCTGATCGACATCTGCGGCGGCGAAGCGGGTCCGGTTATCGATGTGACCAACGAAGCGACGCTGCCGAAGCGTGCGACCATTACCCTGCGCCGCAGCAAACTGGATCGTCTGATTGGTCACCACGTTGCCGATGCGCAGGTGACCGACATTCTGACGCGTCTGGGCTGCGAAGTTACTGAGGGTCAGGACGAGTGGAAAGCCGTTGCGCCGTCCTGGCGTTTTGACATGGAGATCGAGGAAGATCTGGTGGAAGAAGTGGCCCGCGTTTACGGCTACAACAACATCCCTGACGAGCCGGTGCAGGCGGGTCTGGTGATGGGCAGCCATCGCGAGGCCGATCTGTCTCTGAAGCGTGTGAAAACCATGCTGAACGACAAAGGCTACCAGGAAGTGATCACCTACAGCTTCGTTGATCCTAAGCTGCAACAGCTGATCCACCCGGGTCAGGAAGCGCTGATCCTGCCAAGCCCGATTTCCAGCGAGATGTCAGCGATGCGTCTGTCCCTGTGGACGGGACTGCTGGGTACTATCGTTTATAACCAGAACCGTCAGCAAAACCGCGTGCGTATTTTCGAAAGCGGTTTGCGCTTTGTACCGGATACTCAGGCGAATTTAGGCATCCGTCAGGATCTCATGCTGGCCGGCGCCATCAGCGGTAACCGCTTTGAAGAGCACTGGGACCTGGCAAAAGGGACGGTTGATTTCTACGATATGAAGGGCGATCTGGAAGCGATTCTCGATCTGACCGGTAAATTATCCGAAATTGAATTCCGCGCAGAAGCGATTCCAGCCCTGCATCCGGGTCAGAGTGCGGCGATCTATTTAGACGGCAAACGTGTTGGTTTCATTGGGGTTGTTCACCCGGAACTGGAACGTAAGCTGGATCTGAATGGCCGTACCATCGTATTCGAACTGGAGTGGAACCCGGTTGCAGACCGCGTCATTCCTCAGGCGCAGGACGTCTCCCGCTTCCCGGCAAACCGCCGTGATATCGCGGTTGTGGTCGCTGAAAATGTGCCCGCAGCAGATATTTTGGCCGAATGTAAGAAAGTTGGCGTAAATCAGGTAGTTGGCGTAAACTTATTTGACGTGTACCGCGGCAAGGGCGTAGCAGAAGGTTTCAAGAGCCTCGCTATTAGCCTTATCCTTCAGGATACCAGCCGTACACTCGAAGAAGAGGAGATTGCCGCTACCGTCGCCAAATGTGTAGAGGCATTAAAAGAGCGATTCCAGGCATCATTGAGGGATTGAACCTATGGCGCTTACAAAAGCTGAAATGTCAGAATATCTGTTTGATAAGCTTGGGCTTAGCAAACGGGATGCCAAAGAGCTGGTAGAGCTGTTTTTCGAAGAGATCCGTCGTGCTCTGGAAAATGGTGAGCAGGTTAAACTCTCCGGTTTTGGCAATTTTGATTTGCGAGACAAAAACCAACGTCCGGGCCGTAACCCGAAGACGGGGGAAGATATTCCCATTACAGCCCGCCGCGTGGTGACCTTCAGACCCGGACAGAAGTTAAAAAGCCGTGTCGAAAACGCAACGCCCAAAGCAGAGTAATATGAACTAACTAAAAAGGCCGCTCACGCGGCCTTTTTTCTTTGCGCTATTTGCTAAACCCGCCGTAAAATCAATGATATCTCAACCGGATAACCTATCGTCTATGCTTGATCTTGCCCGCCGCCAGCACCGCTCCGATCTTCGCCGCCTGTGTCTGCTCGGGGTGCTGTTGATTGTCGCCACCACCGTCAGCCTGTGTGCGGGCGATCGGTGGCTGGGGCCGGAAAGCTGGTTTACGCCTGAAGGACAGCTCTTTGTCTGGCAGATCCGCCTGCCGCGGACGTTGGCTGTCCTTTTAGTTGGCGCTGCGCTGGCGCTGTGCGGCACGATCATGCAGGCATTATTTGAAAACCCTCTGGCGGAACCCGGGCTTCTCGGGGTGTCAAATGGCGCAGGCGTCGGGCTTATCGCCGCCGTGATGCTGGGGGGAGGCGAGCTCTCCGGCTGGGGGATTAGCCTCAGCGCCATCCTTGGCGCGCTGTTGATAACCCTTATCCTTCTGCGCTTTGCCCGCCGCCACTTATCCACCAGTCGGCTGCTGCTTGCCGGGGTAGCGTTGGGGATCATCTGTAGTGCGCTGATGACCTGGGCCGTCTACTTTTCTACCTCCTTCGATCTGCGCCAGTTAATGTACTGGATGATGGGGGGATTTGGGGGTGTTGACTGGCGTCAGGGGTGGCTGATGGTGCTCCTGATCCCGGTCATCCTGTGGACGGCGTTCCAGGCGCAGCCTCTTAATATTCTCGCGCTGGGCGAAACGTCTGCTCGCCAGCTCGGGATGCCGATTGGATTCTGGCGCAACGTGCTGGTTATCGCCATTGGCTGGATGGTAGGCGTAAGCGTGGCGCTGGCGGGGGCGATTGGCTTTATTGGGCTGGTGATCCCGCATATGCTGCGCCTGTGCGGCATTACGGACCACCGAACCCTGCTCCCGGCCTCGGCGGTTGCCGGGGCGGCAACGCTGCTGGTTGCCGATATCATCGCCCGGCTCGCCCTGACGGCCGCTGAGTTGCCCATAGGCGTGGTGACCGCAACGCTGGGCGCACCGGTCTTTATCTGGCTACTATTAAAAGCTGGACGTTAAAACACAACCTGTAAGTCAACCTGAGGGAATGCTATGCAGTCTGATATTCTGAATACCGAAGTGACGACCATTGACGGCGAGAAAACCACGCTGGAAGGCTACAAGGGCAAGGTGCTGCTCATCGTGAACGTGGCGTCGAAATGTGGCCTTACGCCGCAGTATGAACTGCTGGAAAACATTCATAAAGCCTGGGAAAAAGACGGCTTTACCGTACTCGGCTTCCCGTGCAACCAGTTCCTGGGCCAGGAGCCGGGCAGCGAAGAGGAGATTAAGACCTTTTGCAGCACAACCTATGGCGTGACGTTCCCGATGTTCAGCAAAATTGATGTGAACGGGGAAAATCGTCATCCGCTGTATGCCAAACTGGTGGCCGCGGCGCCGACCGCCGTTGCGCCTGAAGAGAGTGGTTTCTATGAGCGTATGGCAAGTAAAGGCCGCGCGCCGCTCTATCCGGATGATATTCTGTGGAACTTCGAAAAATTCCTGATTGGCCGTGACGGTCAGGTCGTGCAGCGTTTTTCGCCTGACATGACGCCTGAAGATCCTATCGTGATGGAATCAATTAAGCTGGCGCTGGCGAAATAATGACGCTGCTGATGCAGCTCACGGACGTTGCCGGCAAGGGGCGTCTTGAGCCTGTTACCGCCGAAGTCAACGCAGGTGAAATCCTTCACCTGGTTGGGCCAAACGGCGCCGGAAAAAGCACGCTACTGGCGTGCATGGCGGGGCTGACCACCGGGGAAGGAAAGATTACCTTTCTCGGGCAATCGCTCGTCGACTGGCTACCCGCTACACTTGCCTCCCGTCGAAGCTATCTGGTTCAGCAGCAGGTTCCGCCCTTTGCGATGCCCGTCTGGCACTACCTGACGCTGCATCTGCCTGACAAAAATCAGGTGGGATTGCTCAACGAGGTTGCTGCGGCACTCGGGTTAGACGACAAGCTTACCCGGCAGGCAAATCAGCTTTCCGGCGGCGAGTGGCAGCGCGTTCGTCTGGCGGCCGTTATCCTTCAGATCCATCCGGCGGGAAATCCTCACGGGCGGTTGCTGCTGCTGGACGAGCCGATGAGTGGGCTGGACGTTGCCCAACAGGCAGCGCTGGATACCCTGCTCAGCGCGCTGTGTCGCAAGGGGATTGCCATTGTGATGAGCAGCCATGATTTAAACCATACGTTGCGCCACGCGCATCGGGTGTGGTTGCTGGCGCGTGGCAAGCTGATTGCCAGCGGAACGCGCGACAGCGTGCTGACGGCCGCCAATCTTGCGAGCGCTTACCACATGTCGTTCCGGAGGCTGGATATTGAAGGCCACAAGATGCTCATTTCCACGGCGCAGGAATAACCTTTCTTGCACAGCTGCATAGATGCACGCTAAATTACCGAAAGAACAAAAAAAGCAGAGGATTCGTCTGAAATGCGATTCTGGTTTCTCCTTGTTGCGGCGCTCTTTCTTGCAGGATGCAGCAGCCATCGTGCACCTCCGCCCAACCCACGGCTTTCCGATTCCATTACGGTCATTGCCAGCCTGAACGATCAGCTCAGCAACTGGCGCGGCACACCTTATCGCTACGGCGGCATGAGCCGGGGCGGGGTGGATTGCTCGGGATTTGTGCTGATGACCTTCCGCGATAAATTTGACCTCCAGCTTCCGCGTGAAACGCGTATGCAGGCGAAAATCGGCACTGAAATTGATAAAGACGAGCTCCTGCCCGGCGATCTGGTCTTTTTTAAAACGGGCTCCGGTGAAAGCGGCCTTCATGTCGGCATCTATGATACCGATAATCAGTTCATTCATGCCTCGACCAGCCGTGGCGTGATGCGCTCCTCTCTGGATAATGTTTACTGGCGTAAAAACTTCTGGCAGGCCAGACGTATTTAACCGCTGCATAAAAATGCAGTGCGGAGGGCCTGGCGGTGAAAATAGACGTCAGGCTTTTCTTGCGGGTTGATTAAAGTTAAATTTTTGCCCAATTATTTATGTCCGCATGTGCCTGTTTTATCTAAAACTGGCTATTATTCAATAACCAGGATAAAATTAATTTAGATTCAGGGAAAAATCTGAAAATTAATACGGAAAGAATGAAATTAATCTTATTAAAATCAAGACAGTGGAATTGTGCCTGCAATTGCTCCAGGATGTTCTCTCTCATCTTTAATGCAGGACAAGCGCGATGATTATTACGCTAGATAATGCTTACCAGTCTGAACTTTTACTCCTTCCGGCGCGTGATAGTGCAGGTTTGCTTAAAGGTTTAGAGATTTTGGTTAACTTTACTGGCGTGGGTGCGGACGTACGGATCCCGACTGAACTGGTTATCCCACATCTTTCTCAGGAAGATGAATTAGCGCTGTTTCAGGAGAAACTGCAATTACTCGATACCTGTAAGCTATTTTTTATTCAGCATCAGTTAATTGCATGGATCAATATTACACCTGCAATTGTTGAGTTTTTATTAACTAATGAGAACGCTGTTTCAATCCTCGAGCGTTATCCGTTTCTTGAGTTTACTGTTAATGAGAACTATCCAGGTTTAAATAACGGGAAAGACGATCCCTGTCTGGCAAGAATGGCGATCCATTTCCCCTTAGTACTGGCTAACTTTGGTGCAGGGGCATCTTCCCTTAAACCGGTTTATGATGGTCTGTTCAAACGGGTGATTCTGGATAAAAACTTTATCCAGCAGCGCGCGTCGGCACTCTCGTTTGAGCCTTTTATGCGCGCTATTCTCTGGCAGATCGCGCCGCATTGTCAGTCGGTCATGGTCTCGGGAATTGACGATCACGGCATCTTACAACGCGTGCTGCCCTTCAATTTTGGTGCAATGCAGGGAAGCCTGTGGCCTGCCGTCCCGGCAGAGCGGGTCACGACTCTCGTTCAGCAATAACCCCTTTCTTCGCCCGTGTTTACGTCCAGGGAAACCCTCTACACTTAAAGCAGGAGGACTTATGACCCTGTCTTTTACTGCTCACTGGCACGATGAATTACCCGGCTTTTACACCGCGCTTAAGCCAACGCCATTACAGAACGCGCGTCTTATCTGGCATAACGATGCATTAGCGGATTCGCTTGGCATCCCTTCGACGCTTTTTCAGCCAGAAAAAGGCGCCGGCGTCTGGGGCGGCGAAACGCTGCTCCCGGGCATGAAGCCGCTGGCTCAGGTCTACAGCGGACATCAGTTTGGCGTCTGGGCGGGACAGCTCGGCGATGGCCGCGGCATCCTGCTGGGTGAACAGCTTCTGCCGAATGGCGAAACGCTCGACTGGCACCTGAAAGGGGCAGGGCTAACCCCGTACTCACGCATGGGGGATGGCCGCGCGATGCTGCGTTCAACCATCCGTGAAGGTCTGGCTTCCGAGGCGATGCATGCCCTGGGGATCCCCACCTCACGCGCGCTGTCCATTGTCACCAGCGACACGCCGGTGGCCCGGGAAACGATGGAGCAGGGGGCGATGCTGATCCGCGTGGCGGAAAGCCATCTGCGTTTCGGTCATTTTGAACACTTCTACTATCGCCGCGAGCCGGATAAGGTCCGCCAGCTTGCCGATTACGCCCTTCGCCGTCACTGGCCGCACCTGCAAAACGAGCCGGACCGCTATGTTCTCTGGTTCCGTGATATTGTCGCGCGCACTGCCGCAATGATTGCCCGCTGGCAGGCCGTCGGCTTTGCCCACGGGGTGATGAATACCGACAACATGTCCCTGTTAGGGCTGACGTTTGACTACGGTCCGTACGGCTTCCTTGATGACTATCAGCCGGGTTACATCTGTAACCATTCGGACTATCAGGGGCGTTACCGTTTCGACAACCAGCCTGCGGTGGGGCTGTGGAACCTTCAGCGGCTTGCGCAAAGCCTGTCGCCGTTTATCGACGTCGATGCCCTGAACGATGCGCTGGACAGCTATCAGGAGATCATGCTGCGGGAATATGGTGTGTTAATGCGCAACAAGCTGGGGCTGATGACGCAGGAAAAAGGCGATAACGCGCTGTTGAATGGGCTGTTTGCCATCATGGTGCGTGAAGGCAGCGACTATACCCGAACCTTCCGTATGCTGAGCCAGACCGCGCAGCAGAGCGCCGCGTCACCGCTGCGCGACGAGTTCATCGATCGTCAGGCGTTTGATGACTGGTTTGCCGTTTACCGGACGCGTTTACAGCAGGAACAAATTGATGACGATACCCGCCAGACGCGGATGAAGGCGGTTAACCCGGCGATGGTGTTGCGCAACTGGCTGGCGCAGCGGGCCATTGAGCAGGCAGAGCAGGGGGATTATACCGAGCTGCATCGGCTGCATATCGCCCTGCGCACGCCGTTTGCCGATCGGGACGATGACTATGTCAGCCGCCCGCCGGACTGGGGCAAGCGGCTGGAAGTGAGCTGCTCAAGCTAAGGGGCGAGAAAAACCTGCGGTGCGGCGTGCGCCGGATGTCTGCCGACGTGCACCTGCGCACCGTACCAGTGTGCCAGCGCGTCGGCCTGCAAAACCGTCTCCGGTATGCCCTGAGAAACAATCCTGCCGTTGTGTAACAGCAGGATCCGGTCCGACCATAATGCGGCAAGATTGAGATCGTGCAGCACCACGCAGGCGTGAAGATGGCCCTGACGGGTCAGCGATTTCAACAGGCGCAGCAGATGCTGCTGGTGGTAGAGATCCAGCGCTGAAGTGGGTTCGTCGAGAAACAGCCAGCCGCGCGGCGTTCCGTCACGCCACAGCTGCGCCAGCGCGCGGGCGAGCTGGACGCGCTGCTGCTCGCCGCCGGAGAGGGCATGATAACGCCTGCCGGCCAGCGGCAGGCAACCGGTCAGCTGCAACACCTCACGCACAATCGACGGTTCCGGGTGACGCGTCCAGGGCGCACGCCCCATTCCAACGATCTCCTCCACCTGCCAGTCAAATCCAGGCTGAGACTGCTGGCGCATCACTGCCCGATAGCGGGACAGCGTCTGCGGATGCCATTCATCCAGCGCTTTTCCCGCCAGCGAACAGCCGCCGCTGTCGGGTTTCAGGTAGCCGGTCAGCAGCCGCAGCAGCGTGGATTTCCCCGCGCCGTTGGGGCCGATCAATGTAACCAGCTCTCCCTGCGACAGTGACAGCGAAACGTTATCTGTCAGCGTGCGGCCAGACCGGGTAAAAGTAAGATTTTCAGCCGTATAACGTTCAGCCATGCTGTTCTCCACGACGAAAAATGAGCCATAAGAACCAGGGAGCGCCAAGGATACTGGTGAGCAGGCCGACCGGCATTTCTGCCGGAGCGACCAGGGTGCGCGCGACCGTATCCGCCACCAGCAGCAGTAATGCGCCCGCGAGTACCGTGCCGGGGAGGGTTGCCCGGTGATCGGCGCCCAGCCACATGCGCATCAGGTGCGGCACCACGAGTCCGACAAAGCCAATCACGCCGCTGACGGCGACAGCCGCAGCGACCAGCAGGGCGCTGCATAACAGTAATATTCGCTGTACAAGGGCAACGTCCACGCCAAGGTAATGCGCTTCCTCCTCACCCAGTTGCAGTAAATTTAATGCGCTGGCACAACGCCAGATCGCCAGAACGGCAGGCACCATCAGCGAGGTCACGGCGAGCAGCGTTGACCACTGTGCCTGACCAAGACTTCCCATTCCCCAGAGTGAAAGCTGACGCAGCTGGGCGTCATTGCTGACCCACGAAAGCACACCCACTGCCGCACCGCATAGGGCATTGATGGCGATACCCACCAGCAACAGACGTGACAGAGAGGGGTCACGCTGCTTGCTGAGCAGGAAGATCACGCCAGTGGCTGCCAGCGCCCCAAAAAATGCCGCCAGCATAGGGGCGTAAAGCATCACCAGCGCGGGCAGCGAGAGCGGGAGCACCACCCACAGGGCGACGGCCAGCGCCGCACCGCTGCTGATCCCGAGCAGGCCCGGGTCGGCCAGTGGATTGCGGAACAGCCCCTGCATGACGCAGCCGGCGAGCGCCAGCGATCCGCCAATCACCAGCGCCAGCAGTACGCGGGGCAGACGGATGGTAAGCCAGATCTGGCGTAGCGTCTCATCGCTGCCGCTCCACAGCACGTTCACCGGCAGGCGTAACGCCCCAAAACCGGTGGCCATGAACGTCATGACGGTAAGCAACCCCGCCAGAAGCCATAACGATAACGTGATGCGCCGGGACATCAGGGCAGTTGCTCCGCTCTGGCACGCAGCTGTTGTATGGCTTTCGGCGTGCGGACGCTGAAGCCCAGCAGGGCCATATCATCAATAGCCAGCATCTGCTTGCTTCGTCCCGCTGGCGTTTGCGCCAGACCGGGCAGTTTCCACAGATTTTCTTCGCCGCCCAGCGCGTTAAGACCGTCCTGCGAAATCACCACCAGATCCGGCTGGCTGGCCATCACCCCCTCCTGGGAAAGCGGCTGATAGCGGGTAAAGCCCTGCATGGCGTTCTGCAACCCGGCGGCGCGTATTGCCGCATCCGCGCCGGTCTGTTGCCCGGCCGCCATTGCGGTCATTCCGCCGTGGCTGAGGATAAACAGCACCCGCTTGTTGAGCGGTGTTGAGGGCAGTGCCGCCAGCGCCTGACGCAGCGAGTTGCGCAGGGTTTCCCCTTGCGCCTCATGATGCGTCGCCTGAGCTATCACCCGTACTTTTTCGTCAATCGCGCGCAGGTCAGGCGTGCCGGGAACGGTAACCACCCGGACGTGGCTCTGTTCAACCTGTTTCAGCGCCAGAGAGGGCTGCGCCTGGTCGCTTGCCAGCACCAGCGTCGGGCGTACGGACAAAATCCCCTCCGCATTCAGCTGGCGAAGATACCCCACGTCAGGCAGCGCGTTTGTCGCCTGCGGCCACTGGCTGGTACTGTCGCGCGCAACCAGAGAAGACTCCGCGCCGAGGGCGTAGACGATCTCCGTCACGTCGCCGCCGAGGGCGACAATTCTCTCCGGCGCGGCGACGGCGACCAGCGGCAGGGCGCAGAGCAGGGCGAACCAGTGTTTCATGCGGCCAGCCCTTCTGGCGTCAGGGCGTCAATCTGGCGGCGCCACTGGCTCTGCTCAGGCTCGCCTTCGGTACGCTGCCCGTAGAGCTGGGCGATCTGAGTGCCGTCCGCAGCAAACAGCTCCAGGCTGGTAACGTGTCCGTCCGCCGTAGGCTTACGCGTTACCCACGTCTCGGCGATAGTCTCCTCCAGCAGATGCAGGGTAAAGGTTGGGTTGAAGATGTTCAGCCAGCCCTTCATGGGCGTCAGTTTTTCCACCACACCGGTGAAGATCTGCACGCAGCCGCGGTTGCCGACGAAGATCATGATTTCGTTTCCGTCCTGTCGCGCCGTCTCCAGCAGCTGTGCCAGCGCGCTGTTATCCACCTTACAGGCCAGATCGTCACTCACCAGACGAAACGCCTGCTGGCGGCTCAGGTTATGGCGCTTTAGTAAGCTAAAGAACTGATGCACATCGGTCATGGCGCGCCACTCTTTCTCCACCGAGCCTGCATCAGCACCGTCGGAATGCGCAGGGGCATCGACAGCCTTCAGTGCCAGAGTGGGGTTATCGGCAATGATAAAACGGGTCAGCACGTCGCCCCAGGCGGCAACGTCGGTGTGATCCGTGGTGTAGACCTTCAGTAAAGCGTCGCCCTGATGATCGAAGAACTGAATGCTCTGACGTTCGCCGCGGGAGGTCGTTTCACTTATGTGAAACGCGCTCGCCCACTGGTTGAGGAACAAACGCAGATCCAGCGCGCGCGGATTCAGCACCAGCCCGGCGTGGCCGCCGAGGTGCTGGTTAGTAAACGCCCCGACCTGTTCGTGAACGGCGTATTCGTTACGGCAGATGCATTTGGTTTCCCCCACCGACTCCAGCGCTGCCAGAATCTCACGGATTTCACCGCGCAGCCGCCAGGCGTCGTGTCCAACGCGCGCAAATGCCAGCTCTGCTTCGCTGATGTGCATTAATCCGGCGATATCACGGGCGTACTTACCCGGATGTTCTTCTTTAAGCTCAAGCCAGCGTGTGTAGTGACCCATAATCTTATCCTTCTGAATCGTTGCCCCGAAGGGAATTACCATTGATAACTGACGAAGATCTTGCCGTTGCGGCCATCCTGCGGGATGCCTTGTGGTGACCAGTAGGCTTTGTCGAAGGCGTTCCCCAGCACGAGGGTGGTGGTGATGCCTTTGAACTGCTGCTGACCTTTATAGCTGACGTAGAAATCATTCACTGCGTAGCCAGGCTGCTCGCTGTAGCTGCTGCTGATGTGCGTTGAACGTTCGACGAAGGTGCCGATCCAGCCCACGGAGAAGCCGCTTTGCGCCACGGGGATATCCAGCTTGCTGGTGACGGTGTCCGGGTTGATGCTGGAGATGTATTCGCCCGTGTCGGTATCTTTCCCGCGCGTGCGGTTGTAGGCCACGTCCAGGTTGAACAGACTGGTCGCGTAGGTCGCCATCATGTCCCAGCCCCAGATTTTGGCATTTGGTACGTTATAGGACATGGTGGTGGCCGCCGCAAAATCGACGGTAGTGGAGATGTAATCTTTCGCTTTGGTGTCGAAGTAGCTGGCTTTGAACTCCAGCGCGTCGTTGGCGAGCAGCAGATCGTCAAAACGTAGCCCAAAACCGAACTCCTGGGTTTCGTTAGTTTCCGGACGCAGGTTCGGGTTCGGCACCCAGTAGTTGGTGTAGAAGCTGCCGATAGAGAAGTGCTTCGAGTCGTTATACATCTCGCCCATCGTTGGCGCACGGAAGGCCTGGGCGTAAGAGCCGAACAGCATCAGCCAGTCGGCTGGACTCACGGTTAACCCGGCGCGTGATGACCACTTATCCGCATCCACGTCGTCGTAACCGTCGCTGCTGCCGCGGTAGTTGTCGTAACGCGTCCCGCCGAGAAGCGTTACCGGCAGGTCGCGCAGGGTGATCTCATCCTGCAACCAGCCGGAGCTGAAGTCGATTTTCGCGTCCGGGAAGCCGGTGGTCGCGCCGCCAGGGTGTTGCTCCTGACGATAGTATTCCCCCCCGTAGGTCAGCAGGTGCGAGGCGAAGGAGTCGCTGAACAGGCGGGTGCGGTTTTCCACTTTGCCGCCTTTGGTAGTCTGCTTACGGAACTCGCCGCTGGCGTCGATGTTCTGGGCGTTGATCCGCGCTTCGGACCAGTAAATTTTCGCATCGGCGTTCAGCCAGTCGTTTCCGGCTGGCGCAATGCGGTAGCCAAGCTGGGCATCGCGCTGAATGGTGGAACGATCGGTCATCGGGTTACTGCTGCTGGCATCCGTGGTCTGCGGATTTTTCGGCTCCTGCGCGTCGTTGTTGTAGTAGCGCAGGGAGCCACTCAGCGTCTGCGCCGGATCGATTTTCCAGCTGCCTTTCGCCAGCATATTGTTGATGGATTCGTCGTTTGGCGCCCTCGCGCCGTCACTCTGGCGAATGTCGCCGCGATCGCGGCTGGACCAGGAGACCAGACCGTCCAGGGTATCGGTGCGGCCATAGGCGCTGGCACCCATCCCGATGCTATGATCGCCCGTTGCACCGGTAGCAAATACGCGATAGCCGCTGTTTTTACCTGCATCCAGCAGATCGCTGGCGTCGACGGTGTCATACGAAATTACGCCGCCCAGCGCGCCGCTGCCGTACAGCAAGGCGGAAGGACCACGTACTACTTCAATACGTTTGATCAGCGCCGGATCGAGGAACGTGCTGTTCAGGTGTCCGGTATCAGTGCCCTGGCGCACGCCATCCACCAGTATCAGCACGCCACGGCGGTCATAGCCCCGGAGGTTAACGTCCTGACCGTTGGTGCGCCCGGTGCCGTCCAGCGTCAGACCGGGCACCTTGCGCAGCAGGTCGGCGGCGGAGCTGGCGGTCTGGTTTTCCGGCGCGGTGGCGTCAATCACGCTCACCATCATGGGGGCTTCAAAGGCGCTGCGGGCATTGCCGGTGGCGGTGACGGTGATCTCGTCTGCGGCGGCAAACGTAACGCCCGGCAGGGTGCTGACAATCGCCAGCGCCAGAAGAGACGGGCGTAAAGACGCGGATTGCAGGTGTGGCATAGCAACTCTCCATAAGAATTGAAAAGCGCTGGCTGCCTGGGGATCACCTGGGTGGCTGGCGAATGTGTTGTCTGGTTTATTTAGTCAGGATCAGTTTTCCGGCATTGGTCTGGCGCAGCAGGTAGTGCTGGCCGTCATGCTCGATAATGACCCGTCCCTCCTCACCCAACAGGCTTTTGCTGTCGATTCGGCGATCGGTGGGAGCAGGGGACGGCGCTGTGTGTGTTTTTGTTGGCGTTGCCGCGCTGTTATCGGTCGGTGACATAATGTTTATAAATAACAATCAATGTAACAATGATAATCATTATCAATAAACTGCAAATTCACGGCAAGCGTTTTTGTGAAAATTGTGTGACGGGATCAAATTTGGGGGAGAGGTGCGGTCTGATGCCCTCACCCCGACCCTCTCCCACGGGGAGAGGGAGAAGGGCACGTACCGTAGGCCGGGTAAGCGTAGCGTCACCCGGCAGGATTTTAAAAGCGTGTGTCCACGGCTGAAGCCAGCATCTCCAGCAGCAGCTCGCTGTCTTCCCAGCTCAGGCACGGGTCGGTGATTGACTGGCCGTAGACCATTTGCTGTCCGGCGACGATTTTCTGCGTGCCTTCTTTGATAAAACTCTCCGCCATAATTCCTGCAATGGCGGTCGAGCCGCTGCGGATCTGCTGGCAAACTTCCTCGCAGACATCCAGCTGGCGGCGGTGCTGTTTCTGACAGTTGCCGTGGCTGAAATCCACCACCAGATGCTCCGGCAGGTCAAATTCCGCCAGCGTTTCGCAGGCGGCGGCAATATCTTCTGCATGGTAATTCGGTTTTTTACCGCCACGCATAATGATATGTCCGAACGGGTTGCCGCTGGTCTGGTAGATGGTCATCTGGCCGTTTTTATCCGGGGAGAGGAACATATGGCTGGCGCGTGACGCGCGGATGGCATCTACGGCAATTCGGGTATTGCCGTCCGTTCCGTTTTTGAAGCCCACCGGACAGGAGAGCGCCGACGCCATTTCACGGTGGATCTGGCTTTCGGTGGTACGTGCGCCAATCGCGCCCCAGCTAATGAGGTCGGCAATAAACTGTCCGGTCACCATATCCAGAAATTCGGTGGCAGTTGGCACGCCCAGTTCGTTAACCTGTAACAGCAGCTTGCGCGCCAGCGTAATACCGTGATTCACCCGGTAGCTACCGTTCAGATCGGGATCGGAAATCAATCCTTTCCAGCCCACGACGGTACGGGGCTTTTCAAAGTAGGTACGCATCACGATCTCCAGGCGATCCTGATACGTGCCGCGCAGCGTCTGAAGGCGTTGTGCATAATCCATTGCCGCGTCGAGGTCGTGAATGGAGCAGGGGCCAATCACCACCAGAAGACGTTTGTCTTCACCATTGAGAATTTTTTCGATGCGGCGACGGGAGGCCGTCACATGGTCCGCCACCTCGGCGGATACGGGATGCAGCCGGGCCAGTTCAGCCGGTGTGACCAGGCTATCAATGCGCGCGGTGCGCAGTTCGTCGGTTTTATTCATGGAATGTCTCAGAAATTTTTTGCTTCATCGGCAGACTACCGGGAAGTGATGGGCATCACCTTAAACCAATCCCTGCTGATTTCAAGTTCGGGGCACGTCGCCCCGAGGATGGCATGATAATAACTGAAACCGGAATAATGTACTAGCATATTAGTACATGCGGCGATTCAGCCCCATGATATCAAGGATTTTGGTGGCAATTTCTTCTACTGAATAGTTGGTACTGTTCAGCCAGGGAATTTGATTTTTCCGGTACAGCGCTTCGACTTCGGAGACTTCCATTCGGCACTGGCGCATCGAGGCGTAGCGGCTGTTCTCGCGACGTTCTTCGCGGATCGCTGCCAGTCGTTCCGGGTTGATGGTCAGCCCAAACAGCTTATGCTGGAGCGGCTTGAGCGCGGCGGGCAGCACCAGGTTATCCATATCATCGGCAATAAAGGGGTAGTTGGCGGCGCGAATGCCAAACTGCATGGCCAGGTAAAGGCTGGTGGGGGTTTTACCGCAGCGCGACACGCCGAGCAAAATCACCTGCGCCTGGTCGAGATTGCGCAGGGAGATCCCGTCGTCGTGCGCCAGGGTGTAGTCAATGGCGGCAATACGCGCATCGTATTTGGTCAGGTTACCGGGGTTCAACCCGTGGGTACGGTGGGCGATCGGCGTCGGGTCGAGCTTCAGCTCGCTTTGCAAGGGAGCAACCAGCGCCTGCACGATGTCCTGACAGAAGCCCTCGCTTTGCAAAATGATATTGCGGATCTCAGGGATCACAATGGAATAGAACACCAGCGGACGAACGCCGGTCTGCTGGTAAATGGCGTCGATCTGGTCCTTGACCGCTTTGGCCCGGCTCTCATTTTCCACGAACGGCAACGTGATGCTGTTTATCGATACCGGAAACTGCGACATCACCGCGTGTCCCAGCACCTCGGCGGTAATCGCCGTCCCATCAGAAATATAAAAAACGTGGCGATCGACAGCATTATCCATTTTATCCACCCTGAATAGCGTACGTAATTGCCTGAAAGCATAAATTAAAAAAGTTAATTTCACAGCAAAGAACTTATCTGAATTTAAAATGAAATGGTGTTTTTGATTTTCCTGAAAAGTGGATTTCATTTTCCGAATAGCGGCTTTATTTCTATGGTTTTTGCCGGAATCTATAGGAATCATCGGGTTAGCGAGTGCCGGGAAACTGTCCGAAAAGTTGAAAATTTAAATTGCTTACACGATTCACCGTTTTTTTAGCGGAAATAAATATGCCAGTATAAATACGTAGTCAGGTGTTTCTTACTCCGATCAAATATCACAAAAGGATTGTTTCGATGTCCAACAATGGCTCGTCACCGCTGGTGCTTTGGTATAACCAACTCGGCATGAATGATGTAGACAGAGTTGGGGGCAAAAATGCCTCCCTGGGTGAAATGATTACAAATCTGTCCGGTATGGGTGTCTCCGTACCTAACGGGTTTGCCACAACCGCCGATGCGTTTAACCTGTTTTTAGACCAGAGCGGTGTAAACCAGCGCATTTACGACCTGCTGGATAAAACGGATATTGATGATGTCACCGAGCTTGCCAAAGCCGGCGCGCAAATCCGCCAGTGGATCATCGACACACCTTTCCAGCCGGAACTGGAAAAAGCCATCCATGACGCCTACAACCAGCTCTCCGCTGACGACGCGCAGGCCTCCTTTGCCGTGCGCTCTTCCGCCACCGCGGAAGATATGCCGGATGCCTCTTTCGCCGGGCAGCAGGAAACCTTCCTCAACGTCCAGGGTTACGAGGCGGTACTGGTGGCGGTGAAGCATGTGTTTGCTTCCCTGTTCAACGACCGCGCCATCTCCTATCGCGTCCATCAGGGCTATGACCACCGCGGCGTCGCGCTTTCCGCCGGCGTGCAGCGCATGGTGCGTTCCGACGTAGGCTCTTCCGGCGTGATGTTCTCTATCGACACTGAATCCGGCTTCGACCAGGTGGTGTTTATCACCTCCGCGTGGGGTCTGGGCGAGATGGTGGTGCAGGGGGCGGTAAACCCTGACGAATTCTACGTTCACAAGCCTACGCTGGCGGCTAACCGTCCGGCAGTGGTACGTCGCACCATGGGCTCGAAAAAAATCCGCATGATCTATGCTCCGACGCAGGAGCATGGCAAACAGGTCACCATTGAAGATGTGCCGCAGGAGCAGCGGGATCGCTTCTCACTGACCGACGCCGAAGTGGAAGAGCTGGCGAAGCAGGCGGTGCAGATTGAAAAACACTATGGCCGTCCAATGGACATCGAGTGGGCGAAAGACGGACACACCGGCAAGCTGTTTATCGTGCAGGCGCGTCCGGAAACCGTCCGTTCACGTGGTCAAGTCATGGAGCGCTACACCCTGCACGCGCAGGGCAAAATTGTCGCGGAAGGCCGCGCAATTGGTCACCGCATCGGTGCCGGTCCGGTGAAAGTGATCCACGACATCAGCGAGATGAACCGCATTCAGCCTGGCGACGTGCTGGTAACCGACATGACCGACCCGGACTGGGAACCGATCATGAAAAAAGCGGCTGCCATCGTCACCAACCGCGGCGGCCGTACCTGTCACGCGGCTATTATCGCCCGTGAGCTGGGGATCCCGGCGGTAGTCGGCTGCGGTGACGCGACCGAACGCATGAAGGACGACCAGAAGGTGACGGTCTCCTGCGCTGAAGGCGATACCGGTTACGTGTATGCCGATATCCTCGACTTCAGCGTGAAAAGCTCCAGCGTGGATACCATGCCGGACCTGCCGCTGAAGATCATGATGAACGTCGGCAACCCGGACCGCGCGTTTGACTTCGCCTGCCTGCCGAACGAAGGCGTGGGCCTGGCGCGTCTGGAATTTATTATTAACCGTATGATCGGGGTGCATCCGCGTGCGCTGCTGGAGTTCGACGACCAGGACGCAAAACTGCAAAACGAAATCCGCGAGATGATGAAGGGTTACGACTCGCCGAGAGAGTTCTATGTGGGTCGTCTGACGGAAGGGATCGCCACGCTCGGCGCGGCCTTCTACCCGAAACGCGTGATCGTGCGTCTGTCGGACTTTAAGTCCAACGAATACGCCAACCTGGTGGGCGGCGAACGCTACGAGCCGGAAGAAGAGAACCCGATGCTGGGCTTCCGCGGCGCCGGACGTTACGTGTCGGAAAGCTTCCGCGACTGCTTCGCGCTGGAGTGCGAGGCGGTAAAACGCGTGCGCAATGATATGGGTCTGACCAACGTGGAAATCATGATCCCGTTCGTCCGTACCGTGGATCAGGCGAAGGCGGTGGTTGATGAGCTGGCGCGTCAGGGGCTGAAGCGCGGCGAGAACGGGCTGAAGATCATCATGATGTGTGAAATTCCGTCCAACGCCCTGCTGGCCGAGCAGTTCCTGGAACACTTCGACGGCTTCTCCATTGGCTCGAATGACATGACGCAGCTGGCGCTCGGCCTGGACCGCGACTCCGGCGTCGTCTCTGAGCTGTTCGATGAGCGTAACGAGGCGGTGAAAGCGCTGCTCTCCATGGCCATCCGCGCGGCGAAGAAACAGGGTAAATATGTCGGGATTTGCGGCCAGGGTCCTTCTGACCATGAAGACTTTGCGGCCTGGCTGATGGATGAGGGGATTGATAGCCTCTCCCTGAACCCGGACACCGTGGTGCAGACCTGGCTGAGCCTGGCAGAGCTGAACAAGTAAAACCTGCACAACCTGAAAAAGGCGAGGATATCTGTCCTCGCCTTTTTTATTTTCCTGCGAATATGCTCACCATCACAAATAAAGCAAAAAACCAAATATCATAATTTATCTGTTAATTTAGACAATTGCTAGCGGGCAGGGCGTTGCTAATACTTGAGCCTTACCGCGTACATCCGTCGGGATGATGCGCGACTGGTTGAAATACGTTTTAACCTGATAAAAAGGCAAATAACAATGACAATCTCCTCTGTATTACGTACCAAAGATAAAATAGGTTACGGCCTCGGCGATATGGCCAGCGCGCTGGTCTGGCAAACGGCAACGTTATTTCTCGCTTATTTCTATACGGACGTATTCGGTTTGCCTGCGGCCATTATGGGCACCATGTTTTTAGTGGTGCGCGTGGTCGATGCGTTTGTCGACCCGTGCATTGGCGCGCTGGTGGACCGCACTCAGACCCGCCACGGTCGTTTTCGTCCCTGGCTGCTCTGGTTTGCCATTCCGTTTGGCGTGAGCTGCCTGATTACCTTCTACGTACCGGATGCCGGGGCGACGGCAAAAATTGTCTATGCCTGCGTAACCTATGCCATCCTGAGCCTGATCTATTCCGCGATTAACGTCCCTTACTGCGCCATGCCCGGCGCGCTGACGCTCGACCCGCGCGAACGCCACTCGCTGCAATCCTGGCGCTTTGGCCTGTCGTTTATCGGCGGGTTGATTGTAACGGTCATCGCGCTGCCGCTGGTCTCATTATTAGGCCAGGGGAATGTGCAAAAAGGCTATTTCTATGCCATGAGCCTGATGGGGCTGCTGGGTATTGTTTTATTCTTCTGCTGCTTCTTTATGACCCGGGAGCGTTACTCGCCGCGCAATGACACCTCCGGCTCGATGCTGACGGATTTAAAACTGCTGGCCGCCAATAGCCAGTGGCGAATTGTTTTTCTGTTTAATATTTTACTGTTAACCGCCGTCGTGACGCGTGGCTCTGCGACCATGTATTACGTTAACTATGTTCTGTTACGTCCGGAACTGGTTTTTGCCTTTATTGTTTCCGGCATGGTGGCCTCCTTAAGCGGCGCATTATTATCTGAACGTCTGCTGGGGAAATTTGACCGGGTGCGTGCCTATCAGTGGACCATTATTTCTTTCGTTATTTTTGGCGCGCTGATTTTCTTCATTCCGCCTTCGCAGGTGTGGCTGATATTCGGTCTGAATATTGTGTTTAGTTTTATTCAGAACCTGACCACGCCGCTGCAATGGACCATGTTCTCCGATGTGGTGGACTACGAAGAACACCGTAGCGGCCGCCGCCTGGACGGGCTGGTCTTTTCTACCGCCCTGTTTGCCATCAAGTTTGGGCTGGCGCTGGGTGGGGCGGTGGTCGGTTGGGTGCTTGGCATGGTGGATTACGCTCCCGGTCAGGCAAACCAGGCGCCTCACGTTCTTGCAACCATCAATGCCCTGTTTACCCTGATCCCCTGCGCGCTGTTCCTCTGCATGGTGGCGCTCCTTGCCATCTACAAACTTAACAGCCGACTGGTGGACAGCATCGCCCGCGAGCTGGCCAGCAAACGCGATAGTCGAAACGATACGGGGCAGCTCAGTCCGGCAACCCAATCCGCACTACAGGAGTAAACCATGACTGCGATCTACAAGGACGCGGGACGTTCCGTACACGAGCGTGTCGCTGATTTACTGGCGCGTATGACGCCGGAAGAGAAATTTGCCCAGATGCACGCGTACTGGCTGATCCTTGATGAACACGGCAACCACCGCGAGCGCAGCGATCTGAGCGATGAATTCGCCGGCGTGAGTGAACAGGCGTCCCTCAGCGAAAGGCTGAAGCTGGGCGTCGGGCAGATCACCCGCCCGCTCGGCACGCACATTGTTGATGCAAAAACCGGCGTGCGTGCCGCCAACCGCCTGCAACGCATGATGATGGAGGAGACCCGGCTCGGCATTCCGGCGCTGTTTCATGAAGAGTGTCTGGTAGGGCTGCTGTGCAAAGATGCAACGCTGTTCCCGTCGTCGCTGAACTACGGTTCTACCTGGGACCCGGCGCTGGTGCAGCGCGCGGCGGAGCAGATTGGCAAAGAGGCCCGATCCGTCGGGTGCCAGCAGGGGCTGGCCCCGGTGCTGGATGTCTCGCGCGATGTGCGCTGGGGACGGACGGAAGAGACCTTTGGGGAAGATCCGTGGCTGGTAGGGGTGATGGCGACGGCGTACGTGAAGGGGTTGCAGGGCGATAAGCGCGATCTGCTGGCGACCCTGAAACATTACGTCGGCCACTCCTTCAGCGAAGGGGCGCGCAATCATGCGCCGGTCCATCTCGGTTTCAGCGAGCTAAACGATACCTTCCTGCTGCCGTTTGAGATGGCGGTAAAGCTGGCCAACGCCGGTTCGGTGATGCCAGCCTATCACGACATTGATAATCAGCCAGGGCACAGCGACCATTTTCTGCTCACCACCGTGCTGCGTGAACAGTGGGGCTTCGACGGCATTATCGTGGCGGATTACGGCGGCGTCAGCCTGCTGCACCAGCACCACGGGATTTCTCACGATCCAGCACAATCGGCGGCGCTGGCGTTTAACGCCGGGCTGGACGTGGAATTGCCGAAGGATGACTGCGCGCGTCATCTGGCGGAAGCGGTAGAGCGTGGGCTCATCTCAATGGCGAAAGTGGATGAGATTGTGGCGCGCGTGCTAAGTGAAAAATTCCGTCTCGGGCTGTTTGAAAAACCGTACGCCGACGAAGACGGTATCGATTTGCAGAATGAGGCGACCCGGCAGGTGGCGCGCGAGGTGGCAACAAAATCGATCACGCTGCTGGAAAATAACGGCATTTTGCCCCTCGGCGGAAAACCCCGTGTAGCGGTAGTGGGGCCGACGGCGGACGATCCACTGGCGTTACTGAGCGGCTACAGCTTCCCGGTTCACCTGATTATCAGCGATATGGTTGAAGAGACCTCGCAGGTGACTACCCCGCGCGCGGCGCTGGAACAGTACCTTGGCGCATCACAGGTACGTTACGCCAAAGGGTGCCACATTATCGAAAAACGGATGGCGGGCGCACCGGTGTTCCCGGGCGACAGCGGCGGTAAGCCGATGCAGCAATCGCCGGTTTCACAACGCACGGATTTGATCCCCGACGCCGTGAGCGCGGCAAAAGAGAGTGACGTGGTGGTGGCCTGCGTGGGCGACCTCGCCGGGCTATTCCAGAGCGGCACCGTGGGGGAAGGTTCGGATACCGATTCGCTGGATCTGCCGGGCGTGCAGCAACAGCTGCTGGAGGCGCTGGTGGCAACCGGTAAGCCAGTGATTGTCGTCATGACGGGTGGGCGTCCTTATAACCTTCAGGGGCTGGAAGAGAAGGTGGCCGCGCTGATGATGGCCTGGGCGCCGGGGCAGGAAGGGGGCTGGGCGATTGCCGATGTCTTAACCGGCCGCGCGGAGCCGCAGGGCAGGCTGGTAGTGAGCGTGCCGAAAAACGCCGGGGCGATGCCGTACTACTATAACCACAAGCTGAAAAGCGGCGGCACGCCGTTTGCGTTCCATTTCGGCGCACTTTACCCGTTCGGTTACGGTCTCGGCTGGACGCAGTTTCGCTGGGGCGCGGCCCGCCTGGCGGAAAGCCGCGTCCCGATCGACGGAGAGGTGGCGTTAAGCGTCGATATCACCAACACCGGCGAGCGCAGCGGCAGCGAAGTGGTACAGGTGTACGTACGCGATAAGGTCGCCACGCAGGTGCGTCCGCTTCAGGAGCTGAAAGCGTTCCAGCGCGTTACGCTTTCACCGGGAGAAACCGCCACGCTGACCTTTACCCTGCCGGTGGAGATGTTTAATTTCACCCGCCGGGACGGGAAGCGGATTGTCGAGCCAGGGGAATTTGAGCTACAGGTTGGCGCGTCCTCGGCGGATATACGCGAGGTGGTGAACGTGCTGGTAACCGGGGAGACGCGGGAGCTGGCGGGGGAATGGCGCATGCTCAGCCGCTGTGACATTACACGGGCGTAAAAAGGATAAAAAAAAGCCCATCGTGGGAGATGGGCAAAGACTACACACAGCAATTCGTTGTTTCACTCAGGGGATTTCCATGCTTATAAATCAAGGTGTTGATTTATAACCGTGTCTTAATAGTAGGCATGCCAGGATTTTGAGTCGATCGGATTCGTCTCAATAGTTAAAGGCAGGTAAAGATTTCTTGAAGAGAATGACGGTTTTAGGCAGGAAAAGGCGGGTCTGACCAGTGCACAGAGAATAAATAGTTTAGCAACGTTTAAGTATTGCTGTGGAGAGTGTAGCCGGGTAAGCGTTAGCGCCACCCGGCCTACGTTCTTACTGCGCGTTCTTATCTTCCAGTTCTTCAAGTTCGCTTAAGATGACGTCAGGGTCGGTTCCCGGCGGCGGCACTTCATGCACCCAGGCGGAGAAGAGACGCCAGGTTACCGCAAGCAGCACCGGACCGATGAACAGGCCAATCATGCCGAAGGCAATTAACCCCCCTATCACCCCGGACAGGATCAGAATCAGCGGCAGGTCAGCGCCCATGCGGATGAGGAGGGGACGGATCACGTTATCCATGGTGCCCACCACGCAACTCCAGACCAGTAGCACCGTGCCCCAGGTCGTGTCCCCCGTCCAGTAAAGCCAGATAATGCAGGGAACCAGCACCAGCAGCGGACCGAGCTGAGCCAGACAGGTCATCAGCATGACGACGGTGAAAATGGTGGCATAAGGTACGCCGGAAATTGCCAGCCCGATTCCGCCAAGTACAGCCTGCACCAGCGCTGTGACCACCACGCCGAGCGCTACCGCGCGGACGGCCTGGGCTGCCAGCAGCACGGCCGCATCGCCGCGTTTACCTGCCAGTCGGGTGGCGAAATGACGTACCCCCAGCGCAACCTGCTCGCCGCGCCAGTACAGCAGGGCGCTGAAGACCAGCATCAACGTACAGTGCATCATGAAGCGACCAATGTGCGCAGCCTGCCCCACAAACCAGGTGGTGGTTGTGCCGATGTACGGACGCACTTTGGCCATCAGCGCGCTACCGCCCATCTCCAGCAGGCTGTGCCAGCCGCTGTACAGTTTTGCGCCCACAACAGGAATGCTGTTCAGCCACGCGAGATCCGGCAGCGTCATATCACCGCTGGTGACCGCGCGAATAACCGGGCCGCTACTGTCAACCAGGCTGTTAACCAGCAGTGCAATGGGAATAATAAACAGCAGGAACAACAGCAGCGTCATCACCAGCACGGCCAGGCCGCGGCGACCAAACAGCAGTTTCTGCAAACGTAAGAGTAAAGGCCAGGTGGCGACGACGACGGTCGCGGCCCAGGCAAATCCGAGCACGAAAGGACGAACAATCCACAGACACGCAATAATCATAATGGCTAAGAACAGCACCGACAGCAGTATCTGCGCGACATCCCTGGGCTGACGAAGATTGACCATAAACGAAACTTTCCTTAAATGAACACCAGCAAGGCTGATGGGAATATAAACCGCATCTCTCTAATCATTAGTGATTTCAGCGATTTTTGACAGGCGGATTTTGCCCGTAATTCTACGAAGCACATAAGAAAAAAATGTGATAAAACTTTCCAGACACAACGCAAACGATTTCACACTATTCTCATTAGGGTCGACAGCAATGATCCCACAGATTTCTCAGGCACCGGGCGTCGTTCAGCTGGTGCTTAATTTTTTGCAGGCACTGGAGCAACAGGGTTTTACAGGTGACACCGCCACCGATTATGCCGACAGGCTGACGATGGCGACCGATAACAGTATTTACCAGCTTCTTCCCGATGCCGTCGTTTTCCCGCGCTCTACCGCCGATGTGGCGCTCATCGCCCGTCTGGCGTCGCAGGAGCGTTTCAGCACCCTGGTCTTTACCCCACGCGGCGGCGGGACGGGTACCAACGGGCAGGCGCTGAACCAGGGCATCATCATTGATATGTCCCGCTATATGAACCGCATCATTGAGATCAACCCTGAAGAGGGGTGGGTGCGAGTGGAAGCGGGGGTGATCAAAGATCAGCTGAATCAGTTTTTGAAACCTTACGGCTATTTTTTTGCGCCAGAGCTTTCCACCAGTAACCGCGCGACCATTGGCGGGATGATCAACACCGATGCCTCGGGGCAGGGCTCGCTGGTCTACGGCAAAACCTCCGATCACGTTATGGGTGTGCGGGCGGTGCTGCTGGGGGGCGATATCCTCGATACCCAACCGATGCCGATCGAGCTGGCCGAAACGCTGGCAAAAGAGAGCACCACCAGCGGACGGATTTATCGTACCGTGCTGGAGCGCTGCCGCGAAAATCGCGAACTGATCCTCAACAAATTCCCGAAGCTTAACCGCTTCCTGACGGGCTACGATCTGCGCCATGTCTTTAATGACGATCTGAGCCAGTTCGATCTTACCCGCGTACTGACCGGGTCAGAAGGGACGCTGGCCTTCATCACCGAAGCGCGTCTGGATATCACCCGGTTGCCAAAGGTGCGCCGTCTGGTGAATGTCAAATACAACTCCTTTGACTCTGCGCTGCGTAATGCACCGTTTATGGTGGAGGCGCGGGCGCTGTCGGTGGAAACCGTCGATTCAAAAGTTCTGAACCTGGCCCGGGAAGATATCGTCTGGCATTCGGTGAGCGAACTGATTACCGACGTGCCGGATAAAGAGATGCTCGGCCTGAACATCGTCGAGTTCGCCGGGGATGACGCAGAGCTGATTGAGAGCCAGGTAAGCACGCTCTGCCAGCGTCTGGACGAGCTGATTGCCCAGGGGGAAGGCGGCGTCATTGGCTGGCAGCTGTGTAACGATCTCTCCGGCATCGAGCGAATCTACGCGATGCGTAAAAAAGCGGTGGGGCTGCTCGGCAACGCGAAAGGGGCGGCGAAGCCTATTCCGTTTGCGGAAGATACCTGCGTGCCGCCGGAGCACCTTGCTGATTATATTGTGGAGTTTCGCGCGCTGCTCGACAGCCATGGTCTGAGCTATGGCATGTTCGGGCACGTGGACGCGGGTGTGCTGCACGTGCGCCCGGCGCTGGACATGTGCGACCCGCAGCAGGAGATCCTGATGAAGGAGATCTCCGACCAGGTCGTGGCCCTCACGGCCAAATACGGCGGCTTGTTATGGGGCGAGCACGGCAAAGGATTCCGCGCCGAGTACAGCCCGGCGTTTTTTGGCGAACAACTTTACGCCGAGCTGCGTAAGGTGAAAGCCGCTTTTGATCCCGATAACCGCCTCAACCCGGGAAAAATCTGCCCGCCGGAGGGCATCGATGCGCCGATGTTGCAGGTGGACGCCGTCAAGCGCGGCACCTATGACCGACAAATTCCGATTGCGGTACGCGCTTCCTGGCGCGGCGCGATGGAGTGCAACGGCAACGGGCTGTGCTTCAACTTCGATGTGAAAAGCCCGATGTGTCCGTCGATGAAAATCACCAGCAACCGCATTCATTCCCCGAAAGGGCGTGCCACGCTGGTGCGCGAATGGCTGCGCCTGCTGGCCGACCGCGGCGTTGACCCGCTCAAGCTGGAACAGGAGCTGCCGGAAAAACGCGCCAGCCTGCGCGGGCTTATCGAACGCACCCGCAACAGCTGGCATGCGAACAAAGGTGAATACGATTTCTCGCATGAGGTGAAAGAGGCGATGTCCGGCTGCCTGGCGTGCAAGGCGTGTTCAACCCAGTGCCCGATTAAAATTGACGTACCGGAATTCCGTTCCCGCTTCCTCCAGCTGTACCACACGCGTTATCTGCGCCCGATGCGCGATCATCTGGTGGCGACGGTGGAGAGTTACGCGCCGCTGATGGCCCGTGCGCCAAAAACCTTTAACTTCTTTATCAACCAGCCGCTGGTGCGCAAACTGTCAGAAAAACATATCGGCATGGTGGATCTGCCGCTGCTGTCGGTGCCATCGCTCCAGCGTCGGCTGGTGGGGCACCGCTCGGCGAACATGACCCTGGAACAACTGGAAGCATTAAGCCCTGAGCAGAAAGCGAAGGTGGTGCTGGTAGTGCAGGATCCGTTTACCAGCTATTACGATGCGCAGGTGGTGGCCGATTTTGTCCGACTGGCCGAGAAAATCGGCTACCAGCCGGTGGTGCTGCCGTTCTCGCCGAACGGCAAGGCGCAGCACATAAAAGGTTTCCTCACCCGCTTTGCGAAAACCGCGCAGAAAACTTCAGATTTTCTGAATCGCGTGGCGCAGCTCGGTATGCCGATGGTGGGCGTCGATCCGGCGCTGGTGCTCTGTTACCGGGATGAATATAAGCAGACGCTCGGCGATAAGCGCGGTGATTTTCAGGTCTTACTGGTGCACGAGTGGCTGCCTGCGGTGCTGACGCAAACGCCCACTCAGGAGGTGAGTGGAGAAGCCTGGTATCTGTTTGGGCACTGCACCGAAGTGACGGCGCTGCCGACGGCGCCTGCCCAGTGGGCTTCTATCTTTGCCCGGTTTGGCGCGAAGCTGGAAAGCGTTAACGTGGGCTGCTGCGGTATGGCCGGAACCTACGGCCATGAAGTCAAAAACCACGCTAATTCGCTCGGCATTTACGAGCTGTCGTGGCATCAGGCGATGCAGCGCCTGCCACGCAACCGCTGTCTGGCGACGGGCTACTCCTGCCGCAGCCAGGTGAAACGGGTGGAAGGTAACGGCGTCCGCCATCCATTGCAGGCTTTACTGGAGATTATCGGATGATCTGGAAACGTGCGGTCACGCTGGAGGCCTTAAATGCCATGGGCGCGGAGAACATGGTCGGTTTGCTGGATATCCAGTTCACGCGCATTGGCGACAACGAACTGGAAGCGACGATGCCGGTAGACAGCCGTACTCATCAACCGTTTGGCCTGCTGCACGGCGGCGCGTCCGTCGTGCTGGCCGAAACGCTGGGGTCGGTGGCGGGCTACCTGTGTACGGAAGGAGAGCAGAAGGTGGTGGGTCTGGAGGTCAATGCCAACCACATTCGCTCCGTTCGCAGCGGGCGCGTGCGCGGCGTCTGCCGGGCGCTGCATGCCGGAAGCCGTCATCAGGTGTGGCAGATTGATATCCTGGACGAGCAGGATCGCCTGTGTTGTTCATCCAGGCTGACGACGGCCGTTGTGTAAAGTTTTCGGATGTCTTGTTTTTGGTCAAAAATTAGCCGCCTGATTGTGATATACTGGTCACGTTTTGAACATAAGCGAGGACATCATGGATACTGAAATAACCCCAACACAGCTGGCAATTGAATATTTACGTCGCGATAAAAGCAATCTGTCTCCCGCCCAGTACCTGAAAAAGCTGAAACAGCTTGAGCTGGAATTTACGGATTTGCTGGCGCTCTCTTCAAACGAACTGAAAGAAGAGATCTACTTTGCCTGGCGGTTGGGCGTTCACGTCCATTAAGCAGTGAAGAAAAGGCCGCAAGCGCGGCCTTTTTTGTGTCTGACATTCAGTATCTGGCAGGCAGTTTGTTAATTTTAATCAGCCGGCCTTCTTCCATTTCGATGAACCCACCCGTTTTCAGATCAGCCAGGATCCGCATTACGCCACTGCGGGAAAGATGGGTTTTATCCCTGATATACCTTTCCGCCGTCACGCTGCGTCGGTAGCTGTCATCTTCCTGCATCAGCAGCACGAGCTGCTGGCGAATCATCTCGTACGCGGTTGGCGCGCCTTTCGGCATGACGTTGTGATAGAGGCGGTTATAGACAAACATCAGATGATTAGAAAGCAGCCCCCACAGCGCCTTCTCTTTGATAATTTCAGCCACCCGATCGGTCGTGAGCACACCAATCAGGCAAGGCGTTACCGTTCGGAGGTAGTCATTAAAATAAATGTCCGTCAGGTTAGCGAGGCCAAACAGGGCGGGACTGCGCGCCGTTGAAAGCATCATGTCGTCGCTTCTTCTGTATATGGCGACCGTGCCGTCAAGAATTAAATAACACATGCTCTGCCCTTCAACCTGGAGATCAAGTTGCTCGCCGGGATCGGTTTTATGCGTGGCGCAGTGCGGCTGTAAATGAGAAATCAGTTCCTGAGCATAGGGAGAGCCGCGATGCGATGGTTTGTCAGAAGACATAGCGTTAACCTGGAAAGAGACTGTACTCTCTATAGTGTCGCTCTTCTTTTCCACCTTCTCCAGAGATAAATACAGCCTCAGTACTTACGGGGTAAGTGATGGATCTCTACTAGTACGCCACGCTCCATGGTGATGTATTTCCCCGTCCGCAACTCCGCGAGGATCCGCATAATGCCGCTGCGTGAAAGATAGGTGCGGCTTTTGATATAGGCCGCGGCGGTAATGTTTTGTCTTATGGCTTCCGGCTCCTGCATCAACTCAACCAGTTGAAAGCGGATAATGTCATAAGCCGACATTTGCGATATCTGGGCACAATGTTCGTAGACGCGCGATGCGGTGTAGATCAGCAGGTTTGAGAAGTGCTCCCATAAATTCTGTTGTGCGACAACATGATTGAAACACGCCAGCGAAACGCTGGCCACCTCTGAGGTTTCCAGCGCTCTGACGTACAGGTGTTCAGACGATAACTGGCTGCTCACGCCGAGTATAAATGGCGCGGATTCAGAATTTAAGACGATACCGTCCCCGCGACGGTGTAACGCCACGCTGCCATGCAACAGTAAAAAGCATTGACGGGTATCGCCGGAGCAATAATGGATAATTTCTCCTCTGGCAATAATGCTTCTCTCCGCATGCGGCAAAACATTATCGATTATTTTTTCAATGTGCTTAAAAGGCTTAGCGCCGAGCACTGTTGACTTATCAATATCTGACTCAGGCGCGAAACGGGTATTCATGTGAAACCTCACTGACTGATGCGATCATTTTTTGATCGGCATAAAGAATTATCTTAAAAACCAGCAGATCAGGGAATGTTTGCGGCGAGTCTAATTATAGACTCGCTTTTTTTTGAGTCTTAATTAATTGAAATTGAAACCTTTTTTATTCAGGTCTAAAAGTAGACTTTGGCCATTATTCTTAAGGTGTTTCCGAGTGAATATGTTTTGTAATTGTTAAAAGAGGGTCTACAGCTAGACCTCAAAATTGATTGTATGCGGAAAAAGAGTTGTATAAATTTTGACTCGTCGGAAGGTCTTTTGTTTCTGCAACTGAATGTCGGTAATAAATAAAGTAATACGGGATATAAAATTATGAATACAAAATTGATGATGGCAATGTTAGCGGCAGGTTCTGTACTCACCATGACCAATGCATTCGCAGCGGCCGGTACCGTTAATTTTAACGGGAATATTCTGGATTCTGCCTGCGACGTTGATGTGGCATCCCAGAATCAGGTGGTGGTATTAGGCGATTATTATAAAACGGAATTCCCGACAACCGGGGCGAGAACGGCTGCGACGCAATTCAATATTATTTTGAAAAACTGTCCGGTAACGGTCACCAATGCAAAAGTCCGTTTTGACGGCACGCCGGATTTAACCAACGCTAGCCTGCTGGCGATTGATACGTCCGTGGCGGGGGCGGCCACCGGGGTGGCGATTAACCTGATGACGGCAGATAAAGCCGATCTGCCGCTGCACGGCAGCAACAGCTATATTTACCCGCTCAGCAGTACGGCTGATAATACGCTGAACTTCTACGCGCAGTATATCTCCACCGCGGCATCCGTGACCGCGGGCCCGGCTAACTCGGTCGCAAACTTCTCAGTGGTATACAACTAAGTCATTGCAGTAATCAGCAGGGGGCCGCCCGGCCCCTTGTTTTATGAGGTATTAAAATGCGTTTTATCACGACAACGGGCCTGGCTATGGCGCTGTTACCGCTGACGTTAACATCCGTCAGTGCAGGAGTAATTATTGGCGGCACCCGTATTATTTTTGATGGGACTAAAAAAGAGGCGTCAATAGGTATTACTAATCCTGATAACGTTCCTTATTTAATCCAGTCGTGGATAGATGTTCAGGATGAATAATCGGGTAAAGCGCCTTTTATTATTACGCCACCACTGTATCGGCTGGACGGCGGGCAAAAAAACCTTGAGCGTATTGTCATGACCGGCTCACTGCCTCAGGGGCGGGAGAGTTTATTCTGGCTGAACATTAAAGCTATTCCTTCAGCCTCAAAGCAGATGAACTCGCTGCAAATTGCCGTCAAAACGCGCATCAAATTAATTTATCGACCAGAGACTCTTCGTGCGTCTACCCCCGAGGAGCAAGCCAATAAATTAACCTGGCGTCGTGCGGGAAATACCCTTCAGGTTAATAACCCTACGCCGTACGTTATCAATTTCAATGAAATTACGTTGGGTAATAAGAAGCTTGACGATGTCACGTACGTGATGCCTTCAGGCACAGCCCGTTTTCCGTTACCGAACGGAACCAGTGGCAATACGCTGACGTTTAAAGTCATTAACGATTATGGCAGCCCTGGCGAATTACACCGGGCCAGTTTGTGATCCTTACGCGTTAATCAGGTGTTCGTCATGACAACGGCATTGAATGCAATGCAGCCTGCGCGCCTGGCAATATTTATTGCCCTCGCGCTTGCTGGTGTCTCTCCCACACTGTATGCCAGTGAGACGTTTAATACGGAACTGGTAGAGCTGGATAATCCCGGAATGGGAAAAGCGGATTTATCTGCCTTTGAATCCGGCTCGCAGGCGCCCGGGACATACCACGTTGATATTATTCTTGACGATCGGCTGCTGGAAACGCGGGATATTCGTTTTATGGCAGTGAAGGATGCTAACGGCAGTGAAACGTTGCAGCCTTGCCTGAGTATCGGGCAGTTAAAAGCGTGGGGCGTGAAAACGGCGCTTTTCCCACAGCTTGCCGCCGGGGAAGGTGAATGCGCCGATCTCAGGGCGATCCCACAGGCCAGCGCGGATTTCCAGTTTGGCGCCCAGCGTCTGGCGATTAGCATTCCACAGGCGGCTATAGACCTGCCAGCGAGAGGTTACGTTCCGCCGGATATGTGGGATGAAGGCATTACCGCGGCCATGCTCAACTACAGCCTGAGCGGGGCAAACAGCCGGGCAAGAAGCGGGGCAGGCACCCGCAGCGACAGCCAGTATGCAAACCTGCGGCCGGGGATCAACGTCGGTCCCTGGCGGTTACGCAACTACACCACCTGGTCCCGCGATGCGTCCGGCCAGGATAAGTGGGACAACGTCTATACCTTGATGCAGCGCGCGATTATTCCCCTGCAAGCCCAGCTTACGCTCGGAGACAGTTCCGCGCCTGCCGATGTCTTTGACAGCATGCCGTTTCGCGGCGTCCAGCTGGCGTCCGACGACGATATGCTGCCGGATTCCCTGAAAGGCTATGCGCCGGTGGTGCGCGGTATTGCGCGAACTAACGCGCAGGTCGTGGTGCGTCAGAATGGCTATCAAATCTACCAAAGCTATGTGGCACCGGGCGCGTTTGAGATCGCGGATATGTATCCCACCGGCGGCGCGGGCGATCTTGATGTCACGATCGTCGAAGCTGATGGTAGTGAGCAACATTTCACCCTGCCGTACGCTTCGCTGCCGGTCCTGCAACGGGAGGGGCGCCTGAAATATGCCCTTACCGCCGGGCAGTATCGCTCGTATAACCGTAGCGTGGAGAAAACCCCCTTCGGGCAATTGACCGGAATTTACGGCCTCCCTCACGGTATTACGCTCTATGGCGGCGTCCAGGGGGCAGATAAGTACCAGTCGGCGGCTCTGGGGGTGGGCAAGAATATGGGCGATCTCGGGGCTGTATCCGCAGACGTCACTCAAGGCTGGTCAACGCCGGAGCATGCCGCGAAAACAAACGGTCAGTCGTGGCGGGCCCGATACAGCAAGAATTTTATCAATACCGGGACCAACTTTTCGATTGCCGGGTATCGCTACTCGACCCGCGGCTATTACGGGATGCAGGACGTCCTCGATTCTTACGGCGACAGCAGCGCGCTTCATGACAGGCGACGTAACCGTGCCGAGCTGACGATGAGCCAGACGCTGGGGGACAACCTGGGCGCGCTTACCCTCAGTGCGGCGCGGGAAGATTACTGGAATGACGGTAAGTCGATGGCTTCGTGGAGCGTCGGCTATAGCAACTACTGGCACAACATCAGCTATGGCCTGACATGGACTTACAGCAAAAATGTCCGCTCAGCGTCAGAAACCCGCGACAGCCAAAAAAAAGCTGACCATGACCAGCTTCTGGCGTTCAACGTCAGCATTCCGCTGGATAAATTTTTGCCGCAGACATGGGCTAACTATGGCATGAACGCCAGCGGGAATAACGGGACGACGCATAACGTCGGCCTGAACGGGGTAGCGCTCGAGAACCGTGCCCTGAGCTGGAACGTACAGCAGGGATACGGAACAGAGGGTGTGGGCTATACCGGCAATGTTAACGCGGACTACAAAGGCACCTATGGCGAAGTCACGGCAGGTTATGGTTATGACAAAAACAGTGAACGCCTGAATTACGGGCTGCAAGGCGGCATTCTCGCCCATGCTGATGGCATCACGCTTTCCCAGCCGCTGGGGGAGACCAGCGTCTTAATCAAAGCTCCTGGCGCCCACGACGTGGATATCCGCAATCAGCCCGGTGTACGGACAGATTTTCGCGGATATACGGTCGTGAGCAACCTTTCTGTCTACCGGAAAAACGATCTCACCCTCGACCCGGAAACGATGCCGGACGATGTCGAGCTGGAGATCAACACTCGCACGGTGACGCCGACGCGGGGAGCGGTGGTGAGAGCCGATTATCTGCCGAAGTCAGGTCGCCGGGTGCTGATGACCTTGATCGACAACGACCGCGCCGTTCCGTTTGGGGCGGTGGTCACCCTTGTAGGTGATGACAGCGGCAGTTTTATTGTCGGCGATCGCGGTCAGGTCTATTTAACCGGGATGCGCGAGCAGGGAACGTTAGTCGCTACATGGGGAAGTCAATCCAGTCAGCAATGCCGCGCTGATTTCACGCTGCCGAATCACTCAACGTACGGTGGGATCGCTGATATGCGCGCCACCTGCCGTCAGGAACGCTAACATGAAATGTCTTAACGCGATGCTGCTGCTCTGTTTGCTCGCGGCGGCAAATATGGCTCGTGCCGGTACCTGCACCACCATCACCCCGCAGCTTTCCACCCTGTCCGTGGGGACGATCAACGTGCAGCGCGATGCGCCTGTCGGCACGGTGGTATTTTCTGGCGCGGCGTCAGCCACAGGCTCCTATCTTACCGGGTGTACGAATCCGCTGATGCTGGGATTCAGCCTGCGCTACAACGGCGCCACGTTGAGCAGCTACGGCAACCATGTTTACAACACGAACGTCAGCGGGATAGGGATACGCTTTTCTTCCAACGGCTATTTTGAAAACCCGAGCAATACATTTTCCTACAATGCGCAGACCTCCTATGTGGACTGGTACGGCGGGAGGATTGAGCTGGTGGTGACGGGCCCGGTCTCATCGGGGGTATTAACCCCCGGGACGATCGGCGTCGTGACGCTTCAGGGAAGCGATGGCCTCTACCGTGACGGTCTGACCACGCAGCTCACCTCCGGCACCATCAATGCTCTGGCGTGCACGGTGAATACGGCCCAGCTGACGTTTCCGATAGGGGATATTCCCGCCTCGGCGTTCGGCTCCACGGTGGGCACCACGCCAGCGGGAGCACAGAACACGCAAAACCTGGGCCTGACCTGCGCCGCCGGAACCAATATTACGGTCTCGCTCAGTGGAATACAGAACCCGGACAGCGCCAATACCAGCGTGATGGCCTTAACCGGGCAGGGAAATGCCGGCACTGCGAAAGGGGTGGGAGTGCAGCTTATCTATAACGGTGCACCGCTGGTGATGAACAGCCGACTATTCTTGCGGCAGTCTGCCGGGGGGCAAGAGACGTTGCCATTAACGGCCCGGTATTACCAGACGTTAACCCGCGTGGAGTCAGGTTCAGCGAATGCCTCCGCCACCCTTAATTTGACCTACCAGTAGCAGGTAAGAAGATGAAAATAAGATGCAGGACACTGCTTTTACTTGCCTTACTCAGCGGGAAGGTATGCTCCGCTGATAGCGTCAACATCGGTGTGACGGGAAATATCGTTGCGTCGCCGTGCATATTTAATGGCGGCAGTAACAGCCTCGATGTCAACCTGGGCAATATTCAGGCAACCAATATGGCGACGCCGGGCTCAACATCGGATCCGGTGCCTTTCAGTCTGCTGTTTACCCAGTGCCCAACGGGAACGCAGAGTGTGACCGTCGCTTTCACCGGCAGCCCCGATCCCGAGGCGGGAGCGGACTATTTCATGAACAGCGGTTCGGCCACGCATGTGGCGATAGCCATGCGCGATGCCCAAACCGGCGCGCTTAAAGGAACAGGCACCAGTATGACCCAGACCATTGCCGTGGACAGAACCGCGACAATGGCTATGCTGGCCTCGGTAAAATCCATGCCGGGAGGCGCCACGCCGGGAAGCATCAGGGCAGTTGTGGTAATGACGATGCAGTACAACTGAATGCCGGTGACAAGCCTTTATTAAAGACGTTGGTGTGAACTATGTTAAATATTCTGATTCAGGAAACGGATCTGTTTTTTCAGGCTGGGCTACAGAGCTTTTTCGACGATTTTTTTAAGCATAACTTTCATCGCTCCATCACATTTCACCTGGCGCTGACCAATGAAAACGTCAGCCAGGCCGATATTATTGTTCTTTCATTATGTCAGGGGGAAACGCTGACCTGTTTTCCGGAGTTACTGGCCCGGCAAAAAGGAATTGTGATAGGTCTCGTCGACGATGAGCTGCGCTTTTCGGCGCTGCCTTCCTGCTTTCAGGACATTATTTTTCTTCCGCGCCGGGCGTCGCTTGACCGTATTAGCGGCGTTCTGTTTATCGCGTGGTTCAGGACGCAATTACCAGGTTACACGTTGAATAAAAAGACCTGTTTCGACTGCCAGCATAAAGGTTTATCCCGGCAACAGATTCGTATCATGGTCAATTTTTACCGGGGGCTGTCGGTGGTGCAGACCGCGAACGCGTTGAAGATGAGCGAAAAAACGGTCTTTACCCATAAATATATGATGATGCAGAAATTTAATCTGCGAAGCGATTACGAGCTGATCGTACTGTTGAGAAGGCTGATGGAGAAAAAGAGCCGTCCGAACCTGCTTCGCGATTACCTGGAAAATAATTATGCACAACAGATAACGTAAAACAGCAGCGGATAGCGGGCCGGGCAGCGATAGCCGCCACCCGGCAATGCATTTAAACGTTAACCGCAGCGATCAAACGCGTCTTCATGGTCTGGTACGCGGAAGCCGCAAAATCCTCCGCCCAGCGCTGGTCCTCGATCGCCTCCAGCTGCACGGCGCAATACTTCGTTTCCGGCGTTCTGGAGATCGGGTCGAGATTATCCTGCGTCAGCTCATTACAGGCGCCAATCCACCACTGGTAGGTCATATAGATTGCTCCCGCATTGATGCGCTCGCTGATGCTGGCGCGCGTGATCACTTTACCCCGGCGTGAACGTACCCAGACCAGTTGGCCCTCGGCAATCCCCCGTTCATCCGCGTCGGCCGGGTTGATCTGCACCCGGCCCGGCTCGTCGGCCAGGCTTTGCAGCGCCGCGCAGTTCCCGGTCATTGAGCGACAGGAGTAGTGACCCACTTCGCGCACCGTGCACAGTACCAGCGGGTAATCCGCATCCGGTATCTCCGCCGGGGCGCGCCAGGGGGCGGCAAATAACTGGCCTTTGCCAGTGGGGGTGTCGAACTGATTATCCTTGTACAGGTAGGGAGTGCCGGGATGATCGAGGGTGGGACAGGGCCACTGCACATGACCCATCTCGCCCATTTTTTCGTAGGTCACGCCGTAGAAGAGGGGGCACAGCTCGCGCATTTCGTCCCAGATCTGCTGGTTATCCTCGTAATGCATGGGATAACCCATCTCCGTGGCCAGCAGGCTGATGATCTCCCAGTCGCGCTTCACGTTGCCGCTGGCCTCAATGGCTTTGCCGAAACGCTGGAAGCCGCGATCGGCACAGGTGAACACGCCGGCGTGCTCTCCCCATGAGGTGGCAGGGAGCAGCACGTCAGCCACCTCTGCCGTTTTGGTCATAAAGATGTCCTGAACCACCACAAAATCGAGCGCCTCAAAGCCGCGGCGGACCAGTCCCAGATCGGCTTCTGTCTGAAGCGGATCTTCCCCCATGATGTAATACGCTTTGATCTTTCCTTCCAGCGCGAGATGTGGCACTTCGGTGATACGCGTCCCGACGCGATCGTCCATCCGGTTGACATTGATTTTCCACGCATCGGCAAATTTCAGTCTGACCGCCGGGTCAGTGACGTCCTGGTAGCCGGGGAACATATTGGGCAGAACGCCCATATCGCAGGCACCCTGAACGTTATTTTGCCCGCGAACCGGACCCACGCCGACGGCAGGGCGGCCCAGGTTGCCGGTCAGCAGCGCCAGGCTGGAGAGACCTTTCACCACATCGACCGCCTGACCAAACTGCGTGACGCCCATTCCCCACATCACCGTTGCTGAAGGCGCCGCTGCGAACATGCGCATTGCCTGACGAACATCCCGCGCGCGGATCCCCGTCAGATGTTCAACCTGCTCGGGGGCGTAATCTTTTACCGTCAGCCGGTACGCCTCAAGCCCTTCTGTAAAGCGGGCAACGTAGTTTTTGTCGTACAGTTCCTCTTCCAGCAGGACATAGCCAAAGGCATTGACCAGCGCCATGTTACTGCCATTTTTTAGCTGAAGATGAAGATCGGCAATGCGTGCCGTTTCAATATGACGCGGATCGCAGACGATGATTTTAGCGCCATTTTCACGTGCTTTAAGCACGCGTCGGGCGACGATGGGGTGAGAGTCGGCGCAGTTATAGCCGAATACCAGCAGGCATTTTGAGTTTTCAATATCGTTAATGGAATTGCTCATGGCGCCGTTGCCGAGGGTCTCCTGTAAACCGGCAACGGACGGACCGTGACAGACGCGGGCGCAGCAGTCGACGTTGTTAGTATTCAGCACCGCACGGGCAAATTTTTGCATCACATAGTTGGTCTCATTGCCCGTTCCCCGTGAGGAACCCGTGGTCATAATGGACCGAGGGCCATACTGTTCTTTGATGCTTTTAAGCCTGTGAGCGGTATAACGAATGGCCTCTTCCCAGGTAACAGGGGTAAAGGCCTCGCCTTTGCTGTAGCGGATCATGGGCTGCGTCAGACGGGGGGTAAGCAGCCGTGTGTCGTTAAGAAAGTCCCAGCCGTAGAAACCTTTCAGGCAAAGCGTGCCTTGATTGGTTACGCCATCAGCGGCTTCGGCACGGATAATCCGGTTATTTTTAACGACGAGGTTTAGTTTGCAGCCTGCACCGCAGTAGGGGCAGACGCTGGCGATTTTTTTCATCAATAACAGACCTGTTAAGAAATGAAGCAATGTTTACTGGAAAGCCCAGTCCCTTAGCGGACTAAGCAGGATCCATGCCACATTCAGCGTTCTTGATTAACAGGGCGTTTGTGGAGAGAGGGTGTGTCATCGTCAGTCTGTTCGTCAGAATTGACGATGACACGCTATCCGTAGGGATGGGGGAGGCGTTAAAGATCGTCCATGGTGTAACCGACGACAATTTCCAGCGTCTTGCGGATCACATCCGCCTTAACGACATCGTCGGTGGATTCCAGCGTCTGGATTAGCCAGAGAATGATCGCTTTGTTGGTCAAATGACCTTCGGAAGCAAGAACACAACGAACCGCAGTCGAAAAAATGGCAGACTCTTCAGCAAAGCGATCGCCTGCGTGACGGAAATACTCCGACAACGCGCTATCTAAAAAGGCGGAGTGGTATTCGGGTTGAAGCTGAATATTTTGTCTCATTTGTTCTCACCGTAGCTGTAAAGTTGTAGTCAATGTATCTTTTTAGGATCGGACGGTTTTCCATTTCCAAATAACGGCACTACATTGTCTCGGTTATTTTTGAGAGATCCCTCTCTCTGTATTCGTCCTTGTGCGGTTCTGCGACCTTTAAAAGCGACCGTGCCAGAGCTGATGTCAGCTATCACTCGCGCTAATGTCTCCCGCCGCTGGGGATCCGTTTCATATGCTTGCATGTTACGCAGACGCTGAACCAATCCCTCGGTCGTCACGGGACCGCGCTCCTTCAAAAGTGAAAGAGCGGCTTCTCCAATAAGCTTGTCGATCAGTCTGTCCGCATCACTGCTGTTCATGACATTAACGTTCGAAGAGCAGGCCAAGAAGCATGTGATAATGATGTTCCTCTTCCGGGCCATTGGCCTTTTCAAGGCGACTCAACAGTTTTGTGCAGAGCGATTTGCGATTCAGATTTCGCCCGTCGCTAAGGATTTCAACAACAACCTGACCCAATGTTTCCTGTTGGGTTGGAAGCGCGGCTTTTTCGAAATACTGCGCAATCGCTGTTGCCGAGTCTGCGAGGTGTCCGTTCTGCTGCATGTTTCGCTCCTGTAAATTTTCGTAATCAGTAACGTTACATTTAAGGTATACATAATTTTCAAATCTGTACATTTAAAATGTACAATTTTTTAAACATTTTATAATATATTTTATAAAATCATTATTTATCAGTTACTTATTCTTATACGATTTACTGCGGTATTCACAAGATATATTGTACAATCCGAAGCGGCGTCGCAGAGTTGTACAAGCCCGTAAATGACGCAAAAAAGCCGTGTAAATCGTTGAGATGTAAATTATTTGTTGGGCAATTAATGTGCTATAACAGAGTTTTCCCCACGTGTTTTCGTGGTCACCCCCTCAATCTTCAGGATTAGCATGCTCACAACCATCATTTACCGCAGTCATATCTGCGAGGACGTTCCAGTGAAAGCGCTGGAAGACATGGTCGCTGCTGCAAATTGTAGAAATCGCCAGTTCGATGTGACGGGGATTTTGCTGTTTAACGGCACACACTTTTTTCAGTTACTTGAAGGGCCCGCTGATAACGTTAAGGAGATCTATGAGCTCATCTGCCGTGACCCACGGCATCACAACGTGGTCGAATTGTTAAGCGATCACGGGCCTTCAAGACGTTTTGGCAACGTGGGTATGGAGCTCTTTGACCTTCGTCAGTACGATACCGACGAAGTGCTGCAACAGGTACTCGATAAAGGCACAACGCGCTATCAGCTGACCTATAACGATCGCGCCCTGCAATTTTTCCGCACCTTCGTTGAGGCCACTGAAAAAGCCAACTACTTTGAGCTGCCTCCGGCTGACGCCTGGGAGTTTGTCACCGAAAATACGCCGTTATCCTCCCAGCCGACAGTAGTGGCAAAGGGCGCGGACTGTAGTTTCGCATTTCAACCTATCGTCGATCCGTTTATGCAGCAGGTAGTTTCCTGGGAAGCCCTGATCCGCACGCCGTCCGGTGAGTCCCCGGAAAGCTATTTTGCCAACCTGTCGCGTGAGGCGCTGTACGAATCGGATCTGAAGAGTAAACAGGTGGCTTTGTCGATGGCCAGCGCGCTGGGCCTACAGACTCAAACGTTGTCCATTAATCTGCTGCCGATGACGCTGGTCAATGTTCCTGGCGCCGTCGATTTTTTACTGACGGCAATTGAGGCGAACGGTTTTGTGCCGGAGCAAATTGTGGTCGAGTTCACCGAGAGCGAGGCGATCTCGCGCTTCGAAGAGTTCACCAGCGCGGTCAGACAGCTTAAAAGCGCCGGGATCAGCGTGGCCATCGATCACTTTGGCGCGGGATTCGCCGGTCTGCAACTGCTGGCCCAGTTTCAGCCGGACAGAATCAAGATTAACCGTGACTTGATTGCCAACGTGCACAAGAGCGGCCCTCGTCAGGCGATCATTCAGTCAATTATTAAATGCTGCGCCTCCCTGGAAATTCTGTTCTGTGCGGTAGGCGTAGAGCTGGCTGAAGAGTGGATGTGGCTGGAATCTGCCGGGATTTCTCAGTTCCAGGGACACCTTTTCGCCAGCCCGCGCCTGGGGGGCATACCGGCGATTGCCTGGCCCGAGAAAAAGTACGATTTATAAAAACCTGTACGTAACTCTTAAAAGTGACCTGTACGTACGGCTAAATTTATACAACAATACATTAACGAGTGAGTGGTTCGTTGAGCCATTCACTTGTCTCAGAACGAGGAGTTAGTTATACAAATGATTTGTACAATCTGATAAGGTTGGTTTGGTTAGGTATGGAAGTATTGTGCGTGAGGGAGTTAATGGCCTATTACAGTATCGGCGAAGTGGCCGAACGATGCGGTATCAACCCCGTTACGCTGCGTGCCTGGCAGCGCCGTTATGGATTGTTGAAGCCGCAGCGAAGCGAAGGGGGTCATCGTCAGTTTGACGATGAAGATATCCTGCGTATCGAAGAGATCAAACGCCTGATGAAAACGGGTGTTTCGGTCGGTAAAGTAAAAGCGCTTCTTGAAAATACAGAAGTGATGACTCAGGGAAACTGGGCATCGTTTCAGGAAGAGATGTTAACCGTTCTGCGCTATGCCAGTCCGGCAAAACTGCGCGCCAAAATCGGCGAGTTCCGCCGTGACCATGCGATGGATGTTCTGATAGATAACATCATCACCCCTGTGCGGCAGCGAATGAACCAGGACCAGAATACGGTGCGTCACATGGCGAGCCTGCTGGACGGTGTCCTGATTGAGTTTGCCGTTGCAAGCCTGGGTGAGTCGCGAAAAAAAGCAGGTAAGGATGCGCTGCTGATTGGGTGGGAGTGCGACGACCGTACGCATTTGTGGCTGGAAGCGGCCCGTCTTGCCTACAAAGGCTGGCATATCGACGTGCTGGCTGAGCCGATTGATTCTCCACGTCCTGAACTCTTCCCCGGGCAAAAAATCTTCGTCTGGACCGGTAAAGCGCCTACGCCTCGTCAACAGGAGCAGCTCGACCACTGGCGTGAACAGGGTTTCGCCGTTTCGTTCCATCACTGATGTTAAGGGGTCCGTCAGGGCCTTTTTGTCTTTTCGAGTCAGCTTTCTTATTGGAAGATAGCTATCTCAAAAATAGGTATTTCCAATACAATTTTTATCATTGCCCGCCACCTTACCGTCTTTCTTATGAAATGCATTATTTATCAATGCATTGAACAAATCTAACCCTCCCATCCGCATCCCGTCACAGGGTCTATGCTTAATGAAAGTAGCCAAAAAGGGCGGTTTAGCCCAAAGCCCCTGCTCGCAGGGGGTTGAAGTGATAATCGTTATCACTAACATGGTGTTATGCCCTGGTGGCTTATCAGATGAGGTGGACCTATGGAACTGCATTCAGAAACCTTCAATCCGGCCGATTTTGCCTGGCGTGGCTTAACGCTGACGCCCGCGGCGGCGGCTCATATTCATGAGCTGGTGGCAAAAAATCCCGACATCCTCGGCGTACGCTTAGGCGTTAAGCAGACTGGCTGCGCGGGATTTGGCTACGTGCTGGATACCGTAACCGAACCTGAAAAGGACGATCTGGTCTTTGAAACTGACGGTGCAAAGTTATACGTCGCGCTACAGGCGATGCCGTTTATCGATGGAACCGAAGTCGACTACGTTCGGGAAGGTTTAAACCAGTTATTCAAATTTCATAACCCGAAAGCCCAGAACGAATGCGGCTGCGGCGAAAGCTTTGGGGTATAGGCGGTACTATGTCTCGTAATACTGAAGCAACGAGTAATGTAAACACCTGGAGCGGCGGACACCTCAACTATAAAGAGGGTTTCTTCACGCAGCTGCAAACCGATGAGCTGGCGAAAGGCATCAACGAAGAGGTCGTGCGCGCCATTTCGGCGAAACGTAACGAGCCGGAGTGGATGCTGGAGTTTCGTCTGAGCGCATTCCGCGCGTGGCTGGAGATGGAAGAACCCCACTGGCTGAAAGCGCATTACGATAAGCTGAACTATCAGGATTATAGCTACTACTCCGCGCCCTCCTGCGGCAGCTGTGATGATACCTGTGCCTCGCAACCCGGCGCGGTTCAGCAAACCGGCGCGGAGAACAGTTTCCTGAGCAAAGAAGTTGAAGAAGCGTTTAATCAGCTCGGCGTGCCCGTGCGCGAAGGCAAAGAGGTGGCGGTAGACGCCATTTTTGACTCCGTCTCGGTGGCAACCACCTACCGTGAAAAACTGGCGGAGCAGGGGATCATTTTCTGTTCCTTTGGTGAAGCCATTCACGATCACCCCGAGCTGGTGAAAAAGTATATTGGTACCGTGGTGCCGAGTAACGATAACTTCTTCGCGGCACTGAATGCGGCGGTGGCGTCAGACGGCACCTTTATCTACGTGCCGAAAGGCGTGCGCTGCCCGATGGAGCTCTCGACCTATTTCCGCATCAACGCGGAAAAAACCGGTCAGTTTGAACGCACCATCCTGGTGGCCGATGAAGGCAGCTACGTCAGCTATATCGAAGGGTGCTCCGCTCCTGTGCGTGACAGCTACCAGCTGCACGCGGCGGTGGTGGAGGTGATCATCCATAAAGATGCGGAAGTGAAGTACTCTACGGTACAGAACTGGTTCCCGGGCGACGGCAACACCGGTGGTATTCTGAACTTCGTCACCAAACGCGCGCTGTGCGAAGGCGAAAACAGCAAAATGTCCTGGACGCAGTCAGAAACCGGCTCCGCCATTACCTGGAAATACCCGAGCTGTATTCTGCGCGGCGACAACTCCATCGGTGAGTTTTACTCCGTGGCGCTGACCAGCGGTCATCAGCAGGCCGATACCGGCACCAAGATGATCCACATCGGTAAAAACACCAAATCGACCATCATCTCCAAAGGGATCTCTGCCGGTCACAGCCAGAACAGCTATCGCGGGCTGGTGAAAATCATGCCGACGGCAACCAACGCGCGTAACTTCACCCAGTGTGACTCCATGCTGATTGGCGCGGACTGCGGGGCGCATACCTTCCCGTATGTCGAATGCCGCAATAACAGCGCCCAGCTTGAGCATGAGGCAACTACGTCACGTATTGGTGAAGATCAGCTTTTCTACTGCCTGCAACGCGGGATCAGTGAAGAAGATGCGATTTCAATGATCGTTAACGGCTTCTGTAAGGACGTGTTCTCTGAACTGCCGCTGGAATTTGCCGTTGAAGCCCAGAAACTCCTCGCCATTAGTCTTGAACACAGCGTCGGTTAAGGAAAGCACATGTTAAGCATTAAAGATTTACAGGTTAGCGTGGAAGAGAAAGAGATCCTGCGTGGCCTCAATTTTGACGTCAAACCGGGTGAAGTTCACGCCATCATGGGGCCAAACGGCTCCGGGAAAAGTACGCTTTCAGCGACGCTGGCAGGACGCGAAGATTATGAAGTTACCAGCGGCTCCGTTGAGTTTAACGGCAAAGATCTGCTGGAGATGTCGCCGGAAGAGCGTGCCGGCGAGGGCATCTTTATGGCCTTCCAGTATCCGGTGGAAATTCCGGGCGTCAGCAACCAGTTCTTCCTGCAAACCGCGCTGAACGCGGTGCGCAAGTATCGCGGCCTTGAGGCGCTGGATCGCTTTGACTTCCAGGATCTGATGGAAGAGAAGATCAAGCTGCTGAAAATGCCGGAAGATCTGTTGACCCGCTCGGTAAACGTGGGTTTCTCCGGCGGTGAGAAGAAACGTAACGATATTCTGCAAATGGCGGTTCTGGAACCGGCGCTGTGCATTCTCGATGAGACCGATTCAGGGCTGGATATCGATGCCCTGAAGATCGTTGCCGACGGGGTGAACTCCCTGCGTGACGGCAACCGCTCATTTATCATCGTGACTCACTACCAGCGAATACTTGACTACATCAAACCGGACTATGTCCATGTGCTTTACCAGGGACGCATTGTGAAATCCGGTGACTTTACGCTGGTTAAACAACTGGAGGAGCAGGGTTATGGCTGGCTTACCGAACAGCAGTAATGCACTTCAGCAGTGGCACCGGCTGTTTGAAGCGCAGGGTGGAGCGCGCTCTGAACAGGCTCAGCACCATCTCCAGCAGATGCTGCGTCTCGGTTTACCGACGCGTAAACATGAGAACTGGAAATATACCCCGCTGGATGGCCTGCTGAACGGCGAGTTTGTCACCCGTCTGGCGCAGGTCAGCCCCGATCAGCGCGACATGCTGGCGCTGAGCGTGGATGCCGTGCGTCTGGTGTTTGTCGACGGTCTGTTCCGTGCGGAGCTGAGCGACAGCGTGCAGGAGAGCGGGTTCGATATCGTCATTAACGATGAACGTCAGTCGCTGAACGCGCCCGTTCAGCCTGAAGTCTTCCTGCACCTGACAGAGAGCCTGTCGCAATCTGTCACCCATATTCGCGTTAAGCGTAACCAGCGTCCGGCGAAACCGCTGCTGCTGATGCATATTACCCAGGGCGTTGAGGGTGATGAGATTAACACCGCCCACTATCGCCACCATCTTGAGCTGGCAGAAGGGGCGGAGGCGACGGTGATCGAGCATTACGTCAGCCTTAACGACACCCGTCATTTTACCGGTTCGCGTCTGACGATGAACGTGGCGGCCAATGCCCAGCTGCACCACATCAAGCTGGCGTTTGAGAATCCGCTAAGTCACCACTTCGCCCACAACGATATTCTGCTGGGCCAGGATGCCGCGGCGTACAGCCATAGCTTCCTGCTTGGCGGCGCGGTGCTGCGCCACAATACCAGCACCCAGCTGAACGGTGAAAACACTACGCTGCGTATTAACAGCCTGGCGATGCCGGTGAAGTCAGAAGTGTGCGACACGCGCACCTGGCTTGAGCATAACAAAGGCTACTGCAACAGCCGTCAGCTGCACAAAACCATCGTCAGCGACAAAGGACGTGCGGTGTTTAACGGCCTGATCAACGTGGCGCAGCACGCCATCAAAACTGACGGGCAGATGACCAACAACAACCTCTTGCTGGGACGTCTGGCAGAGGTGGACACCAAACCACAGCTAGAAATCTATGCGGACGACGTGAAATGCAGCCACGGCGCGACGGTCGGGCGTATTGACGATGAGCAGATGTTCTACCTGCGCTCGCGCGGGATAGACCAGCAGGCCGCGCAAAAGATGATTATTTACGCCTTTGCGGCTGAGCTGACGGAAGCGCTGCCCGATGGCGGACTTAAACAGCAGGTGCTGGCCCGTATCGGTCAGCGGCTGCCTGGAGGCGAAGCATGACATTTCCCGTAGAGAAAGTCCGGGCAGATTTTCCGGTACTGACCCGTGAAGTGAACGGTCTGCCGCTGGCCTATCTCGACAGTGCGGCCAGCGCGCAAAAACCAAATCAGGTGGTGGATGCGGAAGCCGAGTTTTACCGCCACGGTTATGCGGCGGTACATCGCGGGATCCACACCCTGAGCGCCGAGGCGACCCAGCGCATGGAAAACGTGCGCACGCAGGTTGCTGCCTTCCTCAACGCGCGTTCGCCGGAAGAGCTGGTATTCGTGCGCGGCACCACCGAAGGGATCAACCTGGTGGCTAACAGCTGGGGCAATGCGCAGGTGCACGCGGGGGATAACATCATCATCACCCAGATGGAGCACCACGCCAACATCGTGCCCTGGCAGATGCTCTGTGAGCGTGTGGGGGCGCAACTGCGGGTGATCCCCCTGAATGAAGACGGCACGCTCCAGCTGGAAAAGCTGGACGCCCTGCTGGACGACAGAACGCGGCTGGTGGCGGTGACCCACGTTTCAAACGTGCTGGGGACGGAAAATCCGGTGGCGCTGATCGTCGACAAAGCCCATCAGGTTGGTGCGAAAGTGTTGATTGATGGCGCCCAGGCGGTGATGCATCATGCGGTTGACGTTCAGGCCCTGGACTGCGATTTCTACGTCTTCTCCGGGCACAAGCTGTATGGCCCGACGGGCATCGGCGTGTTGTATGTGAAAGAGGACATTCTCCAGGCCATGCCGCCGTGGGAAGGGGGCGGGTCAATGATCGCCACCGTCAGCCTGACGGACGGCACAACCTACGCCCGTGCGCCCTGGCGCTTCGAGGCGGGTACGCCCAACACGGGCGGGATCATCGGGCTGGGCGCGGCCATTAGCTACGTCACTGAAACGGGGCTGGCGGCGATTCAGGAGTACGAACAGCAGCTGATGCATTATGCCTTGCAGGAGCTGGCCAGCGTCCCGGAACTGACCTTATATGGCCCTGCTGACCGTCTGGGTGTGATAGCCTTCAACCTCGGCAAGCATCACGCCTATGATGTGGGCAGTTTCCTTGATAATTACGGCGTCGCCGTGCGTACCGGGCATCACTGCGCGATGCCGCTGATGGCGTATTATCAGGTACCGGCTATGTGCCGCGCATCGCTGGTGATGTACAACACAACGGAAGAGGTCGACAGACTGGTGGCGGGACTAAAACGTATTCACCAGCTGCTTGGCTAACGGAGAGGCGAGAGATGGCAGATTTGCCGGACAGAGATAAATTGCTGCGCAACTTTGGGCGTTGCGCAAACTGGGAAGAGAAATACCTTTATATCATCGAGCTGGGTCAGCGCCTGCCGCCGCTCAGCGAAGAGGCGCATAACCCGGACAACATCATTCAGGGCTGCCAGAGCCAGGTCTGGATCCTGATGCAGCAGACGGACGAAGGCGTAATTCAATTACAGGGTGACAGCGATGCCGCCATTGTGAAGGGGCTTATTGCCGTCGTATTTATTCTTTATCATCAGATGTCGGCGCAGGATATTGTCGCCTTTGACGTTCGCCCGTGGTTTGAAAAAATGGCCTTAACCCAACACCTCACCCCGTCCCGATCCCAGGGGCTGGAAGCGATGATCCGCGCCATACGCGCCAAAGCCGCAATCCTTAGCTAAACTGACAGAACAGCATTCATTCTGTTTCGCGGGGTGGTTTCCACCTCGCTGGTTTTTCAGCTTTCTGACGTTTGGTCAGTGAATAAGGAATCTCAGCATGAAGCGCGCGTCTCTAATAACTCTATTACTCCTTGGTTCGCTCAGTGCTGTTAATTCAGCCAGGGCGGTTGATTATCCTTTACCGCCCGCAGGCAGCCGCCTGATTGGGCAAAACCAGACATACACCATTCAGGAAGGTGACAATAAACTTCAGTCTATCGCTCGTCGGTTTAATACCGCCGCACAGCTCATCCTTGAAACCAATAATACCATTGCACCGGTGAACCCTGCGCCAGGAACGGTCATTACCATCCCTTCCCAGATGCTACTGCCAGACACCGAGCGCGAGGGCATTGTGGTGAATCTGGCGGAGCTGCGTCTTTACTTCTATCCGCCAGGCGAAAATATCGTGCAGGTCTATCCGCTGGGTATTGGTCAGCTTGGGCTGGAAACACCGGTCAGCACCACCCGTGTGAGTCAGAAAATCCCTAACCCTACCTGGACCCCCACAGCGGGCATCAGAGCGCGCTCACTGGCCCAGGGCATTAAACTGCCGCCTGTGGTACCCGCAGGGCCAAATAACCCGCTGGGGCGCTTTGCGCTGCGTCTGGGCATCGGGAATGGGGAATATCTTATTCACGGCACCAGCGCGCCGGACAGCGTAGGGCTGCGGGTCAGCTCGGGTTGTATGCGAATGAATGCGCCGGATATCAAAGCGTTGTTTGAGCAAGTGCGCGTCGGCACGCGGGTGCAGATCATCAATGAGCCGGTGAAGTTCTCCGTCGAGCCGGACGGCAAACGTTATATCGAGGTGCACAGGCCGCTGGCGCAGGCTGAGGGCGAAAACCCACAGACGGTGCCGTTCACGCACTCGGCGGCGTTTACCGCCTTTGCAGCGGAGTCAGGTAGCGATAAAACGCTTATCGATAAAGCCCTGGCGCGCAGAGCGGGGATCCCGGTGGCCGTTTCAGCAGGCAATGGTTCGTCAGCCAGCAATTCTGTCCTGTCGGTGCAGAACAGTCGTGTCTCAGCGGCGGTGGCGGAAGGTGAGGGAGAGAAAGCGCTTCAGTAGAGGTTTGACGAAGGCAAAAAAAATGGCGCACAATGTGCGCCATTTTATTAACAGGTACTATTACTTACGGTATTTAGTAGCCTGGTTGTCCAGACGCTGGTTAGCGCGAGCTGCGTCGTCTTTAGCAGCCTGAACGTCGGAACGCATTGCGTTCACGTCGTTGCTCAGCTGGTCAACTTTAGCGTTCAGAGTCTGAACGTCAGAAGACAGCTGATCGATTTTAGCGTTGCTGGAGCAACCTGCCAGCAGAGTAGAACCCAGGATTACCGCGCCCAGTACCAGTTTAGTACGATTCATTATTAATACCCTCTAGATTGAGTTAATCTCCATGTAGCGTTACAAGTATTACACAAAGTTTTTTGGGTTGAGAATATTTTTTTGATGGGATTACGCCTATTTTTGATCGTTCGCTCAAAGAAGCAACGAAATCGGCAATTTTGACGAAAAAGCTATGTTAAAAAAGGCATTTTTCATCGGATTCATCTTAGATAAATCGCGATTAAATAGAAAAACCCGATTTGCTTTTTGAATAGTTCTGGTTAAAGGCGGGAATAAAAAAAGCGCCCCGAAGGACGCTTTTTAACAAAACAATAATTTGTTCGTGAAATATTACAGCACGTGGACAGATGCCGTGTTGGTGGTGCCGCTTGGAACCAGCGCGCCAGAAACCATAACCACCACGTCGCCTTTCTGGGCCAGGCCACAATCAACCAGTTCCAGCGCCACTTCTTTACCCAGACGATAGAAATCATCGGTAGAGGCAATCTCTTTCACCAGGTGTGGGATCACGCCTTTGCTCAGCACCAGCTGACGTGCGGTGGTTTCGTTGGTGGTCAGCGCCAGAATGGTCGCATCCGGGAAGTATTTACGCACGGCACGCGCAGATTTACCGCCCTGGGTCGCCACGACAATCAGTGGGGCTTCCAGTTTCTCGGCGGTTTCTACCGCACCACGGCACACGGCTTCGGTGATGCGCAGTTTACGGCTGTCGTTGTTGTAATCCAGACGGCTTTTCATCACGCGGTCGGTACGCTCACAGATGGTCGCCATGATGCCGACCGCTTCCAGAGGGTATTTCCCTTTTGCAGATTCGCCAGACAGCATAACGGCATCGGTACCGTCGAGGATGGCGTTCGCCACGTCGCCTGCTTCAGCGCGGGTAGGGCGTGGGTTTTTGATCATGGAGTCCAGCATCTGCGTTGCGGTGATAACCACTTTACGCGCGCGAACACATTTCTCGATCATCATCTTCTGCGCGAAGATCACTTCTTCAACCGGGATTTCAACGCCCAGGTCGCCACGCGCTACCATGATACCGTCAGACGCTTCGAGGATTTCGTCGAAGTTGTTCAGGCCTTCCTGGTTTTCGATCTTGGAGATAATCTGGATATTCTCGCCGCCGTGCGCTTTCAGGTGCTCACGGATCTCAACCACGTCAGAACGTTTACGGATAAAGGAGGCAGCAACGAAGTCCACGCCTTGTTCGCAGCCGAAGATCAGGTCTTGTTTGTCTTTTTCAGCCAGCGCTGGCAGCGCAATGGACACACCCGGCAGGTTAACGCCTTTGTTTTCGCCCAGGTCGCCGTTGTTCAGCACTTTACAGATAACCTTGTTACCTTCGATCGCGGTCACTTCCATGCCGATCAGGCCGTCATCCACCAGTACGGTGTTGCCAACGGACAGATCGCTGGTGAAGCCTTCGTAGGTCACGGCAACAATTTCGTTGTTACCCACAACGGATTTGTCGGTGGTGAAGGTGAAGGTCTGGCCCGCTTTCAGGGAAACGTCGTTACCGCCTTCCAGTTTGATGGTGCGGATTTCAGGACCTTTGGTGTCGAGCAGGATTGCAGCTTTTTTCCCGGTCTTGCTCATCACGTTGCGCAAGTTCTGGATACGCTGACCGTGTTCAGCATAGTCGCCGTGGGAGAAGTTCAGACGCATCACGTTCATGCCGGCATCCAGCATTTTGCTCAGCATCTCTTCGGATTCGGTTTTCGGGCCGATAGTACAAACAATTTTCGTCTTTTTCATGACAGTCTTAGTCTTTAAGTTGGGAAGGATATGGAAATCTCGCTCCGGGGGCGCACCGCCGCGGAGTCAAACCTGTGTTGCGAAAGAGTATATGACACGCACTAAGAATAGGTGACATCAAATGAGCGTGCAGAAGAAAGTGTGCCTGAGTGCCAGCCCAACGAAGGAGAGGAGAAGTTGTACGTTGTTTTTTGTATTCCAAGCGCTGAAACCATTCACCAGGGATTTGGCGCGCATTATACGCTGATTTACAGTAAAAAGGAAAATGGAAACAGCGTTTCAAAACAATCTGTGCAGATTCACATAAGTTTGTTATCAAGGCGTTAAGGTCTAATGTCATCTTATGACGGCAGGCGCAACGCCCGCCGTTTTTTGCTCACTTTTCCAGCGCCTGCTGAAGGTCGGCGATCAGATCCTTCGCATCCTCAATCCCCACCGACAGGCGGATAAGCTGCGGCACAATGCCGTTTGCAAGACGCTGCGCCAGTGGTATGGAGGCGTGGGTCATGCTGTAGGGCTGGCTCACCAGGCTCTCCACACCGCCCAGACTTTCCGCCAGGGTAAAGAGCTTTAGGTGACGGATCACCTCTGTCGCGCGTTGCGCATCGCCTTTAATCACAACGGAGATCATGCCGCCCGCCAGCGCCATTTGTCTGCGGGCCAGCGCATACTGGGGATGTGACGCCAGCCCGGGATAGAACACGCGGTCTACCTGAGGATGCTGCTCCAGCCATTGCGCAATTGCCAGTGCGTTGGCGCTGTGCTTCTCAACGCGCAGTGAGAGGGTGCGAATCCCCCGCAGCGTCAGGAAACTGCTGAACGGATCCAGAACGCCGCCAACCGCGTTTTGCAGATAGCCCAGACGCTCCGCGAGATCCTTATTTGCCCCGACAACAGCCAGCCCGGCAACCACGTCTGAATGACCGTTGAGATATTTAGTGGCGGAGTGGACCACTATATCGAACCCCGCCTCCAGCGGCCGGTGAATGACCGGGGAGGCGAAGGTATTATCCGCCACGCTGATCGCATTATGGCGCCGGGCAATGTCCGCGATGGCCTCCAGGTCGGCCAGTTTCAGCAGCGGGTTCGTTGGCGTTTCCACCCAGATCATGCGCGTGTCCGGGCGAATGGCGGCCTCAAGCCCGGCTACATCGTCCGGCTTAACCCAGCTCACCTGTAACCCAGTGCTGCGCTTGCGCACGTTTTCGATCAGGCGATACGTACCGCCATACACGTCGTCAATGGCGACGATATGGCTGTCTTTATCCAGCAGTTCGAGCACGGTGGAAATGGCTGCCAGCCCTGACGCGAAAGCGTACCCGCGCGTGCCGCCTTCCAGTTCGGCGATGGCGGTCTCCAGCGCGTGGCGGGTTGGATTGCCGCTCCGGGAGTATTCGTAGCCGGTATGTTCACCCGGTGCCGGTTGCGCAAACGTCGACGTGGCGTAAATTGGCGGCATCACGGCGCCGTGCGGGTCGTGATACTCACCGCTGTGAACGCTGAGGGTGGCCAGGTTTTTCATCTTTTGCTCCTTTTATTTTGTCAGGCGGTTACGCCAGGCGGTGAGTACATCACTGCGTGTGATTAGACCCAGAAAGCGATCTTCGTCATAAATAATCGCCACCAGGCCACGGTCAAAGATGGCGTACAGGGCGCTCTCCGGGGCCTGCTTATCCAGATATTCGACCTGACGCGTCATGGCCGCCGTCACGGGGAGAGAGAAGCGATCGGCATCTCCCCCGATGTGTCGCAGCAGGTCCCACTCGTCGATGATGCCGACGACCTTGTCGTTATCGAGCACCGGCAGCTGGGAGATGTCGTACAGGCGCATGCGGGCCAGCACGGTGGAAAGCGTGTCGTCCGGGGCGGCAGTCACCGTCGCGCCTTCATCGTGGCGCAGGGCAATATAGTCCGAGAGATCGCCTGCCTGCGGACGCGAAATCAGCCCCTGCTGGCGCATCCAGTCGTCGTTGAACATCTTCGAGAGGTATTTATTGCCGCTGTCGCAGGCGAAGGTGACCACACGTTTTGGCGTAGTCTGCGCCTGGCAATATTTCAGCGCCGCCGCCAGCAGCGTGCCGGTGGAAGAGCCCGCCAGGATCCCTTCCGTTTTTAGCAGATCGCGGGCGGTGGTGAACGCCTCGCCATCGGTAATGCGCCAGGCGCGGTTAACCCCTTCGATGTGCGCCAGCGGAGGGATAAAGTCTTCGCCAATGCCCTCAACCAGCCACGATCCGGCATCGTGATGGCGTCCGGTCTCAACCTGGTCCGCCAGCACCGACCCGGCCGGATCGGCAAGCACAAATTCCGTCTGCGGCGAATGTTCTGCAAACCACGCCTGTAAGCCGCCCAGCGTACCGCCGGACCCCACGCCGACGACGATGGCATCGATCTGGCCGTCAAGCTGTTCAAACAGTTCCGGTGCGGTAGTGGTGCGGTGCGCCAGCGGATTGGCCGCGTTATTGAACTGATCAATATAAAACGCGCCTGGCAGTTCGTTCGCCAGCCGCCGGGCATAATCCTGGTAGTAGGCCGGATGCCCTTTATTCACATCTGAACGGGTCAGCACGACCTGCGCCCCTAACGCGCGCAGGTGGAAAATCTTCTCGCGGCTCATTTTGTCCGGCACCACCAGGATCAGCGAGTAGCCCTTCTGCGCCGCAATCAACGCCAGCCCCAGGCCGGTGTTCCCCGCCGTGGCTTCAATAATGGTGCCGCCGGGCCGTAGCTGGCCCGTACGCTCGGCTTCATTAATCATCGACAACGCGACGCGGTCTTTAATCGAGCCGCCGGGATTCTGGTTTTCCAGCTTCAGAAACAGCGAGCAGGGGCCGGTGTCCAGCTTGTGCAGCTGGATGAGCGGCGTACGGCCAATCAGTTCGGTGACGGAGTGGTAAAGCGTCATGGTCATGTCCTGTGAAGAGGTGATGACCGGATGATAGAACCATGAAATTTTCTCAATAAAGAACCTTTCACTGAGTTTTAGAACGGAAAGGAATAATCCTTGTGTTTTCAGATGGAAAGACAGCAAGACGTAAAGTTGTCCGGATGTGAGGATGGCTATATCCGCATAAAGTGCTGCAAAATTAGCCGATTTCGTCGGGTGAGTAAGACCTGATATGCAAATGGCAGATAATTATTGCTGATATTCATCTAAATGCTTTTCACCCGCCAGTTCGCTGCTTATTCCTGAGCATTATAAGAAATTCTTTTTTGGTCATTTAAAAGCTGATAACGGCTGTTTACTATCTTTTGGACATCCATACTGCTAAACCGCTATATGCGAAACGGATAACGAATAAGAATGATTGTACTCAGCAATATTTCGAAGGTTTTTGACAACGGGAAACAGGCGCTGACAGCCGTAGATAACGTCAACCTGACGATAGAGCAGGGACAGATTTACGGGATCATCGGTTACAGCGGGGCCGGGAAAAGTACGCTGATCCGTCTGCTGAACGGTCTGGAAAAGCCCAGCGCCGGCAGCGTCACCATTAACGGTCAGGATATCTCCGCCGCGAAGGGAGAAGCGCTGCGTCAGGCACGCCTGAAAATCAGCATGGTGTTCCAGCACTTTAACCTGCTCTGGTCGCGCACGGTGAAGGAAAATATCGCCTTTTCAATGCAAATTGCCGGTGTGCCAAAAGCGCAAATTCAGGCTCGCGTTGCCGAGCTGGTGGAGCTGGTCGGCCTGAAGGGGCGCGAGAATGCCTACCCATCCCAGCTGAGCGGCGGGCAAAAACAACGTGTGGGCATTGCCCGCGCGCTGGCCAATCATCCGGACGTACTGCTGTGTGACGAAGCCACCTCGGCGCTGGATCCGCAGACCACCGATCAGATCCTCGATCTGCTCCTGGACATTAACCGTCGCTTTAACCTGACCATCGTACTCATTACGCATGAGATGCACGTGGTGCGCAAAATCTGCGACCGCGTGGCGGTGATGGAAAACGGCAAGGTGGTGGAAGAGGGGGACGTGCTGAGCGTGTTTACGCATCCGCAGCAGCCGATCACCCGGCAGTTTGTCCGCCAGGTGAGCCAGTACGCGGAGGAAGAGACCTTCAATACCGAACTGGCAAACGATCTGGAAGGCACGGTGATCAGGCTGACCTTCACCGGGCACAGCACGCACAGGCCGATCGTCGGTGAACTGACCCTGCGCTACGGCCTGCCGTTTAACATCCTGCACGGCAAAATGACGCAAACCGCCCACGGTGTTTTCGGGCAGCTCTGGGTGCACGTGGTGGCATCGGACGAACAACTGAACAATATCCTCGCCGACCTGAAGCAAAGCGATATTGAAGGCGAGGTAATCAAGCATGGCTGAAGAACTCTTTCCGCACCTGAAGTGGGATCAGCTTTGGGCTGCAACCCAGGAGACGCTTTACATGACCGCGCTTTCCGGCGTGGCGACGTTTGTCCTGGGGATCGCGCTTGGTCTGGCGCTGTTTTTAACCGCCCGCGGCGGGTTATTCCACAACCGCACGGTCTACAGCGTGATGTCGATTGTGGTGAACGTGTTCCGCTCGATTCCGTTCATCATTCTCATCGTTCTGCTGATCCCGTTCACCAAGACCGTTGTGGGGACCATTCTCGGCGCTAACGCTGCGCTGCCCGCCCTGATTGTGGGCGCGGCGCCGTTCTACGCCCGTCTGGTCGAGATTGCCTTGCGAGAAGTAGACAAAGGAGTCATTGAGGCCACGCGTTCGATGGGCGCGCGGCTGAGCACGTTAGTGTTTCGGGTTTTATTGCCGGAATCTTCACCCGCACTGGTTTCAGGTATGACGGTGACGCTGATTGCGCTGGTGAGCTACAGCGCAATGGCAGGGGTGATAGGTGCCGGCGGTTTGGGAAATCTGGCTTATCTGGAAGGATTCCAGCGCAACCATGGTGACGTCACGCTGGTGGCAACGGTGACCATTCTGATCATCGTGTTCATTATCCAGTTCTGCGGCGATGCCATTACTTCACTGTTAGATAAACGCTAATAAATACACACAGGAACCACATCATGAAAAAGACACTGACACTGATCGCCGCCGCAACCCTGAGTGCCCTGAGCTTTGCCTCCTGGGCGGACACGCTCACCGTGGGGGCGTCCAACACCCCGCACGCGGAAATTCTGGAGCAGGCTAAGCCGATTCTGGCGAAGCAGGGTATCGATCTGGAGATTAAACCGTTCCAGGACTACATTCTGCCAAACACGGCGCTGGCGGGGCATGACATTGACGCCAACTATTTCCAGCACATCCCTTACCTGAACAGCGTGCTGAAAGATCACGCGGGCGATAAGGATTATGATTTTGTCAGTGCGGGCGCAATCCACATTGAGCCGATCGGGATCTATTCGAAAAAATACAAATCGCTGAAGGATCTGCCGGAAGGCGGCAAAATCATCATGCGTGATGCGGTTTCCGAGGAAGGGCGTATTCTCTCCATCTTCGAAAAAGAGGGCGTGATCAAGCTGAAGCCAGGCATCGATAAAGTGACCGCGCGCATCAGCGATATCGTGGAGAACCCGAAAAAGCTGCAATTTACCCCTAACGTGGAAGCGTCTCTGCTGCCGCAGATGTACAACAACGACGAAGGTGCTGCGGTGGTGATCAACGCCAACTACGCAATTGATGCCGGTCTGGATCCGGTCCACGATCCCATTGCGGTAGAAAGCGGTGAGAATAACCCGTACGCCAACATCATTACCGTTCATCGCGGTGACGAGAAGAAGAAGGATATCGTCGCGCTGGTGAACGTGCTGCACTCCAAAGAGATTCAGGACTGGATCCGCACCAAATACAAAGGCGCAGTCATCCCGGTAAACAACTAATCTCCTGATTTTCCAGACGAAGCCCGGCGAACTACACGCCGGGCTTCTTTTTTGTATCCAGCCGACGAATGATTTAAGCTGACGGTTTAGGGCAACGGAGTGATGGCAATGGGCAATGTGACCAAAGACGAAGCGCTGTACCAGGAGATGTGTCGGGTGGTAGGCAAGGTCGTTCTCGAAATGCGTGATTTAGGGCAGGAGCCGAAACATATTGTCATTGCGGGCGTTCTGCGTACCGCGCTGGCGAACCAGCGCGTTAAGCGCAGTGAGTTGACCACCAAAGCGATGGAAACGGTGGTTAAAGCGCTGGCCGGCTAACTCGCCAGCGCTTCGCGAGCAGCTCAAGCGAGCAGCAGAGCAGGTAATAGATCACACCCGTGAAGATAAAAATGGCCGCCGGGTAAATTTGCACCCGGTTGTTGATCTGTCCCGCCACCGTGGTCAGTTCAGGAACGTTCACGATAAACGCCAGCGACGTATCCTTCAGCAGGCTGATAAAAATCCCCACCAGCGACGGCAGAATATTTCTCAGCGCCTGCGGCAGCAGCACGCGCCACAGCGTTTGCTGCGTACTGAACCCTTGAGAAAGCGCGGCCTCATTCTGGCCCGACGGCAGGGCTCTCAGTCCGGCTAACACCGAATGCATCACCGCAGCCGCGGTAAACCAGGCCAGCGCCAGCGTGACGGTCGTCGCGCCCGGGAGATCCCTGCCGGTTATCAGTGGCAGCAGATACCACATCCAGAATATCACGAAGATCAGGGGGATCCCGCGAATCAACTCTGCCCACGCAAACAGCGCACTGCGCACCACGCCGGGATAGCGCCAGGCGACGCAAGCCAGCACAATCCCGCCGGGCAGGGCAAGCGCGGCGGCGCCTGCGGCCATCAGCAGTGAGAGCAGTACGCCGCCGGGTTCTCCCGCAGCCGCACGTCCCCAAAGCAGATAATCCAGGTTTTCGACAATAACGTTAAATCCGGGGATCATGATATTTCCTCCCTGAATGGGGGCCGAGGCGCACCAGCACGCTTCCCGTCACCATCCCGGTAAGCAAGTAGAGCACCGTACCGACGGTGAAGGCTTCCAGTGCATGGGCGTTGTAACTTTCTATCTGGCGGACCTGGTAGGTCAGTTCGGCGAAGCCAATCCCGCTCGCGAGCGAGGAGAGCTTCATCAGGTTAAGGTACTGGCCGACGACCGGCTGCCACGCGTTAGCGAGCCCCTGAGGCAGAAGAATGTAGCGAAACAGACGCCATGAGGAAAATCCCTGAGCGAGCGCCGCCTCCCGTTGCCCGGCAGGTACGGAACGCAGCCCCGATTCCACTTCTTCAATTAAAAACGCCGAGGTAAAGACGCCTAACCCCCAGGCGGAGCATAAAAACTCTGGCGTAAACCACCAGACGTCACCGGGTAAAATGGACCAACTGTGGTCTGCGTTCACCGCGTCACGCAGCCCCTGCGGCAACCCGTTCCAGGCGGCGAAATACCAGAACAGCAGCTGTACCAGCAGCGGCGTATTGCGAAACAGCGATACCCAGCCGCTGACGATCAATGTCCCGAAACGTCCCCCGGAAAGCCGCAAAAGCATAAAGAACAAGGCGAGCAGGCTGGCCAGCATAATCCCCGCCAGCGTCACCCACAGAGTGGTGAGAAATCCGGAGAGGATCCAGTGCAGGGGCTGTCCGGCCAGCACCCCCTGCCAGTCCAGAGCGGGCATTACAGTTGCTCCTGATGCAGCGGATCCAGCACTTTTTGCAGGAAACGCCTCGCACGGGGATGCGACGGTTGATTGAAAAATTGCGCCGGGGGCGCGGTTTCCAGAATTTTTCCGCCGTCGATAAAGACGATTCGATCGGCAATTTCCCGGGCGAACTGCATCTCATGGGTAACGACAATCATGGTGATCCCGCTGTGGGCGAGGGTTTTCATCACAAACAGCACTTCGCCAATCATTTCCGGGTCGAGTGCCGACGTCGGCTCGTCAAAGAGAATGATTTGCGGCGACGAGGCCAGAGCACGGGCAATCGCCACGCGCTGCTGCTGTCCGCCGGAAAGTTCAGCGGGGAAGCGGTGCGCCTTCTCCAGCATGCCGACCTTCTCCAGCAGCGCCAGCGCGCGCTCCTGGGCGGGCAGGGGTTTCCAGCCGTGAACGTGCTCCAGTGCCAGGGTGATGTTCTGACTGGCGGTAAGGTGGGCATAGAGATTGAACTGCTGGAACACAAACCCGACGCGGCTGCGTAACTGACGTAGCCTGCTGCCGGAAAGCTGTCCGGTCGGCTTGTGGTCGATCAGAATCTCCCCGCCGCTCAGGCTCTCAAGCTGGTTGATAAGCCGAATCAGGGTCGATTTTCCGGAACCCGAAGGGCCGAGAATGGCAACCACTTCACCCGGCATGATGGTGAGGTTAATGTCGGTTAAAACCGGATGGTCGCCGTAGCGTTTGTCCACATGGCGAAACTCAACGCTGGCCTGTTCCAGACGTGAAAAATCCGCGGCATTGGCCGCGGAGCGTGAAAATAAACCTGAGAGCATATTACCGGGCTTCTATTTTAAAGTTACGAGGCTGTGGAGCTGGGGTGTCTGGACCGAACCAGACGTCATAGATTTTTGCCGCCTGGCCGTTTTTCTCCAGGGTTACCAGCTCATCGTTAACGGCTCTCAGCAGCGCCGTTTCACCCTTTTTCACCCCCACGCCAATCTCTTCTTTACTGAGCAGGTCGGGCAGGATTTTGAAGTCGGCTTTATCCGGCGCCTGCGCCAGCAGACCGGCCAGAATGGTGCTGTCCTGGGTAATGGCCTGCACGTTGCCATTGCGCAGTGCCGTCAGCGCCAGCGGAATATCATCATAAGAGAGGACGCGGGACTGCGGAAAACGCTGGTGCAGCGCCTGTTCACCCGTCGTACCTTTTACGGCGCCAATGCGTGCCCGGCTATAGTCATCAAGCTTGTCCGGTGATTTTGCCGGAACCAGGAACTGCTGGCCGGTGACAAAGTAAGGCGTCGAGAAATCAATGACCTGTGCGCGTTCCGGAGTGATGGTGATATCCGCCACGATGAGATCCGCTTTTCCGGACTGTAGCAGCGGTATACGGTTAGCCGGATTGGTGGCGACCAGTTCAAGCTTTACGCCAAGCGATTTCGCCAGCGCTTTGGCGAAGTCCACGTCGTAACCCACTATCTCATGCGTTTTGGCATCAATCGAGCCAAAGGGTGGATTGGCATCAAACGTGGCCACTTTCACCACGCCTGCTGCCTTGATATCCGCCAGCCGATCGGCCTGCGCCTGCGCTGAAACCAGGCCCCAGGCTGCCACTAATCCCAGAACCTGCGCCCGTTTTTTAAACCCTTTCATTTTTGCAGCCATAGTCATACGCCATCCCGTTGTTTTTGTTTTACCCCGTTACGCTCCCATAAGGGAAAGCTATCGCCAAATAAGAAATCGTTCTTTGCTATGAGAAAAAAAGCATGAGTGAACAAGGTGTTAAAGAAGAGAGCAGACGGCGGGGCGCTATTTGCAGATCCTGCACATCGACAGTGGATTTTGATATTTCCCCCGGGCGCAATTTGGGTGTTTAACTGAGGACAGGTTAAGCGAGAAGGGTAATGACGATGAAAAAATGGATAAGCACGTTACGGCGGTTATTTGCGCCCCGACCAATGAATGCGGAGAACAGCGCGCAACGTGTTCTTGAGTCAATACTACCTGTCGCCAGCCTGTATGGCGTGGACGTAGCCAACATCGACCCGGAGTGGTTCCATGATAAAACGTCACGCTGAACTGCGCCGGACGCGCGAAATGTACTGGAATGAGCTGTGCGTGGTGTCTGTAAAGCGAGGATGAAGGGAAAAATACCCAGGCAAATCCTCGGTAAATGATGGCCGTTTTGTTACCACTATCTCCTTTCACAGATGGAGATAATAATGAAACGGACAGTATTAACCCCCGCGCTTTCTGCCTCTGCACTTCTGCTTACCATGCAGGCGGTACACGCTGGTCCACAGGCGCATGTTGTATGCAGTTATTCCCACACCCTCGGCGATGATGCCATTATGATGTTCGGCATGCCCAATGAGGCTATGCTGCACGATTTTTTTGGTAACGTGCACGCGGATGCTTACTCCAGCCGTGAATCTCTGCGTACCCAGGAAAAGACCACCTGCGATAACAAAGCAGACAGCTCGGCCTACTGGGCTCCGTCGCTAAAATTGCCGGACGGAACGGTGGTCAAACCCGCCTATCAAAAAACCTATTATCAGGCATCGAACGTTGACGCCTGGCCGCTTCATTCGTTTCCGCCGGGGCTGTCGCTGCTGGCGGGCGATCATCATGGCACCGCGCCAAATACGCATATCACCTTTTTATGCGCCAATGGCAAGGGCTACACCACCAGAACGGGTGAAGTCTGCGGCTTACGCAAGGCGAAGGATGCCGTGCAGTTTAATATCGGCATTCAGTTCCCGAACTGCTGGGACGGGGTCAACCTGAAGCCCGCCCACGGCCTGGCTAACGCCACCTACGATACGAAAGGACAGTGTCCGTCCGCCTTCCCGGTGAAGATCCCGACGGTGAACATGAATATTGCGTACGTGCTTCCGACAATTAGCTCTCTGGATATCAGCAAAGTCCAGCTTTCCCTCGACCCCATCATGCATGGCAGTGAGCGTGAAGAGCGGTGGGGGAGCCTGTATACGGCGCATGCTGACTTCATGAACGGCTGGACGGAAGATGCCGCGCGATTTATGACCGACCTGTGCATGAACCGGGGAATGGATTGCGGCACCGCCGTGCCGTATGGTTATTCAAAAGCGAAGGCTAACGTCTGGCTCAGCAGCATGGAACCGGCACTTTCACAGCCCGATCCCCAGGTCTTACTGGTGCAGGATAACTGGAAGAACGGTGGACGCACGAAAAACAGCGAAACATTGTCGCTGGTGAAGTTCAACATCCCTCCGCTGCCTGTCGGACAGGATCCTGCCCAGTTTAAATACCGCGTGAGAATTTATGGCGGGAAAGTGGAAACTGACGGCGCGGATCAAATCTTCTTCTATCCGGCGAGTAACGACTGGGAACCGGCCACCGTGAGCTGGCAGTCACGACCGTCCTGCAACTATCGCTCGGATGCGGTGCTGTACCTGAACCACTCCCGCGAATACCGGATGGTGGACGTGGATAAAGCGGTGCGCAAGGCGCTGGCAGAAGGGAAAACCGACATTTCGTGGTATATCGGCGGCGATCGTCAGGGAAATCACTATCAGTTTGAGACGGGGTCATCTCCCCAAAGCCTGATCCTGATGCTGACCGGGTTTAGCAAAACGCCGGAGATCTGATAGCGGGTAGCAAAAGGCATTCATAAAAAAAAAGCACCGGGGAGCCCGGTGCTTTTTCTTCAGATCTTGCAGGCATCGCCGCAGTCGTCATCGGCGACAATCGCTTGGGCTTTTTTATCCGCATCGTCGAGACGTTCCGCGTTGCGCTCTTCTGCTTCATCCAGCCCGTTAAAGACTAAGTTATCGAGATCAATTTCCATGTGCCACCTGCGTTATTCAGTTTTTGATACTCGCACAGTATAAGTCAAAAAAAGCGGGCCAGGCACCCCTCAGCACATATGGATAATCCCTGCCATACTCAGTGCTTTATTGCTGAGGAAAGCCGATGATTACACTCTGTAAAACCTGCGGTACCGCTTACGATGAACAGCCCAAAAACTGCCCGATTTGCGACGATGAGCGCCAGTATGTCCCGGTGACGGGCCAGGCATGGACGGACTTCGACAGCCTTACGACCACGCACACCAACAAATGGCAACAGCTGGAGCCGCAGCTGTTCAGCATCAAAACCGTTCCCGCTTTTGCCATCAACCAGCGGGCGCTTCTGCTGCGTACGCCACAGGGCAATGTTCTGTGGGACTGCATCGCCAATCTTGACCCGGCGACCAGAGCGTTAGTTGACGCGCTTGGGGGGATCAGCGCGATCGCGATTTCGCACCCGCATTACTACACCACCATGCAGGAGTGGGCCGCGGCGTTTAACGCACCGATCTACCTGCACGCCAGCGATCGGCAGTGGGTGATGCGTGACAGCCCGGCGATACGCTTCTGGGAGGAGGACGCCCTGGAGATTATGCCTTTGGTGACTCTGCTGCGGCTGGGCGGGCATTTTGCCGGCGGCACGGTGCTGCACTGGCAGTCAGGCGACGGCGTGCTGCTGGCCGGTGATATTTTGCAGGTTACGCCCGGTAAGGACGCCGTGTCGTTTATGTGGAGTTATCCGAATATGCTGCCGCTGCCTGCCCGCACCGTTGAGTCGGTGATTGGTCGACTGACAGGGAAAACGTACCAGCGCCTGTACGGGGCCTTTGAAGGGCAGAACATCCCGGCGAACGCGGATGAGATCGTGCAGCGGTCGGGCCAGAAATATATTGCTTGTCTCGGCTAAGGCGCGGTGGTTAAATTTTACGAGTGTGATCGCGATCATACCTAAACTAAAACAGATAAAAGAGAAATGGCTATGCAACATATCATTGAAGGTTTTCTCAGCTTTCAAAAAGAGATTTTCCCGCAACGTAAAGAGCTTTTTCGTAGTTTAGCGTCCAGTCAGAATCCCAAAGCGCTGTTCATCTCCTGCTCCGACAGCCGTCTGGTTCCGGAACTGGTTACGCAACAGGAGCCAGGACAGCTCTTTGTCATTCGAAACGCGGGCAACATTGTGCCTCCGTTCGGGCCGGAGCCTGGCGGTGTCTCTGCGACCATCGAATATGCTGTTGTTGCCCTGGGCGTGACCGATATCGTTATTTGCGGCCACTCCAACTGCGGCGCAATGAAGGCGATTGCTGACAACGCCGATCTGGAGCCGATGCCGGCCGTTTCCCACTGGCTGCGCTATTCTGATGCGGCAAAAGCGGTGGTTGAGAAGAAAACATGGGATAAGCCAATCGATAAGGTGAATGCGATGGTCCAGGAGAACGTCTTTGCGCAGCTGAGCAATATCAAGACCCATCCGTCGGTGGCGGTAGGCCTGCGCAACAACGCCATTCGCCTGCACGGCTGGGTATATGACATCGAAAGCGGCAAAATCCTTGCCCTGGACAAGAACACTAAATCGTTCGTGTCGCTGTCGGAAAACCCGGACGTCTTCTTCGAGTAACCCGACCCCGCAGGGCAGGGAAGCTCTGTTAAAATTCCATGAATGGTAACTTCCTTCGCACGCCCGACGCAGGTTTTCCAGCCGCTTTCGCCATCGCTTTACCAATTTCAGCGCACTCAGACAAACCCTGAACAAAGGGATGATCGTGCATCAGCCAGGGGATCGCCCCAAAAGCGATGCGCCCCCGCAGTGATGCAGGCGCCAGCAACGTATAGTCTTCCCCCACGTCCGGGACGTCATCGCCGGTTTCCGCAAGCTGTTTACGCAGGGTGGGGAAGGGAATGTCCTTGTTTCTGAGTGGCTTTTGCCCGCGCGCATCAATAAACACGTCGAAGCGGTAACGCTTTTCTGCCGTGGTGATGACGGTCTGATCGCTGCCGATATCCAGGTCGTAATTATCACCGAGTGCGACCACGCTAATGATCCCTGCCTCGCGCAGCGCCAGTAACCGGCGGATAGACTGCGGTGGAATGGCGGCATAATTATCAATAAACACACGCTCCAGCCCGGATTTAAACCGCTCTCTGTCATGCTCACTGAGTGAAGGGACGATGGCCTGAACCACTTCATGCAGACGAAGCACGGTATAGCGCCAGGCAACGGTGCGTTTTTCGCGCTTGTTGCGCTCCACTTCTTTCAGATTCGCTTCGGCCCAGGTGAAAGGGCCATGCTTTTTACGATCCTCAAACCAGACATCACGAAGCGTGTCGGCATTCAGCGTACCGAGCGATATCGCCTGGCACCAGCGCGGATCGGCCAGTTCGAGCTCTTTCACCATCAGCGCAAAGATGCGGTCAAGCAGCCCGTCCGGGCCTTTGGCGATTTCGCTTTCCGCCACAGACTCCGTTAACACGGACAGCGGTTCATAAGGGATAGGGCAGTAGAAGTCGGCCTCCGGCAGAACGCCCGTGCGGGACATCAGCGTGATATTTAACCCTTCGCTGCCTTTATTGACAACGAACTGCTCCCCGCTAAACCGGCCATGCTGCATCACAACCGCCATTGCAGCATCCAGCCCGCTGAGGGAGGTACCCATGATCCCCACCTCACAGGCTCGGACCTCCGCGTCCATCAGCCCTGACCATGGGCTTGGGAAATATGCGCGGGTGGTTTCATCTTCATCAGGCCAGACGTGGCCGGTGGCAACAACCGCAAGATCAAACCGCCTTGAGAAAGGGGCATCGTTCACTGAAAGGGCCACACCGTCTGCATCAGCCTTAATATCCGTGACTTCTGCGTTGGGGTGCACCTCGACATGAAAGCCCGACTTTTTCGCCTCAGCAACGACGGCAAGAAACCGATCGTGAAAATATTCACCCAACAGAATACGCGGCAGGAATTGCCGGTCGTGCAGTTTCTCACTGTCGACGTGATAGCGGGTAAGATGGGCCGCACTCTGCTGTTTGAGCCAGTCGAGATAGGTAATAAAAATGGGCGGGATTTCGATACTGGCGATGTTCGCCAGCATCAGCCGGGAATTATCCTCGTCGCTGTAGGGCATCCCGACACCGGGTTGGTCTGCCTTTTCGAACACGGTGATCGAAAGCGGTGCTGCGTTGTTAAGAAGTGAGTAAAAGGTATAAATCCCTGTTGGACCTGAGCCGATAATGGCGATTTTTTTCATCGAAAGCGTTCCTGCATTTCTGAACCATAAAATAAGCGTAGCAGGAGAAAGGTTAAATCATTCAATGAAGGAAAAAAATTAAGACGTTTTGAAGAGGGGATGTTGCGCCCCTTCCTGAACTTATGGGAAGGTCAATTCAATTGACCCTGGCTGATTAGATATGATTCTGCCTGATTTCTGAAAGGAAAGACTGTTTGGTCCCAGGTTTAACGATTATCTGTATGTGATGGGGGTTAAAAAGTACGGTAACTTCGCCGGCGGGCTTGACCTGCACAGCGTCAGTGAGGAGAACCAGCTGATTTTATCAGGAGAATTCTCCATCTTACGGTCAGTGTACTTTTTAACATGCAGGCTGATGCCGCCCGTGGAAGACAGCCCTGCTCGGGCTCAAAAGATGGCATAGCACACTGTACATCGGATGGTCGTTTTGTCTGCAATGACGGAAGTCTGAGCCATTCGAAGCGATTCTGTTCAGGTTATGGTGCCTCCGAACTGCCCCGGCAGGTAAAACCCTCCCCCTCCGCCAGGCAAGCGCAGACGAAAAAGAAAACAGCCGTGAAAGGCCAGGAGCAGCGTGTTGTAGAAAACAATGCGCAGTTCGATACACAACCGCGGCAACCTACATGCGCCCTTCTCTATATGGCCAACAAGCCCGGATTCACCCATTTACCCATTTGTTCAGGAAATCAGTATTAATCCGCCAGTGTAAACGTTCTTTGTCTGTTATTCGAACTGATAAGACGCGTGCAGGTGGTAACCCACCTGCACGCGCTGGACGACCTGTAACCGCGTCTGGCATTAAAGCATGCCGTTCGCACCTTCCGGCTACATGGCGAACTTACTGCATGGCTGGCGTTTATGCTTTCTGCATGAGTGATAAAAGGGAGGGAAAATCATGACCAGGGCTGAAGAGTTTTGTCGTTCCTGAAATGTGAACACTGGCAGATGGATGCGCACGCATCGCTCAAAAAACGATCTTTTTCAGGCGGATACTGAGATCAGAAAAGCATATGACCTTGAACAGTAATCACAATGACTGGAGGGATATGCTAATGAAGCGACAAGATATAAACGCATTAAAGAATTTTGATTTTCTGGCACGCAGTTTTGCCCGTATGTACGCCCTGGGCCAGCCAGTTGATATCGATGCCGTGACCGGCAATATGAGTTATGAACAGCAGGCATGGTTCCGGGAGCGATATGACCACTACCGAAAGCAGGCTGAGCGGGCGAGAGTGATAGAACTGCGATGATGTAACGAATAACGGGCTTAACGGCCCGTTGCGTTTTTTAGGTTCCAGCTACATTTTGCAGCTCCTGAGGTTGAAATATTGTGCGGTAACCTCATATAGAAAGCGGGTAAGGAATACCTGCCCGTAAGACATGAACTTTTTGAATATTCTTTTTTACTGTTCAGGAGGTACATGATGACTCTGAGAGCTTTTCCCATGTTGAACGATCTCTCCGACTCTCTGTTTGCGGACCGTTTTAACCGTATCGATCGCCTTTTTAGCCAGCTAACCGGCAGTACGCCGTTGCCCTCCACGCCTTCTTACAATATCCGGCGGGTGGGTGATAACCGCTATGAACTGACGCTGAGCGTGCCGGGCTGGAAAGAGAGCGAACTGGAAATTGAAACCGTTGGCGGTCAGCTGAATATCAGCGGTAAACGTGAAGAAGAGAAAACCGAAAACGGCGAAGAAGGGTGGATCCATCGGGGTATCAGCCGCAGCGACTTCCGGGCCAGCTATAGTCTGCCGGAGCATGTGAAAGTAACCGGCGCTTCGCTGGAAAACGGCTTGCTGGCGATTGAATTACACCAGGATATCCCGGAAGAAGAGAAACCGCAGCGCATCGCCATCAACAACAACCCGGCGATTGAACATAAGCCGTAATCATTGATTGACGTTGTTTTCACGCCCGGCAAACGCCGGGCGTTTTGCTAACCTGATGGGGCTTATGCCATTCCGCTTTTCCCGGTACGCGCGGGCTGGAGGTCACTTTCGATGTGCTTAAAAGGTTTGCTGCCTCTGCATGAGGCTGAACGGGAATGAAATGTGCGAGAAAACAGATTGGTGCGTCTGAATGGACTCGAACCATCGACCCCCACCATGTCAAGGTGGTGCTCTAACCAACTGAGCTACAGACGCAGAATGGTGCGTTCAATTGGACTCGAACCAACGACCCCCACCATGTCAAGGTGGTGCTCTAACCAACTGAGCTATGAACGCATTGTGTTGTCGGTGACAACGGGGACGAATATTAGCGGCACAGCCCCAAGGTGGCAAGAGGGAAAATGCATTTTTCTCTCTGATTTCACGCGATTGCTTCATTACCGCGCAAAGTGAAGAGAAAGTAGCCGCCAGGCGGCGGCTACTGTGTTATTAACGTGCAGCGCGCTGCAAAATTACCGCAGACGGCTGACGTTGCAGGAAGCGCATACGCAGCATCATCATAATGGCCGCAGACGTTAAGCCGATGATAAAGCCCATCCAGAATCCGGCTGGCCCCATGCGATCCACCACCAGATCCGTGAGCGCCAGAATGTACCCGCACGGCAGACCCAGCACCCAGTAAGCGATAAAGGTGATAAAGAAGATGGAACGCGTATCTTTATACCCACGCAGCACGCCGCTGCCAATCACCTGGATGGAGTCAGAGATCTGATAAATGGCCGCCAGCAGCATCAGATGCGAGGCCAGGGTCACTACCTCCGGGTTGTCGTTATAGAGCAGGGCAATTTGCTCACGCAACAGCACGGTAAAGAGCGCGGTACAGACTGCCATGCAGACGCCGACGCCGAGGCCGGTGCGGGCTGCCGTTTGCGCGTCCAGCGTCGAGCCTTGCCCCAGACGGAAGCCCACGCGAATCGTCACCGCGGCAGCCAGGGACATCGGCAGGACGAACATCAAAGAGCTGAAGTTCAGGGCGATCTGGTGTCCTGCGACATCAATAATCCCTAACGGCGAGACCAGCAGGGCGACGACGGCAAACAGCGTCACTTCGAAGAACAGCGCCAGCGCAATGGGTAACCCCAGCTGAATGAGACGGGTCATGAGCGTCCAGTCAGGTGCGCTGAACGAGGTGTCGTTACGAATGTCACGCATGGATCGCGCATGTTTAATGTAGGTGAGCATACAGCCGAACATCACCCAGTACACCGCAGCCGTTGCCACGCCGCAGCCCACACCGCCGAGTTCCGGCATGCCAAAATGACCGTAAATGAAGATATAGTTCACGGGAATGTTCACCAGCAAGCCGATAAAGCCCATCACCATGCCCGGCTTGGTTTTTGCCAGCCCTTCACACTGGTTACGTGCCACCTGGAAGAACAGATAGCCGGGCGCGCCCCAGAGCAGGGCGCGCAGATAACCGACCGCCTTATCCGCCAGCGCCGGGTCGATATTATGCATGGCGCGAATAATATACCCGGCGTTCCACAGGACGATCATAATCAGGACGGAGACACCCCCGGCCAGCCAGAAGCCCTGGCGCACCTGATGGGCCACGCGGTCGCGTCGACCGGAGCCGTTAAGCTGCGCGATAACGGGCGTCAGCGCCAGCAGCAGGCCGTGACCAAAAAGAATGGCCGGGAGCCAGATTGAGGTTCCGATCGCCACGGCGGCCATATCGGTGGCGCTGTAACCGCCGGCCATTACCGTATCCACAAATCCCATTGCGGTTTGGGCTACCTGCGCGACGATCACCGGTATGGCCAGTGCCAATAACTGACGCGCTTCGATCATATACTTCTGCACGTGAACACCTTTGTATTGTAGTTATTTGAGAGACTAAAAAGGCCGCCGTTACTGGCAGCAAGAAGAAAAAACAGAGGGATGCCAGCTATTGTAGCGGGGTTTAACTAATTATCTAGTGAAAAAATCGCCAGAAATTGCGCATCACTGGCAACCTGTTTTTTCAACTGTTATTGTGGTGGGATTATACGGTGTCATCGCCGTTCGGAATGAACAGGAGCTGTAAGCATGTTTACTGGTATTGTGCAGGGCACTGCCAAAGTGGTGTCCATTGATGAAAAACCGAATTTCCGCACTCACGTAGTTGAGCTGCCTGAATATATGCTCGACGGCATTGAAACCGGGGCGTCGATAGCGCATAACGGCTGCTGCCTGACGGTGACCGAAATTAACGGTAACCAGATTAGCTTTGATTTAATGAAAGAGACGCTGCGTATCACTAACCTGGGTGAGCTGGTGGTGGGAGATATCGTCAACGTGGAACGCGCGGCGAAATTCAGCGATGAGATTGGCGGGCATCTGATGTCGGGCCATATTATGACCACCGCAGAAGTGGCGAAAATCGTGACCTCGGAAAATAACCGTCAAATCTGGTTTAAGGTGCAGGATCCGTCATTAATGAAATACATCCTTTATAAAGGATTTATTGGCATCGATGGGATTAGTCTGACCGTCGGTGAAGTGACGCCAACGCGTTTTTGCGTGCATTTAATTCCTGAAACGCTGCAACGTACTACGCTTGGCGCAAAAAAACTGGGGCAGCGCGTAAATATCGAAATTGATCCCCAGACCCAGGCGGTCGTGGATACCGTTGAGCGCGTACTGGCGGCGAAAGAGGCGGCGATAATTAAAACCATGGAAGAAGAATAAAAAATAACCCCGGTTAACCGGGGTTATTTTTTCAGCGAGCCACACGCAGACCGTGCTCAATCCCACGACTAAACACCACCTGCCACAGCTGTATATCCCGCGCACGGAACGCGCCCGCACAGGCATTCAGATAATAGCTAAACATCCGTTTGAATCGTTCCGAATAGTTGTCGGCGATTTCAGGCCATGCAGCCTGGAAACGTTCATGCCAGGCCATCAGGGTCGTGTCGTAATCTGCGCCGAAGTTATGCCAGTCTTCCACAATAAAATGCGGTTCGCTGGCGTTCGCAATATGGCGAACAGAGGGTAAACAGCCATTCGGGAAGATATATTTGTTGATCCACGGGTCCACATTGTTATCGGTGCGTTTAGAGCCGATGGTGTGTAGCAGGAAAATTCCCTCAGGCTTCAGGTTACGATCGGCGACCTCGAAGTAAGTCTTGTAGTTCTTCGGCCCCACGTGCTCGAACATACCTACGGAAACAATGCGATCGAACTGCTCGTTCAGGTCGCGGTAGTCCTGAAGCCGAATATCAACATCCAGACCCAGACAGCGTTCCTGCGCCATCTTCTGCTGTTCAGCCGAAATCGTGACGCCGACTACGCTGACGCCGTAATTTTTAGCCATAAACCAGGCAAGACCACCCCAGCCACAGCCGATGTCCAGCACACGCATACCGGGCTGTAACTGCAATTTATCGCAGATCAGTTGCAGCTTGTCCTGCTGCGCCTCTTCCAGGGTCGTCGCTTTTTTCCAGTATCCGCAGGAGTACTGCATTAAAGGATCGAGCATACGGCTGAACAGATCGTTGCCCAGGTCGTAATGCTCTTTACCGACGATCCACGCCCGTTTTTTACTTTGCAGATTGAACAGGCGGGCGGAGGCAATACGTAAGGTATCTTTGAAATGACGAGGGAGCTGTTTTTCAAGACCGGCGCGTAATACGCTGGAGAAGAACATATCCAGCCGCTCACACTCCCACCAGCCGTCCATATAGCTTTCACCCAGCCCTAACGACCCCTCCTGTAACACGCGTTTGAAAAAATCGGGATGCTTTATCTGGGGATCGGAGGGGGATGAGCCATTAATCGTAATGCCCGCACGTCCCAACAGTTCACTGACGATCCGGGACCAGTTATCGTCCGGAACGCTGACTTCTTCTATACACGATGAACTCATAGCTTCTCCATCACCTTGCTGTGATCAGAACCTTAAAACAGCGTAGACGCTTTTTTGGTTTGTGAGAAATCTCACGGTAAATGCCCGCGAGGCTAATATCCGACGTAGAACAGAGGAAGGGAGATAACCCTTGCCGAAATGCCTTCCATGGTAAAACGGGAGCGCTCCGGCTCCCGTTAACACTTAATATTTATCGTATTTAATCGAACCAAATTTAGTATAGGCCGCAAAATTTGGTGATTCAACAGAAAATTGTTAGCAACCTAATCACTGGTATTTAACATAGTTTCCCGCGCAATCAGGCGTGCGACGTTTCTGTCTGCGCGTTTTCACTCTGCTCGCGATGGGCTGAGGACTGCATGCGATAGCCCAAACCCGACAGCGCAACGGTGACCAGCATCACGCTGGTAGTGGTGAGCAGCGGGGTTGCAATCAACGCAGAGACCACGAGACTTGCCAGGAAGCACAGGCCAAGTTGCAGGGTATTTTGCAGCGCGGCAGCGCGGCCTGTCGCCTGCGGAAATGGACGCAACGCCTGGGCTACAACAATAGGGTAGATGGCCCCGTTAGCGATCGCCATGACGCAGAACGGAATCAAAATTTCTGCAAGCCCGGCGCCGGGAATAAAGCCGACAGCCCAGGTCGCAATCACGCTTAGCGCATACAAAACCAGCAGCCAGGGCAGCATCTGTTGGCCTTCCCATTTTTGCAGCGCGGCGCGACAGCCATAGCCACCCACCAGGAAGGCGATGGTCTGTGGTACATAGCTCAGGCCGATAGCCGCCGGGCTGTAGCCCATGTCATGCAGAATGAACGGCGAACCGGTTAGCCAGGCAAAGAAGCTGGCAGAGCAGGCAGCATAAATCAGCACGTTACCGCGATAGGCTTTCGACCGCAGTAAAGAGGTAAAGGTGATGGGCTTTGCGTCCGGATGCGTCTCTTTTTTATGCGCAGGTTTAAGCCCGAAAGCAGGCAGCATCAGGACCAGCGTAATAGCAAAGAGCGTGGCGAAAATAGCCTGCCAGTCGAAATGCGCGAGGATCCAGCTGCCCAGTAACGGGGCAAGCGCCGGCGACAGGCCGACCAGCGGCATAATAGTGGCGAATATGCGGTTAGTGCGCGAGGCGGGGTAGTAATCGGTCACCAGCGCCTGCCAGGTCACCGCTGCGGCGCAGACGCCGACCGCCTGAATAAAGCGCAGCGCCAGCAGCCAGGCGGCATCGCGGACCCACAGCATGCCCAGACAGCCTACGGCAAAAATCGCCAGCCCCAACAACAGGACGGGCTTACGGCCAAAACGATCCGAGAGCGGCCCCCACAGCAATTGCGCAAAAGCAAAGCCAGCGAGGAACAAACTTAAACTGGCGCTGATGGCGGCGGCAGGGGTTTGCAAATCTTCCTGCATCGCGGCGAACGCGGGCAGATACATATCGGTCGCCAAAAAGCCCAGCACGCTTAAGCCGCCGAGCCAGACTAAAAATCCTTTCCTGGGTTGCACTTTTTTCTCCTGAGGAGGCAGGTGTACGTTGGCGCAGAGTGTAGGGAGTGCAAAGCGGCTTGTGAAACGCTAATATTTGGCGGGTGCGTTCAAAAAATTTGCAGGCTAAAGATGTGGTCAGATTATTCCCTTGAAGTGGTTGATGCCGTGGCGCGTAACGGCAGCTTTACCGGTGCCGCCCAGGAGCTGCATCGCGTTCCCTCGGCTATCAGCTATACGGTGCGCCAGCTGGAAGCGTGGCTGGCGGTCCCGCTGTTCGAGCGGCGCCATCGCGACGTGGAGCTCACGCCTGCCGGAGCGTGGTTTTTGAAGGAAGGGCGGTCTGTTATCAAAAAAATGCAGATCACCCGTGAGCAGTGCCAGCAGATCGCCAACGGCTGGCGCGGGCATCTCGCTATCGCGGTGGATAACATCGTTAAGCCGGAGCGGACCCGGCAGATGATCGTCGATTTCTATCGTCATTTTTCCGACGTCGAACTGCGTGTTTCGCAGGAAGTGTTCAACGGCGTCTGGGATGCGCTGGCGGACGGCAGGGCGGAGATGGCGATTGGTGCAACCCAGGCGATCCCGGTTGGGGGGCGCTACGCGTTTCGCGACATGGGCATGCTGAGCTGGACCTGCGTGGTCGCGCGCGATCACCCGCTGGCGGCGCTGGAAGGTCCGCTGAGCGATGACACCTTACGCAACTGGCCCTCGCTGGTGCTGGAAGATACCTCCCGCTCGTTGCCCAAGCGCATTACCTGGCTGCTGGATAATCAGCGCCGCGTGGTCGCACCGGACTGGGAGTCGTCGGCCACCTGTCTGAGCGCGGGGCTGTGCGTTGGCATGGTGCCGGTGCATTTTGCGCGCCCGCGCATCGACGCGGGAGAGTGGGTGGCTCTGACGCTGGAAAACCCCTTCCCGGATGCCGCGTGCTGTCTGACGTGGCAGCAAAACGACGTCTCGCCCGCCATGGCCTGGCTGCTGGATTATCTGGGCGACAGCGAAACGCTGAACCGGGAGTGGTTGCGGGAACCAGCATAGCTGGCCCCGTAATGAGATTAACGACGGTAGTCGCGGAACGGACCGTCCGCAACGGAACGGCGTTCAATCAGGCGCGGGTGAACTTCAATGGACTGGGACTGTTCACGCTTGTTGACGATCCTGTCCAGCAGCATATTGAAGGCCGTTTCACCCAGCGAATCTTTCGGCTGGTGAATGGTGGTCAGCGCCGGGGTAAAGAAGCGGGCGTTGCGCACGTTGTCATAGCCGATCACCGAGATATCCTGCGGGACGCGCAGGCCGAGTTCATCCGCCGCGCAGAGCGCGCCCATCGCCATGATGTCGCCGCCGCAGAACACCGCGGTAGGGCGATGCGGCTGGGAGACGATCTGCTGCATGGCGCGATAGCCCGACTCCGGCTCGAAGTCGCCCTGAACAATCCAGTTTTCCGGCACGGTGATCAGCGCCTCTTCCATCGCTTTCATGAAACCGGCCAGACGGCCAGCCCCGGTGTTACGCTCCAGCGGACCCGGGATCACGCCAATTTCACGATGACCGCGTTCTACCAGATAACGCCCCGCCATGTAGCCGCCTTCAAAGGCGTTATCAATAACGGAGTCGGTAAAGTCTGCGCGCGCTTCGCCCCAGTCCATGACCACCATCGGAATGTGGCGATACTCTTCCAGCATGGAAAGGACCGACTCGGGGTATTCAGAACACATTACCAGCAGGCCGTCGACGCGCTTTTGCGCCATCATTGACAGGTAAGCGCGCTGTTTTTCAATGTTGTTCCACGCGTTGCCCAGAATCAGGGTATAGCCTTTCTGGAAGCAGTTTTTTTCAACGGCTTCGATGATTTCAGCAAAGTAGGCCGCTTCACTGCTGGTGGCCAGCAGACCAATCGATTTGGTGTGATTAACCTTCAGGCTGCGGGCGACCGCACTTGGCGAGTAGTGCAGCTCTTTGATTGCCGCCCAGACGGCATTACGCGTCTCTTCAGCGACGAAACGCGTTTTGTTAATAACATGTGATACGGTTGTAGTGGAAACGTTTGCGCGTTTTGCTACGTCTTTAATTGTTGCCATTAAATGTCACTCCAGACCATATCCTAAGCTCCTGAAAAAATTGAAGGTAAACGTTTGCCTTCTCTCACCCTTATCACGCAAACATGAGTTGCGACACGCCGGGAAAACGACACAGGACGTCAGGAGGGGGTCAGTGGCCGGTACGCTAATAAATTTAGCGTGGAATTTTGTCCTATCTTGATGAAAAGGGGAAGAGGTAAAGTGGATATCCGTTTAAATCCTGGAAGATTTTTGACCTGAACTGTGTAAAAATGAGCAAGCTCACTTTTCGTAGGGTGAATAAAAGGAGAAAAATTGATGAGTACCGATCTGAAGTTTTCGCTGTTTACCACCATTGTTGTTCTTGCTCTGATTGTTGCCGGTGGTTTAACCGCTGCACTGCACTGATTCAGGCAGAGGGAGAACTTTCTCCCTCTCTTGCCGCTATTGTTACCTCTCCGGCAAAAATCTTTTGCCAAAATGTTAACTTCTCATTTTTTGTGATTGATGTCATGCTTTTGACTTCTTAGTTCTGTGCCGGGTTATGGCACGGTATCCGGAGTCTCTTCATGAAAATCAATTTTCCCCTGCTGGCCCTGGCGATTGGCGCCTTTGGGATTGGCACCACTGAATTCTCCCCTATGGGGTTATTGCCTGTTATCGCCCGGGGTGTGGACGTCTCTATCCCTGCGGCTGGTATGTTAATTAGCGCTTACGCGATTGGCGTGATGGTGGGCGCGCCGCTGATGACGCTGCTGCTTTCGCACCGCGCTCGCCGCAATGCGCTGATTTTCCTGATGGCGATTTTCACCCTCGGAAATGTGCTTTCCGCGATTTCGCCCGATTATACCACTCTGATGCTTTCGCGCATTCTGACCAGCCTCAATCATGGCGCCTTCTTCGGACTGGGCTCGGTTGTCGCCGCCAGTGTGGTGCCAAAACATAAGCAGGCCAGCGCGGTAGCCACTATGTTTATGGGCCTCACCATCGCTAATATCGGCGGCGTTCCCGCTGCCACCTGGCTGGGAGAAGCCATCGGCTGGCGTATGTCTTTCCTCGCAACCGCCGGACTGGGCGTGGTCGCGATGGTTGCGCTGTTCTTCTCACTGCCGAAAGGAAGTGCGGGAGAACGTCCGGAAGTACGTAAAGAGCTGGCGGTGCTGATGCGTCCTCAGGTGTTGTCCGCGCTGCTTACCACGGTACTGGGGGCCGGGGCGATGTTTACGCTCTACACCTATATCTCCCCGGTGCTGCACGACATTACCCACGCAACGCCACTCTTTGTTACCGCGATGCTGGTGCTGATTGGTGTCGGGTTCTCGATTGGCAACTATCTCGGCGGGAAATTTGCCGACCGCTCCGTCAGTGGAACACTGAAAGGTTTTTTAACGCTGCTGATTGTCATCATGGTGGCGATTCCGTGGCTGGCGCGTAACGAAGTGGGTGCCGCGATTGCCATGGTGGTGTGGGGCGCCGCAACCTTTGCCGTGGTGCCACCGTTGCAGATGCGCGTAATGCGCGTTGCGCACGAAGCGCCGGGGCTCTCTTCGTCGGTGAATATCGGTGCGTTTAACCTGGGCAATGCGCTGGGGGCCGCAGCGGGCGGGGCGGTGATCTCCGGTGGTTTGGGTTACAGTTTTGTGCCGGTGATGGGGGCGATCATTGCTGCACTCGGCCTGCTGCTGGTGATGATGTCTGGTCGTAAACAGCCTGAAGCGGTGTGTACGGCGGAATAAACAAAAACGCAGAAGGGCTGCCCCTTCTGCGTGTCTCTTACGCGGCGAAGTTCTTCGCAACAAATTCCCAGTTAACCAGTGCCCAGAAGTGTTCCAGGTAGTTCGGGCGCGCATTACGGTAATCAATGTAATAGGCGTGTTCCCATACGTCCACGGTCATCAGCGGCGTGGCGCTGGTGGTCAGAGGGGTACCCGCATTAGAAGTGGAAACGATAGCCAGTTTGCCATCAGCCTCTTTTACCAGCCAGGTCCAGCCGGAGCCAAAGTTTTTAACGGCTGCGTCAGTAAACTTCGTTTTAAAATCCGCGAAACTGCCGAACGCGGCGTTAATCGCTGCCGCCAGCTCACCGGTAGGTTCTCCGCCTGCATTGGGGGCCAGGCAGTGCCAGTAGAAGGTGTGGTTCCACACCTGTGCGGCGTTGTTGAATACGCCGCCGTCTGAACTGCGCACGATCTCTTCCAGCGTTTTGCCTTCAAAATCGGTGCCCTTGATCAGATTGTTCAGGTTTGTGACATAGGTCTGGTGATGCTTGCCGTAATGGTACTCCAGGGTTTCCGCGGAAATGTGCGGGGCCAGGGCGTCTTTTGCATACGGTAGTGCAGGTAATTCGAACGACATTGCTTCTCTCCTTATAGTTTTATACGTTGCCAATAACCCTACAGACAACAAGGACAGAATAGCAAATTGAAAGGGTATGCAAAAGAGGAACTTACCCTGCCATGGAGGCGGCACGGCAGGGTTTAGCGAATGGTTTTTGGCGTCATCACGCGGCGCGCACCCACATAGTGGCGCACCCAATAATCTTCGCTGAGAGAGGTGATCTGAATGTCCTGACCGCTGCGCGGTGACTGGATAAATTTACCGTTACCCACATACACCCCAACGTGATCGGCCGTACCGCGTCCCTGGGTGCGGAAGAACACCAGGTCGCCATTTTGCAGTTCGCCACGGTTTACAGGCGCGGCGTCGCGCAGATGGTACATCTCATTGGCGGTGCGTGGAATGCGAAACTTCACCAGATCTTTATAGGCATAATAAACCAGCCCACTACAGTCAAAACCGGTGCGCGGAGAGGTGCCACCCCAGCGATACGGTTTACCTATTTGCCCCATCAGTTTGTTCATCGCCGTTTTTTGCGCTTTCTGCATACGCGCTTTATGCACGTCAGCCAGCTTCGTCACTTTTGCGCATTTCGTTTTATGGCCTTTGCGCACGGTGCATTTTTCATTCACCAGGCTGGCGGTCGTGCGGGTGGTTTTGTGCGTGCCGGAACGGAGAGTTTTGGGTTTACTGGAGGCGGTCTTTTTGGTCTGAGCGGTGGTTTTCTTCTTTACTGTTTTACTGGTGGTTTTTTTCTTACGTTCTGTGGTTTTTGCCAGATGCGATTTTTGTACAGCAGAATGCCGCGCCTGTTCAGAGGCGTTCGCCGCTGGCGTAAATGAGAGTGTGGTAAACAGTAAAGCACAGAGCGTCATCGAGATTTTAGTTATCCGCGCCACTGGGCAGTCCCCTGATAAATGCAGGCCACAATGCATACCCGCGTGAGATTTACAAAACCTGTCGATTCTAATCCATAAAATCAGAAGAAGTTAATAGCATTTTTCATTCAAAAATTATGTTTCGTTAGCAAGTGCAAAAAAATTCACCATTCTGACGCACTCCTGTTCGCTCCTTAAGCAAAACCGCACCCCGTCTGGGGATAAACGACATTAGCAATGCAACTTTATGCGATAAGCGATAAAATAATTAGACGTGACAAAAATGTTATTTTCCGATGTCGGCCTGACCCGCTACAATGTCAGACTGATGCCGTAACAGAAGTTAAAGGAAGCAAGACATGAGCTCCACTATTGAAAAAATTCAGCGCCAGATCGCTGAAAACCCGATTCTCCTGTACATGAAAGGTTCTCCGAAGCTGCCAAGCTGCGGCTTCTCCGCGCAAGCGGTTCAGGCGCTGTCCGCCTGTGGTGAGCGTTTTGCTTACGTTGATATCCTGCAAAACCCGGACATTCGCGCTGAACTGCCAAAATACGCCAACTGGCCGACCTTCCCACAGCTGTGGGTTGATGGTGAACTGGTCGGCGGATGCGACATCCTGATTGAAATGTATCAGCGCGGCGAACTGCAACAGCTGATCAAAGAGACTGCGGCGAAGTATAAAACCGAAGAGCCGGACGCAGAGTAAGTTTTCTGCGGATATAAAAAAGCGACCACATTATGTTGGTCGCTTTTTTTTGTCCTGTGGGGCTATTGATTACCCAACCTACGATTGAAGATCGGCCTCGTCGCCCATCGGCAGCGGCCAGCCGCCGAGACGTTTCCAGCGGTTGACGATCTCACAGAACAGCTCCGCCGTACGCTCGGTGTCGTATAACGCGGAATGCGCCTGGGTGCCGTCAAACGCAATACCCGCCGTGATGCAGGCTTTAGAGAGCACGGTTTGCCCCAGCGCCAGGCCGCTCAGCGCGGCGGTGTCGAAGGTCACAAACGGATGGAATGGATTACGCTTGAGCGAGGCACGCTCGGCGGCAGCCATAGTGAAGCTGTGATCAAAGGTGGCATTGTGGGCCACCATAATGGCGCGGCTACAGTCATTCTCTTTCATGCCTTTGCGCACCATTTTGAAAATGGCGTGCAGCGCCTCGTATTCGCTTACCGCCCCGCGCAGCGGGTTTGTCGGATCGATACCGTTAAAGGCCAGCGCCTCTGGCTGTAAGTTTGCCCCTTCAAAGGGTTCAACGTGGAAATGCAGCGTGGTGTCCGGTACAAGCCAGCCCTGTTCATCCATCTTCAGCGTGATGGCGGCAATCTCAAGCAGCGCATCGGTTTTAGCGTTAAATCCGGCTGTTTCAACATCAATGACAACGGGATAAAAACCACGAAAACGGTCGCACAGACCGGTAAATTGAGCGTTATCGGACATCAGGGTCTCTTACAAGGGGGAAAAAGCAGTGCGCATTATGGCAAATTTTGAGAGGGGATGCAGCAAAACAACGGGCGCAAAGTGCGCCCTGCGGGATCAATTGCCCAGGCCGCGACCAGCGTCTTTGGCTTCGATCAGTTCGATTTTATAACCGTCCGGATCTTCCACAAACGCAATTACGGTGGTACCGCCTTTAACCGGACCGGCTTCACGGGTGACGTTACCGCCATTGCTGCGGATACGTTCGCAGGCTTCGGCGGCGTTATCCACTTCCAGCGCGATGTGGCCGTAAGCTGTACCCAGCTCGTAGCTGTCCACGCCCCAGTTGTAGGTCAGCTCGATGACCGCTTCATCAGATTCCGGGCCGTAACCGACAAACGCCAGGGAGTATTTATATTCCGGATTTTCGCTGGTGCGCAGCAGCTTCATGCCCAGAACGTTAGTGTAGAAATCGATGGAACGTTGCAGGTCGCCAACGCGCAGCATGGTGTGAAGTAGGCGCATAATTTCCTCATTAACCAGTGGAATGGATTATCTTTTTGAACAGAAACGATGTTTTAGTATAGCGGCGAAAGGTCGCCGCTATCAATGTACAAAGCGGGATTACAGTGAAGGGTAGTCGGTATAACCTTCCGCGCCGCCGCCATAGAAACTTTCAGGGCGCTGCGGGTTCAGTTCGGCTTTCTTCTGCAAACGGGCAACCAGATCCGGGTTAGCAATGTAGTCACGGCCAAAGGCCACTGCGTCGATCAGGCCTTTACCGATCAAATCCTCGGCTTTCTCTGCCGTATACGCACCCGCCCCGATAATCACGCCGTGGAAGCGCTCGCGCACTTTCTGACGGAAGGCTTCACTGTAAGGCTTGCCACCTGCCCAGTCCGGCTCGGACATGTGCAGATAGGCGATACCGCGTTTCGCCAGCTCTTCAATCAGATACAGCGCGTCTGCTTCTTCGTTCGGACCGTTGTCGACGTTCTGGAAAGTACCGATCGGGGAGACACGAATACCAATGCGGTCTGCGCTCCACTCATTACAGACAGCATCCACCACTTCAAGCACCAGACGCGCGCGGTTTTCAACGCTGCCGCCGTACTGGTCGGTACGCTGGTTGGAAGACGGGGACAGGAACTGATGCAGCAGGTAACCGTGCGCAGAGTGAAGCTCAACCAGGTCGAAGCCCGCTTCCCGGGCGTTGGCGACGGCCTGACGGAAATCATTCACGATACCCGGGATCTCGTCCAGCTCCAGCGCGCGTGGCGTGGTGGTGTCGACGCGGATCGCATTACCGTTTTCATCGCGCAGGGAAGTGCGGGTATTGGCGTTCAGGGCAGAGGCAGAAACCGGCGCCTGACCGCCAGGCTGGATGCTGCTGTGTGAGATACGACCGGTGTGCCACAGCTGAACCGCAATACGGCCATCTTCAGCATGCACGCCTGCGGTGATTTTTTTCCACGCGGCGATCTGTTCCGGGCTGTGCAGACCCGGTGCACCGGCGTAGCCTTTTGCCTGAGCAGAAATCTGCGTGGCTTCGGAGATAATCAGGCCCGCGCTGGCGCGCTGGCGGTAATACTCACCCATCAATGGCGTTGGGATATCGCCCGGCTCGATGCTGCGCAGACGGGTAAGTGGGGCCATAAACACGCGGTTTGGGGCAGTAACGGCACCCACTTTCAGTGGGGTAAACAGCTTTTCAGCGGACATAACGGCTCCTGAGTAGACCAGTCGACTAGTAAAAGGGTAAATAAAAACGCCGGCTACACGCCAGGCGCGGTAATACAGTTTTTCACATGCGCCAGCGCGCTTTCGAGCGGCACGGCGCTGCGAGACATTTTTGCTTGCAGGTTGGCGCCTAACCAGAGGGAATAGAGCACCTGTGCCTGCGTGAGCGGATCGCCGGAGAAGGAGAGCGTTTTTTCATTGCGCCCGCTCTCCAGCGCCTGAGCCAACAGGGCAATAACGCCGCTGGCCCCTTTATCCATTGCGGTGCGCATATCTTCGGAGAGATCGCACACTTCGGCAGACAGTTTTACCGTCAGGCAGCCGCTGATGATGCCCTGCTGACAGAACTGCGTCAGCGTTTCCTGATAGTAGTTCAGAACACGATCCCGGTAGTCACCTTCACCGCTGGCGAAGTGGGTTGCCAGGCGCTGATGGTAGCTGGCGTAGTGCCGCTCCAGCATGGCAACGCCGAACGCCTCTTTGGATCGAAAATAGTGATAAAACGATCCCTTAGGTACTTCAGCGGTTTTTAACAACTCGCTCAGCCCCATACCGGTAAACCCGCGATGCATGCAAAGGCGCTCGCCGGTAGCCAGCAAATGTTCTCGTGTATCGTGTTCAGTGTGTCTGCTCATGCCCTTACTCTAATAGACCGTTCGGTCTAATGCAAGCACGCTTAGCGACGACATTGCGACAGAATATCCAGCTGCGGTTGATAAACCGCTGATTTCACGTCCATCATGCCCAGAACGGTGGCGAATAAATTGTCCTGTGAAACCGCCTCTTTTGCGGCATGGTCACGCAGGCAAACCGTGTTTACGCCGAAGTTTTTCGCATAATCCGGGGAGAGCCAGAACATAAACGGAATATGCGTTTGCTGCTCCGGGGCCAGCATATACGGCGTACCGTGCAGGTAAATTCCGCTTTCACCCAGCGATTCACCGTGATCGGAGAGGTAAATGAGCGCCGTGTTCATGTTGGCCTGCCGGGCTTTTAGCGCGTCGATGGTTCGGCTGACCACGCTGTCGGTATACAAAATCGAGTTGTCATAGGTATTGATCAGCGACTGATGATCGCAATCCTGAATTTCATTGGTATCGCAGGTTGGGGTGAACTTGCGAAAGCTGTCCGGATAACGGTTGTAGTAGGCCGGACCGTGGCTGCCCATCAGATGAATAACCAGAACCGTATCCTGCTTTATTCCATCCAGTACGTTGTCCAGACGGTAGAGGTTGACGTCGTCGATACAGGATTTGTCCTTACAGAACTGATCCAGTTTCCACTGGGTCATGTCCGTGTGCGGCACGCGGTCGCAGGCGCCTTTACACCCGCCGTCGTTGTCGCGCCACAGCAGGTTGAAACCGGCATGGTTAAGTACATCGAGCAGACCTTCCTGGTGATGGGCGAGGTCCGCGTCATATTTTTTCCGCGTCATGCCGGAGAACATGCAGGGGACGGAAACGGCGGTTTCCGTGCCACAGGAGGAGGCCTGGGGGAAGTTGATGACATCCTGCTTTTTCAGCTCGGGGTTGGTTTCACGCGGGTAACCATTTAACGAGTAGTTTGCGGCGCGGGAGGCTTCGCCCACCACCACAATCAGCACGGTTTTCTTGCGTTGGCTGGAAATCAGCGCGCCTTTATGAGCATCCTCGCCAATGCGGACCAGCGTCTGGTCGCCGGCAAACCAGCGCATTTTGCTGTATTTCACCACGGCGCTCACGTAATTCGCCGGGGTAACCATTTTGACGATGCTTTTGTTATTGCGGAACAGAGAAGCATAGTCTTTATAAAACACCGCCGCGACCAGGATGATCACCAGCAGCGCACCCAGCATAGCGGCGACACGCGTCAGGAGGGCATACCACCATTTTCCGGTGCGAATGCGCGTCAGGGCTAAAATAATCGATGGAACCAGACCCGCAACGACCAGCCACAGGATCATCTGCGGCGTCACCAGGGCAGTCGCTTCCTGGGAATTAGTTTCGAACACGTTCACAATCATGTTCTGATCGATAACCGTGCCATAGGTATACATAAACCAGGTTGCGGCGGCGCATCCCAGGGTCAGGACAATCATGAGCGGCTTGCGAATAAAGGGAATATTCAGCAGGCTGAAGACAATCACCCAGCCGCAGAACAGCACCAGCGGCACGCTGGCAGCAAACAGGAGATCGTGCAGATGTGCAGGCGCAATGATTGACCAGCTGCGCTGGATAAACAATGCATTCAGTACGGTGAAGAAAAGTGCACAGCCCAGAGTAAATTTTATATCGTTACAGTGTAACTTTTTAGTGAACCACATGATGACCAGACCATTCGTTATATCAATGCGGCGAGTATAAGAAGGGAAGATTAGCGAAACCTTAATGCTCTGTTTGTGGCGCACATCCTTGCATGCAAGCCATTTAGGGTCTTCACTGTAGGGAATAATGACGTTCTGGAGGTAGGTGTGGCAGAGCAACTGGAGTTTTTCCCTGTCCAGAGCCCGTGCCGGGGTATTTGCCAGGTAGATGAACGAGGATACTGTCGTGGCTGCATGCGCACGCGCGATGAACGTTTTAACTGGCAAAATTTCAGCGACGCGCAAAAGCAGGAGGTCTTACGGCTCTGTCGACAGCGTCTGCTGCGTAAAATTCGTGCAAACAAAGCGGTTGAAAGCGAAGAACCTCAGCAACCTTCACTGTTTTAGCAGGGTAATTGCGTATACTGGTGACATGACTTCCTTGAGGAAAATGTTATGGTTCAGCGTATTACCCTTGCCCCGCAGGGCCCGGAATTCTCCCGATTTGTTATGGGCTACTGGCGCCTTATGGACTGGAATATGTCTCCGGTCCAGCTGGCGGACTTTATAGAAGAGCATCTCGATCTCGGGATCACCACCGTCGATCACGCTGATATTTATGGCGGCTATCAATGCGAGGCTGCCTTTGGCGAAGCGCTGAAGCGTGCGCCGGCGCTGCGTGAACGTATGGAGATTGTGACCAAATGCGGTATTGCCACCACAGCAAAACCGGAGCATGCGCTTGGGCATTACATCACTGACAGCGCGCATATCGTTAAAAGCGCCGAGCAGTCACTGATTAACCTGGCCACCGATCGTATCGACCTGCTGCTGATCCACCGACCCGATCCGTTGATGGATGCGGATGAGGTCGCGGAAGCCTTCCTGACGCTTCACCAGAGCGGCAAAGTGCGCCATTTTGGCGTGTCTAACTTCACCCCGGCACAGTTTGCGCTATTGCAGTCTCGCCTGCCGTTTACGCTGGCGACGAATCAGGTGGAGATCTCGCCTGTTCATCAGCCGCTGCTGCTGGATGGCACGCTCGACCAACTGCAACAGCTGCGCATCCGTCCAATGGCATGGTCCTGTCTGGGAGGCGGTCGCCTGTTTAACGATGAGGCATTCCAGCCGCTGCGTAACGAGCTTGAAACGGTGGCGCGCGAACTGAATGCGGAGAGTATCGAGCAGGTGGTTTACGCCTGGATCCTGCGCCTGCCGTCTAAACCGCTGCCAATTATTGGCTCCGGCAAAATTGAGCGCGTCCGCGCTGCGCTTGTGGCTGAGGAGCTGGATATGACGCGTCAGCAGTGGTTCCGCATCCGCAAGGCGGCGCTGGGCTACGACGTACCCTGAGCACGCCTGAACCTGACTTTCCGGTGAAATCTGCGCCGCTGGTATAGACTTAAGGTGCAAAAAATAACCCGTGGAGGTCTTATGAAGCGTTTTGCTCTGGCAATGGTCACGCTGGTTGTTTGCGCAGGTGCGCATGCAGCCAGCGAGGACGTTGAAATGAATCTCGTCACTTCTCAGGGGGTAGGCCAGTCCATCGGGACGGTGAAAATCACCGAAACCGATAAAGGGCTGGAATTTGCTCCCGATCTCAAGGCTCTTCCACCCGGCGAACATGGTTTTCACGTTCATGCCAAAGGCAGCTGTCAACCCGCGATGAAAGAGGGGAAACCAACAGCTGCGGAAGCCGCAGGGGGGCATCTCGACCCGCACAACTCCGGTAAGCATGAAGGCCCGGAAGGGATGGGGCACCTCGGCGATCTGCCGGTGCTGGTGGTAAATAACGATGGTAAAGCCACCGATCCGGTTGTGGCGCCACGACTTAAAAAGCTTGACGAGGTCAAAGGCAAGGCGCTGATGGTCCACGTGGGCGGCGATAACATGTCCGATCAGCCTAAACCGCTTGGCGGCGGCGGGGCGCGCTATGCCTGCGGGGTGATCTGATCGCCAATCGTTCCGGGTGGCGGCGCCTGTTCAAGCTGTGACAGGGAGCAGTGCAGCCGCCAGATAATGGACGCCAGATCGCGGGCCGCAGGCTGATGATGGTGCGCCAGCGCGTCGCAAATACGCTGAAGCTCGGCGAGCGTGACGCTCAGGGGGCGCTGCTGCACCCCGCGCTCGCTCATCACATCTCGGAGCATGGAAATACAGTTATCACGGACCTGCGACAGCGGATCGGAACGCGTCTCCCAGGCGCGCAGTTGCCACACCACGTGCGAACAGTTTAACAGCACCACGCCCCAGCGCAGCAGCCAGCGACGGGAGAGTGAATCCTGGCTGTTGTTCAGCTGGCTGACATGATGGTAAACCAGGGATTCATACTCGCTTTCGCGCAGATGCGGCCTGCGGCTCAGCTGATCGACAAAACCCCTGCGCAACTCCCGAATATGCCTGCGGCTTTTACGCGCGTCCGAGCCCGGGCGTAGCACAGCGAAAGCCAGCCACGCCAGCCCCACGCCGAGGATCTTCGCCAGGTTGTCGTTGAGAAAATCAGCGTAATCGTAAACCGGTGGATTCGTTACAGAGATAAATGAGCCCATAAAAACAATCAACTGACCCCACAGACCGGCCAGTTTAGGCATTTGCAGTTTGAGCAACTGCATGGTGGTTAATAGCGGGAAGAGAAACAGCAGAAATTGCCAGAGGTCGGTTATCTGCACCATCAAACCAAATTTCACCACGAAGCTGAATAGCGACAGCAGTACCAGCGTACGCAGCAGAAGCGTCAGGGAATTAAAGGGGGAAGCGGCGACGGAATAGAGCACGCAGCTGATTGCCGCAAGCGTCAGGGCCGCACTGCCCGCATCCCATTGCGTGGTGATGGCCCATGCGCCCACGGCCGTCAACGCACAAAACGTACGAAAACCGCTCCACAGCGCCTCCATTGCGTCGGTATGGCGCGCCAGAGCAGGACTACCGGGAACGGAAAATTCGGTGACGGGCGTGGCATTCTCGACGGCTTTTAACCAGCGGCTGCTGCGCAGATACAGGCGGCAGAAATAGTTCAGACGCTGCCAGAAGGCACGGTGCCTGTAGTCATATTCATCCGTTGGGGCGAGCGGCGCGATAATGCGGGCCACGGTATAGATATCGGCATCCGGACGCGCAAGAGCGGCGAGCAGCGCCTCGATAATCTCCCGGGTATGGGCTGGCGGTGCAGGCCAGTTCAGCAACATCCGGCGAAGGCTTGAGATCGCGCTCGTCATCCGCAATTGCTGGTGCAGTAAATAGTTCAGAAGCGTGTTCTGGCGACGAAAACGGTAGTGGCTCCAGAAAGCCTGGATGCGCAACAGGTTCATGGTCAGGATCTGGCCGATGACCTTTTCGTGCGCGAGGCGGATGTCATCGCTGCTGTCAGGCTGCCAGAGCAGGCTGGCATGTTCCAGCAAACGTGCGTGCATCGTTTTAAGGGCGGTGATAAGCGTAGTGCCATCTGAGGTACTGGGCAGGATCATCATCATGACGCCCCCGCACAGAATGCCGACCATCACTTCACACACGCGTGCCTGGGCGATATCCCACAGCTCGGTGGTGTCCAGCACGTTGACGACCGGAAAGGCGATAATGGCCGCGGTGTAACCCGCCAGCTGAAACGCATAGGCAACGTTATTGGTAAAATGGGCGCAGGCCCAGGTACACAGCCCCAGCCATGCCGACATGCTTAACAGAAAGAGCCAGGGATCGTTCAGGGTATGGCCGGCAAGAAGCAGTGCGGCGGTTGCCCCCAGCAGGCTACCCGCCACGCGCCCGAGGCTTTTACTGATAACGCCCCCGACGGTAGGGAAGCTGACGACCGCCGCAGAGGTCATCGCCCAGTAAGGCTCATCCAGATTCAGATAATAGGCAACCGTAAGCGCAAGGCACATGGCGATGCCGTTGCGCAGCGCGTAACGCCACTGCGGCCGTGTCGCTTTTATCCACGGCGTATTGCGCCAGGAGAAAGCCCCCAGGTTCATCATCGCGATCCGATGGCGACGGTGCAGGTTGTGCCAGAGACCAGGGTAATGTCTTTCGGCAGCTGATCAAACTCGACGCGAACAGGCACCCGCTGAGCCAGGCGCACCCACGGGACGTTGGGTTTGATGTCAGGCACCAGGCCAGAATCGGTTTCCACGCTCTGATCGTATATTGCCCGACCTATGCTGCTAACGTGACCCTGTAACGTTTCTGCGCCGCTGTAAAGCGTGATCCGGGCAGGCGCACCCTCGCGGATATGGCGCAGCTTGGTCTCTTCAAAATAACCTACAACATAGAAAGAGTGGCTATCGACCAGGGCGAAGACCGGCTGGCCTGTGGTGGCGTAATCACCCACACGGGTAGACAGGCTCGTGATCCATCCATCCACCGGGGCTTTGACCACGGTCTGGGTCAGTTGCCACTCGGCCTGTTTCAGCGTTGCCTCTGCAACCTTCAGGCTGGCCTGCATGGCTTTTACATTGATATTGGCGGTATCGAGATCTTCCGCAGAGATGTAATTTCTCGACAGATGGCGGCGGCGTTCGGCTTCGTTATTGGCTTTTGCCAGATCTGATTGAGCTTTTGCGAGCTGCGCCTGGGCATTAAGCACCGCAATGTGGAAAGGGGTCTCATCGATACGGAATAGCACATCGCCCGCATGAACGTACTGGTTGTCCTTCACCAGAAGCGCGCTGATACTGCCGGACACCTGTGGCGTGATGCTGACCTGTTCCGCGCGGATCTTGCCGTCACGCGTCCAGGGCGACTGCATGTAATAATTCCAGAGCCACCAGCCGGCCATCACCGCCAGCGCTAAAACGAAAAGAGTGGAAAAATATTTTAACGTTTTCAATGCTATTCTCACCACACGGTTAACACGGCAAGGCCAAGACAGACGGAGAGGGTAAATAGGGAGAGATCCATTAACATCGGGTGCCAGATTTCACCAGAATACATCCAGTCGCGCAGCAGACGATGCGTAATGAGCCAGATTACAAAACCGACCATCACGGCTTTAAACAGTGGCGGAAAGTAGACCGATGCGCCAACAATCAAATCCTGGAGGGGCAACCCTGCGGAGAAGGAAAACAACGTCACAAGCAGCGATCCTTTGCGGTGGAATGAGGGCCACATTGGCAGATTTCAATGCGATGGCGCATTACCATTCAGTGTAAATCATCCTTTAAGGAATGATGAATACCGTGATTGCATTTGTTTTGGCAATACAAATACTGCAAACTATTCTAAAATCACTATAATCACTTAGCAAGCTAATTATAAGGAGATGAAATTGGAATCGCCATTAGGTTCTGATCTGGCAAGGTTGGTACGCATCTGGCGTGCTCTGATTGACCATCGCCTGAAACCTCTGGAACTTACGCAGACGCACTGGGTTACGCTGCATAACATTCATCAGCTCCCGCCCGATCAGTCACAGATCCAACTGGCAAAAGCGATTGGAATTGAGCAGCCGTCTCTGGTGCGTACCCTTGACCAGCTGGAAGAGAAGGGACTCATCTCCCGACAAACCTGCGCCAGCGACCGTCGCGCCAAGCGGATCAAATTGACGGAAAAAGCGGCCCCGATTATCACTGAGATGGAAACCGTCATCAGTAAAACGCGAGGGGAGATCCTGGCCGGTATTTCCCCCGCTGAGCTGGAAATGCTGATCGGACTCATCGCCCGTCTTGAGCAAAACATCCACGATTTACAGTCGCGCGACTGACATTATTCACAGGCCTTGCTGGTGCAAGGCCTCTGTCATGTTCTGAACACCACCACCCGGTTGCGGCCCGTCTCTTTTGCCTCGTACATGGCTTTATCCGCGCTTTCCACACAGGTTTCAGCGCTGGTCTCCGGCGAGGTGGCGGTGAATACCCCCATACTGATAGTTATCGGTTCCGGGAGATAACCGCCGCTGCTAACGTTGTCGAAACCGCTCAATTTGAGACGTATGCGTTCGGCAACCTGTTGCGCAAGATCGGAAGGGGTATTTGTCAGCATGAGCACAAATTCTTCGCCGCCGATCCGCGCTGCGATATCCTGCGGTCGCACTGAATCGGTCAACAGGTTTGAGACAAACTGTAAAACCTTATCCCCCTGCAAATGGCCGTAGCAGTCGTTAATGCGTTTGAAACGGTCAAGATCGCTCACGATCACCGATACCGGGTGCGCCAGGGTTGCTGTACTCAGCGCGTGGTTTAATGAATCATAGAAATAGCTACGATTATACAGACGGGTGAGGGGATCGCGGATCGAGTTTTGATAAGACTGCTGATATTTTACATGCGAGTCACGATACAAATTAAATACATCGGAAAGTAAGATGAAGATAATGATTAATGTAGCGACAGTTTCGAATAACCGTGCCCGGTACCATGAAATATCTTCAGCGTGTCCGCCTAACAATAGCATGAGCAGGGTGACGATATAACAGACGCATAAAAAATTGCCGCCGACCCAAAACAAATTTCTCACGCGGGTAATGGCCATCAGGGTGATTAACGTTACTACCCACAGGACGATCAAAATAATATTAATCGCCTGGCTCCAGAGAACCATAAACTGTCGGGTTTCATTGTCTACCAGGTCCAGTGTGAGCAGGGTTGAATGGCTGGAATAGAACAATGCCAGCCCAAGCATACTGCCCGTAAAGAGCGAGGCGCCGACAACGATACCGATGTGGGTGCTTCGTGAGAGAGCGGACGTACGCAGGGTATACAGCAATGCCGAGATGATTATCAGCACCGCCATTAAAAAGTGGCGGAACATATAGAAAATCATGGCGTCATTATAGTTCGCCACGTTGAACTGATAGAGATCAAGCCAGGCCGGGAAGCTGGACAGAGTCCCCACCATCAATAACGCTGAGCCGGCAAAGGCCAGGGCAATGGGAACAAGATATAATCGCCTTCTGTCGCACCAGTATTTCATTGCCATAAAACAGGCAATAAACAGATGAAACACCAGAAGAAATATCGTCAGCGTAGGGAAAAACAAAGGTGAAAACGAAGGAACCCATTCAACAAGTTTTATAAAAAAAGCTTGTAATACGGCAATGATAACAATGCATCCAAGCGCGAAGGCCACAAAGCGGTTCTTTACAAATCGACAGATCGCAAGCATAGAGAATTTAAAAATTAAAAAAGAAAAGAGATTGCGAAGAGTTTAAGTGAGGGAAATAAAAAATACTTTGCGCACGGACAAAAATAGATGAAATGAATAATTCACCGTGTGAATGTATTGTGCAAATATATTGTTGGAGACGATGATTTTGTTAAATGGATGCGGTCTGAACAGACCACATCCATCAGGATATTAGCGCGGGGAGACGGTAACCTGGCTGCCGTTGCTTGCCAGTACAACACGCTGGCCAGCAGAGAAGCGGGTGTTACCCTGTTTCTGCACAACCATAATGGTGCTGCCATCGTCTTTACGGATTTCCAGCTCAACGCCCTGAGTTTTGTTCATCGCACCCTGAACGCCCTGACCCGCTACGCCGCCTGCAACTGCGCCCGCTGCGGTAGCCAGAGAACGTCCGGTGCCGCCGCCAATGGTATTACCCAGGAAACCACCCAGCACAGCACCACCGATTGCGCCCACCACGTTCGTGTCATCGCCACCCTGAATCTGAACAGGACGGGCATTAACGATAGTACCGTATGTCACGTTCTGTACCTGTTTAGCTTCAGAAGCACTATATACGTCGCCGGAGAGTGAACTGTCATTCACACAACCCGCCAGTGTTAAACCAATCAGCGAAACGCCCAGTACACGTAAAATCATTTGACTCTCCTGTTCACCAAAAAACGCCCGGTTGGGGCATCCGTTATGGCTAAATTATATGGCATTCCTGACCACAGTTCATATCTTTGCATGCCGAATAGATAAATTTTACTTCAGCAGGGCTTAACGGGACATAAACAAAAACCGTCTGTGCTACAGGTCTGAGATTGTTAAAAAATATTATCACCGCATAGCAAAGCCGCGTTATTTATGATGGAGTGTTTGCACTTAGCCCATGTAACGTAAGGAAAGCGCATGAAATCGGGTCGCTATATCGGTGTGATGTCTGGTACCAGTCTTGACGGTGTGGATGTCGTTCTGGCCGCCATTGATGAAAACATGGTGGCGCAGCAGGCAAGCCTGACCTGGCCTATTCCTGTCTCGTTAAAAGAAGAGATCCTGAACATCTGCCAGGGACAACAGCTGACGCTTTCCCAACTGGGCCAACTGGATGTGCGTCTGGGGGCGCTGTTTGCTGAGGCGGTACTGGCCCTGATGCAGCAGGAAAGACTCCACCCGCAGGATATCGTGGCAATAGGTTGCCATGGGCAGACCGTCTGGCATGAACCTGTCGGCGAGGCGCCGCACACGATGCAAATTGGCGATAACAACCAGATTGTGGCAAAAACCGGCGTGACGGTGGTGGGTGATTTCCGTCGTCGCGATATGGCCCTCGGCGGGCAGGGGGCGCCGCTGGTTCCGGCATTTCATCAGGCGCTGCTGGCGCACCCGGTAGAGCGCAGGATGGTCCTGAACATCGGCGGGATCGCCAACCTGTCGATGCTTATTCCCGGGCAGCCCGTGCGGGGGTACGATACCGGACCCGGTAATATGCTGATGGATGCCTGGATCTGGCGTCAGAGCGGCAAAGCCTACGACAAAGACGCGCAGTGGGCCAGCCAGGGGAAAGTGATCCTTCCCTTGCTGCAAACCCTGTTAAGCGATCCTTTCTTTGCTCTGCCCGCGCCGAAAAGCACGGGGCGGGAATATTTCAACTACGGCTGGCTTGAACGTCAGCTGGCGCGCTTCCCCGGCCTTGCGCCTCAGGATGTGCAGGCTACGCTGACGGAGCTCACCGCGGTGTCGATTTCTGAACAGGTGTTGCTGAGCGGCGGATGTGAGCGCTTGCTGGTATGCGGAGGCGGAAGCCGCAACCCGCTGGTGATGGCACGCCTCGCCGCCTTGCTGCCAGGCACCGAAGTCACGACCACTGATGAAGCCGGGATCAGCGGAGACGATATGGAAGCGCTGGCCTTCGCCTGGCTTGCCTGGCGTACGGTTGCCGGTCTGCCGGGGAATTTACCCTCCGTAACCGGTGCGCGGGAGGCGAGCGTCCTTGGGGCCATTTTCCCCGCAAACCCGCGCCATAATCAGAGTTAACTGAAATTCAGCGGGAGGCGTAACCCGTAAAATAGGGAAAAACAGGAGGGCGGTTAGGCCCTCCAGGACCAGGATAGTCTTCGGAATCTGCCCATGAAAAAACTTCTTCTCATTGCTGTACCTTTTCTTATGACCGGATGCAGCGTCTATAACCAGTTCGTTGAGCGTATGCAAACCGATACGCTGGAATATCGTTGTGATGAAAAACCGCTGACGGTGAAGCTGAACAACCCGCATCAGGAAGCCAGCTTTGTTTATGACAATAAGTTGTTAACGCTGAAGCAGGGAATGTCGGCCTCCGGTGCGCGCTACTCAGACGGGATCTACGTCTTCTGGTCGAAAGGCGACAGCGCCACCGTCTACAAGCGTGACCGCATTGTGCTGAACAATTGTCAGCTTGAAAATCCGAAGCGTTGAGATTTTTGAAGGGGGCGCGCACAATAGCGCCACCCAATCTCACTTTCAGCTAACGCCATGTCAGATAACGACGAACTACAGCAAATTGCGCATCTGCGCCGTGAATACACCAAAGGCGGTCTGCGCCGCCAGGATCTTCCCGCCGAACCGCTGGTGCTTTTTGAACGCTGGCTGAAGCAGGCCTGCGAAGCGAAACTGGCTGACCCGACGGCAATGGTCGTTGCCACGGTTGATGAAAATGGTCAGCCGTATCAACGCATCGTTCTTCTCAAGCATTATGACGAGAAAGGGCTGGTGTTCTACACCAATCTTGGCAGTCGTAAAGCGCATCACCTTGAAAATAATCCGCGTATTAGCCTGCTCTTCCCGTGGCATATGCTGGAGCGCCAGGTGATGGTCACCGGCAAGGCGGAGCGCCTCTCTACGCTCGAAGTGGTAAAATATTTCCACAGTCGCCCGCGCGACAGTCAGATCGGCGCCTGGGTCTCTAAACAGTCCAGCCGAATCTCAGCCCGCGGTGTGCTGGAAAGTAAATTCCTCGAACTCAAACAGAAGTTTCAGCAGGGTGAAGTACCGCTGCCGAGTTTCTGGGGCGGGTTCCGCATCCCCATTGAGCAGATGGAATTCTGGCAGGGCGGTGAACACCGCCTGCACGACCGCTTTTTATACCAGCGCGACAACGGTGGCTGGAAAATCGACAGACTGGCCCCGTAATCCCCAAAATTTGTTGATTTAAGCGCTAGCGCACACCGCGCTGGCGCTTTATTCTATGGTCCTTTCGCATCAGGCGAAAAGTCGTGTACCGGCAAAGGTGCAGTCGTTTATACATGGAGAATTTGATGGCAAGCAGTAACTTGATTAAACAATTGCAAGAGCGGGGCCTCGTGGCCCAGGTGACGGACGAGGAAGCGTTAGCAGAGCGACTGGCGCAAGGCCCGATCGCGCTCTATTGCGGCTTCGATCCCACCGCTGACAGCTTGCATTTGGGGCATCTTGTTCCATTGTTATGCCTGAAACGCTTCCAGATGGCCGGCCATAAGCCTGTCGCACTGGTTGGCGGCGCGACCGGTCTGATTGGCGACCCAAGTTTCAAAGCCGCTGAGCGTAAGCTGAACACCGAAGACACCGTGCAGGAGTGGGTGGATAAGATCCGTAAACAGGTTGCACCGTTCCTGGATTTCGACTGCGGTGACAACTCTGCGATTGCGGCGAACAACTACGACTGGTTTGGTGGCATGAACGTGCTGACGTTCCTGCGTGACATCGGCAAACACTTCTCTGTTAACCAGATGATTAACAAAGAAGCAGTAAAGCAGCGTCTTAACCGTGACGATCAGGGTATCTCTTTCACGGAGTTCTCCTATAACCTGTTGCAGGGGTATGACTTCGCCTGCCTGAACAAACTGCACGGCGTCTCTCTGCAAATTGGCGGTTCCGACCAGTGGGGTAACATCACCTCCGGTATCGATCTGACCCGTCGCCTCCACCAGAATCAGGTGTTTGGTCTGACCGTGCCGTTGATCACCAAAGCCGACGGTACCAAGTTCGGTAAGACCGAAGGCGGCGCGGTATGGCTGGATCCGAAGAAAACCAGCCCGTACAAGTTCTACCAGTTCTGGATCAACACGGCGGATGCCGACGTTTATCGCTTCCTGAAGTTCTTCACCTTTATGGATATCGAAGAAATCAATGCGCTGGAAGAAGAAGACAAGAACAGCGGTAAAGCACCACGCGCCCAGTACGTGCTGGCGGACGAAGTGACTAAACTGGTTCACGGCGAAGAAGGTCTGGCGGCGGCGAAGCGCATTACGGCTAGCCTGTTCAACGGAACCCTGAGCGATTTAAGCGAAGCGGATTTCGAACAGCTGGCGCAGGATGGCGTGCCGATGGTTGAGATGGAAAAAGGCGCCGATCTGATGCAGGCGCTGGTGGACTCCGAGCTCCAGCCGTCTCGCGGTCAGGCGCGTAAAACCATCGCCTCTAACGCGATCACCATTAATGGCGAAAAACAGGCCGATCCGGAATACACCTTTACCGAGAACGACCGTCTCTATGGTCGCTACACGCTGCTGCGTCGCGGTAAGAAAAATTACTGCCTGGTCTGCTGGAAGTAATTAAAAGTATGCAGGGGCGTGGGAAACCACGCCCCTTTTGTTTTGACAGGGTTTGGTAAGTACAACATGAAGAACATCCTCGCCATTCAGTCCCACGTTGTGTTTGGACATGCTGGCAACAGCGCTGCGGAATTCCCGATGCGCCGCCTCGGCGTTAACGTCTGGCCCCTCAATACCGTCCAGTTCTCGAATCACACCCAGTACGGTAAATGGACCGGCTGCGTAATGCCGCCGTCGCATCTGACGGAAATCGTTCAGGGGATTGCGGATATCGACCAGCTTAAACGCTGCGATGCCGTACTGAGCGGCTATCTGGGTTCGGCGGAGCAGGGGGAACATATCCTCGGCATTGTGCGCCAGGTGAAAGCGGCAAACCCCGCGGCGAAATATTTCTGCGATCCGGTGATGGGACATCCGGAAAAAGGCTGCATCGTAGCGCCGGGCGTTGCGGAGTTTCATGTCCGTCATGCATTGCCCGCCAGCGATATTATTGCCCCCAACCTGATTGAACTTGAGATCCTGTGCGAGCATCCGGTCAACAGCGTAGAAGAGGCTGTAAGCGCCTCTCGTGAGCTGATCGCCCAGGGGCCAGAGATTGTGCTGGTTAAGCACCTGGCACGCGCAGGGTTGAGCCAGGACCGTTTTGAAATGCTGCTGGTGACGAAGGATGAAGCCTGGCATATCAGTCGACCGCTGGTGGATTTCGGTGCACGTCAGCCTGTCGGGGTCGGGGATGTGACCAGCGGTTTGCTGCTGGTGAAGCTATTGCAGGGCGCGAGCCTGCGCGATGCGCTGGAGCACGTCACCGCAGCCGTTTATGAAATCATGATTGCGACGAAGACGATGCAGGAATATGAGCTCCAGGTCGTCGCGGCGCAGGATCGCATCGCGAAGCCGGAGCACTATTTTAGCGCAACGCAGCTTTAGAAAACGCCCGGCGCCGCTGCGCTTGCACGGGCCTACGGAATTTATAGGCCGGGTAAGCGTCAGCGCCACCCGGCAATCCAGGCCGCTCGGTTAATTCAACCCTTCCGCTTTCAGCGCCGCTGCCACCGCAGGACGCTCCGCCACGCGCGTCATATACGATGCGACATGGTCTAATCCTTCCATGTTCAGCTTAACCGCGCGCGCCCAGCGCAGAACGGTAAACAGATAGGCATCGGCGATGGTGAAACGCGAGCCACAGATCCACTGGTCGTCTTTCAGCGCGTCGTTAACGTACTGCAACTTTTTCTCCAGCAGCGCGCGCACGGTAGGTTTGTACTCTTCCGGCGTGTCCGGGCGGAACAGGGGCGTAAAGCCTTTGTGCAGTTCGGTGGCAATATAGTTCAGCCACTCCAGCGTTTTATAACGCGCAATGCTGCCGGTGGGGGCAAGGAGCTGACGATCCGGTACGTTGTCCGCCAGGAATTGCATAATCGCCACCCCTTCGGTCAGCAGGGTGCCATCATCCAGCAGCAGGGCCGGAACCTGGCCTTTTGGGTTAATCGCAAAAAAGTCATCCCCGTTTTCCAGACGCTTTTTCATCAGGTCAACGCCGTCCAGCGTGAAATCTTTACCGCTCTCGCGAAGCGTAATATGGGAAGCAAGAGAGCAGGCGCCCGGTTTATAGAACAGTTTCATCGGTAACTCCTTTTTGCTGAGGTTCCAGCTATGTTAGTGCGCGTTCGGATAAAAAAAAAGCCGCTAATCAATTAGCGGCTTCTGTTCAGTCGTTTCCCGATGACATTACGCGTTCGCGGTTTTGATCGCTTTAGCGGATTTGTCGTCGTCCTGCGTCATACGATTCAGTTTAGGTGCGGTCAGCAGCATCAGCACGGCAATCACGGCGGTCGCGATACCAATTTGCATGAACACGGTGCCGTAGACATTCAGGGAAACCAGCGGGTCGGTAACGTTGTCTGGTACCGCCATCAGGTTCGCAATCTTACCTGCGATGATAGCCGCGCCAGCGGTGGTCAGGAACCAGCTACCCATGATGAAGCCCATCAGACGCTGAGGGACCAGCTGCGCAACCATCGCCAGGCCCAGACCGGAGATCATCAGTTCACCGATGGATTGCAGCGCATAGCTCAGGATCAGCCAGTTAACAGACACGATACCCGCGTCGGTGGCGAATTTCGTCCCCAGCGGCAGCACCAGGAACGCGCCAGAGCACAGCACCATACCGATAGCGAACTTGTGCGGCATAGGCAGACGGTCGCCCATCTTGTTATAGATAGCGGCCAGAATCGGGCTACCAATCATGATCCAGAACGGGTTCAGGGCCTGATATTGCTCCGGCTCGAACGCGATACCAAGGATGGAGTGCTCAACGTTGCGGATAGCGAAGAAGTTCAGAGACGTTGGCATCTGGCTGTACAGAACGAAGAAGATGATCGCTTCCAGCATCAGGATGAACGCCACAATCATCTTACGACGTGCCGCACCCTGCATCGCAAAGGCTTCTTTCGCGAAGATAAACACGATACCCAGCGCAACCACGCCCAGTACGGCACGTGCAACGCCCTGGTTGTGCAGCAGCCAGGTGGCGACAGCGGCAAGGATCACGATGCCGACGATGGTTGCCAGCAGTTTGCCCATGTGCACGGGTTCGAAGTCTGGTTTTGAACCATAGTCTTTAACCCAGCTACGGCAGAACAGGAAGTTCACAACGGTGATCAGCATACCCACGAAGCTCAGCGCAAACGCTACGCTCCAGCCGAATTTTGCGGCCAGCCATGGGGTTGCCAGCATAGAGAAGAAGGAACCGATGTTGATGGACATGTAGTACATGGTAAATGCACCGTCCAGACGTGGGTCATCTTTGCTGTAGCAGGTAGAGAGCAGGGAAGACGGGTTCGCCTTGAAGAGGCCGTTACCTACCGCGATGGTAGCCATGCCCATGTAAACCACACCTGCATCGTGCCCGGACCAGGCAACCAGCCCATAGCCAATCGCCAGAACAACGGCGCCCAGCATAATGACTCGTTTAGTACCGAGAACTTTATCGCCTAACCAGCCGCCGATAGCGACCAGGCCATACACCAGGGCGCTGAAGGAAGAGAACAGCGTGATGGAATCAGCTTCAGACATACCCAGCTGTTTAACCAGGTAAACCGCCATGATCCCTTGCAGGCCGTAGTAGCCAAAACGTTCCCATAATTCGATCGAGAAAATGAGATAGAACGCTTTAGGCTGTTTGAAAGCGTTAAGACTTACGCTCTCATCTGTTGGTTTATTGTTTGCAGTAGACACATATACCTCTTTTTTTACATCCCATATTAACGGGGGTGTTCATAGCGTGATGACCGTAGTCCATCCGCTTTATAGTTATATTGGGAGGGGAAACGGCGGGTAATGTTCACTATCCAGCCCCATCTGGCAATACGTTTGTAATAATCTGTTACATATAACTCTGGCGGTATAATCATCGGTTCATGCAAATGTTATACAGCGTTAAATCTCATCCGTTCAAAATTGATGGTTTTTTTCACTGTAAACGACCCTGTTCAACGGCTGTATGGCGATATGTTCTGCTATTTTGGGTGATTGGCAGTGATATAGCCCATATTCTGAAAAATGACTGGTCTTATGTGCGGTGTGGAATCGATGAAATCTTGTCTGACAAAGGGGGTGGGCGGGTTTTAACAACAAAAATCCAACATCAGGTTATCAGAGTGATCGCGATCACAGATGTATAGAAATTTTTGGTGATGAAAAAACTATTAACCTGTTTGAGTGTTAAATGACCGAAGAATCGACAATGCGTAAAGGAGAAAGAGAGGGCAATTTATGGTCAATCGGGAAGATATCAGAGCCCTTGTTAATTTTAAGGGCTTGAACAGGTAAGAAGTAAGGTGGTTTACGCTCAGGGATAGACTTTTTCTTTGTATTCGCAGAGATCTTCGATAATGCAGGAACCGCAGCGTGGCTTACGGGCAATACAGGTATACCGTCCGTGCAGGATCAGCCAGTGGTGGCAGTCCACCTTAAATTCCGCAGGGACCACTTTTAACAGCTTCTCTTCCACCTCTTCCACGTTTTTACCCGGCGCGAACCGGGTGCGGTTAGAGACGCGAAAGATATGGGTATCCACGGCGATGGTCGGCCAGCCAAACGCCGTGTTCAGCACCACATTTGCCGTTTTACGCCCGACGCCCGGCAACGCTTCCAGCGCAGCGCGGTCTTCCGGGACTTCGCCGCCGTGCTGCTCCAGCAGGATCCGGCAGGTCTTAATGACGTTTTCGGCCTTGCTGTTAAACAGGCCAATGGTCTTGATATAGGATTTCACACCTTCAACGCCCAGCTCCAGCATGGCCTGCGGCGTATTGGCGACAGGGTAGAGCAGGGCCGTGGCTTTGTTGACGCTCACGTCCGTCGCCTGTGCAGAGAGCAGCACCGCGATCAACAGTTCAAACGGCGAGTTAAAATTCAGCTCTGTCGTTGGATGAGGATTCTCATCGCGCAGGCGCGTCAGGATCGCAATGCGTTTCTCTTTATTCATACTGCTTTCTCGGGGATCCCTTCCTGTACGCTGCGCTCAGCGGCGCGGCGTTTACGTTTTTCATCAATCAGGTATTTTAACGCCAGCATCATCCCAAGGCCAATGAAGGCGCCAGGCGGCAGCATGGCCAGCAGGAACGGAGTGTCCGTATGGAACACCTCAATACGCAGCGACTTCGCCCAGCCGCCAAGCAGCGCGTCCGCACCGTCGAAGAGCGTACCGTTGCCCAAAATTTCACGCAGAGAGCCGAGGACGAACATGGCGGCAGTCGCGCCCATGCCGATGGAAAAACCATCCAGCGCGGATATGGCCGGATTGTTTTTCACCGCAAAGGCTTCAGCGCGGCCTACGACAATACAGTTAGTCACGATAAGCGGAATGAAAATCCCGAGCGACTGGTACAGGCCAAATGCGTAGGCGTTAATCAGCATTTGCACCACGCTGACCACCGACGCAATGATCATGACATAGATCGGAATACGGATTTCCGACGGCGTCCAGCGGCGCAAAACTGAAATGGAAAAGTTAGTCAGGGTCAGCACCAGCGTGGTCGCCAGCCCCAGCCCGAGCGCGTTGGTGGCGGTAGACGTCACCGCCAGCAGCGGACACAGCCCCAGCAGCTGTACCAGCGCGGAGTTGTTCTTCCAGAGACCCTGGACGATAACCTCTTTAACCTGGCTCATGGTCACTCCTCACAGGTGGAAAGATGATTGATCTGCGCGGGCAGCGTTTCGGCATACAGCCCGGCGCGCTTGACGGCGTTGACCACCGCGCGCGGGGTAATCGTGGCACCCGTGAACTGGTCAAACTCGCCGCCATCTTTTTTCACCGCGAAAGCAGGATCGTCTTCGCCATGAATCATCTTTCCGGAGAAGTGTAAGATCCAGTCACTTAAGCGTGTTTCAATTTTGTCGCCAAGGCCCGGCGTTTCGTGATGTTCCGTCACGCGCGTGCCCAGCACGGTGCCGGAAAAATCGCTGCCAACCAGCAGTTGAATCGCACCGGAGTAACCGTCCGGCGCGGTGGCTTCCATGACGGCACCCACGGGATTATCGCCCTTGCGGGCAATATAAATGCGATGGGGTCCTTTACCGAGCTGCGGAGCCTGCACGACAAAGCAGCTTTTTTGCAGGTCATTATCGTAGAAGTCGGATGGGATCACCTGATCGAACAGCGCCTTTTGCTGCTTCATTGCCTGCTCTGCAATGGTTGTTTTCGTCAGTTCATTTACCAGCGCGGTCAGCCCGGTGAGGGCGGCAGCGAAGATCGCCAGCGTAACGCCGTGTTTTTGCATTGTTTTTAGCATGGCGTGATCCTTAGCGATGACCGTACACGCGTGGCCGCGTGTAGTAGTCGATGAGCGGAACGGTGATGTTAGCCAGCAGCACGGCAAATGCCACACCGTCCGGATAACCGCCAAAGCTGCGAATAAGCCAGACCAGCAAGCCCGCCAGCGCGCCGAAAATCAGACGTCCTCGGTTGGTGGTAGACGCGGTGACCGGATCGGTCAGAATAAAAAATGCCCCGAGCATGGTCGCGCCGGAGAGCAGATGGAGCTGCGGGCTGGCCAGTGACTCAGGTGAGATGACCCAGCCGAGCGTCGAGCAGACGGCCAGCGTCACCAGGAAGCTCACCGGAATATGCCAGCGGATTGCCTTCTGTTGCAGCAGGAACGCGCCGCCCAACAGATAGGCCAGATTGACCCACTGCCAGCCAGCACCCGCCAGTACGCCGCTGTAAATAGACGATTTCATCACCTGCTCCACGCTGTGTCCGGCACGCAGGGAGGTTTTGAAGGTATCGAGCGGGGTGGCCTGGCTGATGCCGTCCACGCCCATGCGAAGCGCGTTCATATCTGCGCCCAGCGCGGTGTGGCCGGTAAAGATAACGTGCAGGGCATCCATAAAGCCGGGGACGGTGGCGGCGATCTCATGCGGCGGCAGCCAGCTGGTCATCTGTACCGGGAAGGAGATCAGCAGTACCACGTAGCCAATCATCGCCGGGTTAAACGGGTTATGGCCCAGCCCGCCGTACAGCTGCTTGGCGATGATCACCGCAAACACCGTTCCCAATACCACCATCCACCACGGGGCGAACGGGGGAATGCTGATGGCCAGCAACAGGCCGGTCAACAGGGCGGAGTTATCGCTCAGGATGCGAGTCACTTCCATTTTGCGCAGCTTCAGGATCGCTGCTTCCGCTGCGACGGCACTGGCGCAACCCAGAACTAACTGGAAAAGCGTACCCCAGCCGAAAAACCAACACTGTACGGCAATACCTGGCAGCGCGGCCAGGCACACCAGCATCATAATACGCGATGTCTGGCGCTGGTTATGGGTATAAGGGGAACTTGCAATTCTGAAAACCATTTAATCCTCGTTAACGGCTTGCTGCGCGGCTTTCTTTGCCTGAACGCGCGCAATCGCGGCGGCGACTGCGGCTTTGCGTGGATCGTCGTTGGCGGCCGCAGGCCGTTCGTCCTGCTGTGCCGCTTTTCGTGCTTTGGCACGGGCGATGGCCGCTTCAACGGCGGCTTTACGCGGGTCGACAGGCGCTTCACTCTCTTCGGCTGGCTGAACCTGTGCCGCTTTTCGTGCTTTGGCACGGGCGATAGCGGCTTCAACGGCCGCCTTGCGCGGATCCGTCGCTTCCTGTTCAACCACCACTGTCTGCTGACCGGCCTTACGGGCTTTTGCCCTGGCGATAGCCGCTTCCACTGCCGCTTTACGCGGGTCGATATCGGCTTCCGGTTTGGCGTGTTGCGCTTTCTCCGCCTGACGCGCGCGAGCTTCGGCTTTACGCGCTTCGCGGGCCGCAATCGCTTCGCTGTTGTCCGGTTTTTCTCCCGGAGCGATCACAACCGTCTGGGCGGCGGTGGCTTTCTTCTCGCGCACGCGGGCCAGGGCTGCGTTAATGGCATCCTGATCTTTCGCCGCAGGCTGGACGGCAGCCTGCTTATGGCGTTCCTGACGGGCTTGTTTCTCGCGCTCCAGTCGCGCCTGACGCGCTTCAAAGCGGGCCTTCGCTTCAGCGGCACGTTTTTCTTCCATGGAGATGGCGTAGATTTCGGCTTTCTCCTGACGGAAGTATTGCACCAGCGGAATATTGCTTGGGCAGACCCAGGCGCAGGCACCGCATTCAATACAGTCAGCCAGGTTATGCGCCTGGGCTTTATCGTGCAGCTGGCCTTTGCTGTACCAGTACAACTGCTGCGGCAGTAAATCTGCCGGGCATGCGTCCGCACAGGCGCTACAGCGTATGCAGCCTTTCTCTTCCTGCGTTTCGCCCATCTCCGTTGGGGAAGGGGCGAGCAGGCAGTTGGTAATCTTCACCACCGGCACATCCAGCCACGGCAGGGTAAAGCCCATCAGCGGGCCACCCATAATGACCAGTTGATCGCTACCCGGGCAGAAGCCAGCCTGTTCCAGCAGATGACGCACCGGCGTACCCAGACGCGCCCAGACGTTGCCGGGACGGGAGACGGACTCGCCGGTCAGCGTGACGACGCGCTCGGTCAATGGCTCGCCGTCAATCACCGCACGTTTCACCGCGTAGGCGGTTCCCACGTTTTGCATCAGCACGCCGATGTCGGACGAACGGCCCCCGTGGGGGACCTGTTTGCCGGTCAGGATCTGCGTCAGCTGTTTTGCCCCGCCGGACGGGTATTTGGTCGGGACTACTCGCAGGGCGATATCGTGGCTGTCTGCCAGTACCGCACGCAGCATCGAAATGGCCTGCGGTTTATTGTCCTCAATACCGATCAGCACTTCGCGGGGTTGCAGAATATGCGCAAGAATGCGAATCCCTTCCACCACCTGCGCGGCACAGTCCTGCATCAGACGGTCATCGGCGGTGATGTACGGTTCGCACTCGGCGGCGTTGATGATCAGCGTTTCGATTTTATCGCCGCCGCCGTGAAGCTTAGCGCCGGTCGGGAAGCCTGCGCCCCCCAGACCCGCCACGCCGAACTGATGAATGCGTTCAATCAGCGCTTCACGGCTGTGGGAACGGTAGTCGCTCCAGCCGTCACGATCGATCCAGCGGTCTTCACCATCGGCTTCAATGATCACGCTCAGCTCAGACAACGCCGACGGATGGGCAACGGTATGGGGGGCAACAGCCACCACCTTACCGGAAGTCGGGGCATGTATCGGCAACATCCGTCCGCGACCAAAGGTCAGCGGCTGGCCGCGAAGAACGCTATCGCCTTCTTTCACGCACAGTTCACCTTCCGCGCCGATATGCTGTTTAAGGGGCATAACGTAACGGGTCGCCAGCGGGATCTGGCGCAGCGGCGTGCCGTTAGACTGCGATTTCATCTCAGGCGGATGAATGCCGCCGTCGAAATCCCAGATCTTCTCTTTTCTGAAGGCAGAAAATAACTTAAGCATGTTGTTCCACAGGAATATTGCGAACCGGAATGGTCTGAAGGTCCCACTTCCAGCTTTCAGTAGTCGTTTCAACCGGGCGTAGTTCTATACACTGCGTCGGGCAGGGCGCCACGCAGAGATTACAGCCGGTGCACAGATCCGCCACAACGGTGTGCATCGCGCGCGTTGCGCCCACAATGGCGTCAACAGGACACGCCTGAATACATTTGGTGCAGCCAATGCAGTTGGCTTCGTCGATGACAGCAAGGGCACGAACGGGCTCCTGGGCCTGTTCATCGCCGTCGACAGGCTGGGGATCGACGTTCAGCAGGGCAGCTATTTTAAGCATGACCGCTTCGCCACCCGGTGCGCAGCGGTTGATCTTTTCGCCCTGCACGCCCACCGCCTCAGCGTAAGGGCGGCAGCCAGGGTAGCCGCACTGCCCGCACTGGCTCTGCGGTAAAAGTTCATCAATTTTTTCAACCACCGGATCGTCCTCCACCGCAAACCGGCGGGAGGCATAACCCAGAATGATGCCAAAGACGAGTCCCAGTACGCTGATGGACGCGATGGCAATCCAGATAGCACTCATTACAACTTCACCAGACCACTAAAGCCCATAAAGGCCAGAGACATTAAACCTGCGGTCACCAGAGCGATGGCGTTACCGCGAAACGGCGCGGGAATATCCGCCGCGGCCAGACGCTCGCGAATCGAGGCGAACAGGACCATAACAAAAGAGAAACCGACCGCCGCGGAAAAACCGTACAGCGCCGATTGCAGGAAATTATGCCCAAGGTTGATATTGAGCAGCGCCACGCCCAGCACCGCGCAGTTGGTGGTGATGAGAGGCAGGAAAATGCCCAGCAGGCGATACAGGGCAGGGCTGGTTTTCCGCACCACCATCTCGGTAAATTGCACCACAACCGCAATGACCAGAATAAAGGACAAGGTGCGCAGGTAGAGCATGTCGAGCGGGATCAGGATCCAGGTATCAATCAGCCATGCGCAAATGGAGGCCATCGTCATCACGAAGGTGGTCGCCAGCCCCATGCCCATTGCCGTCTCCAGCTTTTTGGAGACGCCCATAAACGGGCACAGGCCAAGGAACTTCACCAGTACGAAGTTATTAACCAGCACAGTTCCGACAAAGAGCAGTAAGTAATCGGTCATTATTTAGCCTGAAATAAAATAGCCGCCTATTATCGGATAAACGACAACAGGCCACAACAGGTTAACTGTAAGGTTATTACGGGTTGACAAAGGTCTTCTTAACGCGCGTCGAACGCTTGAAATAAGGGACCAGAAGCGCCGTCGCCAGTAGCGGAAACAGTAACTGGCGAACCGCCAGCGCGTCAGACACTGGCGAGAAAGCGAATGCTTTGACAGCCAGCAGCACGGAGACCAGCAGCCAGATAATGTAATGTTTTGGCACGTTTTTGCGGCGTTTGAAGAAGGCGATAGTCAGCCACAGCGTGTAGTACCACATCGCGATCGCGAAAACGAACGACACAAACCACGTTGCAATATTGAGCGCACTCTGGGACATCAGTGTCTGGATAGCATGAGGCGTAACCAGTGCGGTGGTGTATAGCAACAGCGCCAGCGAAGCGCTTAATAATGCCACCAGCAGCCATGCCAGCGGGGCGATTAACCAGCCCCCAATTCTCTCTCCAGGCAATGCGGTCATACGCTCTCCCATAGTCTGCGCGAAATGTTATACAGAAATTTGCAGGGCGGAGAGTATATAACATTTCACGCCGAAGGCTACTTTCTTATACAACGTAACGCCATACGGATTTAGGCACTTCCCCCACATTGAACAGACGACCGCCAGAGACCAGTTCGGCGCGACGATGGTCAGCAGCGCGGTACATATTGATGATGTCCTGATTATCCGACAGCGTGTAGTTCAGATGGTCAAACAGTTTTTCCAGGCTTTCAAGGGAATTGATCTTGCGAAATTTTAATAAATAGTCCTGAACTGTCATGTTAATAAGTTTCCATATAAAAGGGTAATACCCATAAAGGTAATGCGTTCGAATAATAAACGGATTAATAAAGACGTAAACTGTCCACTCGGGTAACGCGACGAAATTAGGAGTTTTCTTTGCGAAGATTCAGGCATCAGCAGATGCCTGGAAGAGAAGGGTAACCCCGTTCATTACGGCTGGCAATACGTTCCATGACGTAACGTGTCACGCTTTATGACGACACGGCTTACTTTTGTTGTGCGACAGTAACAGGCTCCGGCGGCTGGTAGTTATCGATATGGCTGGCAATGCCGAGCAACACGACTGAAACCCCAAGGACAATCCATCCCGCTAATTCAATGATTCGATTAATTATTGACGACATAATTTGTGTTTGTAATTTATCCATAAATACAGATTACAAATGTTACAGCGCCCTTTTCGCCAGAGCAAGCGCTTTGGGAACGATTCCCCGAACCCATATACACACTTTAATGCGAGGTAACAAAAAACGCTGTCGCAAGATGCTATTTTAACTCACAGGGCACATTATTAATCTGTGCGTTAAGCACAAGGCCAGTGATAAATAAGCGCACAGCGAGGGGGCAAACGATGAGTGAAAACATCCGCGTCGGTCTTATTGGCTACGGGTACGCAAGCAAAACCTTTCATGCACCGCTGGTTGCCGGCACGCCGGGAATGGAACTGGCGGCTATCACGAGCAGCGATGAGACTAAGGTCCGCGCCGACTGGCCAGCCGTGCCGGTGGTAACGGAGCCTAAGCATCTGTTTAACGATCCTAATATTGACCTTATTGTCATTCCTACTCCTAACGACACTCATTTCCCCCTGGCGAAAGCGGCGCTGGAGGCAGGGAAACATGTTGTTGTCGATAAGCCCTTCACCGTGACGTTGTCACAGGCGCGCGAGCTGGATGCGCTGGCGCGAAGTCTGGGTCGGTTATTATCGGTCTTTCACAATCGGCGCTGGGACAGCGATTTCCTGACGGTTAAGGCGCTGATAAACGCAGGCACGCTCGGCGAAATTGCCTTTTTTGAGTCGCACTTCGATCGTTATCGTCCGCAGGTGCGAGATCGCTGGCGCGAGCAGGCGGGACCGGGTAGCGGCATCTGGTATGACTTAGCGCCGCATCTTCTCGATCAGGCCGTTCATCTGTTTGGTTTGCCCGTGAGCATGACGGTCGATTTAGCGCAGCTCAGGCCGGGGGCGCAGACCACCGACTATTTCCATGCCATTTTGAGTTATCCGCAGCGGCGCATTGTGCTGCACGGGACAATGCTTGCGGCGGCGGAATCGGCCCGCTATATCATTCACGGGGCGCGCGGCAGCTATGTGAAGTTCGGCCTGGATCCGCAGGAAGAGCGCCTCAAAAATGGCGAACGCTTACCGCAGGAGGACTGGGGCTACGACATGCGCGACGGGGTGGTGACGCGTGCGGAGGGTGAGGTACTGGTTGAAGAGACGGTATTGACCCTGCCGGGGAACTATCCGGCGTATTACGCCGCCATTCGTGACGCGCTGAACGGTTCAGGTGAAAATCCGGTTCCCGCAAGCCAGGCAATCCAGATTATGGAGCTCATCGAGCTCGGGATCGAATCTGCCAAACATCGCGCAACGCTTTGTCTGGCATAAGTGCCAAACGCTTTCGTAGGCCGGGTAAGCGCAGCGCCACCCGGCAGTAAAGAGGACTACTGAGCAACTTTATCGCGCAGCGCCTGTTTCTCTTCAGGCGTCAGGAAGGCGATCTCCAGCCCGTTGATTTGCGCCTGACGGATCTGCTCGCGGCTCAGCCCGGCCTGTGGTGCGGCGATGTTGTATTCGTGAATAATATCCACGCCCTGAACCGCCGGATCGTCCGTGTTCAGCGAAGCCAGCACCCCGTGTTCGAGGAATGTTTTCAGCGGGTGTTGCGCCAGCGACGCCACTGTACTGGTCTGAATATTGGAGGTCAGGCAGGATTCGATTCCAATACGTTGTTCGGCGAGGAAATCCATCAGCGCGCGATCTTCAATGGCTTTCACGCCATGACCTATACGTTCCGCACCCAGCTCACGAATGGCCTGCCAGATGCTTTCCGGCCCCGCGGCTTCCCCCGCATGAACGGTAATATGCCATCCTGCATCACGTGCGCGGTTGAAATGAGACAGGAACAGACTGCCCGGGAAGCCCAGCTCGTCACCGGCCAGGTCGATGGCGGTGATCTGGTCGCTATGCGCCAGTAATGCTTCCAGTTCCTGAAGACAGGCCGCTTCACCGAAGGTACGGCTCATAATGCCAATCAAACGCGCCTGAACGTCAAAGGTTTTGCAGCCTTCACGCACGCCTTCAATGACCGCTTCAACCACGCCCGCTACGGGGAGGTTGTGGGTCATCGCCATATAGCCCGGGGAGAAACGCAGTTCAACATAGTGCAGGCCGTTACGCGCGGCATCTTCGATGTTTTCAAAGGCGACACGGCGACAGGCATCGACCGAGGCCAGCATCTTCACGCCCCAGTCGAGCTTGCTCAGAAAACTCACCAGATCCGGTTCGTTCGACGTGACCTGAACATGCGGGATCAGGGTTTCAAGCGTTTCGGCAGGGAGGGTTAAATTGAACTGGCGACTAAGATCGAGAATGGTTTGGGCACGAATGTTTCCGTCGAGGTGGCGGTGAATATCAGTTAAAGGCAGGCGTGTATCAATCATGGTCGCACTCTTTGCTGGTTAAAGTGCGCCATATTATAAAAACAAAACGGGGTAAAAAGCTATTTGCGCAAGGGAATATTCCGTTGCGCAAATGATTTACAGCAGAGTGTTGATGCCAGCGATAAGGCGTTGAACGCCCTGTTCAAGCTTACTACGCGGACAGCCAGCGTTCAGACGCACAAAGCCTTTACCTTCATCCCCATAGGTATATCCCGGCATGATGGCCACTTTTTGCTGATCAATCAGCACGTTTTGCAGCGTATTGTCATCAATGCCAAGCGGGCTGAGATCGATCCATGCCAGATAGGTGGCCTCGGGCGGTTGCCAGTTGAGTGTCGGAAATGCAGTATTCAGTTCGTCAGCAATGTAGCGCAGGTTTTCTTCGAGATAGGTCCGCAGCGCGTCCAGCCAGGGTTCTCCCTGTCGGTAGGCAGCAATGTGCGCGGTCAGCGCCAGCACGGAAGGGGAAGAGAGTCCGTCCCGACCTTTTAATGCATTCAGATAGGCGCTACGGCTGGCGTCATCGGCGATAAGCCCCCAGGCACCCGTCAGCGCCGGAATGTTGAAGCTTTTGGAACCCGAGGTCAACAGCGCCCATTTACCGCGCGCAACCTCATTCCACGGGGTATGACGATGCGTGCCCCATACCATGTCCATATGAATTTCGTCGCTGATCACCGCTACGTCATAACGTTCACACAGGGCCGCCATTGTGGTCAGCTCTTCCCGCGTCCAGACTTTGCCGGTCGGGTTTTGCGGGCTACACAGCAGCAGCACCTTGTTTTCCGGTTTTGACAGCGCTGCTTCCAGCGCGGCCATATTGCCCTCCCAGCCATGCGCTGTTTTCTGCATCGGCACGGAAACAACGGTACGCTGGTTGCCGTCGATGGCTTTATAAAAGGCATCGTAAGCCGGGGTATGGACCACCACGCCGTCGCCAGGCGAGGACCAGAGGCGGATCAGCTCCGAGACCATATAAATGACCGACGGCCCATACACCACGGTTTCGGTATCAATCTGACTGTTAAAGCGTTGCCGGAACCAGTGCGCCACGGCGGCCAGAAATTCGTCATTTTTCCAGCGACTGTAGCCAAACACCCCGTGGTTTATTCGCTGGTGCAGCGCATCGGTAATGCAGGGGGCGGTGGCGAAATCCATATCAGAGATGGTGAAGGGCAGCAGGTCGGCAGCGCCAAAACGGTCAGCGACATAATCCCACTGGGTACACCAGGTGCCGTGTCGATCCACGACGGTAGAAAAATCAAACATGACGGTGCTCCGTAAAGTAAAACCCCCTCATGACGAGGGGGGCGAGGCATCAGGCTTCGACGGTTCGCATCAGGGTTGCCAGCTCATCCTTCACTGACTGTACCTGCGGGCCAATGACGACCTGCAAATTGTGTTGATTTAACTGTACCACGCCGATAGCCCGGTTAGCTTTAAGTGCGTTGGTATCCACTTTGGACATGTCCGCCACCGACAAACGCAGGCGGGTGATGCAGTTATCCAGAGAGGTAATGTTATCCGCACCGCCCAGCGCCGCCAGAATAGCCGGCGTGTTATATCCGGATTTCCCAATGGTGCCGGCTACCGCCTGTTCAACGCTGGTGGCCGTATCGGTATCGCGGCCAGGCGTTTTCAGGTTAAAGCGGGTGATGGCGAAGCGGAAGATCCCGTAGTAAACCGCGAACCAGATGGCGGCCACAACCGGCACCAGATACCACTTGGTGGACAGACCGTGCAGGATACCGAAGACCACGAAGTCAATCACGTTACCGTCGGTGTTACCGATGGTCACACCGAGCACAGCCATCACGGTAAAGCCCAGGCCCGTCAGTACGGCGTGGATGAGGTACAGTACCGGCGCTACGAACAGGAACAGGAACTCGATAGGTTCTGTCGTACCGCCCACCACGCAGGCGATAACGCCGGAGATCAGCAGACCTTTAATTTTATGACGATTTTCCGGACGGGCACAGTGGTACATCGCCAGCGCTGCGCCCGGCAGGCCGCCGAGGAAGGCAGGCATTTTACCCTGAGAGAGGAAACGCGTCGCACTTTCAGAGAAGCCGTGAGTGGTCGGGCAGCTCAGCTGGGCCTGGAAGATGGTCAGCGCACCGCTAACGGAATGACCGCAAACATCCATGGTACCGCCGGCTTCGGTAAAGCGGATCAGGGCAACCAGGATGTGCTGTAAACCAAATGGCAGCAGCAGACGTTCACCCGTACCGAAAATCATCGGGCCGAAATCACCCGCGCCATTGATAATGCGGCCGATACCGGTGATCCCCATGGCAAAAATCGGCCAAATCAGAGGGATGATCAGACCAAACAGACCCATCACAACCAGCGTAATGATTGGCACAAAGCGGGTCCCGCCGAAGAAGGCCAGCGCATCGGGCAGGCGGATGTTGTGGAAGCGCTCGTGCAGCATCCAGATAATCACCCCCGCGATCACGGCTCCAAGGATCCCGGTATCGATGGACTGAATACCAATCACGCTCTGAATGTTATTGGCTTTCAGTACCGCCGCGTCGGTCGTGGGCAGGATCCCTTTGGCAGTCAGCCAGAAGTTAACCGCAAGGTTCATGACCGCATAGCCAACGAAGCCCGCAAACGCCGCCACGCCTTTATTTTCGCGCGCCAGACCCAGAGGAATGGCGATACAGAACATTACCGGCAGGAAGCTAAAGGCAAAAGAGCCGACCTTGCTCATCCAGATGAAGATCGCCTGAAGTACCGGATTTCCGAGGAAAGGGATCAGGGTAATGACGTCGTGGCTGCTTAACGAACTGCCGATCCCCAGCATGATCCCGCAAAAAGAGAGAAGCGCCACGGGCAGCATAAAGGTTTTACCCAGTTGCTGGAAAAACTCCCACAGCGATATTTTTTGTGCTGCTTTCGTCGTCATAAAACGACTCCTTAAATGGTAGAAAGAGATTTAACGACCTCGATGGGGCGAGAAGATAAAACGTTTTATCAAACTTTAGTGCGCGCTAAATCACATTCTCGGGCTTTTACTGGTAGTATAAAGATAACGTATTGATAAAACGTTTTAGCGATCTCATTATCAAGGAGTCACGCCACCACATGGCTGTAGCGAAAAAGATCACCATCAACGATGTCGCGCTGGCGGCGGGGGTTTCCGTCAGCACCGTTTCGCTGGTATTGAGCGGGAAGGGGCGCATCTCTCCTGCAACGGGTCAGCGCGTTAACGAGGCCGTTGAGCAGTTAGGCTTTGTGCGTAATCGCCAGGCGTCGGCGCTGCGCGGTGGGCAAAGCGGGGTGATAGGGCTGATCGTTCGCGACCTCACGTCGCCGTTTTATGCAGAACTGACCGCCGGGCTTACCGAGGCGCTTGAAGCGCAGGGGCGAATGGTTTTCCTGCTCCACGGTGGGCGCGAACCGGAGCAGCTGCTCTCCAGGCTGGATATGCTGCTGACGCAAGGGGTGGATGGGGTGATCGTGGCCGGCGCGTCCGGCGTGGGCAGTGAATTGTGTGAGCGCGCGGCGCAGAAAGGCGTACCGCTGGTGTTTGCCTCGCGCGCAAGCTATCTCGACGAAGCCGATACCCTTCGGCCGGATAACATGCAGGCCGCGCAAATGCTGACCGAGCATCTTATTCATCGCGGCCATCAGCGCATCGCCTGGCTCGGCGGTAAAAGCTCGTCCCTGACGCGTGCCGAGCGGGTGGGCGGTTACTGCTCCACGCTCATCAAATACGGCCTGCCGTTTCACAGCGAATGGGTGGTGGAGTGTGAATCCAGCCAGAAAAAAGCCGCGGAAGCCATCGGCACGCTGCTTCGCAACAGCCCGACGATCAGCGCGGTGATTTGCTATAACGACGTCATTGCGATGGGGGCGTGGTTCGGTTTAATCCGCGCCGGACGCCAGAGCGGTGAGGGCGGGGTAGAAACGTTTTTCGGCCATCAGGTAGCGCTGGGGGCGTTCGCGGACGTCGGTGAAAATGCGTTAGACGATCTCCCCATCGTCTGGGCGACGACGCCGGCTCGTGAGATGGGGTACACCCTGGCAGACAGGATCATGCAGCGCATTGAAAATACGGACGTGCAGGCCGGGCATCAGATTGTGGCTGCGCGGTTAGTGACGGTGAAGTAAACGCTTTGCTTGCACGGGCCTACAACGACTCAGGATCGGAGGCCGGGTAAGCGTCAGCGCCACCCGGCAATAAAAAACCCCTCATGCGAGGGGTTTTTCGTTTACTGCTGCGGTACTGCCGGCGGCGCTGCCGGTTCAGCCGGTGCCGGAATGCCCAGCGTCGGCATACCAAACATACCGACAAACTCTTCCAGCGGCATTTTGTCGCCGTTGAGCGTCACCTGGCCATTAGCATATTGCAGGCTGGTGGAAATGGTGTTGTCTTCCACCTTCGTGATGCGGAACATCTGGCCCATCGCCGCCAGGCCTTTCACCTGCTGGTTTGCCAGTTTGCCTGCATCATCTTCACCATAACCTTCCAGCTTCGCAATCTGCGTCATGAACTCGGTCGCCATATCCATCGGGATAGTCAGCTTGCTGTCGAGCGACTTCACGCTGCGATCAACTTCCTGGGCAAGGGTCTGAGGCTCACCGGTCGCGGCTGACGGATCCTTCAGGAACAGCGACAGGTTGAAGTTGGTTTCGCCTTTGCCGTTTTTCCAGCTCAGTGGCGCAACGGTAATCACCGGCTCGCCCTTCAGCAGGATCGGCAGGTTATTAAACAGCACCGTCATCGCCTGCTGCTGGTACGCCTGCGGGTCGGCATCGGTCAGCAGAGCCTGGCTCTCTTTACTGTATTTCTGACTGAATTCATGCCACGCCTGGCCGTCAATGTTGCCGATTTTCAGAGACAGCTTACCGGTACCCAGATCCTGATTCTGTACTTTCAGGCTTTTCAGGCTGTAATCCAGCTGGGTGTTGATGCTTTTACCGTCTTTGGAGACGTCAGACTTACCGTCCAGATCCATGCCTTCCAGCACCGCCATCTCTTTGCCTTCGATCGCAATGGCGATCTTATCGAGGCTCAGTTTCTGGTCGCCGATACGCTCATCAAAATCGGTCATACGGCTATTGCCGCTGGCTTTAAGGTTGTTGAAGGTAAGCTGAACCTTCTGGTTATATTCATTGACTGAATTCACCAGGCCGCTGGCGGCATCGCCGGTCAGGGAGACATTCTTGCCGTCGCGATCGGCATCAAGCTGGAAATTACCGCCGCTGAAGGCGACTTTGTCGGTGCCTTGTTCGTAATTCAGGGCTTTCAGGTCGATGTCGGAATGCGTATCACCGGCATAGCTGATGCGGGTATTGATCTCAAACGGCGACTCATTTTTCGCCATATCGAAAATCGGCTTCGTCACCTCGTTATTCACCAGTACGGTTCTGGCGGATGCCATGGAGGGGATCAGGTTAAACTTTTTCAACTGCGCCAGCGGGAACGGACCGTGGCTGACCACTTCATCCAGCACCACGCTCTGGCCCGGTTTCAGCCAGGCGTTCTGATTACCCGCAACCGGCTTCACCACCACCTGCATATGGCTGGTAAACACGCCACGCTGGTAGTTCTGGTAGCTCAGCTCCAGACCTGCTTCAGGCGCGCTGCGCTTAATCTCGCTGTTTGCCTGCGTCATCATCTCTGCCAGACGGCTTTCCAGCTGTTTCCCGGTATACCAGGAAGCACCCGTCCAGATCACGCCTAAAGCAACAATCACTCCTACCGCTACGACCGATTTTTTCATTGCGATTATCCCTAAAATGAAACCAGGCGGTTAAAACCGCCTGGTGTTACAACGCCTGTTACTAGCTTAGCAAGAGTTGTTAAAAAATTCAGTAAGTCCCTAAAGCTTATTAAAAACACGCGCCAGGCGACCGGTGCCGCTCACCCGGACAGGCGACTCGTTGGCCGCGACAAAGGCGGATTCACCCGGCTTAAGCACCAGACGCTCGCTATCTTTATGCAACGTCGCTTCGCCTTCTACACAGAACAGGATCGCTGCGCTCTCCTGTGCAATGGCGGTTTCGTCTGCGCTGAGGTCGTGCAGCGAGAAGGCAAAATCGTCAACCGGAATCGGGAAGTCCAGCTCAGCGCCGTTTTTCACCGGCTGCGTAAGCAGCTCCGCAGCAGGTTTCGCCACGAACTTCACGTTGGCAACCAGCTCAGGGATGTCGATGTATTTTGGCGTCAGGCCCGCGCGCAGTACGTTATCGGAGTTAGCCATCACCTCCAGCGCCACGCCGTTCAGGTAGGCGTGCGGGGTTTCAGCGAACAGGAACATCGCTTCGCCCGGGTTGAGCTTCACCACGTTCAGCAGCAGCGGAGAGAAGAGACCGCTGTCGTCCGGATAAAACGTGGAAATTACGCGAATGGTGTCCCATGGCTCACCCTGCTGGCTGTTCAGCGCGGCTTTCAGCACCGCCAGCGCGTGGGATTTTTCCTCGCCCTGCATATTCAGCAGGCTGGCAAACAACTCGCTCAAGGCTTCTGCGTTCGGGTTTTCCAGGAAATGGGCGATCGCGTTGTGAGCCCCGGCGACCGGTTGCAGCAGGGAGATGATCTCGGAAAACTCGCGGAAGGCATTCATCGCCAGGAAAGGGGTCAGGGCGAAAACTAGTTCCGGCTTGTGGTTAGGATCTTTGTAGTTACGCTCTGCGGCGTCTAACGGAATACCGGCGGCATTTTCTTTGGCAAAGCCCAGCTCAGAGGCTTTTTTGTTCGGGTGAACCTGAATGGAGAGCGGCTGGTCGGCGCACAATACCTTGAACAGAAACGGCAGCTCACCAAAACGATTCGCCACTTTATCGCCGAGCAGTGCGGCTTTGTCGGCGTCGATGACGTCACGCAGGCTGCGAACCTGGCCGCTGGCATCTTCAATTTTTGAGCTGCTCTTCGGATGCGCGCCCATCCACAGCTCTGCCATCGGCAGGTTGTCCGGGTTGGCGATACCGTAGAGATCCGTTAACGCAGTTTTACTTCCCCAGGCGTAGTTTTGCACTGAGTTGATGAGTTTTTGCATTATCAAGCCCTGATTCATATGTGGAATTAACTCCGCGTATTAAAGCAATAAACCGAATGGAAGTAACCTGCGGATGTAAAAAGTCGTACTAGTCTCAGTTTTTGTTAAAAAATTGTGTAGGATAAGCTGACTCGCTTTTAAGCCGGGCAGCGGAACATCTGCCCTGAATAAACAGACCGAAGCAGTAAGTGAGAGAACAATGTCGAATAAACCCTTCCATTATCAGGATCCTTTCCCCCTCAGTCAGGATCAGACCGAGTATTACCTGTTAACCCGCGATTACGTTTCTGTCTCTGAGTTTGAAGGGCAGGAGATCCTCAAAGTTGACCCGCAGGCGCTGACGTTGCTGGCGCAGCAAGCCTTCCATGATGCTTCCTTTATGCTCCGTCCGGCGCATCAGCAGCAGGTTGCTGATATCCTGAGCGACCCGGAAGCGAGTGAGAACGATAAGTACGTTGCTCTGCAATTCCTGCGTAACTCTGATATCGCGGCGAAAGGCATTCTGCCGACCTGCCAGGACACCGGCACGGCGATTATCACCGGTAAAAAAGGCCAGCGCGTCTGGACCGGCGGCGGTGACGAAGCGGCGCTGGCGCGCGGCGTTTACAATACCTACACCGAAGACAACCTGCGCTATTCGCAAAACGCGGCGCTGGATATGTACAAAGAGGTGAACACCGGCACCAACCTGCCTGCGCAGATTGACCTCTACAGCGTCGACGGTGACGAGTACAAATTCCTCTGCATCGCCAAAGGCGGCGGTTCAGCCAACAAAACCTATCTTTACCAGGAAACCAAAGCGCTGCTTACCCCGGGCAAGCTGAAGAATTATCTGGTCGAGAAGATGCGCACCCTCGGCACCGCGGCCTGCCCGCCGTACCATATCGCGTTTGTGATTGGCGGTACGTCTGCCGAAAGCACCCTGAAAACCGTTAAGCTGGCCTCAACTAAATACTACGATGGCCTGCCAACGGAAGGTAACGAACATGGTCAGGCGTTCCGGGACGTGCAGCTTGAGCAGGAACTGCTGGCTGAAGCGCAGAATCTGGGCCTGGGCGCGCAGTTTGGCGGCAAATACTTCGCGCATGACATTCGCGTGATCCGCCTGCCGCGCCACGGTGCTTCCTGTCCGGTGGGCATGGGCGTCTCATGCTCGGCGGATCGCAACATCAAGGCGAAGATCAACCGCGACGGCATCTGGATCGAGAAGCTGGAGAACAACCCGGGCAAATACATCCCTGAAGAACTGCGTAAAGCGGGCGAGGGGGAAGCGGTTCGCGTGGACCTGAATCGTCCGATGAAAGAGATCCTCGCGCAGCTTTCGCAGTATCCGGTTTCAACGCGCCTTTCCCTGAACGGGACGATTATCGTGGGCCGCGACATCGCCCATGCGAAGCTGAAAGAGCGCCTGGACAACGGCGAAGGGCTGCCGCAGTATATTAAAGATCACCCGATCTACTACGCAGGCCCGGCAAAAACGCCTGATGGATATGCTTCCGGCTCGTTAGGCCCAACCACGGCGGGCCGTATGGACTCCTACGTCGACCAGTTGCAGGCAAACGGCGGCAGCATGATCATGCTGGCGAAAGGCAACCGCAGCCAGCAAGTGACGGACGCGTGCCACAAGCACGGCGGCTTCTACCTCGGCAGCATCGGTGGCCCGGCAGCGGTGCTGGCGCAGGGCAGTATCAAGAGCCTTGAGTGCGTGGAGTACCCGGAACTGGGTATGGAAGCGATCTGGAAAATTGAAGTGGAAGACTTCCCGGCGTTCATCCTCGTGGATGACAAAGGTAACGACTTCTTCAAACAGATCCAGTCTTCCCAGTGTTCGGCGTGTGTGAAGTAATTCTGTAAATTGCCGGGTGGCGCTGACGCTTACCCGGCCTGCATTCTCGTAGGTCGGGTAAGGCGCAGCCGCCACCCGACATCAAAAAGAGCGCACAAAGCGCCATAACGTTTCTCAGAAGTCATCAATACTTATCTCTTAAGCATGTGAGCAATCCCATCTTTGTTATCAAGGAGTAAGTAATGACAATGCATCGCCGCGAGAAAGACTCCATGGGCGCCATCGACGTCCCGGCCGACAAGCTATGGGGCGCACAAACCCAGCGTTCGCTGGAGCATTTCCGCATTTCGACAGAGAAAATGCCCGTCTCGCTAATCCAGGCGCTGGCGTTGACCAAACGCGCTGCCGCCAAAGTCAATCAGGATCTGGGCCTGCTGGATGCCGATAAAGCCACCGCCATCATCAATGCCGCCGACGAAGTGCTGGCGGGCAAACATCCCGACGAATTCCCCCTTGCCATCTGGCAGACCGGCTCAGGCACCCAGAGCAACATGAACATGAACGAGGTGCTGGCGAACCGCGCAAGCGAGCTGCTTGGCGGCGTGCGCGGCATGGAGCGCAAGGTCCACCCGAACGATGACGTGAACAAAAGCCAGAGTTCCAACGACGTGTTCCCGACGGCCATGCACGTGGCGGCCGTCATCGCAATCCGCGAGCAGCTTATCCCGCAGCTCAACGTGCTTAAATCTACGCTTAACGAGAAAGCGCAGGCCTTCCGCGACATCGTTAAAATTGGTCGTACGCACCTTCAGGACGCCACGCCGCTGACGCTTGGTCAGGAGCTCTCCGGCTGGGTGGCAATGCTGGAGCACAATCTTAAGCATATCGACAACAGCCTGCCGCATCTGGCGGAGCTGGCGCTCGGCGGGACGGCGGTGGGCACTGGCTTAAACACCCATCCCGAGTACGCGGTGCGCGTGGCCGAAGAGCTGGCGAAGATCACCGAGCAGCCGTTTGTTACCGCTCCGAATAAATTCGAAGCGCTGGCGACCTGTGATGCGCTGGTGCATACCCATGGCGCGCTGAAAGGGCTGGCGGCCTCGCTGATGAAAATTGCCAACGACGTGCGCTGGCTGGCCTCCGGCCCGCGCTGCGGCATCGGCGAAATCAGCATTCCGGAAAACGAGCCGGGCAGCTCCATTATGCCGGGCAAAGTGAACCCGACCCAGTGCGAAGCCATGACCATGCTGTGCTGTCAGGTGATGGGTAATGACGTGGCGGTTAACATGGGCGGCGCGTCGGGTAACTTCGAGCTTAACGTCTATCGTCCGATGGTGATCCACAACGTACTGCAATCGATTCGTCTGCTGGCCGATGGCATGGAGAGCTTTAACGAGCACTGCGCGGTGGGCATTGAGCCTAATCGCGAGCGAATCAGCCAGCTGCTGAATGAGTCTCTGATGCTGGTAACGGCGCTGAACACCCATATTGGTTATGACAAAGCGGCCGAAATCGCTAAAAAAGCGCACAAAGAGGGGCTTACCCTGAAAGCCTCTGCGCTGGCGCTGGGCTACCTGACGGACGCCGAGTTTGATGCCTGGGTCCGCCCGGAAGCGATGGTGGGCAGCCTCAGATAATCACTGCGCCACATACAGGTGCAGCCGCGGAATAATCAGCTGTAGCGGCTGCGCCTGGGGTTTATAGCGATGCTGAACGTTTTCAGCATCGTAATTCAGCAGTTCCCCGATATCCGGCACCACCGCACCCTGATCGGCATCGTAGAGCGCAATCAGCGGCGTCGGGCAGGCGTATTGCACCTGCTTTTGTTGTCCGGCGTACCAGACGCGGGCGATAGGCTGTACCTTCACCGGACGCTTTATTTTAAGACGGGTATCAGCTGGCAGGGAGGCAATGCTGTGGTACTCCTGCTCCAGCCGTTCAATCCACTGTTCCCGCGACCACGGGGCGACCGTTCGCGGCGATTTCAGGCTTTTCTCCAGCTGAGCCAGGATCTCATCGCGCGTGAAATTTTTAATGATGTGCTTGTTGGCCCAGCCGAAGCGCAGCGTGGCGGGGTGGCGCAGTACCGTCAGCGTGCGGTAAGCATTCAGGGTGATCAGCCCCGGAAGCTGGCGATGCACCCATTCAAAACGGGCAGCCGGCGCCAGCCCGGACTCAACGGTTACAATCTTCTCAAACGCGGCTTTCAGCGTATTGATATGCGTAATCTGCGCCTCAATTCCTTCACGCGTTGCGGCATCCGTTTGCAGGCAGATGACGCCGGGCAGGCGAACGGCGGCCTTACTGCTGCGATTTTCGGACTGCTGCTGGATGAAAAGGCGACGAAAGTGCTGCAACGTCATTTCCAGCGCCGCCTTGCCAATATGCTGCGTCACCTCAATGGTGTTCAGCGGGTCGTGCTCCGCGCCTTTCGCCACCTCGGGCAGGGAAAAGACGCGGGCGGCCAGCAGGCGGCAGTCCTGAAGTTGCCCCGTGAGGGTCAGTAACGCCTGCTCTATTTCCCGAAATGTGGTGTTAAGCCTTTCGATGAGATCGTAAGTTGCCATGGCAACCCTTAATTAGTTACAACATACTACTGATATAGCATAACACGCCGGGTCAGGCCAGCGTGCGGTTTAGGTCAGGCAGGTACGGGAAGGGGAATATTGTGATAGATCGGCCAGCTAAAGACGAACCGGGCCCCACCCAGCTCGCTCGCTTCGCAGCGAACCGAACCGCCCATCGCCTGGGCAATAGAACGGACAATAGCCAGCCCCAGACCACAGCCGCCGGTAGCCCGATCGCGGCTGGGATCGAGGCGCACAAACGGCTCAAAAACTTTTTCACGCTCCGCCGGCTCAATGCCGGGGCCATCGTCTTCCACACACAGAATCGCCTGGCTTCCCTGCAAATCTAAACCTATGCGCAGCGTCGTTTCGCTGTAGCGCATGGCGTTGTTCATCAGATTATCCAGCACGCGTTCCATCAGGCGCATGTCCAGTGCGCCGTACGCGCCGGGGGTAATGGCTGTCAGCAGTTTTCGCTGAGGGTTAACGCTCTGCACATCGTTAATATGCGTCTGTAGCCAGGCGGGGAGATCCGGTGTACTGAGGTGCAACTCCGTCTGAGGCCGATCGAGGCGGGCATAGGTCAGCAGCTCTTCAATCAGCGCTTCAAGCTGGCCAATATCCCGATTGAGCGCCTGCGATTCCGCCCCGGTGAGGTTCTCGCTCATCTCCAGGCGATAACGCAGGCGTACCAGCGGAGTGCGCAGTTCATGCGCAATACCATCGATCAGCTGCTTCTTGCTGGCAATCAGGGCGTTGATGTTATCGGCCATCTGGTTGAAGGCAATACCGAGCCGGTCAAAACTGGAACCGCTGTCGAAATGTATGCGTTCAGTTAAATGACCCTCTCCAAAACGCTGTGCGGCGGATTCCAGTTTCAGCATGTCCTGCCAGTGCGGTCGCATCCAGATGAACACAGGTAAAGCGAGCGAAATGGCAATAAAGCCCAGCAGAGCGAGATCCAGCAGGCGCATCTGGTGCAGGTAATAGAGATAGGGCACTGGCCCGACGGCCAGAACATAATGGCTGCGCGGAATACGCTGAATGAAGGTATATTTCTCGTCCAGTGCGACGATGTCTCCGTCGCGCAGACGCTGCATCGCAGGCGGCGCTAAGTCAAAATCCTTCATGGGTTCGATACGCAAATCAAACGACAGATTCAGATCCAGCTCTTTTAACGTGCGCGCCCAGTCATGAGGAGGAATTTCTCGCAGCTCGCTACGCATCAGATAGAGCGAGCTTTTCATCAGATCGTCCAGGGATTGCCTGCCCGCGCGCTCTGCGGTGAATTTGTAGACCAGCCCGACCAGCATGGTCATCACCAGAAAGCAGACAAACAGCAGGAGATAAAACTGCACAAACAGCTTTTTCATTAAATATCACCGGAAAATCAAGAAATTAACTATTTTGTTTTTAGCTTCAGGGGCACTATGGGGGCATTAGCATATCCGCCAAAGCGCTGATTCAAAAATGATACCTGATCGCTATCGAGAGCATTTATCCACGCAGAGTATACATGGAAGACCATCTCTGCATTTTCATGACCCATCTGATTCGCTATAAAAGCAGGATTAGCACCTGCCGACAACATCCAGCACGCGTATGTATGACGCAACTGATAGGGGCGTCTGCGGCGAATGCCCGATCGTCTTACCGTAATATCCCATAGTGACACAATAGAACTAACTGAATAGTAGGCTGCCTGCTTGCCTTTCTGAGGTCGAGGCATAAACACAAAGTGCAGTTTCTGCGTTTCCGTTTTACCGAACTCCCGGTGGTGAAAAGTGATTGGTACCTTAGGGGCACTCCCGGTAAGTTCCTTTTGAGCTCGCAAAGCCTCCAGTGCCGGCTCCAGTAACTTTATCGTCCGGTATCCTGCTTCGGTTTTAGGTGGTCCAAACAATCCTTCCTGAGTAAGATTGCGCGCAATGTTAGCTTCGCCGGAGTTAAGATCGATATCCTCCCAGGCAAGAGCGCAAAGCTCACCGGGCCGAACGCCGGTGTAAGCAAAAAATTGCCACATGTTTTTTTGCTGAGCCGGAGCAGTCTCTTTCAACTGCTCAAACTCATGCCTCAGAAGCGGGTCTGGTTTTGTTTGACCTTTGCGAAGCCTTTTTATCCCGACATATGGTTGATATGAAATGATTTTATTTTTAACAGCATAGTCGAGGATTTGTCGCAGGATGGCCAGATAATAATCTACCGTTCTAACGGCGCGGCCAGTTTTATTTCTCCTCTTTTCGGGAGCATAGTTAGTCTCGCCAGTCAGTAATTCCTTTCTCCAGCCCAGAATGTCGCTGTTGGTGATAGATGCAACCAGCGTTTCTGGGCCAATTAGTTTTGTTAATGTTCTTACAGCTATCCCATAGCTTCTTGTGGCATTGGGGGAGAGATCGATTTTATGGTTTTCGTGCCAGGTTGCTGCAAGTTCTGCGAACGTCGTAATATTTTTAGATGCATAAAACTTTGCTGCTACCTTTGACTCCGGAAACACGCCCCGGTAGTCAAAAGTGCCCAGCTGAATCTCGCTTACAATTTTGGCCCTTAGATTCCCGGCTTTTTTGAGATTCGAAGCATTTACGATCCATCCTTTCAATGTTTCTCGGCATCTAACGCCCTGAAAGTTGAAACTTATTCGTATCTTATTGTTATGGATCTCAACACCCGTTGGCATTGCAGCCATTATGCCTCCTTCACAAACCTGTTAATGTTTGGGATGTTGTACCAGACAAGTCCTCGCTCTTCGGAGCAGCTTCCATCCAATGGGATTCTCTTAAAATGAACACCTTCTACCCAGGAGGTTTGGCGATAGCTTTTAATCTGACGATCTGTAAGGCCTGTCTTCTCTTTTAGTTTTGAAGCAACGCCCCATTCTGAATCGTAAATTACCTGCGACATTGTTCACCTCAGGTAACCGGCATGAGTATAGATATGCCGGTCTTTAATCGTTGATATTTCAGTTTCAGTTTGCCTGGCCGGGCAGGGAACGCAGTCGGCGCATGCCGGTCATTGCTGTGGCCACGTAGCTTGCCTTGCAGTTGACCACTTCAACCCAGACCTTCACGCCTTCCACTCTCACCGTATAGGTCTCTTTCATCTTGCTGCGCCCATAGTCACCATATCTTCGCTGGTGGGCTGCGAGTGCGATTTCACATGCCTGGCGAGCCAAAGGGGATTGCTTACTGCCTCGATTAATCAGTCGCATTTCTTCTCCTTGAGGGAGGGATTCCCCTCCCGATCTGGTTAGCCCACATATTCCGGTTTCATATCCGCCAGGGTGATGCTGAACTGACCATGCAGCTCGTCGCCCAGATGGCGTTTCGACGATGCAAGAACGCGCTCTACTTCTGCGAACCGCGCAGCTGCATCAGGATCATCTGATGGTGGCAAGGAATTGATTGCGGCCTCAACCTTGTTGCATGCGTCTACCAGGTAATAACGCTTCACGGCCTTGTTTTTCAGCTCAGTGAACAGGGCAGAACCCAGCGTTGCTTTCACGGTTTCAATATCTGCGCGCAGAGCTTTAGCGCTATCCACATCCTGAGCCGCCTCGATGCGGTCACGGAAATCATCAGCAAGTGCATCGATGTTTTGAGCTGATTCCTGAGCCGTTTGCGTTGTAGTGACGTTGTCACCTGAAATGTCTGCAAGGCTTACGTGCTGCGCTGAGGCAGGGTTTACCTCTCGTTCTTCACGGCGATCATCCAATTCATCGGGGGTATAAACGCCCAGAATCACATCCGGACAGAACAGTCTCGCCCAACGTTTGACAGCCAGGTACGCCAGCTGCTGGCGAGGGTCGTCAGCCCACAGGGTAGAGTTTCGGGTACGGGCCTGAGCCAGCAGTAAATCCAGTTCTCTCGGCTGGTCTTCGCCTTTCAGGGTTGCGCGGATAATGATGCCGATCCCGGCTTCGTCAGCCAAGGTCCAGCCCGGGACGCGGTACTCGCCTTTATCGCCTTTACGGATGTGGAATTTTCCTACAACCTTTTCCCATGGACCGTACCACTCATAATCAAAACGACTGGCAAGCACGCCGCTGCGTGAAATGACGGCATTAACCAGTTGAGCTTCATACCCGAGCACACCGTTAATCAGGTGCGTCTTCTGCGCCACGGCAAAGGGATTCATCTGCCACTGTGCCGCTTGCATTGCTACCGCCATGCAGTCGGCCTGATTACCCTGTAAGTGTTTAGGAACAGTCGCGGTGCCTTGCGCCATGATCTGCGCGAACGTGCTGATGGCGTTCAGATACTGGGAATCGAACAAAGCTACGTTTGAGTTAACAACGGTGTTTTGGTCAGTAACCGTAACATTAGTATTTTGCATAAATCCCCCTTAAGCCTGAGCGCGCAGCGCTTCAAGGCGGCGCAGGTCGAAGTCGTTCAGTTCGTCGGTGTAATTGTCGATGATTGGCGCTGGCCATTCCCCTGTGTCGAAGCCGGTTGCTATAGCGCGCATTGCTTTTCGGTACTCGAGCATGCCCAGTTCCAGAAGGTCTGCGGATGCCTCGATGATGGCGATCCAGTGATAGTTCTCGTCTTTGTTGACGAAAATCCAGAAGAACTGGTCCAGCGCCGCGGTTTCGCAGTACATAGCCGCGCTCAGGTGATAATCACGTTCAATGATTTCCCGGTGTAGCCTGGCGCGCAGGCTTTCCTGCTTAACGTTCCACATGCTGATGGTTTTCAGGTCAGCACCAATACGCACGCCGTCCAGGTCGATCTCAAGGTCAGGGCGCACACGAACTTCCAGGCCCGTCTCCTCATCAAAGCCGAAGTAACTCACCTCGACGGCGCGGCTCGGGTGGGTCAGCAGCATGCCAGCGGTCGGGTGTGCCAGAAGAGCTTTTTGAATATCCAGCGCGGTGCTGAGTTGCTGGCGTGTGACCAGTACTTTCCCTTCCGGGTTGTCGCGCCAGGCATCTAGCAACTCGTCGGCAAACACGGCATCTGGTTTGGCTGCCTTCACGGCCTGGATCATGTCTGCTTTGGTACCGGACACTTTCAGTGGCGCCGGTTTCTGTGCTTCCTGAGCCACAAGGTCAGGGTTGATGATTGCCAACTGCTCCAGCAACGCGTCACGGCTGCCGCTGGTTTTAACCGGCGTCGGCAGGGTCGCGTTGTACTCTTTGATGCAAGCCTTCATTGCCGTCGCCGTCTGCTTCTGGTCACCATCAATACGCTGGAAGCCAGCTGGCAGCGCCATATAGTTCTGCGCCGTTTCTTCCAGGTTAGCGCCAAGCGGAACCTGCGGCGGCAGGGTGGCGTTGTACTCTTCCAGTAACACCTTAATGTCGTCGGCAGACAGCAGCGCCGGCAGGCTGGCATTGTACTTATCGATAAAGGCGCGCAGGGTCGCGGCCGTTGTGAATGCGCCTTCCGGGATTACCGGTTCAACGCTGAATTCTGCGTCCAGTTGTTCAGGCTGCAACGCCAGCGCATGTACCAAGTTGCCCATGTCCAGCACCGCAGAGCGCTCTTTGACGATGGTTTTCTCAACGTGGCGCGCATTGAAGTACATCAGCGACACACGGGCATCTTTAACCTGAGTTGAGCTGATGCCGTTTGCTGCGTGATAAACATCATTCGGCAGACCTTCGTAGCGGCCAGGTTCGAAGTATGCAGGGAACTCCACTTCTGGGTTCGATTCCTGAACGTCAATTGTTGTTTCGTGCAACTGGTCTGCTTCTACGGAATCTGTCTGCGAATTAGCTGCATCAGTGCTTTCGCTCGGTGGTACCGAACCAACATCTTCGTCTTTTTCTGGCTTAGCCGTTTCCATCTGCACATCGCTGGTGGTCTCCGCTGTGTTTTCCGTTTTTTCGACTTCATTTGAGTTGGTATTGATGACCGGTTCGGTATTTCCATCCATCAGGCCATCGATGGAGAACACGCCGCTTTCAAGGCTTGCGACCTTTGTCTGGCTTGGAGTACTTGGTTCTTCCACTGTGGAATGACGAACCTCGCGGGAGTCTTCGTTCCATTCTGGATAGCCTTTAGAGCGCTCACCGCTTTCATAGATGCCGTTCGCCGTGAACCACTCACGCACCTGGCTACGCAGTTTGGTTGTGCTTTCTTCTCCAGACCATGAAATAGCGCGGGTAACTCCAAAAATACTGTTGGCGTCATAGTCGAGGATGTCGGTGGTTTTACTAAGAACCTTGAGCGCCTTGGCGTGCGACTCATCTTTTTTGTCAGCGAGTTCTTTGGCGGCCAGGAGTTGCGTACGGTTGATTTGCCCCGGTACTGCATCTGGGTAAAGCTGAGCAATCGCGATCTCAATGCTCAAGTTCGCCATGTTCTGGGCAACAGCGCGTTTATAGGATTCGGTTGTTTCTGGTTTTTCTGGTTCTAAAGGTGCAGGAGAACCTACTTCAGAAATTCGATTACCCTCAACCCATTCGCGCACCAGGGTGCCGCGGTCAATGTAATCAGTCGCAGCCCAGATTCTGGTGAATCGGAGAACCAAAGCGAGTTCGTGACGCTTCTCCTGGCTGAACACCTTGCGAATGGCGTCGGTGTAGCGCCACAGGTCTTTGGTATCGTAACCCTTAACCTCTTCGCAGTTTTCTGCCGCCAGAAGCAGGTTCTGGACATAGCTGTTGTCTGTGTCCATTTCCAGCGCGCTGATACCTTCGTATTCTTCGCGGGTTAAGTGGTGGCGCAGTTCGTCGGCGGTGAACTGTGAAAGAAGTTGCTTGCGGAAGGGCATTCTGCACACTGGATAACGGGTGTTTTCATCGTCGTGCTCGCCGATCTGGATACCGTCATCAGTAGCGATATGCTGGCCAGTTTCAACCCCGGCGTCGCTGGTTCTTTCTGATTTGAGCAGAGTAAGCTTTCCGTTCCTCCACTCTCTCACTACCTCATTACGGTCGCCGGCATCTACTCTCAACCAGTCGGCCATGAAAGCAGTAAGTAGCTTTACTTCGTGCTCTTCATCTGGCGCGAAGACCTGCTTAATCGCCTGAACCAGTTTCCACTCAGCGTTCAGGCTGAGCTCGGCAACTTCAGGGATGTCGTTCTTCGCCAGCAGCAGATTCTGGAGATAGGTGTTGCCTTCATCCAGAGACATTTCGCTGGCAGCCAGTTGCTGCTCTTTAGTGATGTGTGACTGGTATTTGTCGCTGATCAGGTGGACGGCATAACGAACCGCTGGAGTGCGGTTTTCAAGCGGGACACTCTCGACGGTAGTTTCGACTTTAACGGTCGTTTCCGGTGCGGCAGTGTTATCCACGGCGCCAGTAGACTCAGCACCAGCCTTTGGTAGCCAAGTGCGTCCATCGTCTTGGAGTTCGTAGTGTTTGCACCAGGTGTAATCCACTGTACTTTCTTCCGGGAGGTCGTCGAAGACCGGAAAATCGGTGCGAATCGGTTTGGCATAATCCTTACCGCGTCCGGTTTCAATACCAGCATCTTCCAGCTCAACATCGAGCTGTAGGTTTGCACGGGCTTCTGATTTCGCAGTGAACCAAATCACTGCGTCTTCTTTGCCAGATTTCTGCGTAGCCTTAACTACATAGAAAAATTCCATGTGAGATCCTCTTTTTTGGATGTAAGATCCCCGGGCCAGAGATAGCGCCCATTGGGTGAACTTTGGTTTTTTAAGTAGTTTTCCGGTGTAACTTTGGTCGGGAGCACCGGACGTACGGGCCGCCTTGCGCGGCTTTTACGTTATGCCTCGTGTGCCATCTGGTCGTACGAAGCACAACGTTCAGAGCAGTATTCTTTATCTTTGCGCGCCAGCTGTGCGCCGTTGCGATAGAGAAGGGTACTTTTGACTACTTTCTCCGGTTTAACTGGCTTGCCGCAGTACCCGCATTTCGTTGAGTTACACATCTGGATTCCCCTTTTGCGCCAGCAGGTAGCACAGGCGGCGAAGAATCACCTCGAAGAAGTTCAGCTTTACGGCCTGCTGCCGTCCTGGTTTGCGTGCGAAATCAATCATTCTCACCCTCGTTTGCCTTATCGCCGGCCAGCGGAACGTTTACACCTGATGCGCGTTAATCTCTCCACCTCATCCGACTATTCGTATGCCGTCGGCGGCTACTTCGTTGGCATCCTGCCTTGGTGGAACGTAGTGCGTCTTGGTTAGTTAGATTAAATCACTGGTTTACACGACTGTCAACTTAAGGTTAATGGCAATTGTAAATCTGAGGTTTATATTGCTGGTTTTTGTGACGCGTCTGCCGAATCGCAGGCAAAAAAAATTCCGACGGAAAGGACGGGATGGGGCATACTGGGCGTTAGTTTGGCGGAAGAGTTGAAGGGTGAGGGTAGAAAAAAACCGGCGCAGTGGCCGGATGCATTTATTCGAATGGAAGGTCTATTTGTCTCTGTGGATTCAGCTGTTTTTTTACATGCTCAATTTCGAATGTGGTTTTTATAGTATCACCAATCATGTATTGGGTTACCTTTAGGTCAACAAGCAACATATCGCCTTTGGAAAAGTTTAGGGTGTTGTTATCAATATCACTGATAAACTTCTGGTCTTTAATCTCAGCCAAAAAGCTACTGGCTCCATCCGAAAATCTCCATCGGCTGCCTTCATTAAAAGAAATGTTCTTAATCTGAAGGGCTTTCTCTACCGTGGACTCCGAGATTATTGATTCAGCAGGAAGCTCAACTTTGAAATAATGCGCCTCTTGTTTATCGATCGTCATGAACGTCAGTCCATCATCGACAGTGGAAGCAAAACTGTCGATACCTTCCTGCTCTAGCGGCTTGCATATAACTTCTTGCAATGAAGAACGAAGTTTAATGTTTCTATACAGTTCGATTACTTTGCTATCGAAAATTTCACTGTCGTCATCAACAAAGACTTCAATGTTGCTATCAGGCAGATTGTGTAACTTTTTAATTTCTCTTGGTCCGATCCATTTAACTAATTGGATCAGACCCTTGCAAATTTTTTCTCTGGGGCCAGGGCAAAAACCAATTAAAGCAATAAGATTAGCGGCGGCTGTTACTGAATCGCCCGAAAAGAAATCAACTGCCTGTTTGAACCAAGATGTCGATGAGGCAATTAGATCTATTCCAAATGAGCCAGCTCTGAATGATGCATTAACCTTTACTGAAACAACGGTCTTGTTACCATAAACTGTTTTTCCGGCTTCCTCTAATGCATCTGACAGGGATAGGAGTGCAGGGGCAAGGTCACGCACGTTCATTTCGTGCGTCTCCAATGCTGGTCCGTCGTATACTATCCTGAACTTCATATCATTAGTTTCCGAATTGCTGCCTGCATCCATTATGGCACTCACCTGATCGCATATACAGTAAATTTACTTTTTACCCCGACACAATGCTTGATGCCGGATGGAAATCCCTACCGCTTCTCGATTGTAAGAGTCAATTGTACGTTCGCCGGTTATCAATCCTCCTGCGACCGGATCCGCCCCTTCATGTACTTCTCATACAGGTCATCCAGTTCTTTCAGGCGAATCGCGAATATGCGGAGCATGTTCTGCTGCTCTTCTTCCGGTAACTGGCGGTAGAGCTCCAGCAAGCGCTGTTCGTCCGGCTTAAGTCCGTCTTTTTCTCCAACGTCCTCACCAAGTAGCCATGCGACAGAAATGCCTACAGCGTCGGCTATGGCCAGTGCCGATTTCTTACTAATCACACCTTTTTTGAACCAGCCGTTTACGGCCTGAGGGGTGACTCCAGCTATTCGTGCCATGTCTGCTTTTGTAACGCCGCGATCAGTGATCTCAGTAAGGCGTTCAACCAGAACGAGGTTGGGTTCTTCTTTTCTCATAGGTTCATTGTAAATATTTGGTTTATACACACAATAAATCCATGGTTTGCATGGTGTGTAAATCTGTGGTTTACTTCTGCTATCAATAAGCAGGAGAAGCACATGTCCGCACTCGATAAAGCAATTAAAGCCGCTGGCTCAGCCAGAAAGCTCAGCAGCGCGCTTGGTGTGACGAGTATGTCTATAAGTCATTGGAAGAATCGTGACCAAGGGATCGTCCCGCCAAGCTATATCTTCCCAATTTTCAAAATGACAGGCGTAACTCCCCACGAGCTGCGCCCCGACCTCTATCCAAACCCAACTGATGGTTTACCTAAACAGGAGCCTTAACAATGCAAACTGTTTCATTTCAACAGAGTAGCAGAGCTTCCTCTAATCCAATGATATTCCCGTGTCATCAAAGCGAATCGGAAGCGCAGGATGTTGATCATCGCGATATCTGCTCAGCGGTACGAGCTTGGGCGGCGGCAGAAGGGCGCGTAGCTGTAGCGCTTCAAATCCAGGAGGCGGCGGAAGAAATCCAACTTGACGGCGTGGATTATTCAGGCCAAGCCGATGTCTGGAACGTGAAGCTGTTCCGATGGCTGGACAACAAAGAAGACTCCGCATCTTACCGAAAGAACGTCGAACAGCTGGTGCCCGCGATCATGACTGTATTACCGCTTCGATACCGCGACCGGGTCGTAAAGAACGACTCGTTTGCTTACCGCATGGCCAGGTTGGAAAAAGAGGTGAGTGAGGCGAAGCAAGCTCTGATGCTCGATGCACCGAAGAAGGAAAAGCTGAAGGAGTTAGGAGAGGGGATTTTCGAAATGTTCCGTGTCGATCCGGACCTTACTGCGCCGCTGCTGGCGATGGTGACAACCATGCTGGGGGCAATGTGAATATTCTAGAAAAGGCGAAAGCCGGTCTGCGCTAACAGAACCGACTTTCAGGTGCAAAAACGGAGTGTAATTGCGGAGCTAAGTATGTCAAACACAGCTGAAATTATCAATTTCCCCCACAGAACCGAACAACCGGGAGGTCGTATGGCCGACCTGTCGAATGGGTATACCAAGGTCGCTAACGAGATCCAACAGCTAAAACCTCGTCTGAGAATGTCAGGCCGGGAGTGGCAGTGTTTTGAAGCGGTGATCTGGCTTACCTACGGCTGGAACAAGAAACAGGACCGCGTTACAAACACGGTTATCGCTGAGCTTACAGGGCTGAGTGATTCGCATGTTTCTGATGCGCTCAAATCGCTCGCTGAACGCAAAATTATCTTTAGTCAGAAGCAGGGCGTGATGAAAACGGTCGGTATAAATACTGACCTTTCTGCTTGGATTTTAGACAAACCGAAAACGGGAAAAGTCTTCCCGAAATCGGGAAAAGTGTTACCGAAAACGGGAAAAACCTTCCCGGAAACGGTAGACACCCAAGACTATAACAAGAACAATAATAAAATATCCTCGTCTCGGAATTCTGACGAATCCCGAAACCAGAAAACTCAAAAGTTTCTCTCACGCCATCCAGAAGCTGCCGCCGGCATATACACCCCGGCAGGTAAATCATGGGGATCCGCTGACGACCTCAAGGCCGCACGCTGGATTTACGACAGGCTTCTTACCGTCAACGCATCGCTATCTGAACCAAACTGGGCTGAATGGGCAAACACCATCAGGCTGATGCGCGTCCAGGATAAGCGTACTCACTACGAAATATGTGACCTGTTCCAGTGGGCCAACCGGGACGAGTTCTGGAAAGACAACATCCTGAGCCCTTCAAGTCTGCGAAAGCAGTGGGATCAGCTCACTACAAAACGGCTACGCGCTACCGGAACGGCAAAGCCATCCCGGAGCGGCATCGACCTGCATAACACCGACTGGATTGACGGGGTGATGGAATGAAAAATCTTGCCGAGAGTATTCGCAATTTTGACCGGGAACAGGCTCGCCGCGTAGCGCACAACCTGCCTGAGCAGTACACCGAGCGCGAACAAACGCAGCAGGTGGCGCAAATTATCAACGGGCTTTTCGTACAGCTGGCCGCCGCGTTCCCGGCAAGCCTGGTCAATCGTAGTCAGGAGGACATGAACGAGATCCGCCGACAGTGGGTGCTGGCCTTCAAAGAAAACGGGATTACCACATTGGAGCAGGTTGAAGCCGGTATGCGCATGGTACGGCGCCAAGAGCGTCCATTCCTGCCTTCGCCTGGCCAGTTCATCAAGTGGTGCAGGGAAGGGCGATGCGTGCTGGGGATCACCACCGCTGATGTGATGGCTGAATACTGGAAATGGCGCAAGCTGGTCTTCCGATATCCTAGCAGCGAGCAATACCCATGGCCGAAGCCGGTTTATTATCACATCTGTCTAGAGCTGCGGCGCCGCGGAACTGATGGCCAGCTGAGCCAGAAAGATCTCGAGCGTGAAGCCAGCGATATTCTGGATATGTGGGAAAAGCGGGTGCTGGCCGGGAAGCCGATTCCGCCGGTTCGTCGTGCGTTGGCAGCTCCAGTGGCTCCAAATGGACCAACACCTGCTGAGCTTTTGAAAGCTAAATATCAGCGGATGAAGGCTGACGGAAGGGCATAGGAAAGAAATGGTCCGCTATGAGCGATGAGCGGACATTGATAAAAAGATTAAGGCAAAAAATCGCGCGGCGTAGAGCCCAGAATGAACCGAAAAGCGGCTGTAAATGATGCCGGGCATGAGAAACCTAGCATGTAAGCAACCTGTTTGATTGGGATGCCATTCGCGAGAAGATCTAACGAAGCACAAATTCTGGCTCTCTGCTTCCATGTTCTATAACTGAAGCCAGTATCCTTAATAAACAATCGCGAAAATGTACGTTCAGACATGGTTGCGATAAAAGCCAGTTCGCTCAGCGATGCTTCCCAGCGCTGATTAACCAACAGTTCTCTGGCCGCACGGAATAATCTCTCATCATGCGGCATTGGAAGCTCCGTAGTTAAGGGAGAAGTCTCGCTTAGAATTTCCAGAAGCAACAGGGCCATTTTCCGTTGACTCGGCCTCTGGTAATCCTCACTGAATAGCCCGGCTATCAGCTCTTTCACCAGTGCCGTAGCTGTAATCACATGCACCTGATGACTCTTTGTAAAATTCGTGCATTCAGCGATAAGGCTGCTGCTGAAATAAACAGCACGCAGGTCTGTTTGTGAAAGCAGGTTGTAACTATGGATCTGAAGAGGCGGTATCCATAATGCCCGCTGAGGGGGGATTACCCAGCGCTCACTCTCTGTTTCAACCAGCATTACGCCTCTGGTGGCAAACAATAACTGCCCCTCAACATGATGATGGGGAGGGTCCGCCTCTCCACGTTGATAGCTTATCGCTGTGCCTGACCAGCCTGTTGCTTCATCATGTCTTGGCGCTTTATCTATACTACCTGGCATTTCAGATTTAGCCCCTGCAATTATGATATCGACGTTAGAGTCACCCGCAGTATAGCCTTAATGGATGGGTGAGTGATTCAATATTCAAATTATCATTGATATTACAGGAGCATACCCCATGCGAGTCCACTTTATCGTACATGAAAGTTTTGAAGCCCCGGGGGCTTATGAAACATGGGCAAGAAACCGAGGTCATGATCTGACGTATTCACGTGTGTACGCAGGTGACGTGCTGCCAGCAGACGCGGAAGGCATCGATTTCCTGATCGTTATGGGCGGTCCGCAAGATCCAGTCACTACTCTGGAAGAATGCCCGCACTTTGATTCCAAAGGTGAACAGGCGTTGATTGCTTCTGCTATTCAGGCTGATAAAGCCGTGATCGGTATCTGCCTTGGCTCACAGCTAATCGGTGAAGCGCTGGGCGCGCCATTCGCGCACAGCCCAGAAAAAGAGATAGGTAAATTTCCGATCACACTGACGGAAGTTGGCAGCAAAGATGAGATGTTCTCTCACTTTGGCTGTACGCTGGAAGTCGGACACTGGCATAACGACATGCCGGGCCTGACACCAGAAGCAAAAATTATTGCTTACAGCGAAGGTTGTCCACGACAGATCGTTGCGTATTCAGATCGTGTATTTGGTTTCCAGTGCCATATGGAACTGACGCTGGAAGTAGTTGAACTGCTGATTGCGCATTCTGAAAAAGACCTGAGCCGCGCCGCAGAATACCGTTTCGTTAACACACCTGAAGCACTCCGGGCGCACGATTACAGCGAAATGAATCAGGTGTTGTTTGGCTTCCTGGATAAGCTGGAAGCTCGTTACAAAGCAACTCAAGAATAACTTCATGCCCGGTGATGCTCACTACCGGGTATTGGTTTAACGTCCGCTTTTGTCACAAAGCGGACGTTAAGTCTTGGTGTAAGGTTGATGTGGACCATCAGAAAATGAGTTGTTTGCTTTAGTCATCCATTGCCATCATACCTTTAAATAACTTAAGAGCAGTCGCTGATACATCGTAACTTTCGATATTAGATAATACTGCAAGAGTAAAACTTTTATGCTGCGAACGTATAAAATAACTCTGACTGCCAAAAGTAGAACCAAGATGGCAATAAATTTCACCTGAAGCATCTTCATCAATTTCAATGCCAAAGCAGTAAGAGCTATGTTCTTCAATCATAATGCCTGTATCAGTAAACTTGGGAAGTGGAGTGAGGAATTTTCTTATTAATTCATCACCTCCTACTAAACCAGTACAGAAGTTTAGTCCCCATTTCATTAAGTCATTAGCAGATGAGTGCACAAGACCTGCCCCGGTCACTCCCCATGGGCTGAATACAGGAGAAAATGTGTTATCTTCATTTTTATGATAACCACTTACCACCACTTTCTCCTTGGCTAATCCATCAGAAACAAAGGATTTACTCATGCCTAAAGGATTAAATATTTCCTTTTTTACAAAATCAGCAAATCTTGTTCCTGAAACATGTTCAACCACCTGAGCCAGAAGTATATATCCAGTGTTACTATACTCATGCTTGGTGCCTGGAGTGAAATGAAGGATCCTCTCTTCGAAAACTCCAGTAATGATTTGTGCTGTATTAAATTTTGAAAAATAACCAATTTCTTTTTTTTCTGCTATATCAAACAGGCATGGAAGCCCGGATGTGTGATAAATGAGATTCTCAATGGTTATTTCACTCTCAAACACAGCAGCTTCAGGAATGTATTGAGAAAGCAGATCGTTTAATTTCAGCTTGCCCCTTTGCTCAAGCAAAAGAATGCTAAATGCTGTGAATTGTTTTGATAGAGATGCAATATCAAATATACTATTTCGGCCAATTGGAGAGTTAGTCACTATATCTTCAACACCCTCGCTGAACTGAAAAGATCTTCCATCATCGTATTGCATAAGGGCAATGGCCCCGGGTCTGTTAATCATTATTCTTGTCATATAGTAAAAATTATAGTCAGTTTATTAGTGATAAATGTATTTAGATAATTCTAACAGATAGTACATGTAACCGGAATGGTTAATTACTTCTCAAACCATTGGGATCATTTTTCAATGATATCCATTTTTTCCGGCCACGTTTATCCTCACTTTATTATTACGCATAAATTGCTTCCTAAACGTCCGCTTCTGGCACGCAGAGGACAAGATGCGTGACCATCTTGTCTGCTACGAGCGAAAAGCAGATGTCAAAATCATGGCGATAGTGATGTTATTCTACATTAGACATAACAACCCGGCCACGAACTCACGCATCAGGCGGTAAATGGTGGATGACTACAACCTCGGAATCCATCTTTATGGACGGATAGTGCTCACGCATCCCTTCCAGCATTTCGGCATCCGGCCATTCCGCACTTTTATTAAGCCTGGCCGCAACGACAGAAAGTGGCATTTTTTCAACGTGCGTGACACATACCATGACCGTGTCAGAGGCATCCTGAGCATTTTCGTAAAGCATAGGGCCCGGCACAATTTCCCGTTCCCGCCAGCGGATGGTATGAAGCTTCCTGCCTGCGCGGACGTCCGGCAGCAGGCGAGGCACGATCTTAAGTTTCTGCAATGACATTATCTCCCGTGAAAAGGCTCCTCCCGGGGGCGGGTGAGTGATGACGAAATATCCTGCGGCTACCACGCATCCCATTTTTAACATAACAATGCTTTCCTGCACCACTTGATAGGACCTCATCTCGTTTCGCGGCCTCAAGCCTGTTTACAGTATCTTTTCCTGTCTGTATATCGAAACGCGCCTGATTATCCCGGCTTGTTTGCATAACTATGCTGCGAATGTAGTTCTAGATGGATTAGTGAATGTAAATGTTAGAAACATCCGCTTCTGGCGCAAAGCTGACGTCTCAGCCTATGTATGAACGTAAAAGCTACCTTCAAGTGATTGAGCCGCTCTCGGGTTATAACGTAGCGCTTGTGTGTCATGTTGGTAAACCAATTTCGATGTTTTCTGAAAGCCTGATTGCCCTCAGGCGAAACGACTCTTAGAACCTTCTAAGGTGTAATAATCACATAATTCTCCTCTACGTGTGCTATAACCGAGTTTCAAATCGCCACCACTGGCGGTTAAGAGGCATCGCATGAAATTACGCATCACAAGAGCAATCGGCCTCAGCAAGTTCTCGCCACGTTGGGTTAAGGTTATCTGTTTACGGTTGACTAAAAACGATATTGAGCGCTCCCTCAACGCGCTTCTGGCCACAATTGATGAATCTGAACTCACTCCGGAGCAAGTTAAAGCATTAAGGGAATGCGTTGACAGAATCAACCTAGCAAGGGGAAAGGGGATGAAGGCATGAGCACTTTTGATGAAAGGTAAGCCAATACTGTATAGGCGCGGCAGCGTTTGCTGTCCAAGTATCGCTTACCGGTCGATACCAGCTGAGCTTTAAAAGCCAAATATGACTGGATGAAAGCTGGTTGGAGGGTTAGGGATGAACTGGTTCTTCGTAAGCGAAATTGAGGCCTAATATCTAAGCCTGCTCGGTTTACCGCATTTTAGCTGAGTACTGAAGCATTGCCTTTGCACCCGCCGGGCCCGCTGACTTTTCACTATATATTAGTTTATCCGCTTCCAGCTTGACACCTATCGATTATGACTGCGTTAAGCCTATGAAAAAGTAATAAGTCTACAAGTTCTTTTTAACATTCTATGAATTCATTAGATTCTGGCCAGAAGATCTTCAAATATCCATTTTTATCATATTTTGAAAAAAGATTGCCCTGGAAGCAAAATATCCCAGCGGATTCAAGCCACATCCATTCTTCTGGTTGTTCGACACCTGTAGCACAAATCCTTATCTCTAAAAGTTCGCCGCAACGTATTAAACTTTGCAGTATCGCCTGCTTAGAACCGTCCTTATGTATATTATGGATTAGTTGAGGGTGTATTTTGAGCTTCTCAGGCTGAAATTTCGAAAGAAACAATAAACCTGCATTTCCCACACCAAAGTCATTAATAGCAACGCTTAAACCGCAGCTTTTGAGAATCTGCACGGAATGCGCGAACTCATCAATTTCAGGGATTATTTCGCTCTCAGAAAACTCAACTATAACTTGTTCTGGGTGTAAGTTACTTTCTCTGATGTAATTGAGCAAAATCTCAATCGCATTCGGCACCCTAAGTAAGGTTAAAGGCAGGAGTGTTATTGATACTCGTTGTGAAGAGGTAATGAAACTCCCTGCAATTTTTAACAAATCTTTCTTCGATTCCAAATCAAAAAATAAATTATTGGCTTTTATAACGTCTTTATCTGATTTAGCATTCAAGACAAAAGAATGAATCTGGGCAGCGAGAGGGTCTATAACTGCATACATGTCTTCGATAATAGCGGGATCAACCGATGATACATCTATTTGATCGGATGAAAAAAACCAACTGAACCTATCAGGAAGTTCATAATAGCTATCTGTCTCAGCAGAATCTATAAATGTACGGAAAAACCTTAAAGCTCTGTCGTTGTAAAGCATTTTATGTTGGGTTGTTCCACGTTGAAGAACCCTGTCCAGACACTCTTCTTTACTGAATAGTCTTATATCAATCAATTCCATGCCTGAGCGGCCAAATCGTCGATAGGGGGCATAATCGGATAAGAGTTCTACAATGTTAAAGTGAAGTGTATCTAGGCAAATCTTTTCATAGATTTGCATTACAGCTGCTTCATCACCTTCCAGAAGCTGTAGGAAATGAATCCCATTGAAAAGTAAAACACCAGTTACCCCCGCACATTCATTTCGGGAATTTGCTTCACTGACCATGTCAATAATGGATTGAATTGGTGTATCAGCTCGCAGGTGGCTTCGGTAGATGAGAGTGGTAAGCATAGTTGCACACTTTAAAGGATTTCCTTCTAAAGTAGCATACGAAAGGTCAGTTAGGGCTAGTTAACTGAAAAATTTACAAAAACGAGTACGGTAACGTTAAAATTGTCCATGAAGAGTAAAATGCTTCACAAAAAAAACCACTAAATTAACGTGGTTTAATCCTACGAGAAATGCACGATTCTACAACGTAAATTCGCTTGGTATGCACACGTGACAAAGTAAAAATTGATTCTAAGATTGTGGTAGTAAAAATTATCACATGGAGGTTCTAATGGTTTTCATTGTGGCTTTAACTTTATCTCTTCTTCTTTGCGTAGCGGGCCTTATCTTCATTTTGCTGGAGTTAGTTAGCATAGGCTGCAACCCTGAACGACATTGAACGATACGTGCAAGAAATCCAGCAATAGCATTGATTGAAAAGGCCCTTGACCTCAAGTTAGCTTGAGCTTTTAAGATGGCGATTTTCGATATAGTCCAAGGGTTAGCCTAATGAAAGAGATTGATGTCGGTTTTACGCACGTTGCGTTTGTTGTTAGAGATTTGGAAAAAAGTATTGATTTCTACAGCCGTTATGCTGGTATGGAAGTCGTACATAGGCGAGAGCCTGATCTTCCGGAGGCACGTAAAGTCGCGTGGTTAAGTGACCTAACTCGCCCTTTTGCGCTTGTCCTTGTCCAGGTTGATGCTGTGACTGACACCCCTTTAGGTAATTTTGGTCACTTGGGAGTAGCTTGTTCAAGCATTGAAGAAATCGACAATAAGGTAGCGATGGCTAGAATGGAAGGCATCTTGCGAAAAGAACCGGCTCAGGCAGGCGAACCGGTAGGTTATTATGTCTTCTTCGCTGATCCTGATGGCAATACACTTGAACTTTCTTATGGTCAGAAAGTCGGGATCGAGGCTTTACGTCAGGATGATAGAGTGCCTGCATCTCAGTAAATTTCGATAACCGGTTGGATTACATTACGCTCTGGTAATGTTTCATATCGTTTTAGAGCTTGCTGACTAATTTGTTGCTAGTAACAGCAAGCTCCATATTAGCCTTTACAGATTTTCATTTTATTAATCTCATTTCTAAGCCACAATTTAGTAGCGAAACTGCACCAAACTCCGCTGAAATCTATTCAACATAACTATTGTGTAGACCTCCAAATCTGAGATCTGCCCCATATCGTACTTAAAACATATACCTGTAAGCCTGAAAGCGCTCCATAGTGCGAACACTCTTTAATCGTTGCAAAATCCGTGAGATACGTTTATAAATATACTGTATATGCATACAGTTGTTCATTGCGGAGGGAAAAATGAAAATCGAGTTAACCATTGATCGCATGAAGAAACTTCCTGTTGTAGCTATACCTGCGCTCGAGTCAGAACTGCTCAAAAGACTTAGCAAGCAGTTTGATGGTTGCCAGATTACGATTAAGCGTGCCAGTAATGATGGTTTGACTGTTTTCGGGGGCGACATGAAAGAGGTCGAACATATCGTGCAGGAGACTTGGGAAAGCGCGGACGAGTGGTTTTATTAATCGCGTGAATTTGACTGGAGCAGTTTCAAAGAGTATCGCTGTTTGCGTTCCCCTGGCTGTTCCCGATTACTGTTTGCCGCGTCAATAAGTCGCTCTGGGGGGAAATAGTGTGTAGTGCAGATGCCTTTAATGCAGATGATCAATGGTACGACGTGGTCAGAAGGGCCGATAATGCAGTTATCTATAGCTTCCCGGCGGAAGGGAGATATCTGGTTTATCGAGTAAATGGAATAGTTTCATTACGACCCTTACTCGAAGAGGAAGAAATCTTCACTCTTAACGGGTTTATGCAATTTGCAAAACGGCTTGGGTACCGAATTACACCACCGTCTGATATCATTCTTTCATAGGCCTGAACACCCTATACCTGATGCGCCACGGAGAGAACCATGGCGCTGGAATTACAACTTATCAAACACCATTCAGGAATACTGATCCCGGCCACACCCGAGACCAGTGATATCCTGCAATCCAAAACCCGGCTCGGCGATGTTCTTGTTGCCGAGTTCAGGCGACTACGAAATCCGGCATTCCACCGGCGATTTTTCGCGCTTCTCAATCTCGGTTTTGAATACTGGGAACCAATCGGCGGGGCTATCTCGAGTAACGAGCGGAAGTTAATTACCGGCTACGCAAAGTTCCTGGCTTCTTATGGCGGGAATGAGAGCGCGCTGATCAATGCTGCTGAGCAGTATCTGGAGCAAGTCGCCTACCGCCGGGTCACGAATGGCATTAGCCTGTGCAAATCCTTCGATGCTTTCCGCTCATGGGTAATCGTCGAGGCAGGGCACTTTGATGCTATTCAGCTACCTGACGGCACACTCAAAAAGCATCCACGTAGCATCTCATTCGCCAACATGGACGAACTCGAGTTCCAGCAACTTTATAAAGCTGCGCTCGATGTTCTTTGGCGCTGGGTCCTGTCTCGTTCATTCCGCAGTCGCGATGAGGCCGAAAATGTCGCCGCGCAGCTGCTTGGCTTTGCGGGGTGATGGGCATGCAACATTCATGGTTCCATCATACCGAATGCAGCACCGAACAGGCCGACGAACTGGTTAAGCGTTACAAAGCGCGCGGCGTGCGAGTTGAGCGCAGCCTAAACAAGGATTACGTGACCTGGACTGTCAGTGCTTTCCTTCCGACCTCAAATACACCAGCGCGCCCGGATAGCCGCTGGCGCAACCGGATGTGGGGGTGAACGTGAAAACATATCAAATCACTTTGCCCTGGCCACCGAGTAACAACCGGTATTACCGGCACAACCGCGGGCGTACACACATTAGCGCTGATGGCGTCGCGTACCGCTATGCCGTGGCCAGTGTCATTCGAAGCGCCAGGCTAAACATCCGAACGGCTGCACCACTCAAAATCCGAATTGAATGTCACATGCCCGACCGCCGGCGCCGCGATCTGGATAACCTGCAAAAAGCTGCATTCGACGCTTTAACTAAGGCGGGATTCTGGCTGGATGACTGCCAGGTAGTCGACTATCGAGTTGTGAAGATGCCTGCTGTTAAGGGCGGGAAATTAGAACTCACCATTACTGAGCTGGAGACCGCATGAATCTTGAAAATACCCTCAAATACCACTTCGCCAAGTCGACGCTTATTAGCGACTCTCCGCGCGCAACTGCTTCAGATTCACTGACCGGGACTGATGTTATGGCTGCCATGGGCATGACCCAGGAACGCGCCGCCATGGGATACAGTGCCTTCCTCGGAAAGATGGGCATCAGTTACAACGACCGGGCGAGGGCGATTGAGTTGCTGGCTGAGTACGCGTTAACCAAATGCGATAAGGTTGCCGCGCTGCGCAAGCTGGACGATGCCGTTAAGCCACTGGTAATGCGGCAGCTGGCCACCTTCGCTTTTGAGGATTATTCCCGCAGCGCCGCAAGCGTGAAACAGTGTGATTGCTGCTCGGGGCAGGGATTCATTGAGGCTGATGTTTTCACGATGAAATCGCACTACACCATGAGGCTTCCACAGTGGGCAAAAGACCTTAAGCAATCTCCGAGTGATTTCGAGGTTAAACGCCAGGTGAAAGAGGTGGTGCGGGTTCTATGTTCGGCCTGTAAAGGTAAAAAAGTTGTCAGCTGCGCCTGCAAAGACTGCCACGGGCGCGGTAAAGCAGTGAATCAGGACCTCACTGAAAAGCAGGGCGTGCCGGTTCTTGCAAACTGTAAGCGTTGCGGCGGACGTGGATATGAGCGTATCCCCTCAACTGAGGCTTACGCTGCGGTGCGCCAGATAACGGATACAATCAGCCTAGATACCTGGAAGAAGTCTGTTAAGCCCTTTTACGATCAGCTAATCACCAAATTTGACATCGAAGAAGCATGGGCCGATGCGCAATTGAAGCAGATAACAAAATAGGGCGTTATTTTATCGTGAGCTATTTACTTTTCCCGAATCTGTGGTAATTTTGCTCTAACGATGGGTTATTGCCTTCGTTTAAAGCCCTGCGGTTAACCCCGTAGGGCTTTTTGCTTTATAGCAATTTAAGAATTACTAAAACCATACAACCCCGTAGTAACTTCTAATTTCCCAGCCATGCTGGTGGGAAAATGGAAGAGGGTTGCTACTGGCTACAGCACAACGGCAAAATTCAGGTAACCTACTACACCGATGGTGTAACCGATGACCTTGAAACGGGCCAGTTGATAACTGGTGTCTGGCATCTGACGCAGAGAGAGGACATTTGCCATAACGGAGAGGCAGAGGTGATTGAAGTCCTTCTGCCTGTACCATTTAAATGAATATATTCATCTGATTACGTGGCAGATTCTTCATACTGCACATATGCTTTTAAGCATCCTGAGTAATGGATGTTTCTGAAAGCATTTTTGTGGTGGATCCCCCTAAGCGGAGGGGCGATTCAGCAGGACATTTCTCCAGAGTGTCCAACAAGCGCGCGGAAATGAATGCTGTGATCATTTCCACCGGGAGGCACCCGGCACCACTCCCTCAGTTATTGCCAACTTAGCTATTTATGCCTGCTTTTCCGAGCAGGCTTTTTTTTCATTTATTAATCATCCATTGACCAGATGAATGTTTCTTGTTTTAGTTATGAATGTGGTGAATCCCATCTAAGCGATGGGGCGTCTGGTTAACTGCTATGTGCAGGTATGCACGCGACTTTGACGACCAGAGATAAGTCACCGGGAGGCACCCGGCGCCACATCCTCAAAAAAACGTTTTGTCGACCACCAGGTTCTGAATCGTCATATACACTTCTAAATGAAACAATTTAAGAGGTGAATTATGAAAGAGGGATATTATTGGATTAGACACAATGACTGTGTCCAGATCGCCTACTTTTCGCACGGTAAAACTGAAGATATGGTTACAGGAAAAATAATCAGAGGCGTCTGGCATCTAACTCGTGGCTACGATCTTTGCCATAACGGTGAAGCGGTCGTTCTGGAAGGCCCCATATCCCCACCTTTATGAAAATAATTCGAAGAACACAGGCTGCCTCAGGGTGGCCTTTTTTATTTCCCCTCAAATTTACTGAGAGGATTCACAGCAATATGAGGGGGGCCGATGTCCGATCCATTTTCCGGCACGGGGCTGGCCGGTTTAGCTTTGACTGGTGCCAGTGTCTACGGTCTATTGACCGGAACTGACTACGGTGTTGTTTTTGGTGCATTTGCGGGCGCCGTATTTTACATAGCGACAGCGGCTGACCTGAGTGTGTTACGTCGCCTGGCATACTTCTTCGTGTCGTATATCGTCGGCATTCTTTGTTCGGGGCTGTTGGGTTCAAAACTCACATCCTGGACGGGGTACACCGAGAAGCCTCTGGATGCTATCGGTGCCGTAATAGCTTCTGCGTTAGCCGTTCAAATCCTTACGTTCCTGAACAAGCAGGACATCGGCTCGCTGGTGGCGCTGATAACGCGCCGGGGAGGTTCGGGTGGTACTAAATGACCCAACAGCAACTATCAACGCGCTGCTCTGCGTCGGAGTTGTAATTACTCTGATGTTTTACCGCCGTGGTGATTCGCGGCATCGGCCATGGATTTCGCGTTTAGCCTGGCTAATTACCGTCACTTACAGCGCTGTACCGCTGGCGTACCTGTGTGGGATTTACCCGCATTCATCATGGGCCACCATTGCGGCCAATATCATATTCCTTTCAGTGCTGGTGGCCGTCAAAGGCAACGTTGCACGTCTGGTTGATCATCTGAGGCACTAATGGACAAAGCACAATTTCAGAAGGCGGCTGGTATCAGCGCCGGGTTAGCTGCGCGCTGGTTTCCGCATATCGACTCCGCTATGAAGGAATACGGCATCACCGCACCGCTTGACCAGGCCATGTTTATTGCCCAGATGGGGCATGAAAGCACCAGGTTTACCCAGCTGGTGGAGAGCCTGAATTACGCGGTTGAAAACCTGGTACCGACGTTCGGTAGCCACCGCATCACGCATCAGCAGGCCGCCGCACTTGGCAGAACGGCAACGCAACCGGCAAACCAGAAAGCAATCGCCAATCTGGTATACGGTGGTGAGTGGGGAAAAGAACACCTTGGCAATCAGGTTGCCGGTGATGGCTGGAAATATCGCGGTCGCGGGCTGAAACAGGTTACCGGCCTGAGCAACTATCGCAGTTGTGGCCACGCGTTGAAACTAGACCTTGTTGCCCACCCGGAGCTGCTTGAACAGGATGAATATGCTGCGCGTTCAGCTGCATGGTTCTATGCCTCCCGCGGTTGCCTTCTTCATTCCGGCGACGTTGAGCGCGTGACACTATTAATCAATGGCGGCCGCAACGGGCTGGAAAAACGCCGTGCGTTGTTTAACCTGGCGAAATCAGTTCTGGTATGAGGTGAGTGTGGGTATCGAGACAATAATCGGGCTGGCCGCACTGGTCATTTCCGCTATCGCCGGCGCTTTTGGCCTGGGCCATTTTCGCGGCACCAGCAAAGCAGAAGCCAAAGCCGACCAGCAGCGAACCGAAGATAACGCAGCGGCAATGGTCGCAGCAGCCGAACGCAGGGTAGAAACAACGAAAGAGGCCAGCAATGTACAGCAGACTGTTAATCATATGCCTGGCGACGATGTTGATCGCGAGCTGCGTAACGAATGGAAGCGTCCCGGTGGTGGTTGATACCGGTTGTGATTGGGTGAAGCCAATCTTCCTGACGGATCAAGACATCGACGTTCTGGACCGCCAGACGAAGAAAGACATCCTGGCGCATAACAAAGCATGGAAAGCAAATTGCGGGAAAAATTGAGCCTCATCCCTGAGGTTCGGACACAGTCTCTCCTCTGGACTTTAACCGTAGCAAATATTGAGAATTCTGTTATACAAATGGACAATTCTTGTGGCGCAGATGATTAATTAGCAGGGAAAAGCTTGAACAAATCAGGGTGGCTCATCCTTGAGCACACGGGTAGTCCTGAACGACGACTTCACCTGACATAGCAAAGTCTATGTAAGAGTCTAGAAAACAATGAGTATTTATCAAGGCGGGAAAGGAAAAAAGTCCCTTCCGAAATGAAATCCTGCAATTCGGAAGGGAGACCAAAGGGGTCATCATTACAAGAGAATGTAAATGTAATCCATTTCTCAAAAGTAAAAAGGTGTATTAAATAAATAACTCAAAGGAACGAAAATCTACTTTCTTCTAATGCCTGATGGGTATGCGGAATGAATGATTAGCGAAGAATTTTAACAATGCTCACAACTTTATTTTGTCTGTCAGCTACATTTTAATGGCACGAGTGATTCGATATCTCTGCCATACAGATGAATCCCCCTGAGCGGAGGGGCAACCAGTCACTGCTGGACGTAACGTTGCGGGTTTGCAGAGTGATGCAAGTCCACCGGGAGGCACCCGGCATCTGAATGCTTGACTAAAGGAATAGGGTATACGTCGAAATGAGTGCGAAGTAATACCTACTTACTGCTAGACCCAGCCAGTTCTGTCCGAGCTGGCTTTTTTTTGCAAAAAAAAGCCCTCTCAGAGAGGGCTACAGGAGTCTCAGTTTCGTTGCTCTTTTTATTGATGTTCCCCGGAGTTGGCATTCTCCGCATCAGAGTCATGTATAGCCTGGCAGCCAGGCAGATAACAACAAGCGTAAGCGTGGGATATTAAGAATTTCCTCAGGTTGTTTTCACTTGTGGATGGGCTAAAGATCTTGAAGCAATAAGCGGTTTGACCGCAGCCATGTGGCCATGCAGCAGCCATAATGCTGCCCCGAGTCGCGTAATGGCGAGCAAGTGTAGCATACCGTGGTGAGGGTTAATAAGGGGAAATGCTCCGATAGGTGGCAGCCATTACAACGCTAGTCTGCCGGTGGTCTTGATATTGGAATGTGCATAAATCCTTTGCTGAAGTAAGTTAATGGCTTTAGCTAATGAGATAAAAATGAGTGAACAAAAGCATTCCCATGTTGTGACCGTGGTGAAGAATTCTATGTTGTCTCTTTATGGGAGGCCGATGCTGAGAGCCATGACGATGTTGTAATGATGGATCGATTTGATGATTATCTTGACTGTATGGTACCTGAAGTTAGCTCATTCGAAGTGTGGCTGGATGAGCATGAGGAATATGAGGGTAATTATCATTTATGCCCAGGTTGTGGCTCAGATAGTTAGAATCTAATTGTGGCTATCAAGCCGCCTACGGGCGGTTTTATCGGTATAATAATGGGTGTGACAAACAACCGAAGATTATCTTTTTTTATAATGAAAATATACAATCAACACAATATTCTCAATGATTATTTTAAATGGTGGTTTTTTGAAATTAATTGGAGGGGGCTTGATTTGATAAAGCGCCTCTCCATTTTTAGTCAAGTATTATCAACCTATATAGTGCAAAACAGAATAGAGAACAGCACTGCTCAGCGCAGGGATAAGCTTAAGGATGCCCGTGATACTATTTTTCTCTTTACCAGTAGGCAAATTGGCGAAATCAATAATCGCGCCGGTAACAGCCCAGTTTGAAGCATAAAAAGCGATGCCTTTTAAGGGGTCGGTTTGTGAAACCCAGAGTGTAAAACCAATATTTGCTAAAACTGAGACTATTAGCAATAAACATATCCACCTAAATTTCTTTTCCCCTATGTTCGATGACGTCAGCGCAGTGCTAATTAATTCACTTTCAGGGGAGCCAACGAGGCTGTTCTTTTCATTTTTAGAGCTTTCATCAAAAATGGCATTAGTGCTTGGTTTTACTTCAGTTTTTGTTTCATCTTTATATGTCATTATAATCTCAACTTTTTCATTATTAACGTAATGTAAGTAATATTGATCATTTACGAAGAAAACTAAAGAGGATTTTATGGCTAAACCGGACTGGGGCGTGCTTCAGCAACGGTTCCTGTCCGAACATGCCGCAACCGGCGTATCACCGAAGGAGTGGTGTGAAGCGCAGGGACTGAATTACGCTACCGCCCGTCGATATATCAAAAAACCTTCTGCGCAAACTGCGCAAAAATCTGCGCAGAAAAAAGTGCGCAGTGCGCAGAAAGAACAAAGCGCAAATGAGCTGATGGATGATGATGGACTTACGGCTCAGCAACGCTTATTTGTCGCGGAGTACCTGAAGGACAACAACGCCACCGCTGCCGCTGCACGTGCTGGTTATAGTGACCCAAACTACGGTCGCCAGCTCATAACGAATCCTAACGTTGNTGAAGGACAACAACGCCACCGCTGCCGCTGCACGTGCTGGTTATAGTGACCCAAACTACGGTCGCCAGCTCATAACGAATCCTAACGTTGCCCAGGCCATTGCGCAGCAGCAGAAAGCCTCCATTGCGCGCACGCTTGGCGGTGCCGATGAAGTCCTCGCGCAGATGTGGCAGCTTGCCACCTTCGATGCAAACCAGCTATCGCAGTATCGCCGCGGCGCGTGTCGTTACTGCTGGGGCTTCGGTCACCAGTACCAGTGGCGCGATATGGTGGAGTTCGAAGAGAAACGACTCGAAGCGCTTGAGCGGAAAAGTCGCGAGCCCGCTGATGTTGGTGGTTATGGCTACGATCACACCCGAGAGCCTAACCTTGGCTGTCCGCGCTGCAACGGCGATGGTATCGGCCAGCCTTACTTCGCTGATACGCGTAAACTCTCGCCAGTCTCGCGACTCGCTTACTCCGGCGTAAAGATCGGAAAGAACGGCGTCGAGATAACCGCTATCAGCCGTGAGCGTATGTTCGAAGCCGTAATGAAACGGCTTGGCCTGGCGGATAGCGAGTTCGCTCAGCGTCTCCAGCAGATCGAAATCGACCGCCGGCAGCTGGAGGTTGAGAAACTCCGCAAAGAGCTGGCCGGTGATGGTGATGATGACGAACCGACCCCAGTGCAGATCAATATCAACGTAGTGGACGCGAGGGCGGAAGATGGGGATCAGCCCGACGCTTAACATTCCTCAGGCACGTTTCCTCGCGATGCAGCACAAATTCAAAGCCTATGTTGCCGGGTTCGGTTCCGGTAAGACGTGGGTGGGTTGTGGCGGCATCTGTAAGGGGATGTGGGAGCACCCTAAAATTAACCAGGGTTATTTCGCGCCGACGTACCCGCAGATTCGTGACATCTTCTACCCGACGATTGAAGAGGTGGCTTTTGACTGGGGACTGAGCGTCAAAATCAATGAGGGGAATAAAGAGGTTCACTTCTACGAGGGGCGACGGTACCGCGGGACAACAATCTGCCGCTCAATGGAGAAGCCCGGCTCGATAGTCGGTTTCAAAATTGGTAACGCGATGGTTGATGAGCTGGACGTTATGGCGGCAGCCAAAGCGCAACAGGCATGGCGAAAAATCATAGCCCGTATGCGTTACAAGGTCGATGGGTTGCGTAACGGCATCGATGTCACCACAACGCCGGAAGGCTTCAAATTCGTTTACCAGCAGTTCGTGAAGGCGGTGCGTGAAAAGCCCGAGCTTTCTGCTCTGTACGGTCTGATACAGGCCAGTACGTTCGACAACGCGAAAAACCTGCCCCCGGATTACATCCCGTCGCTGCTGAGTTCTTATCCTGATGAACTGATTCAGGCTTACCTGCGCGGGAAGTTCACGAACCTCAACAGTGGGACCATTTACCACACCTTTAACCGTAAGCTGAACAACTGTTCTGACGCGATTCAGGATGGGGATCCGTTATTTATCGGTATGGACTTCAACGTTGGAAAAATGGCCGCGATTGTTCACGTAAAGCGTAACGGGCTACCGCGAGCGGTTCGCGAGCTGGTGAAGGTCTACGACACGCCGGCGATGATTAAGCGTATACAGGAAGAGTTCTGGCGCTACGAGGATGGTCGCTACGTGAAGAGCCGGGAGATTTACATCTATCCGGATGCGTCAGGCGACTCCCGCAAATCGCAGAACGCCAGCAAGACCGATATTGCCCAGCTTAATGATGCCGGATTCAGCGTCATCGTTGATGATGCAAACCCTCCTGTTAAGGACCGCATTAACTCGATGAACGCCATGTTCTGTAACGCCAACGGCGAACGCCGCTATCTGGTGAACGTCCAGAACTGCCCGGTTTATACCGAAAGCCTCGAACAACAGGTCTGGGCAGCGAACGGAGAGCCGGATAAATCAGCGGATAACGATCACCCCAATGATGCTGGTGGGTACTTTATTGTGAAGGATTACCCCATCGTGAAACCGGCATACTCAATCACCATGGACACCACTTTCTGATATGGCAAACGACGACATCACCTGGGTTCGACCAGAACATCGGGCGGCTTCTGCTGCCTGGCGGAAATACAGAGACTTTTGCAAAGGAGCTGAGGCCGTAAAAGCGGCGGGCAATAAGTATCTGCCTTATCTCGATCCAACCGATAAATCCACGCGCAATCGCAAGCGCAATGAGGATTATCTAAGCCGTGCGGTGTTCTACGCCATTGCTGGCAATACGAAGATCGGCATGCTTGGCATGGCGTATCGCAAAGACCCAACGTTTAACGGCCCTGAGAAGCTGAAATACCTGCTGGATAATGCTGACGGGGCGGGTACCAGCATTTATCAGCAGTCACAGCTGGTGGTCGAGAACGTGCTGGAGGTGGCGCGAGATGGGCTTTATGTTGACTATGCAGAGGCATCAGACGAAGCGATCATTCTCCGCTATCCGACAGAGAACATCATTAACTGGCGAACGAAGCGCATTAACGGACGCGATCAGCTGGTGCTGGTGGTCCTGCGCGAATGCGTAGAAGAACCGGATGGTTACGCTTACAAGGACGAAATTCAGTACCGCGAGCTGGCGCTGGAAGAAGGGAAGTTTATCTGCCGTGTATGGCGCCTGGCAGGTGGCACTGCAAGCGGAACCTATGCCGTCGACAGCGAATATCATCCGAAGCCTAAAGGAAAGGACTACTGGGACGAAATCCCGTTCACCTTTGTCGGTGCTCAGAACAACGATCCCACTATCGATGATTCACCGCTGGCCGCGCTGGTGGAGATAAACCATGGCCATTATCGAAACAGCGCTGACTATGAGGACAGCGTGTGGTTCTGTGGTCAGGTGCAGCCGTATATGACTGGGCTTGATACCAACTGGCGCGATCACCTCGAAAAGAAGGGCGTGAAAATTGGTTCCCGATCACCGCTTTTGCTTCCTAAAGATGGCTCGTTTGGCTATGCCCAGGCGCAGCCGAACATGCTGGCTAAAGAGGCCATGGACAGCAAGCGCGATTACATGGTGCAGCTGGGCGCCCGACTGATTGAGCAGAACGCCACGGCCAAGACTGCTACCCAGGCGAGCGGTGAGCAGACATCATCAACATCGGTGCTAGGTATCTGCGTTTCGAACGTTTCTGAGGCTTACACGCTGGCGCTGGGCTGGTGTGCAAAGTACCTGGGCATTAATGGGGATGAGCCAGCTTACATCATCAACCAGGAATTTATAGCGAAGGTTGCCGAATCCGGGATGGTCACCGCCATTGTGAACGCCTGGCAGTCCGGCGCGCTGCGCGATACTGACATGATTCGGGCGCTTCAGAAACTCGACCTCATCAACCCGGCAGACAGCCCGGATGATGTGATTGATGCGCTCCGCAACCAGGCCCCCACGTTGACCGGGGGCTGATATGGCAACAGTAAACGAAAGCTTGCGGGATGAGGCCATTGCCCATTCTGTCTGGATTAGCCGCTATGCGACGGGCGTGGCTAACCGGATGGTGAAGTTGCTTAACGAGACGGACTCAGAACTGTCTGCCCGTCTGCTGGATGCTCTGGATCGGCTCCCGGCTGATAGCTTCACGGTTACACGTCTGGAAAGCTTGCTCGGCAGCGTACGCGAACTTAATCATCAGGCTGTCGCTTCGATGCAGTCCGGGCTGGAAGGGGAATTGCTGGCGCTTTCCAGGAACGAGGTCAGTTATCAGCTGAGCCTGTTCGATTCCCTTCTTCCCTCACAGGTGCTGGCACGCTACCCGCTACAGGGAATTAGCGCCGATATGGTTTATGCCGCGGCGATGGCTCAGCCATTTCAGGGGCGCCTGCTGAGTGAGTGGGCGGAGAATCTGGAATCGGACAGGCTGGCGCGGATCGTAAATGCTGTACGCCGTGGCTATCTTGCTGGCGACACGGTTGAAACCATCGCCCGAAGCGTGCGCGGCCATGCCAATAAAGACTATCGCGACGGCGCGCTTCAGATGAGCAGGGCAAACGCCGCCAGCATCGCTAAAACAGCCGTTAATCATCTGGCTGCCACCGCACGCAACAGCTTCACCAGCGCCCACAGCGACATCGTGAAGGGTAAACAGTGGCTGTCTACGCTGGACAATAAAACCAGTCACGACTGCATCATTCGCGACCTGCTGCGCTACACCCTGGATAATAAACCGATCGGGCACAAAGTACCTTACCTGCAAGGGCCCGGGAAAATTCATTTCTGTTGCCGTTCTACTGAAACCCTGATTATCAAGTCCTGGCGCGAACTCGGCATTGATATTGATGAGATGGACGAGGGCACTCGTGCCAGCATGGATGGGCAGGTACCTGCTAAAACCACGTATCTTGAATGGCTCGCGCGTCAGCCAGCTCAAAGGCAGGATCAGGTTCTGGGTGCCGAGCGTGGCCGTCTTTTCCGCGCGGGTGAAATCGAACTGGCTGATATGTTCACTGACAAAGGCGAGTGGATCAGCCTGGAACGTCTTAAGCAGCTATCAGGTCCTTGAACCTGACAACCATCACTTTCCAAACGCCCTGGCATCCGCCGGGGCTTTTTTATGGGCGAGGCCCGACAAAATCCCGAGGGGAAATTATGTTAATTCGAAACATGCTTCTGAAATATTACGCACCTGAAAGCGGCGGTGAGGGCAGTGGTGGCGGCGGTATCGAAATCACCCCCGAAATCCAGAAGCTGATTGATGAGCGTGTGACCAGTGAAGTTACAGGCCTGAAATCAAAAAACTCTGAGCTGCTGGGCACCATCAAGCAGCAAAAAGAAAACCTGTCACGTTTTGACGGTATCGACCCAGACGCTGTACGCGGCATTCTCCAGCGTTTTTCTGACGATGAAGAGGCGAAGCTTATCGCCGCCGGAAAAATTGACGAGGTGCTGGATAAGCGTACCGAGCGTCTGCGTGCTGACGTTGATAAGCAGATCAAAGCGGCAAACGAGCGCGCGGAAAAAGCTGAAGCGTTCTCCAACAAATTCCGGGATCGGGTCCTCGGGGATGCAATCCGGGCAGCAGCCTCTAAAGCGGGCGCGCTGCCTGAAGCTTCTGACGATCTGATTCTGCGTGCCAAAGGCACATTCCAGCTCAACGACGAAGGCGAGGCCATAGCGGTTGATGCAAATGGCGATGTTCTGTTCGGCAAAGACGGCAAAACCCCACTAAGCCCGCTTGAGTGGGCGGAGTCACTCAAGGAGACGGCTCCGCATCTGTTCCCTCGCGCAGAAGGCACGGGCGCGGGCGGACACAAGCCAAACGGTGGTGGAAGCCTGAAACGTTCCGAAATGAGCGCCAGCGACAAAGCGGACTACATCCGCAAACACGGCCAGCAGGCCTTCCTCAAACTTCCGAAATAAGGGATTTAAACCATGGCAACGACTGTTAATACCGACCTGGTTATTTATGACGATCTGGCGCAGACCGCGTTTCTTGAGCGTCGCCAGGACAATCTGGAAGTGTTCAACGCTTCCTCCAACGGTGCGATTTTGCTGGATAACGAACTGATTGAAGGCGACTTCCGTAAACGCGCCTTCTACAAAGTTGGCGGTTCCATTGAATCGCGCAATGTGAACTCTGTCGATAAAGTCACAGGTAAAAAAATCGGTGCCGGTGAAGCGGTATCCGTTAAAGCACCGTGGAAATACGGTCCGTATGAAACCACGGAAGAGGCCTTTAAACGCCGTGGCCGCTCCGTTGATGAGTTCTCCGAAGTGATCGGCGTTGATGTCGCAGATGCCACGCTGGAAGGCTATGTGAAATATGGCCTGAAAGCGCTGACTGCGGCGATTGGTGCTAACGCCGACATGGTCGTAACCGCCGACATTGAGACCGACGGTAAAAAGACCCTGACGCGTGGCCTGCGCAAATATGGCGACAAGTTTAACCGAGTGGTTCTGTTCGTGATGCACTCCGCGACCTACTTCGACATTGTGGATGAGGCGATTGCCAACAAAATCTACGAAGAAGCGGGCGTAGTAGTTTACGGTGGGCAGCCGGGCACGCTTGGTAAACCAGTGCTGGTGACGGACACCATGGATGCTGATGCGATCCTTGGGCTGGTAGCCGGCGCAGTGACCGTTACCGAGTCTCAGGCGCCGGGCTTCCGTTCCTACGATATCAACGATCAGGAAAACCTTGCGGTTGGCTATCGCGCTGAAGGCGTGGTGAACGTTGATCTGCTGGGCTACAGCTGGGATACCGCCAAAGGTGATAACCCTGACCTGACCGCCATCGGCACTGCTGGCAATTGGAAGAAGCACTTCACCAGCAACAAATCAACGGCAGGCGTGCTGATCAAACTGGAATCCGCAGTGGGGGAGTAACGCTGTCAGCGGATAAAACCTCCGCAACCGCTGACAGCACAGATGCGGTAACTGTTTCTCTGAAGTACACGCTGAAGGGCTCCGTTGTATCCGGTAAAACCGTCGTGTGGACGTCTACAGGCGGCACGCTTAGCACGGCCAGTTCTCAAACCGGCTCTGCTGGTGGTGCAACGGTGAAACTCACATCAGACGTTGCTGGCACCTTCACGGTAACCGGCACGATTGAAGGAGTGGCAAAAACCACTGATGAGATCACCTTCACTGCGCCTGCCGAAGAATAACGAATGGGGCGAAAGCCCCATAAACAGGATGATTAGATGATCAATACCGATATCACCTCTCCTGATGCCAACAGCTACGCCAGTGAAGAGGAACTTGCCTCGTTTGCGGAAATACGCGGCATTAAACTGCCTGACAAGCTCACACCTTTGCTGATTAAGGCAATGGATTACCTGGAGGGGCTGGACTGGGTTGGCTCAAAAGCTGACCCGAGACAGGCTCTGGCATGGCCACGCGTGAATGTCGTTCTGGATGAACATGATTTCCCGCTGGATGAAGTTCCACGGCAGGTTTTAACTGCGCAGTGCATGCTGGCGGTAGAGGCAATCGACGGAGATTTACTCTCCAGCGTGCGCGAAGCCGCTGTGAAAACTGAACGTGTGGAAGGTGCTGTCACCATGACCTATGCGGTCGCAGATGGTGAAGTTTTCACGCCGTCCTATCCTGCTGTCATGGCGCTGTTAGGCGACCTTGCTGGTGGTCGTGGTTACGCCATTAATGCATTTGCAGAGAGGGCCTGATATGGCGATTGATTACCAACGTATGCAGGCCAGAACGACCCGCATGCTCAGGCAGAACGGCGCGACGTACAACGTAACCCGCAAGGGTTCAGTAACGGTTATCGGTGGAGTCGAGCAAAAAACGGATGATGTTCAGTTCACTGCGATCGGCGTTAAAACGGAATACGCACCCGGTGAGATAGACGGAACAGTCATCGTAAACGGTGATGTTCGAATCGTCTTTACCGCAGAGCAGGAAATTAAAATCGGCGATGTGGTTGATATAGACGGCACAACCTACCGCATTGTGAACCCCAACCCTGCAAAACCTGCCTCGCTGGTTCTCTGCTACAAAGCGCAACTAAGGGCTTAACATGGGCGAGAACACGGCATTCCTCGCTGAAATCACAGCCTTCGTCAATAAGGCCAAAGCGAATCAAGAAGCTGTGGTGCGCACGGTTGGTATTAAAATACTTAACCAACTGGTGATGATGTCCCCAGTGGGCAACCCGGAGTTGTGGGAAGTTAACCAGACAGCCGTTTCCTATAATCGCGCTGTTTACGACCATAACGAGGCGCAGCGGGCAAATCCCGACAACCTGACCAAAACCGGGCGACTGAAGAAAAAAGCTCGGGTGGTGGATGGGATGGATATCAAAGCACCGCCGGGGTATACGGGCGGACGCTTTCGCGGTAACTGGCAGGTATCGTTTGATGCTCCGACAGCTGATGAAACAGGGCGAATAGACAAGACCGGCGACCTGACAAAAGCAGCCGGGAACTACACGCTGTCACTGTTCAAAGTCGGGATGAAGGCCATTTATTTCTGCAACAACGTCCCGTATGCATACCCGCTTGAAATGGGGCATTCCACACAGGCACCGAGCGGAATGGTCCGTATAACCGCTGCTGAGTTTCAACGCTTCTTTGAGGAAGCTGTCAAGGAGGTGTCCAGGTGATTCCTGATATTGCATCTGCACTGGCCGCCAGACTGGGTACCTGGGCCGATGCCGAGGGCATTTCTGTTGCATGGGAGAACGTGCCGTTTACACCTCTTGCTAACGAGATGTACCTGGCCGTTCACGATATGCCTGTTACGCCGAGAACAATCGATCTCGGATTGCGCTGCCGGACTTATTCAGGCGTGTACCAGATTAATGTCGTGGCGCCAGCCGGCTCCGGCCGTACCTCCGTCGTTGCCCTGGCTGGCAGAGTAGCGGAATTGTTCCCCGAGGGGCTGGAAATTGCAGGCAAAGATTTTACCTGCTGGATTGGCAGCGCGCCTGGCATATTCCGCGGGGTCCCTACACCTGTGTCCTACTCCGTTCCTGTCAGCCTGAATTATAGGGCAGACATCACCAACTGATTCCCTCAGTGATGTCCCACAACTGACCGGCCTTGAGCCGGTTTTCCCGTTTCTGAAGGAGAAACCATTATGGGCTTTGCACTGCCTAACGGCGCTCATGTTTATCTGGCGTCGGGCTATGGCCCGGCCATTACTTTCACCGGCGCGACGAATGCTGAGCACGCGGTGATCACCGTCAGCGCCGCGGACGATATTGCGGTCGGCGATATCGTTCACGTGAACTGCAACTGGTCGGGTATTGATAACGTTATCGCGAAAATCGACGCGATTGCGGAGAATGCTGTCACTCTTCGCAACATCAATACCACCAACAAAAACAAATACGCGGCGGGTGGCGGTTCCGGCTCTATTCGCAAAATTGAAGAATGGACCGAACTGCCACAAATCACTGAGGTATCGAAATCCGGTGGTGATCAGAACACCACGCAGATTCAGTTCCTCAGCGATGATCGCCAGCGCAACCTGAATACCTATAAATCCGCTGTCTCTCAGACTTACTCGATTGCTCACGACTCAACTCTGCCGGTTTATCCGCTTCTGCGCCAGCTGGACGAAGACGAAGAGACTGTGGCGGCGTACATGTACGTACCGAAGGCGAAGGAGAACCGTTACTGGGCGGCCACGGCATCTTTTGACGACACGCCGGCCACGGCGGTGAACGAAGTCGAAACGGTAAGCGTCGTGCTGAACCTGCAATCGCCTGCAATGACCTTCTACAAGGTCGACTCGGGAAAAACTGAGACAGTAGCGGTAACCGGCGTCAGCCTGGATCGGCCAACCCTGAGCATTAAACAAGGGGCAACCGCCACGCTGATCGCTACTGTCGAACCATCTAACGCCACCAATAAAACGGTGATCTGGACATCTTCAGATGAATCGATCGCAACGGTTGATGCCTCTGGCAAGGTCAGTGGTATTGCGGAAGGCAATGCCACTGTCACAGGTACGACCGCCGATGGCGCGAAAACCGCGACCTGTGATGTCACCGTTACTGCTGCAAATTAATCCCGGCCCCACTCGGGGCCACAACTCTACGGGAAAAATATGGCTACCAAATTCACCCTCCAGCCCAAACCAACTTTTAAGGCCAACGTCTCGATCCCGCGCGCCGGCGATGAGGATGGCGTGCTGACCTTCACGTTTAATCATAAGCCACTCAAAGAGCTTGCTGATCTGGAAAAACTGGAAGGCAAAACCGCCACTGATTTTCTGATGGAAATTATTTCTGGCTGGGCGCTCCCCGATACATTCAACGCGGAAAATCTCTCGGTGCTGCTGGAAAACTATCCGGCTGCAATGAAGGCTATCCCTGAAACCTACTATCGCGAACTGATGGGGCAGCGCGAAAAAAACTGATAGCGGTTGCCTCGGCGTTCTATACGCCTGAGCCCACTGCGGAAGAGCTGGCACCATATGGGCTCACGCCGGATGATTACGACGATCAATACATCGATGTCTGGCCAGATGTCTGGCCTTCATTTCTGGTATTTCAGTCCGTCAGTACGCAGTGGCGCACGGGGATGGGCGGCGCAACAGGGCTTGATTACAACGTCCTTCCCTGGGTAATGCGTCTGCATAACGTACACGACGAGGTAACCGCATTTTCCGATCTCCAGATAATGGAGCGAACCGCGCTAAAAATTATGCATAAAGAGGGTGCTGGATGAGTAACGACATCGCTACTATTTCGCTGCGCGTAAATACCAGTGAACTGGAGCGCGGCAACCAGGCGCTGGATCGCTTTCAGGAGTCTGCGTCCGCCGCGGCAGGTAAAGCGGATGACCTGAACAGTACGTTCCGCACCGGGATCGACAACCAGAAAAAAAACAGCGAAAGCCTGAAACAGCAACGGCAGGAACTGCAAAACTTGCTGAATAAAATCAGCCCTGTTAACAAGGCGCTGGACGAGCTGGATACCATTCAGGAAAGCCTGGTTAAATTCCGGAGCAAAGGTCTGGTGGGTGACGAGGACTTTACTCGTTACAACAGCGTGCTTGAGACGACCCGCGCGAAACTAGCGCAGGTCATGGAATCTGAAACAGCGGAGGGCCGTGCTCGCATTGAGCAGGCACAGGCAGCACAACGGGCAGCTGCCGCAGGCAAAACTTTTATCGACTCACTTGAGGACCAGGTTTCAGCAATCGGAAAAACCCGTGCAGAGTTGCTCGAACTGAAGGCGGCCCAGCTCGGCGTATCGGATCGCGCTGCGCCAATGATTGCCCGACTAAAAGAGCAGGAAGAGTCCTGGAAATCTGGAGCTATCAGTGCGGGGCAGTACCGTAATGCCATGCGTTACCTGCCAATGCAAATGACGGATATTGTGACCTCACTGGCCTCCGGTATGCCGGTTTATATGGTCGCTATCCAGCAGGGTGGCCAGCTGCGTGATTCCTTTGGCGGAGTGGGGAACGCGCTAAAAGCGATGTTATCCATGGTAACCCCGGCGCGTGTTGCGATTGGTGGTCTGGCTGGCGCTGTACTGATTGCGGCAAAAGCGGGATCGGACTACTTCACAGCCTATGACGAAATCAATAAAGCTATCATCCGCACCGGAAACATAGCCGGTACGTCAGCCCTACAGATTATGGCATCCTCCCAGTCAATCTCTGCTTCAACCGGGGCTACGGTGGGCACTGTTCAGAGTCTGATGACAGAGCTGGTTGGTATCGGCTCAATGACCCAGCAACAGCTTGAGAAAGCTACCAAAGCGACAGCACTGGCAGTTGAAACTGGTATCGTTTCGGCTCAGGACATTACCAAAGCTTATAAGGATATTGAAAAGGATCCGGTTAAGGCTCTTCAGAACCTTAATGAGCAATTCAACTTTCTCACCGTTTCACAGCTAAAGCACATTGACGAGCTAGTTAAGCAGAAAGACCAGACCGCTGCCGTTACTCAAGCTATGGGTTTGTTTGGCGACACGATGGCAGAGCGCGGAGAGCAGGCTTACGACTCGCTGACACCATTTGGCCGCCTGTGGCTTGATATCAAGGGATGGGCGTCTGAGGCTATGCAGAGCATCGGTCAGTGGGTGGCTGAACTGGCATCAAACACGCTAAAGGAATTTAACGCAATTTATTACAGCGTCGCGATAGTTTTCCAGAAGCTGAACCAGATTATTTCTTCTTCTATCGCGGCTGCGATTAATCTCGTTCCTGACTGGGCGAAAACTGATACTTTGCAGGGATGGCAGGACTATAACGAACAAATGGCCGGCGCTTATGGTAACAGCGTGTCTCAGCTGAAAAAGGACTGGGACGCGGCTGACATTAGCGCAGGCAAGTACCTCGATACATCCCGCAAGATAAGCGCCGCGACCACTCAGAAGGATCGGGAAGCAGTCGCTTCGTTTGGCAAAAAAACGAAAACAGGAAAACAGGGCACTGTATCTGCTGGCGACCGCAGTGCTGACGCTGCTCAGGCCGAATTGCTGGCGCTTCAGGCGCAGTTGCGTGCTCTTCAGCAGCATAAAGGGCTGAACGACACTATCAGCCAGCAGCGCAAAGATCTGTGGACCACTGAGGCGAAATTTCAGGTACTGGAAGAAGCCTCGCGTTCACGTTCACTGACGAAGCAGGAACAATCCCTGCTGGCGAGTAAAGACCAGGTGCTTCAGTTGGCACGGCAGAAAGCCCTGTTAGGTGATCAGATTACCGCACAGGACCAGCTGAACAAGCGAATGGATACCTCTCAGAAATATGTCACGCAGATGGCTGAGAAACAGGCTGCTTTGGTTGGTGGAGCTGGATTGAGCGATCGGTTAGCTCAGCGTGAACTCGCGAAAAGTCAGCTTGCTTCTGGCTGGATCAACTCAGGCGGCACGCTTGACGACGAGAGTTATCAAAAGCAGCTTAAAGCGGCGAATGATTACTATGATGCCGAGGACCGGTTACGTGGCGACTGGCTGACTGGCGCGAAAAAGGGCTGGGCTGAATTTGAGGACAGCGCGACCAATGTTTACTCGCAGGTGCAGACTATTACCAGCAATGCGTTCACCGGGATGGCCAGCACGCTCACCGACTTTTTTACTACAGGTAAATCTAACTTCTCAGATTTCCTGTCTACCTTCCTGAAGGGCACCGCCCAAATGCTTACGCAGTTGGCATTGGTCAACGGAATGAAGTCAGCCTTTGGTGGAACGGCAATAGGTAATTTCTTCGGAATACAGGCCTGGTCAGGTGGTTACATTCCTGAGTTTGATAAGGGCGGCGCGGTTGGCTACACGGGGGATGGAGGTAAGTATCAGCCAAAAGGCGTGGTCCATGGTGGCGAATTCGTATTCACCAAGGAGGCAACCAGTGCGCTGGGTGTTAGCAATCTGTATGCGCTTATGCGTGGAGCTCAGGGGTATGCAAACGGCGGCTATGTTGGCCATGCCCCGATGTATGGGCTGCAATCTTCGGCAATTGGCGGTGTAACCGTTCAAACGTCCGTGGTCGTTCATAATCAGAACACTCAGCAGCAGGCATCTGGTAACAACGACGCTATTTCTCGGGCTTACAAACAGACTATCGATCAGTCTGTTCGTGCTGGAATTGCTAAGGAGTTGCAACCCGGAAGGTTGATATGGAACGCTATGAAAAGCCGTTGAAAAATTGATAGCAGTCCCTTGTTTGAGCCTGCTATCACATGATTAATCATTTACGAGGCAGATACTTATGGGTTGTATATGTGCCACCCTTGTGTGAGGAGCCTTTCCCGTTTGTATAATGACCACGAGAACCTTTTGCATAAGTGATCGAAGGCGCCACAAGGATTAAAGAAAGAACGGCAACTAGTAGTGTTTTCATAAGAACTCGCTGTGTAGTGAAGTAGTGTAAAAGCCATTCAAATATACGTAATGAATAGGCAGTTGGAGAAAAAATTCTTTATACCACTAATTAAACTCAACCCGCTTCGGCGGGTTTTTTTATGCCCGGAGAAAGCATGGCAATCGAAACATTCACCTGGCGAACCCAGATACAGGCGGGAATGGAGGGAACGTTTAGCCATAAAACCCGCTCTGCAACCTTTGGCGACGGCTATGAGCAAATTGCCGGGGAAGGCATCAACCCTGAAAAGCAGTCATGGCCTGTAACCCTAACGGGCAAAAAAACGGACATGCTTCGGGCCCTAAAATTCTTTCGTTCTCACGTCACAAAGGCATTTATCTGGACATCTCCAGTTGGCGAAACTGGGCTCTACCGGATTGAGGCCGAATCAATCAAGTCACAGCCCTTATCCAGCAAAGTCATGACCATTTCTGCAACATTTAAACAGGCTTATGCACCATGATCACAGCCGACTATCAAAGCCTTGAGCCCGGCAACAAAGTCCGTCTTATCGAAGTTGATGGTTCTACTTTCGGCGTGGATGATGTACTGCGATTTCACGCGTACAACCTCCCGCACACAGAAGAAGAAATCGCAGCCGCTGGTGGCGATGAATCAAAGCTGAAGGCGAAAAGTATCTGGTGGCAGGGGGAAGAATATGCCGCCTGGCCGTATCAAATTGAAGGGCTTGAAGCCTCCACAGACGGCAACAGCGCCCAGCCAACGCTCACGGTTGCAGATATCGATAGCAAGATTACAGCGCTGTGCCTGGCTTATGACGATATGCTTCAGGCGAAAGTCACTATCCATGACACTTTTTCACATTATCTCGATGCGAAGAACTTCCCAGCAGGTAACGCAACAGCTGATCCGCAACAGGTCAGAAAACGAGTTTTTTATATCGATGGCAAAAGCAGCGAAATTCCGGGCGAAAGCATCGAATTCGTACTCGATAGCCCGATGTCGTTGCAGGGTAAGATGATCCCCACGCGGCAGCTTCATTCCCTGTGTACCTGGTGCATGCGCAATAATTACCGCACCGGCGACGGCTGCGACTATGCCGGTACCCGCTATTTCGATAAAAACAACAACCCGGTGAGCGATCCGTCGCTGGATGAATGCCCCGGCACGCTTACGGCCTGTAAGCTTCGGCATGGAGACGGCAACGAACTGCCGTTCGGTGGATTCCCGGGCACGTCGTTGATTAGGAGTTGATATGCGCCAGAAAACCATTGATGCGATTATGGCGCACGCTGCCGCTGAATATCCTCGTGAGTGCTGTGGTGTGGTGGCGCAAAAAAGTCGTGTTGAACGTTATTTCCCGTGCCGGAACCTTGCCGCGGCACCGGAGGAAAATTTTGTCCTCTGCCCGGAAGATTACGCAGTTGCTGAGGACTGGGGTACGGTGATCGCCATCGTTCACAGCCACCCTGACGCCACTACGCAGCCGAGCGAACTGGATAAAGCGCAATGCGACTCAACGCTTTTACCCTGGCATATCGTGAGCTGGCCAGAGGGGGATTTACGCACCATTCAGCCGCGCGGAGAGCTGCCGCTGCTGGAGCGTCCTTTTGTGCTTGGTCACTTCGACTGCTGGGGGCTGGTAATGAGCTATTTCCGGCAAACGCATGGTATCGAACTCCACGATTACCGGGTTGATTATCCCTGGTGGGAAAATGACTATCCGGACAACTTCTATCAGGATTGCTGGTACGAGTGCGGATTCCGTGAATTCGTCGGGCCGCCGAAACCTGGCGATATGGTGATCATGCAGGTTCAGGCTGATAAGTGGAATCATGCGGGGATTCTGCTGGAAGGTAACATGCTACTGCATCACCTTTATGGGCATCTGAGCCAGCGCGTTCCTTATGGCGGTTATTGGCTTGAGCGCACAATGAAAATATTGCGGTTTAAAGACTGTTTCTGATAACCGCCTGTGACAGTTTTTTATGGGGGAAAAATGGCTACATTACTCAATGTTGAGCCTGTCCGCACAATTCGATTGTACGGCGTGCTAGGTGCCACCTTCGGGCGTGAATATCGTTTATCAGTAGCTTCACCAAAAGAGGCCATCCGCGCCCTGAGCATTATCGTGCCGGGTTTTGAGCGTTTCCTTAATACCAGCAAACAACGGGGTTTAACTTATGCGGTATTCAGCGGGAAACGAAACCTTGTAAACGATGAACTCAGTATGGACAGGAGTACAGAGGAAATCCGCATCGCGCCAGTGATCATCGGCAGTAAGCGAGCCGGGGTTTTTCAGACAATCCTCGGGGTTGCTCTTGTCGCTGTTGCTGCGTTCGTCACGGGAGGGGCCGCGATCGGGATTGGTGGTACCGCTTTCGCTGGTGGATGGGGAGCTGTGGCGGGGGTTGGGGCATCAATGGCGATCGGTGGCGTAGTCCAGATGCTTTCTCCCCAGACAACCGGGCTAGCCAGTAAGCAATCTGCGGATAACCAAGCCAGCTACGCCTTTGGTGGAGTAACAAACACGACAGCCCAGGGGAATCCGGTACCACTTCTTTATGGCCGCCGGCGAATCGGCGGCGCGATTATTTCTGCCGGGATTTATGTCGAAGATCAGCAATAAATAAAAACCTTCTTTCAGGCCACCTTCGGGTGGCTTTTTTTATGGGCGCAATATGGCAACTGCAATCGCTATAAAAGGCCGCAAGGGCGGCAGCTCAAGTTCCCGAACCCCTACCGAACAGCCTGATGATCTGCAATCTGTTGCAAAGGCAAAAATCCTCGTTGCACTAGGGGAGGGGGAATTTGCAGGGCAGCTGACGGCGAAAGATATCTACCTGGACGGAACGGCCCTGGAGAATGCTGACGGCTCTCAAAACTTCAGCGGTGTCGTGTGGGAGTTTCGCCCAGGGACACAGGCTCAGGATTACATTCAGGGGATACCTGGCACAGAAAATGAAATCAGCGTCGGTACCGAAGTATCCAGCGAAACAGCCTGGACGCATACCTTGACCAATACGCAGCTTTCAGCGGTTCGCCTGCGCCTGAAGTGGCCATCTCTTTTCAAACAGCAAGATAACGGGGATTTGGTAGGGTATTCCATCAACTATGTGGTGGAGCTTCAGACGGACGGTGGTAGCTGGCAAAAGGTCCTTGATACTAATGTGACCGGGAAAACCACATCCGGTTATGAACGCAGCCATCGCATCGATTTACCGAAAGCTGGCAGCACCTGGACCATCAGACTGCGCAAAATTACCGCTGACGCAAACAGTGCCAAAATTGGCGACACGATGACGCTCCAAAGTTATACAGAGGTCATCGATGCCAAACTGCGCTATCCAAACACAGCTCTGTTGTACATTGAGTTTGATTCCAGCCAGTTCAATGGCTCTATTCCACAAATTGCCTGTGAACCACGTGGTCGTGTCATCCGCGTACCGGATACTTACGACCCGGAAACAAGAACTTATAGCGGTACGTGGCTTGGGACATTCAAATGGGTCTGGACAGATAACCCTGCGTGGATATTCTACGACCTGGTGGTTAGCGACCGTTTCGGGCTTGGGGATCGTCTCACAACAGCGAACATAGACAAATGGACACTTTACCAGGTTGCACAGTATTGCGATCAGATGGTGCCGGATGGCAAAGGCGGAAGTGGCACCGAACCACGTTATACCTGCAACGTATACATTCAGGAACGCAACGACGCTTATACGGTCCTGCGTGATTTTGCTGCTATCTTCCGCGGGATGACCTACTGGGGCGACGACCAGATTGTTGCGCTGGCGGACATGCCGAGGGATGTTGATTTTACATACACTCATGCGAACGTTATCGATGGCCGGTTTACCTATTCCAGCAGCACCACAAAGAACCGTTATACCAATGCGCTCGTATCCTGGTCTGATCCTGATAACGCCTATTCTGATGCGATGGAACCTGTTTTTGAACAGGCGCTGGTTTCGCGTTATGGATTTAATCAACTTGAGATAACAGCTATTGGTTGTACCCGGCAATCGGAGGCGAACCGAAAAGGGCGATGGGGGATCCTCACCAACAACAAAGATCGCGTTGTTACTTTCAATGTAGGGGAAGACGGTAACATCCCACAGCCTGGCTATGTAATTGCTGTAGCCGACCGAAATCTTTCCGGACGTGACCTTGGCGGCCGTGTTTCTGTGGTGAATGGTCGTGTTTTGACGCTGGACAGGGCACCGGATGCATCTTCGGGCGACAGGATGATTGTCAATCTGCCATCAGGGGTTGCGCAGTCACGCACCATCCAGACGATAACGGGCAATAAAGTAACCGTTACGACTGCTTACAGCGAAACGCCTGTGGCTCAGGCCGTGTGGGTCATAGAGTCTGATGAACTCTATGCACAGCAGTATCGCGTTATCACCGTAACAGATAATAATGACGGCACGTTCACAATCGTCGGTGCAAATCATGATCCGGATAAATATGCCCGAATCGATACCGGAGCCATCATTGACCAGCGGCCGGTGAGCATGATCCCGCCGGGCAATCAGTCACCGCCAGACAACATCGTAATCAGTTCGTTTTCGGTGGTGCAGCAGAATATCAGCGTCGAAACCATGCGCGTGAGCTGGGACCAGGCGCAGAACGCTATCGCCTATGAAGCGCAATGGCGCCGCAATGACGGGAACTGGGTTAACGTGCCGCGCAGCTCCACCACGTCATTCGACGTTCCGGGGATTTATGCCGGCCGCTACCTGGTACGTGTACGCGCCATCAATGCCGCAGAAATTTCTTCCGGGTGGGGCTATTCCGAAGAGAAAACGCTGACCGGTAAAGTGGGCAATCCGCCGAAACCGGTCGGCTTCATCGCTTCCGATAATGTGGTATTCGGTATCGAGCTGAGCTGGGGGTTTCCGGCGAATACCGACGACACGCTGAAGACGGAAATTCAGTACAGCCTGACCGGTACCGAAGAAGATGCGATGCTGCTGACCGATGTGCCTTATCCGCAGCGCAAGTATCAGCAGATGGGCCTTAAGGCTGGGCAAATTTTCTGGTACCGCGCGCAGCTGGTGGACCGCAGCGGAAACGAATCAGGGTATACAGACTTTGTGCGCGGACAGGCCAGCATTGATGTATCCGATATCACCGATGCAATCCTGGAGGACATGAAAGGCTCCGATACGTTCAAAGACCTGATCGAGAACGCGGTAGACAGCAATGAAAAAATTGCTGGCATGGCTGACGACATCAAACAGGCCAACGACGAACTGGCGCAACAGGCGCAGGAAATCGCCAAAAACGCCCAGGATATCGGGAAGGTTCAGACCAGCGTTACAAACCTGTCGAGCACGGTCGGAGATGTGTCTTCTTCTCTGAGCGAGCTTGAGCAGACAGTGGCGACGGCCGATACCGCACTGGGTCAGCGTATCGATAATATCAGCGTGTCTGTGGACGGCATGACGGGGGGAGTGAAGAACTCCGCTATCGCGATTATTCAGGGCAACCTGGCGCAGGTGGCCGCGCGCAAAACGCTGTCTGCATCCGTCGCCGGTAACAGCGCGCAGCTGGACCGCATTGATGAGGTGATCGTCAACGAGAAGGAGGCAACGGCGCGTTCGCTACTGAGTTTGCAGACTGACGTGAACGGCAACAAGGCATCCATCAACAGCCTGAACCAGACGTTCTCCGATTATCAGCAGGCCACGGCCACGCAGATAAACGGTATCACGGCGACCGTCAACGGACACACATCAGCCATCACAACCAACGCTCAGGCCATAGCGAACGTTAATGGTGATCTGAAAGCGATGTATAACATCAAGGTTGGCGTCGCCAGCAATGGACAGTATTACGCCGCAGGGATGGGGATCGGCGTCGAGAACACGCCATCCGGCATGCAGTCACAGGTCATCTTCCTGGCTGACCGCTTCGCCGTAACGCACCAGGCCGGAGCCACGGTGACCCTTCCTTTCGTTATTCAGAACGGGCAGGTGTTCATCAGAGACGCGCTGATAGGTGATGGCACCATCAGCAACGCCAAGATCGGCAACTACATCCAGTCCAATAACTATGTCGCTGGCTCAGTCGGGTGGAGGCTGGATAAGGGCGGTACGTTTGAGAACTACGGTTCGACAGCTGGTGAGGGGGCGATGAAGCAGACTAATCAGACGATCAGTGTCAAGGATGCCAACAATGTGTTGAGGGTGCAGATCGGGAGAATCACGGGAACATGGTAACGGGAGGCCTCTTACGGGGCCTCTTTTTTCAGGAGGACTGGATGGCGGAATATGGAGTTCAGACATGGGACGCCTCAGGCAAGGTAAACAACTATGGCGTTAAGCCTGTCAGCGTTTGTGGCTATCTCCAGCTGGCCCAGAACCAGAAAACAGGCTCTTACACAGTAGCGCTTCCACCGGGTTGCAGGCTGACCTATTTTCAGAGCATGAACGGCGATCAGTTTGGTACGAGTCGGAGGAAGATCACCATTTCGGGGGGAACAGCAACAGTGTCAGCAGCAGGCGATACCGACTACTCAGCAGGGACTGAGCCTGCGGCAGCGGCTTATCTCATTTTCCAGATCGAGAGGGCATAAATGGCGGAGTATGGCGTTTTACTGACGACCACGAGCGGGGAAGTATGGGTGACCGCGAACAGCTCGCCAATCGCTCTTCAGGCGCGAAAGACAGCGGCACTTCAGGGGACATCGGGGTTCAATACCAAAGTGACGCACACATTCCCCGCAGGTCAGCCCGTTGTCGCGTTCGTTCATTGCACGGTTGAGGTCGAAATCACTCAGACGATAAGCAGGAACACCATCACGATTGATTTTCTCAGACCGAATGCAACCGGCACAGCGTACGTTTATTTTTTCTCTATTTTCCCGCAGACAAAGCCAGACTACGGGCTGGCTGTGTGGGATGCATCAGGGACGCTGATTTTAACAAACGAAACGCGCACGCTGAGCGATGTTGTCACCCTCGGTACCGCCGGGGTGGATGCCAGCTCAGGATACAACATCAATACAACTCTGGCGGGGAAGTGGGCCTGCATGCCTGCCATGCTGGGACTAATTACCGGGGTTGTATCGGCTGGCGGTCAACCGCAGCCCTACTCGGCCATATACAAGAGCATGGCAAAACTTGAGGGAAGCAATACGCGGATATTCGCCAGGCCGCAGACAACCCCCGGCGGCAACCTTCAGAACGTTACGTATTCGAATCTGAGGAACGTGATTATGGCCATTAACTGCGCCAACTATGATTGATCGTTTTTAGCGATCAATTTTGAATAATTGATCTATCAAATCAATTATATCCCATTGATTCATATTGTTATTGTGTAGCTTCATGAATGCCCTGGGATATAACCACTATGAAAAATATGATTCTTTGCCTGGCGGTAGCGGTATTGCTCTCCGGTTGCGCTGGCGTTATTGAGAAGCAGCAACCCGTATGCACCGGAACAGCCCTGGTCGGCGGACAGGAAAGCAGCGTCCAGATCTACGGAGTCCGCAAGCAAAACAATCAGACGCAGTACCGCGCCGGATATCCCTTTAACTGGTCATGGGTGAGCGCAAACACGTTCGCCAGCACAACCTGCCACTAACCCATTCAGTTTTGAACAAACCCCGCTCCGGCGGGGTTTTTTATTGCCTGGAGAAAATATGCTTTATAACACTGGCACCATCGCCATTAACGGAAATACAGCCACCGGCACCGGCACGAACTGGACGGCACCCGCCAGCCAGATTCGGGTTGGCCAGACGTTGTTTGTTCTTTCTAACCCGGTACAGATGTTTCAGATCACGGCCATCAACAGCGCGACGTCACTGACGATTACACCCGCTGCGTCTCCGGCGCTGAGCGGCCAGAAGTACGGCATTCTTGTTACTGATAGTCTCTCGGTCGACGGCCTGGCGCAGAGCATGTCTCAGCTCATCAACGAGTATGACGAGAATATCGGTGCCTGGGAGACGTTCGCCACCACCTCAGCAAACCAGAGCATCACGGTTACCATCAACGGCACCCCTGTAACGATCCCCGGCATCGGTAAACTGGCTCAGAAAGGGAGTAATGGAGCTATCCCGATTGGGCAGGGCGGGACCGGAGCAACGAATGCCGCTGACGCTCGCACAAACCTCGGTTTAGGAAGTAGCGCGACGAGGAACGCATACAGCTCGTATGGAGATATGCTTTCAGTTGGGGATTTTGGACTTGGCGGAGCCCCATCAAATATTCCTGATGGGTATAGTGTTAGGGA
>NZ_JBJJTG010000008.1:0-202390 GCF_046054285.1 Enterobacter sp. DN
AACTCAGAAGTGAAACGCCGTAGCGCCGATGGTAGTGTGGGGTCTCCCCATGTGAGAGTAGGGAACTGCCAGGCATCAAACAAGTGAAGAGGCCATCCGGAAGGATGGCCTTTTTGCGTTTCTGCACCTGCTTCCTTTCCATAAACAAATCACCTATCCCCCCATATATACGGTAAACTATCCCGGTTTTTGCATCAGGATAGCGTCTATGAATCACTCCCTTAAGCCCTGGAATACCTTTGGTATTCAACGGAATGCTAATCAAATTGTACGTGCCGACAGTGCTCAGCAGTTGCTGAATGCATGGCAAAACGCAACAGAAAACGGTGAACCCGTACTTATTCTGGGCGAAGGAAGTAATGTCCTGTTTCTCGATGATTTTGCGGGGACGGTAATCGTCAATCGCATCATGGGGATTGAGCGTAAAGAGAGCGCTGACAGCTGGCATTTACACGTGGGTGCTGGCGAGAACTGGCACCATCTGGTGCAATATACCCTTGAAAAAGGGATGCCAGGGCTGGAAAACCTGGCTCTGATCCCGGGCTGTGCAGGATCATCTCCTATTCAAAACATCGGTGCCTACGGCATCGAACTGAAACACGTCTGCGAATATGTCGACTGCATCGAACTCGCGACCGGAACGGCGAAGCGCCTGACCGCAGAGCAGTGCCGCTTTGGCTATCGCGACAGCATTTTCAAGCACGACTATCAGGATCGTTTCGTCATTGTGGCCGTTGGTCTGCGCCTGGCGAAAGCCTGGAAACCCGTTCTGACATACGGCGATCTGACCCGTCTCGACCCGGCTACCGTCACACCGCGTGAGGTATTTGATTCCGTATGCCACATGCGAATGACCAAGCTCCCGGACCCGAAAGTAAACGGAAATGCGGGTAGTTTCTTCAAAAACCCGGTGATCAGCAGCGAAAATGCAAAAGCGTTTCTCGCCGGCTGGCCAACGGCCCCGCATTATCCTCAGGCGGATGGTAGCGTGAAGCTGGCCGCAGGCTGGCTTATCGATCAGTGTGAATTAAAAGGTACGACTCTTGGTGGCGCTGCTGTTCATCGTCAGCAGGCGCTGGTACTGATCAACCAGTCCAACGCGACAAGTGAGGATATCGTCAACCTGGCGCATCATGTTCGCCAGCGCGTGGGCGAAAAATTCAACGTCTGGCTGGAGCCTGAAGTTCGCTTTATTGGCCGAACGGGCGAAGTGAATGCCGTGGAGACCATTGCGTGAAGGACAATACTATCCCGTTAACTCTCATCGGTATCCTTGCCGATGGCGAGTTTCATTCTGGCGAGCAGCTGGGCGAACAGCTGGGCATGAGCCGTGCTGCGATCAATAAGCATATTCAAACGCTCCGCGACTGGGGCGTGGATGTGTTTACGGTGCCGGGAAAAGGCTACAGCCTGCCGGAACCGATCCAGTTACTGAATGAAGAGGTCATCCGCAGCCAGATTGGGCACGGTAACGTCGCGGTATTGCCGGTCATTGATTCGACGAACCAGTATCTGCTGGATCGCCTGAGCGAGCTGAAATCCGGTGATGCCTGCGTTGCCGAGTACCAACAGGCAGGACGTGGCCGCCGGGGGCGTAAGTGGTTCTCACCATTTGGCGCCAACCTCTACCTTTCCATGTACTGGCGGCTTGAACAGGGGCCAGCTGCGGCCATCGGGCTGAGCCTGGTCATCGGCATTGTGATGGCAGAGGTGCTGCACGATCTGGGTGCCGATCAGGTGCGGGTAAAATGGCCCAACGATCTGTATCTCAACGATCGAAAGCTGGCGGGGATCCTGGTTGAACTGACGGGAAAAACAGGCGATGCCGCACAGATCGTCATTGGGGCGGGACTGAACATGGTGATGCGAAACGTGCAGAACGATGTCGTGAACCAGGCCTGGACCAACTTGCAGGAAGCGGGGATCACCATCGATCGCAATACGCTTGCCGTCCGCATGATCAATGAGTTGCGTAGTTCGCTTACGCTCTTTGAACAAGAGGGGTTAGCGCCATTCCTGTCCCGCTGGGAAAAACTGGATAACTTTATTAACCGACCGGTGAAGCTGCTGATTGGGGATAAAGAGATTTACGGCACATCACGCGGCATTGACGCGCAGGGCGCGTTGCTTCTTGAACAGGATGGCGTGATTAAGCCCTGGGTGGGCGGTGAAATTTCGTTACGAAGTGCGGAGTAACCCTCTCCCCACAGGGGAGAGGGTGTAGCAGGTCATCACTGCGGATACGGCACCCAATCCCCGGCATTCAGTCGGACATAAGGCTTATTCTGGTACTGGATCACCACCGCATTGGCGTTTTCCGATACCTCCGCCGTCTGCGGCAGCCCGCTGGTGAGCTGATCCCAGTTCACGCTATCTTCCACAAACAGCTTACCGTCTACAGCGCGAGCAACCAGTTCCGAGATAGCCAGATAGCTACTTGGCTGGGTGATTTCAATGGGCGCTCCCTGATGCGGCGCCTCCATGCCAAAGAACTTAATCCCGGCCGGAACGTTAGTGATGGACGGGCTTGGGATATCGCGCAGACCAGACACCTGCATCCTGTCGCCTTTCAGCGCCCCTCCGTGTTCTGGTACTACCACCACCATCACTTTGCGACCTGATTTTTCCAGCTCGTTGAAGAACGCGTTCAGCTCGTCAAAGAACTTCTGAGCACGGGCCTTATAATCGGCCGTTTTACTCACGCCGGGATAATGGTTCCCGTCGTGCAGCGGCAGCGTGTTATAGAACGTCGCACTACGTGTCCCTTCCTCTTTGCCGACGGTATCTAACCAGCGCTGAAGCACGGCGGTATCGTCATACACCGGCGAGCCATCAAAGCCCAGCAACGTTACCGGCAGCCCTTTCTGGTCCATCAGCGGGGCCTGCATGCCACCCTGTTCACGCACTTCTTTCAGGAAGTTACCGAACTGACCGTTATGGCCCATCATCAGGTGCTGGGTAAAGCCCAGTTTTGCGAGGTTATCAAACAGATAACACTGGTTAGCTGCCGGCTGGTAGAGGTTCTTATGCGAAGGCTGTCCGCAGCTGGCGCGCAGCAGGCGGATAGCCGCCGGGCCGCTGTACGACGTGGCCGAGTTGAAGTCCTTAAACTGAATATCGAAATGCGACCACAGCGGGTGCGACATCAAACCAGCCGCGTCAACGTCAGCCCAGGACAGAGAACAGATGTTAATGACCAGCAGCTCAAACGGCTGAGCATCGGCAGGCAGCGCGTCCGGGAATTTCGTCTGACGCTTATCTTCCGCAGCGTAAAAACTGGAGAGCCACGCGTTCAGGTTAGTGGATGTCGGCGGTGCAGTCTGCGCAGGAATATCCCCAACCACAGGCGTATCCCCTGCTGTCGCAACGGTCGCGGCGGCGGAACCGCCCGTGGTGGTCACGGTTGTCGTCGGCTGACCGGCTGGCCACAGCGAGAAGCTCGGGCCCGTCAGCGTCAGCACGTTTAGCCAGATCATAATTGCGACGACAAACACCGTCACCCGGATCCACTGAGACAGGAACAGCCAGGCGACCAGCAGGACAAATACCGCGCCAATCATCTGCCAGTTAATAAAGCGCTCAACCAGATCGAGCATATAGTCCGCACTGAAACCTGCGACCTGGGAGCCCTGGCTCATGATGCTTTCAGGGCCGGGCAGCCAGGTATCATGCCAGAACAGGGCGAAACCGATGGGGATAGCGACCCAGTGACGTATACGGTGCAGCCTGAGGTTCGGGATTGGCATCAGCAGGAATGCCATAAACACCAGGTTAAGCAGAGGGTGGAAATTAAGATAGCCTGCCCACAGCAGACCAAACTTCACCAGAAAGTAGAAATTCCAGCCGGACAGGCCGCGCCAGTATTGCCAGAGTGGCGATAGCGCCGAAGAGGTATAGGTAGAATTAGTCATGTTTTCTGTTTGCCTTGACGTTCGGAGCGCGAGTCAGTGTTCCGGCGGGTTTAATATAGCGAGGTTTGACGAACAGTAATCTGACCGTATCGCGAATACGGCGCAGGGAATGGCGTGCATAGTAGCCAAGCGGCAAAAAAATCAGCGCGCACAGAACAACCAGTTGGATGATATCGCTGATATTCATAATGGCGCGCTCTCCTTGTTCTCATCCAGTAAGCGTAGCGGCTCGGGTACCCGTCGCCAGACATGCCCGTCATGTTTCGCGTTCAGAACCGGTTTGGCGCCGCTTGTGACAGGCAACGGTTTGGCCCACTTTTCAGGTGGCAGGGCACGCATCTGGACAAGCTCAGCCGCGATCAGGTTATCTTCAAACCAGACCATGCGGTTCGAGAAGATATCCGCGGTAGGAAGCGGGAAGATATGGTTAAGCGCAGTATCCAGATCGTTCACCCGGCAGAAGGAGAGGAACAGCACCAGGCGGTTATCGCCAATGGTCATGATGTCCCCGATACGGTTAGGGCGGCACAGAGTGAGCGCCTGCTCAACGCGAATACCCGGCACGGGGCGCAGGGCAACCATCACCCCTTTTCCGTCTGCCGGTAACAGCGTATTGCTCATCATGTTGCCCACCGCATCGCAGAAGGTGTCCCATTTCTGGTAGCCGCGCAGTTTCATCGGCTGCGTCATTGAAAGCAGGGTGCTGATATCTTCCGGAACATGTCGATTAAACTGCTGGCCCTGGATGCTTTCGATCAGCGTCAGACAGCGCGACAGGGGAGCATTCCACGGGATGACCATATTCGCGCCGCAGCCCAGTAATAAGCGCTCATCGGTGGCGCGCAGGCTGGTATTATTTTCACGCACCACAATTTTTAACGCACTGCCGCGCTGGCGACGTAATGTGTGTATGTGCCTTGCCAGCGTTTCGATTTGGTTATTCTGGATCAACGAGAAGATAATGGTCGCCGCCTGCGTGGTGCGCGCCTCATCAAATAAGGCTTCATTGGTATCGAACAGTGACCAGTGCTCAGACAGTGCAGGCGCACCTTCCAGTACCGCAATATGGCTCAGAACGCGTTTTTCATCACTGCGTGGCTGAACTACTGTTTCTTCTTGTTGAGCAAGATGCCACTCATCCCCGACATGTTTGAGGGTAAGTTGTTGTCGGGAGCTTACCCCTTTTTCATTGCACCAGAAAGCCACGTCGTAAAGATGGCTGTCGGTCTGGACCCGAATACTGGCCAGGCCATAGAGAGAACGGTATTCACTCATTAAAAGTGAAAAAAGCTTGTCATTATTACTGCCTGGGTTAACAACCAATAAGGTGCAATTTTGATTTTTTGCCCATCTGTTGATTCTTCCCAGCCATTTCAGCAGCTTTTCAGACGGTATATTTTGCAGGCCATCATTAGAGCATTTTAGAATCAGTAAATAGTGCTCAGGAACAATAGAACACTGAATATCGCGGGGTAAAAAGTATAGACTGTCAGCCTCCGCAGGCATGGAAAATAATCGTACTGTCTGGGGCCCACGGTCACTGTCGAGCCTGATGATTGACTTCGGCTCTTCGCCCATCGTAATGACGGCCACGCGGGAATCCTTCCCCTGCGCCGCTATCGTCTGGTTTACCAGACTGATGGCATCTTCATTACGATCCGTATTAACCCACCAGACTCCTCCGACTGGCATGTGGCGCAATTCGTCCCATAATGACTGGATGCCAATAGAAAATATGGAGTCCACGGTGTCCCTCTTTTCGTCGAATTTCTATGTCTCTCAGTTTACTAGCGAAAGCGTAGAAATAAACCTAACATTGAAATTAAAGAACATCAGATTTAGCATGTAAATGAAATTTAATGGGCAGGACGCCTCGCTGCATCTGAATCTTATGATTTTACTCAAAGGGATGAAAAAAGAATGCAAAATAACGAACCCGCAACCCCAGTCGACTCAAGTCTGGGTTACACATTCCAGAACGATTTTTTGGCACTCACGCAGGCTTTTTCTTTGCCTGAAATAGATTACACCGATATTTCCCAGCGTGAACAGTTGGCGGCGGCTATTAAACGTTGGCCGTTATTAGCTGAGTTTGCCCAACAACAATAAGGAAGCCATTGATGGCTGTACTAGGATTACAGGGCGTCCGTGGTGGGGTGGGTACAACTTCCGTTACCGCGGCGCTGGCGTGGTCATTGCAGGTATTAGGTGAATCGGTACTGGTCATTGATGCCTGTTCCGATAATTTGCTGCGCATGTCATTCAATGTCGACTTTACGCATGCAAACGGCTGGGGACGCGCGCTTCTGGACGATAAAGACTGGCGGGATGCGGGTTTGCGTTATACCTCCCAGCTCGATTTGCTTCCCTTTGGTCAATTGACCGAAACCGAGCGCGGGAATGAAGCCGCGTACCAGCGCCTGTTCTCTCGCTTCATCACCGCATTGCAGAGCCTGAAAGAGAGCGGGCACTATCAGTGGATCCTGCTGGACCTGCCGCACGGTGCCGCGTCGCTGACCCGCCAGCTGCTGGCGCAGTGCGACCATGTGCTCTCCATCGCGAACGTAGATGCGAATTGTCATATCCGTCTGCATCAGCAGCCGATGCCTGCCAATGCCCATATTCTGATCAACGATCTGCGCATTGGCAGCCAGATCCAGGACGATCTCTACCAGGTCTGGCTCCAGAGTCAGCGCCGCCTGTTGCCGATGGTGATCCATCGTGACGAAGCGATGGCGGAGTGCCTCGCGTCCAAACAACCTCTCGGGGAGTACCGTAGCGATTCACTGGCGGCGGAAGAGATCCTGACGCTGGCAAACTGGTGTCTGCTGCACTTTGCTAAACGGCCGGAGCCTGCCGGGAGTTCAGTATGAGCCGCCTGACTAACTGGCTGCTCATTCCGCCGGTCAGTTCGCGCTTAAGTGAACGCTACCGCCATTACCGTCATCACGGCGCCTCGTCGCTGAGCGCTGCGCTGGGCTGTTTGTGGATGATTCTGGCGTGGATGTTCATCCCCCTCGAACATCCCCGCTGGCAACGCATTCGTGCGCGCCACGGTGAACTCTATCCGCATATCAACCCTGACAAGCCGCGTCCGCTGGATCCCGCGCGCTACGCTATTCAGTCCATCTGGCTACTAACGACCTCAACGGGCGCGGAGAAAAAAACGTCCCGCTGGCGCAGCTTCGATCGTGTGCAGAACCTGCGTGAACACTACCACCAGTGGCTTGACCGGCTACCTGACCGGGTGGGCGACAAAACGGGTCATTTAGATAACCACAAAGAGCTCGGGCACCTACACCCGGGCTTGCGGCGTTTTATTCTCGGCGTGGTTGTGGTGTTCTCGCTGATTCTTGCGCTGGTCTGTATTACCCAGCCCTTCAATCCGCTGGCGCAGTTCACCTTCCTGATCCTGCTGTGGGGCGTGGCGCTGCTGGTGCGGCGCATACCAGGGCGTTTTTCTGCCCTGATGCTGATTGTGCTATCGCTGACCGTTTCCTGCCGCTACATCTGGTGGCGATATACCTCAACGCTGAACTGGGACGATCCGGTCAGCCTGGTGTGCGGCTTAGTGCTGCTGTTTGCTGAGACTTACGCCTGGATCGTGCTGGTGCTGGGTTACTTCCAGGTTATCTGGCCGCTAAATAGACAGCCGGTGCCGCTGCCAAAAGACACGACCCAGTGGCCTACGGTGGACCTCTTCGTGCCGACCTACAACGAAGACCTGTCGGTGGTAAAAAACACCATTTACGCCGCGCTGGGTATCGACTGGCCGAAGGATAAAATCAAAATTTGGATCCTCGATGACGGTGGCCGTGCCGAGTTCCGCCAGTTCGCGGACGAAGTGGGGGTAGAGTACATCGCCCGTACCACGCATGAACACGCGAAAGCCGGTAACATCAACAATGCGCTGAAATATGCCAAAGGGGAGTTCGTCTCTATTTTCGACTGCGACCACGTGCCAACGCGCTCGTTCCTGCAAATGACCATGGGCTGGTTCCTGAAGGAGAAAGAGCTGGCGATGATGCAGACGCCGCACCACTTCTTCTCGCCGGACCCGTTTGAACGTAACCTCGGCCGTTTTCGTAAAACCCCGAACGAGGGCACGCTGTTCTATGGACTCGTGCAGGACGGGAACGACATGTGGGACGCAACGTTCTTCTGCGGCTCCTGTGCGGTGATCCGCCGGAAACCGCTGGATGAAATTGGCGGGATCGCCGTCGAGACGGTCACGGAAGATGCGCACACCTCGCTGCGTCTGCACCGTCTTGGCTATACCTCCGCCTACATGCGCATTCCTCAGGCGGCGGGGCTGGCCACGGAATCCCTGTCGGCGCATATCGGCCAGCGTATTCGCTGGGCCCGCGGCATGGTGCAAATTTTCAGGCTCGATAACCCGCTGATGGGTAAAGGGCTGAAGCTGGCGCAACGGCTGTGCTACGTCAACGCCATGTTCCACTTCCTGTCCGGTATTCCACGGCTTATCTTCCTCACTGCGCCGCTGGCGTTCCTGCTCCTTCACGCTTACATCATCTATGCGCCTGCGCTGATGATTGCCCTGTTCGTTCTGCCGCACATGATCCACGCCAGCCTGACGAACTCGAAGATTCAGGGGAAATATCGCCACTCCTTCTGGAGTGAAATTTACGAAACGGTGCTGGCCTGGTACATCGCGCCGCCAACCATGGTGGCGCTGATTAACCCGCATAAAGGGAAATTCAACGTCACCGCGAAGGGCGGGCTGGTGGAAGAGGAGTATGTCGACTGGGTGATCTCCCGGCCCTATATCTTCCTGGTGCTGCTGAATATTGTGGGCGTGATTGTTGGGATCTGGCGCTACTTCTACGGCCCGGAAAACGAAATTCTGACGGTCTTCGTGAGTATGGCGTGGGTGTTTTATAACCTGATTATCCTCGGTGGCGCGGTGGCGGTATCGGTGGAGAGCAAACAGGTTCGCCGTGCGCATCGCGTCGAAATCAGCATGCCAGCGGCCATTGCCCGCGACGATGGACATCTCTTCTCCTGTACCGTACATGACTTTTCGGATGGCGGTCTGGGTATCAAGATCAACGGTCAGGCGAAGGTGCTGGAGGGGCAGAAGGTCAACCTACTGCTTAAGCGCGGCCAGCAGGAGTATGTCTTCCCGACGCAGGTGGTGCGTGTGAGAGGAAATGAAGTGGGTCTGCAACTGATGCCGCTGACTAAAAAGCAACACATTGATTTTGTGCAGTGTACGTTTGCCCGCGCGGATACGTGGGCTCTCTGGCAGGACAGCTTCCCTGAGGATAAGCCTCTGGAAAGCCTGCTGGATATTCTTAAGCTGGGGTTCCGTGGCTATCGTCACCTTGCAGAATTTGCCCCGTCGTCGGTGAAATTAATTTTCCGGTCACTTACTTCACTGGTTTCCTGGGTCGTGTCGTTCATTCCGCGTCGACCTGAGCGAGATGAAGCGAAGCAGGCGGACCCGGTTATGGCTCAACAATGATGATAACGCGATGAAAACAAAACTTTCCTGGTTATGTGCAGTGGCAATGGGGATGAGTGCGCTCCCTGCAACAGTGGCTAACGCAGCGCCTGATAACGCAGCGACCACGCCCGCGCCAACGGTGCCTGTCGTCGCGCAAGCGACCGATCCGGTTGTGACGGCCGCGCCGGGGCAGACGGAGAACGTTGTCCCGAATCAGCCGACGACGGGGAATACGCTGCCCGCCGACAACCCGGTGGTTGGGCAGGTCATGCCTGGCGTGCCGGGAGCCAGTGCGCCGGTGGTTGCCGAAAATACGCCGTCGCGTGACGTTAAGCTGACGTTTGCCCAGATCGCGCCTCCTCCGGGCAGCATGGTTCTGCGCGGCATCAACCCAAATGGCGGTATCGAATTCGGTATGCGCAGCGATGAAGTCGTGTCGAAAGCGATGCTCAACCTGGAATACACCCCATCGCCGTCGCTGCTGCCGGTGCAGTCCCAGCTTAAGGTCTATCTGAATGACGAGCTGATGGACGTCCTGCCCGTCACCAAAGAGCAACTGGGTAAGAAAACCCTGGCTCAGGTGCCGATTAATCCGCTGTTTATCACCGACTTTAACCGCGTGCGTCTGGAGTTTGTCGGCCACTACCGCGATGTCTGTGAAAACCCGGCCAGCAGCACCCTGTGGCTGGATGTCGGGCGTAACTCTTCGCTTCAGATGACCTATCAGCCGCTGGCGTTGAAAAACGATCTCTCCGCCTTCCCGGTGCCGTTCTTCGACCCGCGTGATAACCGTCTGCTGAACCTGCCGATGGTCTTTGCCGGCTCGCCCGATGTGACCGAACAGCTGGCGGCCTCTATCGTGGCATCCTGGTTTGGTTCCCGCTCCGGCTGGCGTGGTCAAAGTTTCCCGGTCATGTACGACAAAATGCCGGACAAAAACGCGATCGTGTTTGCCACCAACACCAAACGTCCGGCTTTCCTGCGTGACCATCCGGAGGTGAAAGCGCCCACCATCGAGATGATCAGCCATCCGGACAATCCGTACGTGAAGCTGTTGGTGATCTTCGGCCGTGATGACAAAGATCTGGTGCAGGCGGCGAAAGGCATTGCGCAGGGGAATATCCTGTTCCGCGGTAACAGCGTTGTGGTGGACGAGGTGAAACCGCTGCTGGCACGTAAGCCTTATGATGCGCCGAACTGGGTACGTACCGACCGGGCCATCACCTTTGGCGAACTGAAAACCTATGAAGAGCAATTGCAGTCAACCGGGCTTGAACCTTCTCCTGTCAGCCTGTCGCTGAACCTGCCGCCGGATCTCTATCTGCTGCGCACTAACGGCATTGATATCAACCTGAACTACCGTTACACCGCGCCGGCAACCAAAGACAGCTCGCGCATGGATATCAGCCTCAACAACCAGTTCCTGCAATCGTTCAGCCTGACCAGCAGCCAGGAGACAAACCGGTTAATGCTTCGTCTGCCTGTATTGCAGGGGCTGCTGGACGGCAAAACCGATGTGTCGATTCCGGCGCTGAAGCTTGGTGCGGTAAACCAGCTGCGGTTTAACTTCCAGTATATGAACCCCATGCCGGGAGGATCGGTGGAAAACTGCATTACCTTCCAGCCGGTGCAAAACCACGTGGTGATTGGTGACGACTCCACGATCGACTTCTCGAAGTATTACCACTTTATTGCGATGCCGGATCTGCGTGCCTTTGCTAACGCCAGCTTCCCGTTCAGCCGCATGGCAGACCTCTCCGAATCAATTGTCGTGATGCCAAAAGCGGCCAACGAAGGCCAGGTTACTACGCTGCTGGACACCATGGGCACCGTCGGGGCGCAAACTGGCTTGCCGGCTATCAACGTGACGGTGACGGATGACGGGAGCCAGATCCAGAACAAAGATGCCGATATCATGGTCATCGGCAACATTCCGGACAAGCTGAAAGACGAGAAGCGCGTCGATCTGCTGGTGCAGGCGGCTCAGTCGTGGGTTAACACGCCGCTGCGTCAGACCGAGTTCCCGAGCATCATGCCGGACAGCGGCGATCGTCAGGCCAATATCAGGACGACCGTAAGCTCAACGGGTCCGATGGCCGCGATTGTCGGCTTCCAGTCGCCGTACAACGACCAGCGCAGCGTTATCGCCCTGCTGGCGGACAGCCCGCGCGGGTATGAGCTACTCAATACGGCCATGAACGACAGCGGTAAACGGGCGGCAATGTTCGGTTCCGTCTCGGTGATCCGTGAGTCGGGGGTAAACAGCCTGCGCGTGGGGGATGTCTACTACGTCGGTCATCTGCCGTGGTTCGAACGCCTGTGGTACGCCCTGTCTAACCACCCGGTGCTGCTGGCCGTGCTGGCTGCGCTCAGCGTTGTACTGCTGGCGTGGGTACTGTGGCGTCTGCTGCGAATCATCAGCCGTCGTCGTCTTAACCCGGACCATGAGTAAGCGGTGATGAAAATCTTTCGCGGGTGTGTAGTCGCAGCGTTGATGCTGGCGGCGGCGAATCTTCACGCCGCCTGTCGCTGGCCTGCCTGGGAGACGTTCAAGCAGGATTATATGAGCGAAAGTGGACGCGTCATTGATCCCAGTGACGCGCGCAAAATCACCACCTCCGAAGGGCAAAGCTACGGACTGTTCTTTGCCCTCGCGGCAAACGATCGCAAGGCGTTCGATCTGCTGCTGGCATGGACGCGCGATAACCTTGCCGAGGGAGATTTAACCCAACATCTCCCGGCCTGGCTGTGGGGGAAAAAGGACGACGAAACCTGGGCGGTTATCGACCCTAACTCCGCGTCTGATGCCGATATCTGGATTGCCTGGTCGCTGCTGGAAGCCGGGCGGCTGTGGAAAAATCCCGATTACACGCGCACGGGTAAGGCGCTGTTGACGCGCATTGCCAGTGAGGAAGTGGTGAAGGTGCCGGGGCTGGGTTCTATGCTGCTGCCGGGTAAAGTCGGTTTTGCCGAAGAGAGCGTCTGGCGCTTCAACCCCAGCTACCTGCCGCCGCAACTTGCGAGCTATTTCACCCGTTTTGGCGCGCCGTGGACGACGCTCCGTGAAACCAACCTGCGTCTGCTGCTGGAAACCGCGCCTAAAGGATTTTCCCCGAACTGGGTGAAATACCAGAAAAAGGGCGGCTGGCAGCTGTCGCAGGATGCATCCCTGATCGGCAGCTACGATGCGATTCGCGTCTATCTGTGGGTAGGGATGATGAACGATAACGATCCGCAGAAAGCCCGGCTACTGGCGCGTTTCAAGCCCATGGCGACCACCACAATCAAACAAGGCTTGCCGCCGGAGAAAGTGGACGTCGCGACCGGGAAACGCACCGGAGATGGGCCGGTAGGGTTTTCTGCCTCCCTCCTTCCGTTTTTACAAAACCGGGACGCGCAAGCGGTGCAACGCCAGCACGTCGCCGATCGTTTTCCCGATAACAATGCTTATTACAGCTACGTTCTGACCCTCTTTGGACAAGGGTGGGATCAGCATCGTTTTCGTTTCACCGTGCAAGGTGAATTACTACCGGACTGGGGCCAGGAATGCGCACGTTCACACTGAATCTACTCACCTTATCGCTTGGCCTGGCGCTAATGCCCCTGGCCCAGGCCGCCAACTCCCCGCAGCAGAGACAGCTGCTGGAACAGGTCCGTCTGGGGGAATCCACCCAGCGTGAGGATTTAGTGCGCCAGTCGCTCTATCGCCTTGAGCTGATCGACCCCAACAACCCGGACGTGATTGCCGCGCGCTTCCGCTACCTGTTACGACAGGGCGATACGGCGGGCGCGCAAAAAGAGCTGGATCGCCTGAAAGGAATGGCGCCCGATTCCAGTGCCTATCAGTCCTCCCGTACTACCATGCTGCTCTCCACGCCGGATGGTCGCCAGGCCCTCCAGCAGGCTCGCCTGCTTGCCACCACCGGGCACACCCAGGAAGCCATTGCCGCGTATGACAAACTGTTTGTCGGTAAGCCGCCCAGTGGCGACATCGCGACGGAGTACTGGAACGTGGTGGCGAAAGAGCCAGCCCGCCGCAACCAGGCCATTAATCAGCTTAAGAAAATAAACGCCAGCAGTCCGGGTAACGTCCCGCTACAGTCCTCGCTGGCACAGCTTTTGTTCCAGAGCGGACGGCGTGATGAAGGGTTTGCGGTGTTACAGGAGATGGCCAAATCGAACAATGGCCGCAGTCAGGCGTCGGACATGTGGTACCAGCAGATCAAAGATCAGCCGGCCAGCAGCGCCAGCGTTACCGCGCTGCAACAATACCTGAGCGTGTTCAGCGATGGCGATAACGTGACGGCGGCGCGCGCCCAGCTTGAAGCGCAGCAAAAACAGCTTGCCGATCCGGCGTTCCGCGCCAAAGCCGAAGGGTTAGCCGCAGTGGATGCCGGGCAGGGCAGTAAAGCGGTAACGGAGTTGCAAAAAGCAGTCAGCGCCAACCACGCCGACAGTGAAGCCGTAGGCGCGCTGGGGCAGGCCTATTCTCAGAAAGGCGATCGCGCGCGTGCGGTTGCGCAGTTTGAAAAGGCGATCGCCCTCGATCCGCAGAGCGATAACCGGGGCAAATGGGACAGCCTGCTGAAGGTCAACCGATACTGGCTGCTGATCCAGCAGGGGGATAACGCCCTGAAAGCCAACAATACGGCCCAGGCCGAACGCTATTACCAGCAGGCGCGCAATATCGACAATACCGACAGCTACGCGGTTCTGGGCCTCGGTGATGCGGCGGCGGCGCGCAAAGATAACGACGCGGCCGAGCGCTATTACCGCCAGGCGTTGCGGATGGACAGCGGCAACAGCAACGCGGTACGCGGTCTCGCCAATATTTATCGTGCGCAGTCTCCGGAGAAGGCGACGCAGTTTATTCAGTCGCTCTCTGCCAGCCAGCGCCGCAGTATTGATGATATTGAACGTAGCCTGACGAACGAGCAGCTGTCAGCCCAGGCCGAACAGCTGGAAAGCGAGGGGAAATATGCGCAGGCCGCAGAAATTCAGCGCCGACGCCTTGCGCTTTCCCCGGGCGACGTGTGGATCACCTACCGACTGTCACGCGATCTGTATAGCGCGGGTCAGCGCAGCCAGGCGGATAACCTGATGCGTCAGCTGGCAAGCCAGAAACCGGGCGATCCGGATCAGGTTTACGCCAGCGGGCTGTACCTGTCCGGTAACGATCAGGACCGGGCGGCGCTGGCGCATCTGAACACGCTGCCGCGCGACAAGTGGAACGGCAACATTCAGGCGCTGGCGGACCGCCTGCAAAGTAACCAGGTGCTGGAAACCGCCAACCGCCTGCGCGACAGTGGAAAAGAGCAGGAGGCGGAAACGTTGCTTCGCCAGCAGCCTCCGTCCACCCGTATCGACCTGACGCTGGCGGACTGGGCTGAACAGCGTGGCGATCATGAGGCCGCGAAAACCGCCTACAACACCGTCCTGCAACGCGAACCGCAGAACGAAGACGCGATCCTCGGCCTGACCGAGGTCTATCTTGCCCAGGACAACAAGGACGCGGCGCGCGCGGCGCTGGCGAAACTGCCCGCGGCACAGAACGGCGAACCGCTCTCCATCAATATGCAGCGCCGGCTTGCCATGGCGCAGGCTGGCCTGGGTGATCATGCCGCGGCAGAAAAGACCTTCAACGCCATTCTTGCGCAGGCCAAATCGCAGCCGCCTTCGATGGAAAGTGCGCTGGTGATGCGCGATGCCGCCCGTTTCCAGGCACAAAATGGTCAGCCTCAGCAGGCGCTGGACACCTGGAAAGATGCGATGGTCTCATCGGGCATCACAACGACCCGTCCGACCGATAACGACAGCTTTACGCGGCTCACGCGTAACGATGAGAAAGATGACTGGCTGAAGCGCGGCGTGCGCAGCGATGCAGGCGATCTTTATCGTCAGCAGGATCTGAACGTCACGCTGCAACACGACTACTGGGGGTCCAGCGGCACGGGGGGCTATTCCGACCTGAAAGCGCACACCACCATGCTCCAGGTTGATGCGCCGCTGTCGGATGGACGTATGTTCTTCCGTAGCGATCTGGTCAATATGAACGCCGGTTCCTTTGCCACCGATAACGGAACCTACGATCCGACATGGGGTACCTGCGCCGAAACGCCATGTCGCGGTAGCACAAACCAGTCGGCCAACGGCGCCAGCGTGGCCGTCGGCTGGCAGAACAAAACCTGGGCGTGGGATATCGGTACAACGCCGATGGGCTTCGACGTGGTCGATGTGGTGGGCAGCCTGAGCTATAGCAACGATTTAGGGCCGATTGGCTACACCCTGAACGCCCATCGCCGTCCGATTTCCAGCTCGGTGCTGGCCTTCGCCGGGCAAAAAGATCCCAATACCGACACCACCTGGGGCGGCGTGCGTGCCACCGGTGGCGGCGTGAGCATGAGCTACGACAAAGGCGAAGCTAACGGGATCTGGTCAAGCCTGAGTGCCGACAGCCTCACCGGGAAGAATGTCGAAGATAACTGGCGCGTCCGCTGGATGACCGGCTATTACTACAAGCTCATCAATCAGAACAACGAACGCCTGACGGTGGGCGTGTCCAACATGCTCTGGCATTACGATAAGGATTTAAGTGGCTATTCGCTGGGCCAGGGCGGTTACTACAGTCCCCAGGAGTATGTGTCGTTCGCCTTACCGGTGAACTGGCGTAAACGCACAGAGAACTGGTCATGGGAGCTGGGCGGCTCCGTCTCCTGGTCTCATTCAAAAACAAAAGATGTGATGCGTTATCCGTTACAGGGGCTGATCCCGGACAATGAGCCAGGCCGTTATACCGATAAAGGTGTGATGGAAACCGGAAGTAGCTCGTCAGGGACGGGTTATACCGCAAGGGCGATTGTTGAACGCCGCGTGACGTCCAACTGGTTTGTCGGTCTGGGCGTCGATATTCAGGAAGCAAAAGACTATACCCCGAGCCATGCGCTGCTCTACGTTCGGTATTCTGCCGCGGGCTGGCAGGGTGATATGGACTTACCACCGGAACCGCTGGTGCCTTATGCAGACTGGTGATCGGATTTTTTCTTAATCTAATTGTAAGTCTCTCTAAAAAGTGCAGCTATCGGGTATACTCGGGCGCACCAGGTTTACACCCTGGTGCGCCCTGCGCTTCGAGTTTTGTGGAGAGTCATTTTGCGTGTCAGCCGTTCCTTAACGATCAAACAGATGGCGATGGTGTCTGCCGTCACAATGCTGTTTGTCTTCATCTTCTGCGTCATTTTGCTGTTTCACTCCGTACAGCAGAATCGCTATAACACGGCTTCGCAACTGGAAAGTATTGCCCGCTCGGTGCGGGAACCCCTGTCAGCCTCGATCCTGAAAGGGGATATCCCCGAGGCGGAATCCATCCTGAAGCGCATTCAGCCCGCCGGTATCGTGAGCCGCGCGGATGTCGTGCTGCCGAACCAGTTCCAGGCGCTGCGGATGAGTTTTATCCCGGAGCGTCCCGTCCCGATGATGGTGATGCGCCTGTTTGAACTGCCGGTGCAAATTTCCCTGCCTCTCTATTCCCTGGAAAGACCGGCTAACCCGCAGCCGCTGGCCTACCTGGTGCTACAGGCCGACTCGTACCGCATGTATAAATTCGTCATGAGTTGGGTTGCTACGTTAGTGACTACTTACTTACTTTTGACACTAATGCTGAGCGTGGCGCTGACGTGGTGTATCAACCGGTTAATTGTGCATCCGTTGCGCCGCATAGCCCGGGAGCTGAACGACCTCTCTCCACAGGAGCACATGGGGCATCAGCTTCCCTTGCCGCGCCTGCATCACGACGATGAAATTGGCATGCTGGTCCGGAGTTACAATATCAACCAGCAGCGTGTACTGCGTCAGCAGGAAGAGCTCAGTAGCAACGCCACCCGTTTTCCGGTATCCGATCTGCCAAACAAAGCGTTTTTAATGGCCTTGCTGGAGCAGACCGTCGCCCGCCAGCAGACCACCGCGCTAATGGTGATTGCCTGCGAAACCTTGCAGGACACGGCGGGCGTGCTGAAAGAAAGCCAGCGCGAGATGCTGTTGCTGACGCTGGTGGAAAAGGTGAAATCTGTTCTGGCGCCGCGCATGGTGCTCACCCAGGTCAGCGGCTATGACCTGGTGGTGATCGCGCACGGTGTTAAAGAGCCGTGGCACGCCATTACGCTAGGTCAGCAAGTACTCACTGTCATTAATGAGCGGCTGCCCATTCAGGGTATCCAGCTTCGCCCGAGCGCCAGCATCGGTATTGCGATGTACTACGGGGGGCTGACCGCCGAGCAGCTTTATCGTCGGGCCTTCTCGGCCGCGTTCACCGCGCGCCGGAAAGGCAAAAACCAGATCCAGTTCTTTGATCCGGAGCAGATGGAAAAAGCCCAGCAGCGCCTGACGGAAGAGAGCGACATTCTGACGGCGATGGACAATCGCCAGTTTGCGCTCTGGCTACAGCCGCAGGTCAATTTGCGCACGGGGGAAGTGACCAGCGCCGAAGCGTTGCTGCGTATGCAACAGCCGGACGGCACGTGGGAGCTGCCTGAGGGGATGATCGAACGTATCGAGTCCTGCGGCCTGATGGTCACCGTCGGCTACTGGGTGCTGGAAGAGTCTTGCCGCCAGCTTGCGGCCTGGCAACAACGGGGCATCACGCTGCCGCTGTCGGTGAATCTCTCTGCGCTACAGCTGATGCACCCGACCATGGTGCCGGAGATGCTCGAGTTGATCCACCGCTACCGCATCCAGCCCCACACGTTGATCCTGGAAGTCACCGAGAGCCGTTGTATCGACAATCCTGACGACGCTGTCGCCATTCTGAAACCGCTGCGTAATGCCGGGATCCGCATTGCGCTGGACGATTTTGGTATGGGGTATTCCGGCCTGCGTCAGCTCCAGCACATGAAAACGTTGCCGGTGGACGTCCTCAAAATCGACAAAACCTTTGTGGATGGGCTGCCGGAGGATTGCAGCCTGGTACAGGCCATTATTCAGATGGCGCACAGCCTGAATCTGCACGTAATTGCCGAGGGAATTGAAACCGACGCCCAGCGTGAGTGGCTGGCTGCGGCGGGCGTGGAGAGTGGACAAGGCTTCCTGTTTGATCGCGCCGTGCCGACGGATATCTTTGAGCAACGCTATCTCGCCGACGCTGGCAATAACGCAAAAGTGTAATTTTGTTGCTGGCTTGTGCGAGCCAGCTCAAAGTTCTTAACATTTGTGTTTCAAATTTGAACCCCGTTTATTTCTGTCCTGTTATGTGGGTGTTATTTTAAAGCCGCAGGTTAACCATAACCTTACAAAGCCTGTAGTTTTTCTTTCCAGGGACACCCTATGAAAACCTCACTCTTCAAAAGTCTTTACTTCCAGGTCCTGACAGCCATCGCCATCGGTATTCTGCTTGGTCACTACTACCCGGAGCTGGGCGCGCAGATGAAACCGCTTGGCGACGCGTTCGTTAAGCTCATCAAAATGATCATCGCGCCGGTCATTTTCTGTACCGTGGTGACCGGTATTGCTGGCATGGAAAGCATGAAGGCGGTCGGGCGTACGGGGGCAGTTGCCCTGCTGTACTTCGAGATTGTCAGTACCATCGCGCTGATTATCGGCCTGATAATTGTCAACGTGGTACAGCCTGGCGCGGGCATGAACGTTGACCCGGCCACGCTGGATGCGAAAGCGGTGGCGGTTTACGCTGAACAGGCGAAAGATCAGGGGATTGTTGCCTTCCTGCTGGACGTGATCCCGAGCAGCGTGATCGGCGCGTTCGCCAGCGGAAACATCCTCCAGGTGCTGCTGTTTGCCGTGCTGTTTGGCTTTGCCCTGCACCGTCTTGGCAGCAAAGGCCAGCTGATTTTTAACGTCATTGAAAGCTTCTCGCAGGTGATCTTCGGCATCATCAACATGATCATGCGTCTGGCCCCGATTGGCGCCTTTGGCGCGATGGCCTTCACCATCGGGAAATATGGCGTCGGCACGCTGGTACAGCTTGGCCAGCTGATCGTCTGTTTCTACATCACCTGTATTCTGTTTGTGGTGGTGGTGCTCGGCTCCATCGCCCGTGCGACCGGCTTCAGCATCTTCAAATTTATCCGTTACATTCGTGAAGAGCTGCTGATTGTCCTCGGCACATCCTCTTCGGAGTCCGCGCTGCCGCGTATGCTCGATAAAATGGAAAAGCTGGGCTGCCGTAAGTCAGTGGTGGGGCTGGTTATTCCTACGGGCTACTCCTTTAACCTGGACGGCACCTCGATATACCTGACGATGGCGGCGGTCTTTATTGCCCAGGCCACTAACAGCCACATGGATATCTTCCATCAGATTACGCTGCTGGTGGTGCTTCTGCTCTCTTCAAAAGGGGCGGCGGGCGTAACGGGCAGCGGATTTATCGTGCTGGCGGCCACCATTTCGGCGGTGGGCCATCTGCCGGTGGCGGGCCTGGCCCTGATCCTCGGTATTGACCGCTTTATGTCTGAAGCCCGTGCGTTAACCAACCTGGTCGGCAATGGCGTGGCGACGATTGTGGTGGCGAAGTGGGTGAAAGAGCTGGATCACAAGAAGCTTAACGATACGCTGAATAACCGCACATCTGAGGACAAAACCCCCGGTTTATCCTCTTAATCCCTCATAAATGCCCGTATTCCCTTGTGGGGATGCGGGCACCTGCGCATAATAACCGTTCATACCTGTCATAATTCGACAAGGTTTTTTTTGGGTATATTTCACTTCCGCCCGTGACGTTTAGCCGAACACGCTGTCTAATCGGAAGGTTTTCATCGTCATCTTTGAGTGCTCACGTCGCGAGACACTCTCTTTAACCAGGAATGTTGATCAGGGGTTCACATGCAGGGCACAAAAATTCGACTCTTAACCGGCGGTTTGCTGATGATGGCAGCAGCCAGTTATGTGCAGGCAGATGCGCTCCAGCCAGACCCGGCCTGGCAACAAGGAACACTGGCGAACGGTTTCCAGTGGCAGGTATTATCCACTCCGCAACGTCCGAGCGATCGCATTGAAATCCGTCTTTCTGTGAATACCGGCTCCCTCACTGAAAGCACCCAGCAGACCGGCTTAAGCCACTTTATTCCTCGACTGGCGCTCACCCAGAGCGGCAGTTTGCAGGCGGTTCAGGTGCGTTCTTTATGGCAACAGGCCATCGATCCGAAACGCCCGCTGCCCCCGGCTGTGGTCTCCTATGACTACACCATGTTTAACCTGAGCCTGCCCAACAACCGTAACGATCTGCTTAAAGAAGCACTGACCTATCTTTCGGATGCCACCGGCAAACTGGCGATTACGCCTGAGACCGTTAACTATGCGTTGAGCAACAGCGACATGGTGGCGACCTGGCCGACGGATACCAAAGAAGGCTGGTGGCGCTACCGCCTGAAAGGGTCAACGCTGCTTGGCCACGACCCGGCAGAGCCGCTGAAACAGCCGGTTGATGCCGCGCAGGTGAAATCTTTCTACCAGCAGTGGTACACCCCGGATGCCATGACCCTGATTGTGGTGGGCAACGTGGACAGCCGTGCGGTGATAGAACAGATCAACAAAGCATTTGGCGATCTGAAAGGGAAGCGTGAAACGCCCGCCCCTGTTCCTACCTTGTCCCCGCTGCGTCCTGAGACGGTCAGCATCATGACGGATACCGTGCGTCAGGATCGTCTTTCAATGATGTGGGATACGGCCTGGCAGCCGATCCGCGAGTCTTCTGCGCTGTTGCGTTACTGGCGTGCGGATCTCGCGCGTGAAGCGCTGTTCTGGCACGTTCAGCAGACGCTCAGCAAGAACAACGTGAAAGATATTGGCCTGGGATTTGACTGCCGTGTGCTGTTCCAGCGCGCCCAGTGCGCCATTAACGTGGAATCGCCGGGTGATAAGCTGAATGCCAATCTCGGCGTGGTGGCGAAAGAGTTGGCTAAAGTGCGGAAAGAGGGCCTGTCTGAAGAGGAGTTTAACGCGCTGGTGGCGCAGAAATCCCTCGAATTGCAGAAACTGTTCGCCACCTATGCCCGCGCCGATACCGATATCTTAATCAGCCAGCGCATTCGCTCCTTGCAGAATCAGGTGGTGGATATCGCGCCGGAGCAGTATCAGAAACTCCGTCAGGACTTCCTGAACGGTCTGACCGTGGAGATGCTGAATCAGGATCTGCGTCAGCAGCTGTCGCAGGATATGGCGTTGATTCTGTTGCAGCCGAAAGGTGAGCCGGAATATGACATGAAAGAGTTGAAGGCCACCTGGAACGCCATCATGGCGACGCCGCCGCAGCCAGCGCAAACGGCAGCCGATGATTTACACCAGGATGCGAGCGATATTCCGCAGGGCCAGTAAGCTCTGCGTTCCCTCAGCCCTGAGGGAGAGGGTTAGGGTGCGGGCATCAGCCCGCACAGTCCTTAAGCAGGCATCGCCTCGCGCGGAATAATCGCTCCGCGATACTGAATCACCGTGCTGGCCGTCAAGTGACCGCGCTGCGCCGCCGCTTCCGGCGTTCCCCCCGTCAGACGTACCGCCAGATACCCCGCGCTGAAAGAATCTCCCGCCGCCGTGGTATCGATGACCTTCTCTTTCGCCAGCTTCACCGCCGGCACCTCTGTCACGGCTTCACCTGCAACCGCCACCAGGCAAGACTCCGCCCCGCGCTTGATCACCACTTCGCTGACCCCGGCAGCCTGCGTCCGGGCAATGACCTCATCAACCGGTTTTTCGCCCCACAGAGCATCTTCATCATCCAGCGTCAGGAAGGCGATATCGGTGCATTCGAGCATCTGCTGGTAGACCTGCTGCGTCTCTTCACGGCTGGCCCACAAACGCGGACGGTAGTTGTTATCGAAAATCACCTTACCGCCATTGGCACGGCATTCGCGCAGCAGTGACAGCAGCTTTTCACGGCTCTCCTGGCTCAGGATCGCCAGGCTGATCCCGCTCAGGTAGAGATAATCGAAGGTCGCCAGTTCTTCGCAAATGGCAGCGGCGGCCTCGCTTTCCAGCCAGAATTTGGCGGCCGCTTCATTACGCCAGTAATAGAAGGTGCGCTCGCCGGTGCTGTCGGTTTCGATGTAGTACAAACCCGGCAGGCGGTTTTCCATTCGCTGGATCAGCGAGGTCCCAACGTTTTCACCCTGCCAGGCTTCCAGCATCTGCTGGCTGAAGCTGTCCGTTCCCAGCGCGGTAACGTAGCTCACGCTCAGCGCGTCGGGGGCGACCTGACGGGCAATGTAAACGGAGGTGTTCAATGTATCGCCACCAAAACCGCGGCTGACTTCCGCGCCTTTCTGGGACAGCTCAATCATGCATTCGCCAATCACGGCAATTTTTTTAGACATAGTCGTGAACCTGAACAAAGTAATTAAGGGTAGTGTGCGCTGTGTGTTTTTTATGGTCAACTATATTAAAACGACGTTCCATTATTTTTTTTGAGCCAGCGCGTATTCCGGCATATTTCTGTCATCTTAATTTCATTTTCCCGGTGAATTGAACATAAAGTTCTCACCTGGCGGGCCGATAACTCAGTGACGAGTCCAGAAAGGCTATCCCATACAACAGGACATCCGAAATGAAGTCAGAGCAGGTTATCCAGCGGCTGAGCACTACGCCTGAGGCAAGTATTGAGAACTTGCAGGAGCATCGCTACTGGCTGCAATGTGAGCGAGCGTACACCTATCAGCCCATCTACCGTACCGACGGTCGGTTAATGGCGATTGAGGTGTTAACGGTCGTCACTCATCCATCGAATCCTTCACAGCGTATTGCACCGGACCGCTATTTTGCGGAGGTTGCCGTGCGTCAGCGTATCGACGTGCTGGAAGAGCAGTTAAGAATGCTGGCGACGAAGCAGGCGTTCTTCGAGCAGCACGGTATTCTGGCGTCGGTGAACGTGGATGGCCCAACCCTGATGGCGTTACGTCAGAACGCGACATTGCAGGCGCTGATTGCCACCTTGCCGTGGATGCGCTTCGAGCTGGTGGAACATGTTCAGCTGCCACAGGACTCCTCGTTTGCCTCGATGTGTGAGTTTGGCCCGCTGTGGCTGGATGATTTCGGTACCGGTATGGCCAACTTCTCCGCCCTGAGCGAAGTGCGTTATGACTACATCAAAGTGGCCCGCGATCTGTTTATCATGCTGCGCCAGACGCCGGAGGGACGGAACCTGTTTACGATGCTCCTGCAACTGATGAACCGCTATTGCCAGGGCGTCATTGTGGAAGGCGTAGAGACGCTGGAGGAGTGGCGCGACGTGCAAAATTCCCCGGCAGCGGCGGCACAGGGTTATTTCCTCTCTCGTCCTGTCCCCATGGATACCCTGGAAAAGGTGATAACCACCCTCTGATCTGCCCGCTTCCCTTTGTCTGAACTATAGTTTTAGAGGCAAGTTCATCAGGAAAGGGGACAACAATGACAAAAACAACCAGGGTGATTTCCTGGACAGCAGGGATTTTCTTGTTGCTGATCGTGGTCTTAATCATCATTATCGCCACGTTTGACTGGAACCGGCTCAAACCGACCATCAACCAGAAAGTCTCAACCGAGCTAAACCGCCCCTTCGCAATACGTGGCGATTTGGGTGTCGTGTGGGAGCGCCAGAAAGAGGAAACCGGCTGGCGAAGCTGGGTGCCATGGCCGCACGTTCACGCCGACGACATCATTCTCGGCAACCCGCCGGACATCCCCGAAGTGACCATGATCCACCTGCCGCGCGTGGAAGCCACGCTGGCGCCGTTAGCCCTGTTAACCAAAACGGTGTATCTGCCGTGGATCAAACTTCAGCAGCCCGACGCGCGGCTGATTCGCCTGTCAGAGAAAAACAACAACTGGACGTTCGATCTCGCCAGCAGCGGCGATAAAGATCAGAATGCGCAGCCCTCTTCGTGGTCTTTCCGCCTCGACAATATTCTGTTCGATCGGGGGAGGATCGCCATTGACGATAAGGTGAGTAAGGCTGACGTGGAGATCCTCGTCGATCCGCTGGGCAAGCCGCTGCCGTTTAGCGAAGTGACGGGCAGTAAAGCCAAAGGCGATGACAGCAAAGCGGGCGATTACGTCTTCGGCCTGACGGCGAAAGGGCGCTACAACGGCCAGCCGCTGACCGGTAAAGGCAAAATCGGCGGCATGCTGGCGCTCAGGAGTGAGGGCACGCCGTTCCCGGTGCAGGCGGATTTCCGCTCGGGCAACACCCGCGTGGCGTTCGTGGGCACGGTTAACGACCCGATGAACATGGGCGGCGTCGACCTCCAGCTTAAGTTTGCCGGGGATTCGCTGGGTGAACTGTACGATTTGACCGGCGTGCTGCTGCCGGATACCCCGCCGTTTGAAACGGACGGGCGCCTGGTTGCCAAAATCAACACCGAAAAATCGTCCGTCTTTGACTACCGGAATTTTAACGGGCGCATCGGCGACAGCGATATCCACGGCACGCTGACCTACACCACCGGTAAACCGCGCCCGAAACTGGAGGGGGACGTTGAATCCCGCCAGCTGCGTCTGGCCGATCTTGGTCCGCTGATTGGCGTAGATTCGGGCAAAGGCACGAAGTCTAAAGAGGTTAAAAAGGACGTTCAGCCTGCGGGTAAAGTGCTGCCCTATGACCGCTTCGAAACCGACAAATGGGACGTGATGGATGCGGATGTACGCTTCAAAGGACGTAAAATTGAGCATGGCAGCACGCTGCCGCTGAGCAACCTCTCGACCCATATCATCCTGAAAAACGCCGACCTGCGCCTGCAACCGCTGAAGTTTGGCATGGCCGGGGGAACCATCTCATCGAATATCCACCTGGAGGGGGATAAAAAGCCAATGCAGGGAAGGGCGGAGATCCACGCGCGTCGGCTGAAGCTGAAAGAGCTGATGCCGGACGTGGAGCTGATGCAGAAAACCCTCGGTGAGATGAACGGCGACGCGGATATTCGCGGCACGGGTAACTCGGTAGCGGCGCTGCTGGGTAGCGGAAACGGCAACCTGAAGCTGCTGATGAACGACGGGCTGGTGAGCCGTAACCTGATGGAGATCCTGGGGCTGAACGTCGGGAACTTTATCATCGGGCAAATCTTCGGTGACGACGAAGTACGCGTTAACTGCGCGGCGGCAAATCTGGATCTGGTCAACGGCGTGGCGCGTCCGCAGATCTTCGCTTTCGACACGGAAAACGCGGTTATCAACGTCACCGGTACCGCCAGCATGGCGTCCGAGCAGCTGGATTTAACCATCGATCCGGAAAGTAAAGGTATTCGTATCATCACCCTGCGCTCGCCGCTGTACGTTCGCGGGACCTTCAAAGATCCGCAGGCGGGCGTGAAGGCCGGGCCGTTGATTGCGCGTGGTGCGGTCGCCGCCGCGCTCGCTACGCTGGTCACTCCTGCGGCGGCGCTGCTGGCGTTGATTTCGCCGTCGGAAGGCGAAGCGAATCAGTGTCGGACGATTTTGTCGCAGATGAAGAAGTAGTCCCGTTTCTCCCTCTCCCTTGCGGGAGAGGGCTAAATTGTAGGCCGGGTAAGGCGTAGCCGCCACCCGGCATTCACTTACAGCGCCTGATGCTTCGTCTCGTGCGTCAGCAGCAGCGCAATCAGCGTCAGCGCTGCCATTGCCGCCAGATAGACACCCACATAGAACAGGCCATAGTTCGCCTGAAGCCATGTGGCGATATACGGAGCCACCGAGGCGCCCAGAATCGACGAAACGTTATAGGAGAACGACGCGCCGGTGTAACGCACTTCAGTCGGGAACAGCTCCGGCAGCAGCGCGCCCATTGGGCCAAAAGTCAGCCCCATCAGGCTCAGGCCAATCAGCAGATACGCCATCACCAGCGCAGGGCTACCTGAACCCAGCAGCGGCGGGAAGACAAACAGCGCGAACAGAATAATCAGCGAGGTGATGACGATCATGCTTGAACGACGGCCAAATTTATCCGCCAGCAGGCCCGCGATGGGCACCATCACGCCAAATCCGATGACCGCCATCATCAGCATCCACAGCACTTCGTTACGCGGCAGGCCCAGGCCGACCGGCGCGGCGGCGGTACTGAAGGTCATGGAGTAAACGGTCATGATGTAGAACAGCGTGTAGGTCGCCAGCATGATGAACGTGCCCAGCACGGTCACGCGGAGGTGTTTGGTCAGCAGCGTCCCCAGCGGAACTTTAACCTGCTTTTTCGCCGCGGCGACTTTAGCGAAGACCGGCGTCTCGTGCAGCGACACGCGAACGTACAGGCCAATCAGCACCAGCACGGCAGAGAAGACGAATGGAATACGCCAGCCCCAGTTCATGAACTGTTCATCAGTCAGCAGCCAGGAGAGGAGCAGGAAGGTGCCGTTAGCAAAGAAGAACCCAATCGGTGCGCCCAGCTGCGGGAAAGAGCCATACAGGGCACGTTTGCGCGCCGGGGCGTTTTCGGTCGCCAGCAGTGCCGCGCCGCCCCATTCCCCGCCCAGCCCCAGACCCTGCCCAAAGCGCGCCAGCGCCAGCAGCACAGGCGCCAGAATGCCAATAGTTTCATAGGTCGGCAGCAGGCCGATGGCGACGGTGGAGATCCCCATCGTCAGCAGCGAGGCAACCAGCGTCACTTTACGGCCGACGCGATCGCCAAAATGCCCAAAGACAGCTGAACCAATCGGACGCGCAACGAAGGCGATAGCAAAGGTGGCTAAAGACTGTAGCGTGGCTGCCGTCGGGTCGCCCTGAGGGAAGAAAATATGCGGAAAGACAATGACCGCAGCGGTGGCGTAAATATAAAAGTCGAAGAACTCAATGGCGGTGCCAATCAGCGATGCGACGACGACTTTATTGCGCGAGTTGACCGGAACGTGTTCCGCCCCTTCGTTAAGTGTGGTGGCTGTTGCTTGCATAATATTTTCTTATTTTTGGACGAACGAAGGGCCATATTAGGCATAGCAAAAGCGACATTTCAATCTGTAACAAAGGCGTGGTGTGGTCATAAAAGCAACAAAAAGCGGATAATTTTCAGACCAGCGAAAACACTTCTATGAAATGCTTCACACTTTTTAAATATCAGTCATTAAAACTGGTTTTGCGTTAAATAAAAGTTACGGCCTGGATTTATATGCTGAAATGGCGAATCGGGCTGAAATATCAGCCCGACATGATATCAGCGGTGGGTTTTACCCGGCATGCGCGGGTCATCTTTATACTCTGCCGTGGCGATCCACGCGGCGCAGAACAGCGTCAGGCGAGCGAAGAAATAGAAGAAAGCCATCAGCCCCAGCACCGAACCAAAGGCCGCGCCGGAGGGAGACTTCACCAGTGACGGCAGCGTATAGGTCATCACAATCTTGATCACCTCAAAACCAATGGCGGCAATCAATGTCCCGCGCATCAGCGCCTTCTTGCGCGGACGATGGCGGGGCAAACGCCAGAAGATCCAGAAGAACAGAAGGTAGTTAGCAAAGATAGAAATGGCCAGCCCAATGCCGCGCCAGGCAGGTTTCAGCCATTCAATGTAATCCAGGTACAGCGCGGAGATAATCATCTGCTGCGCGGAACCGGCGACCGAGGTGATGGAGAGCGTAATGACCAGCGCCACCAGCAGCCCAATCAGCGAAATAAAGTCGCGCAGATACTTCACCCATATCTTCTCCTGATCCTGCGGTCTACGCTCCCAGACGTCACGCGACTGGGCGCGAATAGCCTCACGCAGGTTGCCCATCCAGTTCACCCCGGAATAGAGCGCAATCAGCAACCCGACGATACCCACGGTGGTACGCTGCTGCACGGCGGTGTTGATGGTGCTTTTGAGCGTTGCGGCGAGCGTCTGGTCGCTGACGTTGGTCAGGATCTTATTGAAGATGTCCTGCAACAGCGTCGGGTGAGACGCCAGCACAAAACCGGCGGCGGCAAATGACACCATCAGGATGGGGATCATCGACAGGAACGAGAAATAGGTAATCGCCGCGCCAAACTGATTTCCCATGCGGTCGTTAAAGCGCTCAGCGGCGCGTATAAGGTGAGCAATCGCGGGTATCTGCTGAATTTTTTCGGCTATGCCGGTCACGGTGCCCAGCGCTTTGCTGGCCGTTCCAGGCTCTTTCGGCGCTTCAGGTTCGTTATCCATCTTTTTGATGGGTTCATAATCTAAATGTTGAGTCGGTCGTTGCGGGTTATTTTCCGGCGTCACGCGCATTTTCCTTTTCGTTGAGCTGGATGTTACTGAATTATAGCTTGTGACTAGTCGACGTAACCTTTTGTGAGTTCGGTAAGCCACTCCATAAACACATGCACCCGGCGGGAGAGGTTACGGCGGTGGGGATAAATGAGGGAGACGGGCATCGGTTCAGCCCGGTATTGCGGCAGGATCTCAACGAGTTTTTTCGTGCGCAGGGCATCACGTACCCCGACGCGCGGAACCTGAATAATGCCAAGCCCGGCGATACAGGCGGCCTGGTAGGTTTCAGTGCTGTTAACCGTCAATACGCCTCCCGTTTTTACCCACTGGGTCGCGCTGCCGTTGTAATACTCAAAACCCTGCGGACGCGTGCCCAGCGTGGCGGAGTAGTGGATGAGGGCATGCGAAGCCAAATCGTCCAGCGTCTCAGGGTAGCCGAATCGCGTCAGATAATCCGGGCTGGCGCAGTTAATCACCGAGAGTTTCCCAAGCGGGCGGGCGATAAGCCCGGAGTCCTTTAAGTTTCCCACGCGAACCACACAGTCAAATCCTTCGCGGATGACATCGACCAGACGATCGCTGCTACTCAGCTCCAGCTCAATGCCGGGAAACTGTTGTAAAAATGCAGGCAGTTTCGGAATGACTACATTTCGCGCAATGGCAACGGGCATATCCACACGTAGCCGACCGCTGATGGTTGAAGGGTCGTGCAGGAACATGCCGTCCAGTTCGTCCAGATTCATCAGCAGATCTTTAGCGCGCTCGTAATAAACCATGCCGTCCTGCGTCAGGCTGACGCGGCGGGTAGTACGGTGCAGCAGCTGCGTGCCGAGTGCGTTTTCCAGTGCCTGGATCTGTCGCGATACGCTCCCCTTCGGCAGGCTTAACGTCTCCGCCGCGCGGGAAAAACTTTCCAGTTCCGCGACCCGAAGGAATAGCTGCATTGCGTGTATTTTATCCATAGATGTTGGTCATTGTTGTTATGAATGAAACAGTGAAGCGCTGACGGCACTATTTATTGATTTTCTACCATCTAATAAGCTCTTTCTCAATCTTCATCACAGCCGAAACGAGGTGAATTATGAGTGAACGTATTGCTTTAGTGACGGGCGGTAGCCGCGGCCTGGGGAAAAATGCCGTTTTGAAGCTGGCCGCGGAAGGGACAGGCATCATCCTGACCTGGAACAACAGCCAGCAGGAGGCGCAGGAAGTTGTGCGCGAAATCGAGGGAACAGGTGGAAAAGCGGCAGCATTGCAGCTTAACGTCGGCGATACGGTAAGCTTTTCGCGCTTTGCTCAGCAGGTGAAGGATACCCTCAAACACGTCTGGCAACGTGACACCTTTGACTATTTAGTGAACAACGCAGGTACAGGGTTATACGCACCCTATACCGAGACGACCGAGGCGCAGTTTGATGATGCGCTGAACATTCACTTCAAAGGGCCGTTTTTCCTCACGCAACAGCTGCTGCCGCTCATAAAAGACGGAGGGCGGATCCTGAACGTCTCCAGCGGACTGGCCCGTTTTACTCAGCCCGGTTCAGGCACCTACGCGGCAATGAAAGGGGCGATGGAAGTGCTGACCCGCTATCAGGCAAAAGAGCTTGGTGCGCGCGGAATTTCCGTCAATATCATCGCGCCCGGCGCGATTGAAACCGACTTTGGGGGCGGACGCGTGCGGGATAATGCGGAGCTTAACCAGCTGCTGGCCTCGCAGACAGCGCTGGGACGCGTGGGCCTGCCCGATGATATTGGTGACGCCATTGCGGCGTTGCTCAGTGACAAACTGGGCTGGATGAATGCGCAACGTATTGAAGTTTCAGGCGGTATGTTCCTGTAATGTTCAGTCTTAAGGGGGAGGGAACCCTCTTAAGGAAATCCTTAAAACAGGTATGTCTAAATGCTGGAAGATATAAAGAGAGCTGGGTGATTTGTAACCTCTCCATTCATTGAGTTTTTTCTTAAAAAATGCCTCTGTAGAATCCCCCTTCGCTATTCTCAGAGGAGTAAAACGATGCGAGTAATCATGTTTGACAGGCAGTCATTATTTATTCATGGAGCGATGTACAGTTTGCAGAAGTTAATTCCGAAAATAGAGATGACAGGGGCTCGTCAGACTGATGAATTATGGGCGCAATTATCCGCGTCACCCTCCGCTATCATCATGATAGATGGGTATTTAATTCGTGATAATGGTGTGGCTTTACTGGAAGAGATTATGGATCGTTTTCCAGCGTCGCGCGTGGTGTTGGTGTTAACGAAAAAAGAGCGACGTTGGGTTGAGCAAATGTTTCAGCGCAACGTGGTGGCGATAGTTCCCCGCAATGCGAATCCCGAACGCTTTTCCGCAGTGCTGGATTCCGTATCGCGTGGAATGGTCTGTTTTCCCGGCGAGTGGCTGAAGCAGCACTCCTCTCAGGATGAACTGGCAGTGTTAAGCGAGCGCCAGCGTGAGGTATTGAAGTTACTGGCGGCCGGAGAGTCCAATAAAGAGATTGGTCGTAATCTCAATATCAGTGCGGCAACGGTAAAAGCCCATCTTGAGACGCTTTTCCGGCGTCTTGATGTCAAAAACCGGACGCAGGCCGCGATGTACTACACCCGGGCGACGGCCTGAAGGATCTTCTCAGGCAGAGGGGACTCTTCCCCAAAACTGAAGAGGGTTAATATCAGGGCGTCATGCTGCTGTTGGGTTAATGGGCGTTTGTTCATTTCCCGCAGCAGCGCCTCACATAATTGAATATCATTAAAAAGCAAATTCTCCGCCTCAATCGGCGTGATGAGACTGTTAAATTTTTCCCACTGGCGAATCACGTGACCATAACCAATAACCCATATACCCTTTTCGTCACGGTATTTCTCCAGGGAAAGACCCTGTTGTTTTTTAATTAATGCGATTGCAGCAGAAGATATCTGCATTGCATAACCCGTCATAAGCGTTTCCTCTTAGTGGCGCGACTATAGAGGAAACGCCGCCGGGGAAATATCCGCCAAATGGCTGTTGATCAGGTTTAACTGAACGGGAATTCCTTTTTCAGTAAACCGAATAGCCAGTCGTTATGCCATTGCCCTGAAAGGAAATAACTCTCACGCAACTCACCTTCCAGTTGAAAACCTGTTTTTTCCAGCAGTCGCCTTGAGGCGATATTTCCCGCCGTCACGGTGGCGGTGAGCCGACGGATATTACCCTGAGTCAGCGCGAAATCACACACAGCCCGCAGAGATTCAAAGCCGTAACCTTTCCCCTGCGCAGAGGGCGCAAAGAGAAAACCGACTTCAGCACAATCTGCTTCCCGGTGCACATAGCCGGTTACGCCCAGCGGCGTCTGGCTGGCCGTCTCACGCACCACAAGGCAGAGCCAGTGCGAGCTGCCCGGCGTCCACGGCAACAGACGAGACTCAAAGGCTTCCCGAATGTCCGCCTCGCTACGCGCAGGGGCGACAAAACGCATCACCTCAGGATTTTGCTGTAGCGACAGAAAAAAGGGCCAGTCTTGCTCTTGCAGCGGCGAGCAGGTGAGACGCGCGGTGGTTAAGGCGGGCATGACGATCCTCCGGAGGCATTGCAAATGATTATAAGGTTGTCACTTTATTTCAACAGAAAGTCAGGTATGTTTAACCTCATATAAATAAAAAGAAAAACGACTTTTAATGCCGCTTTAGCGGTACTCATTGTCTCTCAAGGAAAACAATGATGATTAGCTCATCGCATCATACCCGCGAACAGTTTGAACACTGTCTGGCAGCGATCCGTCAGGCGTCTGTTGAAATTTTACTTCTGTTGAATGTACATGTTTCTGAAGGAAAAGATCCACGCTGGTTTCTGGAGCAACTGGATAGCGCCCGCCTGGGGCTGGGCGGGTGGGGCGCCGTAGCCAGGAAGCTGAATCTGAATGATGCGGAAATGACGGCCTTTACGCTGCAATTACGCTTGCTTCAGCAGCGTGTTCCCCAGTATGAAAGCGGGCAGGATGTCAGCGAAAATCAGCTGATTGCGGCGATGCGCTTCGTCACCTCCCTTGAATATCTGCGTCTGCAACAGCCCCTCCTGACCTACGAAACCGGGAGGGTGCCAGAGAAGGAGAGCCAGCTTCAGGCGCAGAAACAGGTGCGTGCCATTGAGCTGATGATTAAAGGACTGATACAGCAGGCGTGGCCCGATCCGGTGCGGCTGAATAATCATCTTAAGACCTTGTTTAACGCTGAACGCGTGCGTCGCTGGCTGAAAAACGGTGAGATTAATGATGTTCTGAGCGGCATGTTGTTCAGCGAGCTGGCCCAGCTGCTGGTGGATAAAAAAGAATTTAGCCGCTACTACGCGCCGCTGTTTAACGCTCCGGACATGCTGACGCTGCTGGTAGAGCCCCGCAAAACCCTGCAAACCTTCCTCGAAGATATTCGACAAATCCGCAACAGCATCACCGTGCAGCAGCCGTTAAGCAGGGCGCAAATCCAGCTGCTCGACTGCTATTACACGCAGATCACCCGCTCCGTTCAGCGCGCGTTTGAGGAAGGGCGGACACGCGTTAACCCGGCGGCGCTGATGGCGGTGGACGAAAGCGAGCTGCACGCGTTCTGGGAAAAGGCGCAAAAAATAGACCGCACCACAGGCGGCGATCTTTTTGAAGTGCGCGACAGCATAGAAAAACCGACTCAGCGCGCCGCGCGTACGCCAGAGCAGCGCGAACAGCTGATTTCCGGCGTGCTGTGGGGAGCGGTTGGCGTGATGGTTATCGCGATTGTCGTGGGGGGATTCTGGCTGGTGACCAGCAGTAAACCGCAGCCGGCTGTGGCCAGTACGGTATCTCCCGCGCAGGTGCAGGAGATGCGCGAAACGCCTTCCTCACGCGAGACGTTAACCCGCATGGGTGTTACCTGGGATGAGAATAATTTCCGCTCGGCCATCAATCGCAATGACACCCGCGTGGCGCTCCTGTTTTTGCAGGGCGGGATGGACTGGAAAATGTCATGGACGGAGGAGGCGTTGTCGGCAGGCTACGACGATGTACTGGAAGTAATGTTGCGCTACCGCCTGCAAATGACAGAGCAAAAGCCCTGCCGACGCTTTATTAATACGCTTAGCCATGCGATGGCGAACGGCGAATCGCTGACGCCTATGCGTAAGCAGTACCTGGAAGCATTCTGTACCGTTCCCGCGGTGGTGAAACGCCAGCAGCACGACGCCGATATGGCAACGCGCCGCGCGAAGACGCAGCCCGATGCCAGCACAAAAAAATGGCAGTCCATCCAGACTGCCATTTATGAGGTGATCCGCTGATTATTTTTCCCCCTCACCCTGCCCCTCAGGGGAGAGGGGCAGGGTGAGGGGTGAGGCTCAGGGCTCCCCATACAGCCCAATCAACCGCCGCACCACGCCATTCGTCCAGCCGAAGCCATCCTGCAACGGATACTCACCCCCGCCACCTTCGCGTGGCGTGCTGCTGGCGATGTGGTACTTCTCAATCAGCTTATGATGGGTTTTGTAGTAATGGTTCACCGTGTGCAGCCAGCTCCAGGCGATCTCATCTCCCAGCGAGTCGTTGCCGTACTGCTTGAACCCCTGGATCGCCATCCACTGGAGCGGCGCCCAGCCGTTCGGCTTATCCCACTGCTCCCCGGTTTCATATTCGGTGGCGAGAATACCGCCCGGCGTGAGCAGACGGGCTTTAACGGCATCGGACAGCCGTTCAGCCTGCTCATGCGTCGCCATGCCCACATACAGCGGCACAATGCTGGCCGCAGAGAACAGCGCCAGGGCTTCACGCCGCCAGTCGTAATCACGATAACAGCCGTTCTCTTCGTCCCACAGATAGCGGTTCACCGCCGCGCGCCGGTCGCTGGCTTTCTGGCGGAACAGATCAGCCGTCTCTTTATCCCCTTTCGACGCGGAGATATTGGCGATAGCGCTCTCCAGTTTGAACAGGAATGCGTTCAAATCGATGGGGATAAATTGAGTCGTGCGGATGCTGGCCAGCCGCGCAGGATCGCGCAGCCAGCGGGATGAGTAATCCCATCCTGAGGCTGCCCCGGCGCGCAGGTCGCGATACACCTCGTTCGGCGGACGACCGGAATGACGGGCGGTTTCCACGTCCTCAATCCACGATTCATCTCGCGGCGTGTCGCGATCGTCCCAGTAGCGGTTGAGCAATGAGCCATCCGGCATGCGTACCGCACTGCGATAGGCCTGATTGAGCAGCAGCGATTCCGCCCCGTCCATCCAGAAGGCGTACTCCATCTTAAGATGCTCAAGATAGCGCTTCGCCCCTCGCACGCCGTCCTCTTCAAACAGCTCCACCATCAGGGCAAAAACGGGCGGCTGGGAGCGGCTGAGATAGTAGGTACGGTTGCCGTTCGGGATATGGCCGTAGCGCTCAATCAGCCAGGCGAAGTTATCGGCCATACATTTCAGCAGATCGTTACGACCGCTTTCAGCAAGCCCCAGCATGGAGAAGTAAGAGTCCCAGTAGTAGGTCTCACTGAATCGCCCGCCGGGCACAATATAGGCCTGCGGCAGCGCCAGCAGCGACGACCACGGGATGTGATCCTGCGGCTCGCGCGTCAGCACCGGCCACAGATTATCAATATGTTCTTTCAGGGACAGGCCGGGGTCAGAGACGTACTCTTTGCTGTAGTCCTCCGGCAGCCAGAAGTGATTCTCCACAAAGCGCGCCAAGTCAAAATCACGGTGACGACGCACCTTGCGATAGCGGATCAAAATATCCAGCGGATCCATCTTCGGCGCGCAGTCGGGAAAGGTTTTGCTGTCCGCAAACAGCCGCGACGACTGGACGTGTTCAAACAGTTCAAGGTAGCGGTCTGCGGGCGTAAGGGCATCGGACGCCGGCAGCCCTTCAATCATTTCCGGTTCCGGCTCTGCCTCGATCATCTCATCCAGTTTTAACTCACAGGGATCGGTTTCGTAGCGCAGCTCTTCTGCAATCTCGAACTCGATATCCTCGGCAGTCTGTAGTTTCTGGTTGAACATGGTGTTCAGGACCTCCGGTTTTTGTCGTAACCAATACGGGTTTTTCCCGGCTATCTTTTAAGCGTAGACATTCGCTTCGGTTAATGCGGTGCGAAGTGTGCGGTAGATCACGCTTTCAAATTGGATTTAAACACGCTGAAAATCAGATATCCCTTTGATTATGAAATTATTAAATCAGAATCTTTGGAAACAGAGCAGGAGTAAAATTCAGAGCATTCGGTATTCTGCATATACGCACAGATTAATGTGCCTGACGCGCATCGCCCTGAAGGCTGTTGGCGGTTTGATTGGCTTTCTGGCTGGCGCCTTCGCTTTTATCCATCGCTTTGCTGGCCGCTTTTTCCGCATGGGCGGCGCTGTACGCAGCCAGATGGGAAATCACGATGGCGTAAATGCTCATTAACGACACCCACAGAATGCTGTTTTTCCACCACAGCAGGGTAGGAATAGTCAGTATCGCCCATACCAGCGCGAGAACAAGGTGCATTTTGGCCATCAGTTTTGCGGTGATCTTTACGTGCATTTTCATATCTCTAATCTTTTTCCGTAGTAACAGGCGAACGCGTAGCGCTTTCTAAGATTAGTTAATTCCACCCCGGGTGGCGGGTTATTTTGTTACCGTTTGTACAGCCGTTGGGTTTACCTGCCCTGGGCATAAAAAAACCGGCCAGCTGGCCGGTTTTGTTGCGGATCAGACGGATCAGCGCATGGTCACAAACTCTTCCGCCGCAGTCGGGTGGATCGCCACGGTGTTATCGAAGTCTTTCTTCGTTGCGCCCATCTTCAGCGCCACCGCGAAGCCTTGCAGGATCTCGTCCATGCCGAAACCAATGCCGTGGATGCCGACGATCTTCTCCTCCGGGCCCACGCACACCAGCTTCATGCGGCATGGCTGACGGTGCGAGGTGACCGCGGTATACATCGCGGTAAACGCCGATTTATACACTTTCACCTGGTCATCGCCGTACTGCTCACGCGCCTGCGGCTCGGTTAAGCCGACGGTACCGATTGGCGGGTGGCTGAAGACCACGGTCGGGATGTTGCTGTAGTCCAGATGTTCGTCCGGCTTGTTATTAAACAGACGCTCGGAAAGACGACGTCCCGCCGCCACGGCAACCGGCGTCAGCTCTACGGCGCCGGTGTTATCACCGACGGCATAAATGCCCGGTACGCTGGTGTTCTGGAACTTATCAACGACAATGTAGCCTTTTTCATTGGTTTTCACCCCGGTTGCGGCCAGGTTGAAGTTGTCGGTGGCCGGTTCACGACCAATCGCCCAGATCAGGCAATCAACGGTCTGGCTGCGGCCATCTTCCAGCTCCAGAGTCAGGCTACCGTCCGCATTTTTCACCACCGCTTTTGGCACGGCGTTGGTGTGCAGGGTTGGGCCTTCGGCGTTCATCACCTCGACCAGCGTGTCGACGATCAGCGGGTCAAAGCTGCGCAGCGGCGCGTGTTTACGCACGAACAGGTGCGCTTCCGCTCCCAGGCCGTTAATCACGCCGGCCAGCTCAACCGCGATGTAACCTGCGCCCACAATGGCCACGCGTTCTGGCAGAGCAGGCAGCTCGAAGAAACCGTCGGAGTCGATACCGTATTCCGCGCCCGGAATGTTCGGGTGGCTCGGACGGCCGCCGGTGGCGATCAGGATGTGATCGGCGGTGATCGTCTCGCCGTTCACTTCGATCGTCTTCGCATCCACGAAACGGGCGAAGCCGCGGATCACGTCGACGTTATTCTTGCCCAGTACGTTATCGTACGAGGTGTGAATACGGTCGATGTAGGCGGTACGGCTGGCGATCAGTTTATCCCAGTCGAAGTGGTTGATGGTGGTGTCAAAGCCGTAGTCCGGGCCATACATATGGATAGCTTCACGGATTTGCGCGGCATGCCACATCACTTTCTTCGGTACACAACCCACGTTCACGCAGGTGCCGCCGAGTTCTTTGGCTTCAATCAGCGCACACTTCTGGCCGTACATGGCTGCACGGTTGATGGAGGCGATGCCGCCGCTGCCGCCGCCGATTGCGATGTAGTCATAATGCTTAGTCATAGCGTTGTCCTTAATCGTGAATTGCCGCGATTGTATACCTGAAATCAATAGTTTCCACCGATGGCTGCGATTACTCCGGCACGATCCAGCTCACGGTGGCGTGACCCGTACCGGCTGGCACCAGCGTTTTGTGCAGCCACGGCAGCACGTTGTTCATCTGTGCTTCGAGCTTCCACGGCGGGTTAATGACGATCATGCCGGACGCGGTCATGCCGCGCTGGTCGCTGTCAGGGCGCACCGCCAGCTCAATTTGCAGGATTTTACGAATGCCGGTCGCTTCGAGGTCTTTGATCATGCGTTTAATTTGCGCGCGCAGCACTACCGGATACCACAGGGCATAGGTGCCGGTCGCAAAGCGTTTGTAACCTTCGTTAATGCCGGTCACCACCGCCTGATAGTCGGTTTTGATTTCGTACGGCGGGTCGATCAGCACCAGGCCGCGACGGGAAACCGGCGGCAGTTTGGCTTTCAGCTGCTGGTAGCCATCGGCTTTGTCCACGCGGGCGCGGTTATCTTTCTGAAACTCAGAACGCAGCAGCGGGAAGTCGCTCGGGTGCAGCTCTGTCAGCTGAAGGCTGTCCTGCTCGCGCAGCAGCTGGCGGGCAATCAGTGGTGAACCCGGGTAGTAACGCAGCTGGCCGTTGCGGTTGAAGTGATTCACCACGCCAATGTACGGCTCCAGCTCGGCAGGCAGATCGTCCTGCTGCCAGATACGCGCAATCCCTTCCAGATATTCACCAGTACGCTCGGCATGCTCGCCGCTCAGCTGATAACGGCCCGCGCCCGCGTGGGTGTCCATATAAAGGAACGGTTTATCCTTTTCTTTAAGCGATTCGATGATCAGGCTCTGAACGGTATGTTTGAGGACGTCGGCGTGGTTGCCTGCGTGGAAGCTGTGGCGATAACTGAGCATGGGTAATGATATTCCGCTGAATTGACGATTTGCCACAGTTTACAGCAGAACGGCACAGATTACCCGCAGGCCCGGTAAGCGCAGCGCCACCGGGCGTTTTTCGACAACCTTCGGCATTGAAATCCTCTACACTTAACCCCATTACTGAAAACAATATGCACAGCGCCGGATGCGCGCTTCATTCATCTATTTCAACAGGACAGCGTTTATGACCAATCCATTACTGACGCCTTTTTCGTTGCCACCGTTTTCTAAAATCCTCCCTGAGCATGTGGTTCCGGCCGTTACCCAGTCGCTGAACAACTGCCGTGCGGCGGTAGAAAACGTGGTCGCGCAGGGCGTGCCGTACACCTGGGAAAATCTGTGTCAGCCGCTGGCCGAAGTGGACGACGTGCTGGGGCGTATCTTCTCCCCGGTGAGTCACCTGAACTCGGTGAAAAACAGCCCGGAGCTGCGTGAGGCCTACGAACAGACCCTGCCGCTGCTCTCTGAGTACAGCACCTGGGTCGGTCAGCATGAGGGGCTCTACAAAGCCTACCGCGACCTGCGCGACGGCGACCACTATGCCGAACTGAACACGGCGCAGAAAAAATCGGTCGATAACGCCCTGCGTGATTTCGAACTGTCCGGGATTGGCCTGCCAAAAGAAAAACAGGTTCGCTACGGCGAAATCGCCGCGCGCCTGTCCGAGCTGGGCAACCAGTACAGCAACAACGTCCTCGACGCCACCATGGGCTGGACGAAGCTGATTACCGATGAATCTGAACTGGCGGGTATGCCGGAAAGCGCGCTGGCGGCGGCAAAAGCCCAGGCCGAAGCGAAAGAGCAGGAAGGCTTCCTGTTAACGCTGGATATCCCAAGCTATCTGCCGGTGATGACCTACTGCGACAACCAGGCCCTGCGCGAAGAGATGTACCGCGCCTACAGCACCCGCGCCTCCGATCAGGGGCCGAATGCCGGTAAGTGGGATAACAGCCCGGTGATGGCGGAGATCCTCGCCCTGCGCCACGAGCTGGCACAGCTGCTGGGCTTCGACAGCTATGCCGATAAATCCCTTGCCACCAAAATGGCCGAGAACCCACAGCAGGTGCTCGACTTCCTGACCGATCTGGCGAAACGCGCCCGTCCTCAGGGTGAAAAAGAACTGGCTCAGCTGCGCGCCTTTGCGAAAGCGGAGTTCGGCGTGGACGAGCTTCAGCCGTGGGATATCGCGTACTACAGCGAAAAACAGAAACAGCATCTCTACAGCATCAGCGACGAACAGCTGCGTCCGTACTTCCCGGAAAACAAAGCCGTTAACGGCCTGTTCGAGGTGGTGAAACGCATCTACGGCATTACCGCGAAAGAGCGTACCGACATCGACGTCTGGCATCCGGACGTGCGCTTCTTCGAGCTGTATGACGAGAAAAACGAGCTGCGCGGCAGCTTCTATCTGGATCTTTACGCGCGTGAAAACAAACGTGGCGGGGCGTGGATGGACGACTGCGTGGGCCAGATGCGTAAAGCGGATGGTTCCCTGCAAAAACCGGTCGCCTACCTGACCTGTAACTTCAACCGCCCGGTGAGCGGCAAACCTGCGCTGTTTACCCACGATGAAGTGATCACCCTGTTCCACGAGTTCGGTCACGGCCTGCACCACATGCTGACCCGCATCGAAACCGCTGGCGTCGCCGGTATCAGCGGTGTGCCATGGGATGCGGTCGAGCTGCCAAGCCAGTTTATGGAAAACTGGTGCTGGGAGCCGGACGCGCTGGCATTTATCTCCGGCCATTACGAAACGGGCGAACCGCTGCCGAAAGAACTGCTGGATAAAATGCTGGCGGCGAAAAACTACCAGGCGGCGATGTTCATCCTGCGTCAGCTGGAGTTCGGCCTGTTCGACTTCCGCCTGCACGCCGAGTTCAGCCCGGAGCAGGGGGCGAAAATCCTCGAAACCCTGGCTGAGATTAAAAAGCAGGTCGCGGTTATTCCAGGCCCGACCTGGGGACGCTTCCCGCACGCGTTCAGCCATATCTTCGCAGGCGGGTACGCCGCAGGCTACTACAGCTACCTGTGGGCCGACGTGCTGGCGGCAGATGCCTTCTCGCGCTTCGAAGAAGAGGGGATTTTCAACCGCGAAACCGGTCAGTCGTTCCTTGATAACATCCTGACGCGCGGCGGTTCAGAAGAGCCTATGGAGCTGTTCAAACGCTTCCGTGGCCGCGAGCCGCAGCTGGATGCGATGCTGGAGCATTACGGAATCAAAGGCTGATTGCTACGTGAAGATCTGCTTAGTAGATGAAACAGGCGCCGGGGACGGCGCCTTATCTGTTCTGGCGGCCCGCTGGGGGCTGGAACATGATGAAGACAACCTGATGGCGCTGGTGATGACGCCGGAACATCTGGAGCTGCGTAAGCGCGATGAGCCAAAGCTTGGCGGGATTTTTGTCGATTTTGTCGGCGGCGCGATGGCGCACCGGCGTAAGTTTGGCGGCGGTCGCGGTGAAGCGGTGGCCAAAGCGGTCGGCATTAAAGGCAGCTATCTGCCGGACGTGGTGGATGCCACGGCGGGGCTGGGGCGCGATGCCTTTGTGCTGGCGTCTGTCGGCTGTCGGGTGCGGATGCTGGAGCGTAATCCGGTTGTCGCCGCGCTGCTCGACGACGGGCTGACGCGGGGCTACGCGGACCCGGAAATCGGCTCGTGGTTACAGGAACGTTTGCAACTTATTCATGCCTCCAGCCTGACGGCGCTGACCGATATCACCCCGCGCCCGCAGGTGGTCTATCTCGACCCCATGTTCCCGCATAAGCAGAAAAGCGCGCTGGTTAAGAAAGAGATGCGGGTGTTTCAGTCTCTGGTGGGGCCAGATTTAGATGCCGATGGCCTGCTGGAGCCGGCTCGTCAGCTGGCGACGAAGCGGGTGGTGGTGAAGCGGCCGGACTATGCGCCGCCGCTGGCGGACGTTGCGACCACTAACGCGGTGACCACCAAAGGACACCGATTTGATATTTATTCGGGAACGCCAGAATAAAAAAGCCGGGTGGCGGCTTCGCCTTACCCGGCCTACATTCAGTGCCGCTTGTAGGCCCGGTAAGCGTTAGCGCCACCGGGCTTTTTTGCACTTACTCGTCTTCTTCGTCACGCAGTGGAACAATCAGCATATCCACGTGTACGGTGTTAATCAGCTGGCGCGCGGAAGACATCAGCTTGCTCCAGAAGTCCTGGTGATGACCGCATACCACCAGGTCCATATCGTATTTCTTAATCGCATCAACCAGCACCTGGCCCAGATCGCCGCTACCGCTTAAGGTTTCAGTGATTGGATAGCCCGCGTTGGTAGAAAGCTCACTCAGCGCGTGGTGAGTCTCTTCGGAGATGCGTTTCTGCATATCGCCGAGATTCACGTCGATCAGACCGGTGTAGAGGTCGGAGTAATTCACATCAACGTGAATCAGCGAAACTTTCGCGTTGTAGGGACGTGCCATGGATACTGCTTTATCAACCAGCACTTTACTCTCCGGGGAGAGGTCTACCGCGATGAGAATGTGTTTGTAAGCCATAGTGTTACTCCTTCCTTAAGTTATCGATGACTAAATGGGAAAGCCGTCGTCTGATGCTTTCATTACGGCCCAGTTAAACATATTTTTCAAGCTTTGGTGTTGATAACGATTAACCTTGTGGCAAAAAAATTAACGGATCTCCTACACTATTTAATGAGCCGTTCGGATATTAAAACGCGAACCGGATCGACTTTTGGTCATTCTTTCACTGAACTGTCTGTCAGGGCATTGGGGTGCGGTAGCTCAGGAGCCTTGCTTCGTGGGCGGACGCCGGGGAGGATGTATGATTAGCACCGTCGCATTGTTTTGGGCGTTATGCGTGGTTTGCATAGTGAATATGGCGCGCTACTTCTCATCGTTACGTGCGCTGTTAGTGGTACTTCGTGGTTGCGATCCGTTGCTTTATCAGTATGTGGACGGTGGAGGGTTCTTCACCTCGCACGGACAGCCCAGCAAGCAGATGCGTCTGGTGGGGTATATCTACTACCAACGCTACCGCGATCACCACGATGAAGAGTTTATCCGTCGCTGCGAGCGCCTGCGTCGTCAGTTCATTTTGACCAGCGCCCTGTGTGGTCTGGTTGTGGTGAGTATGATTGCGCTGATGATTTGGCACTGAGCATAAAAAAAGCGGGCCAGTTTCCTGACCCGCTTTTTTGTCGCCTTCAGCCGATTAAATCAGCTTCAGCGAAATCCAGTACAGACCGCCAGACAGCAGGATGGACGCCGGGAGGGTGAACACCCAGGCCATCAGAATGTTGGTCACGGTTTTACGCTGCAAACCGCCGCCGTCAACAATCATGGTACCTGCCACGGACGAAGAGAGTACGTGGGTGGTGGAGACTGGCATACCGGTGTAGCTCGCCAGACCGATAGATACCGCTGCCGTCATCTGCGCGGACATACCCTGCGCATAGGTCATGCCTTTCTTACCGATCTTCTCACCGATGGTGGTCGCCACACGACGCCAGCCAATCATCGTACCGATACCCAGCGCCAGCGCGACCGCCATGATGATCCAGATTGGCGCGTACTCAATGGTGTTGAGCATATCGCCTTTCAGTTTCTTCAGCAGACGTTGGTCGTCAGCATTAACCTCTGGCAGCTTCGCGACTTTATCCGTCACGTCGGAGATACAGAGCATGATGCGACGCAGTTGACCACGCTGTTCAACAGCCAGTTTGTCATAGCTTTCGATATCGGCCAGCATGCCTTTCGCACGTTCCAGCGCGTTAATCGCGTTTGCCGGATGGCAATGGAACTCGCCCGGTGCCGTCGTTGCGCCTGACTCCGGAGAAGGAATCAGCTGGTCCACGCCGGTCGCTTTCTTCAGCAAATCAGGATGCTGCTGGAAGTAAGTCTCAACGTTGTTCACCGCATCACGGGTACGGGTGATTTCGTAACCGGAGGCGTTCATGTTAACCACGAAGCCCGCCGGTGCGACGCCAATCAGAACCAGCATCACCAGGCCGATACCTTTCTGACCATCGTTCGCGCCATGAGAGAAGGCGACGCCGATAGCGGAAATGATCAGCGCGATACGCGTCCAGAACGGCGGCTTTTTCTTGCCGTCTTTCTTCTCACGCTCTGCTGGCGTCAGATGGATACGCGCACGTTTTTTCGTGTTGCTCCAGTAGCGACGCAGGATGAAAATCAAGCCACCCGCCACCACCAGACCGACGATAGGGGAGATGATCAGAGAGCCGAAAATGCCGATAACTTTCGGGATGTTCAGCGCATCAACGACGGAGGTCCCGGTCATCAGGGCATTGGTTAACCCGATACCGATAATCGCGCCGATGAGGGTGTGAGAGCTGGATGCCGGCAGGCCGAAATACCAGGTACCGAGGTTCCAGATAATCGCAGCAAGCAGCATTGAGAACACCATGGCCAGGCCATGACCGGAACTCACGTTAAGCAGCAGATCCGTTGGCAGCATATGCACAATGGCATACGCAACGCTCAGTCCGCCCAGGAGGACACCAAAAAAGTTAAATACCGCCGCCATAACGACCGCAAGCTGCGATCGCATTGCGCGAGTGTAGATAACCGTTGCTACTGCGTTTGCAGTGTCGTGGAAGCCGTTGATCGCTTCGTAAAACAGCACAAAAACCAGAGCAAGCAATAATAAAAGCCCGGTATGTAAATCCAGGCCGGCAAACAAATGTAGCATAGGACGTTACGCCATTTTGAGGACATGAACGCGGCGCATTATCCAGGACAAATGCGCAACGGGCAAAGTGAAATATAGACTTTTTTTGACATACCACCTGATTTGAGAAATGTGCCTGAAAGGATAATCTTTAAATATCAATGAAATGGCTTTGTAATATCTTTTTACGCTGGTGCGACCACTGAGGAAACTTTACAATCCGCGGCAGTTAACGAAGAGGATTTTGACGTGGAAAGGTTTGATGCCGTAGTAATTGGCGCCGGTGCGGCGGGTATGTTTTGTGCGGCGATGGCCGGACAAGCGGGTCGTCGCGTGCTGCTGCTGGATAACGGAAAAAAGCCTGGCCGCAAGATCCTGATGTCTGGCGGCGGGCGATGCAACTTTACTAATCTTTATGTCGAGCCTGCGGCCTATTTGAGCCAGAACCGTCATTTTTGCAAATCTGCGCTGGCGCGCTACACCCAGTGGGATTTTATCGAGCTGGTGGGTAAACACGGTATCGCGTGGCATGAGAAGACGCTGGGGCAGCTGTTCTGCGACGACTCCGCGCAGCAAATTGTCGATATGCTGGTGGCCGAGTGCGAAAAAGGCGGCGTAGTTATGCGCCTGCGCACCGAAGTGCTGGACGTCGCCCGTGACGAGGAGGGCTACACGCTGCAACTCAACGGTGAAACCGTCAGCGCCGATAACCTGGTGATCGCCAGCGGCGGCCTCTCGATGCCGGGTCTGGGCGCCTCACCGTTCGGCTATAAAATCGCCGAGCAGTTTGGCCTGAAGGTACTGCCCACCCGCGCCGGGCTGGTACCGTTCACGCTGCATAAGCCCCTGCTGGAACAGCTTCAGACGCTCTCCGGCGTGTCTGTGCCGTCGGTCATTACGGCCGAAGACGGCACGGTGTTCCGCGAAAATCTGCTCTTTACCCATCGCGGACTCTCGGGCCCGGCGGTATTGCAGATCTCCAGCTACTGGCAGCCGGGGGAGTTTGTCTCCGTAAACCTGGTGCCGGACTGCGATCTGGACGCCTTCCTCAACGAGCAACGCGCCGCGCACCCGAATCAAAGCCTGAAAAATACCCTGGCGATGCAGCTGCCGAAGCGTCTCGTGGAGTGCTTGCAGGTGTTAGGGCAAATTCCGGATGTCGCGCTCAAGCAGCTCAACAGCCGCGAGCAGGAAACGCTGGTGGAGACGCTGACGAACTGGCGCGTACAGCCAAACGGCACCGAAGGTTACCGCACGGCGGAAGTGACGCTGGGCGGCGTGGATACAAACGAACTATCATCCCGCACGATGGAAGCCCGCAACGTGCCGGGTCTTTATTTCATTGGTGAAGTGATGGACGTGACCGGCTGGCTCGGCGGGTATAACTTCCAGTGGGCGTGGGCCAGTGCCTGGGCATGCGCGCAGGCACTCGCTGAAAAGAACGGTTAATATTTATTTTTTTAGCGTGCTGCGTCCTTATCGGGTCCACGCTTTTTATTGTGTGCATGGTGTTTTGTCTTCTTAAAAGGGTTGTCTATGTCTGCTGCTCATCTCGGTTTCCCGACGGAAACCGTTGTTGTCTTCGTGGTGATGGCCGTTGGGGCGATGTTTATCGACCTCTTCATGCACCGTCACGATAAACCGATCTCGCTGAAAAGCGCGGTCATGTGGTCCATCTTCTGGGTCATGATGGCGATGGCCTTCGCCGGATTCTTATACGTGCACCACGGCGCGGAGATGGCCAGTCTGTTCCTGACCGGCTATGCGCTGGAAGAGGTGCTCTCCGTCGACAACCTGTTTGTGATGATGGCGATCTTCGCCTGGTTCGGCGTGCCGGATAGATATCGTCACCGCGTGCTCTACTGGGGCGTGCTCGGGGCGATTGTGTTCCGTGGTATTTTTGTTGCCATTGGCACCAGCCTGCTGAGCCTGGGACCGTATGTTGAGGTCATTTTTGCGCTGGTCGTCGGCTGGACGGCGGTGATGATGCTGAAACGCAATGAAGAGAGCGATGAAGTAGAAGATTACTCCAACCATCTGGCGTACCGCCTGGTGAAACGCTTCTACCCGGTGTGGCCAAAAATCAGCAGCCATGCGTTTATCCTGACCCAGAAAGAGGTGGATGCCGAACTGGAGAAACCTGAAAACAAGGATGTGATGGTAGGCCGCGTGAAGAAGGCGAAGCGCTACGCGACGCCGCTGCTGCTCTGCGTCGCGGTGGTGGAGCTGTCCGACGTGATGTTCGCCTTCGATTCCGTACCCGCAATCATTGCCGTCAGCCGTGAGCCGCTGATCATCTACAGCGCAATGATGTTCGCGATCCTCGGCCTGCGTACCCTCTACTTCGTGCTGGAAGCGCTGAAGCAGTATCTGGTGCATCTGGAGAAAGCGGTGGTGTTACTGCTGTTCTTCGTGGCGTTCAAGCTGGGGCTGAATGCGACCGACCACTTCTGGCATCACGGTTATAACATCGGCGCCACGGCAAGCCTGTTTGTGGTGCTGGGGGTACTGGCGCTGGGGATTATTGCGAGCGTGATGTTCCCGGGAAAACGTGAGGCCTGATGTACCGCTTTTCTCCCTCTCCCTGTGGGAGAGGGCCGGGGTGAGGGCACCGGGCCGCACCTAACCCTTAATTGGTGAATTTCGGCGCTTGCTCGGATGATGAAAATGCCGCCAGTGCGGATCCTGCGCCGCCGCCAGCAACTCGTGGTCGCCACGCGTGTCGCCCCAGGCGCGCAGGTGATACGCGTTCAAATCCCCATACACCTTCTCCAGCCTCGCCACCTTCTGGGCACAACGGCAGTTGTGGCCGGTGATCCGCCCGGTCAGCTTGCCGTCTTTCACTTCCAGCTGCGTGCCAATCAGCTTAATGCCGAGCTTATCGGCCCACGGCTGCAATACCAGCGCCGGGGAAGCAGAGCAAATCGTCACTTCCGCACCGGAATTGACCTCGTTGGCGACGGCCAGCACACCTTCCGGGCGCATCAGCTTGTTCCAGTATTTTTCACAGAAGGCTTCCGCCTGCTGACGTAACCAGTGCTCATCCACCCCCGTCAGGAAGGTTTTGATCAACACCTCTTTCAGCTCATCTCGCGTCAGCTTGCGGCGCACACAGTGCAGCGTAGGCAGGGCCATGCGCACCAGTCGGCCAGCAAAGTAGCGCTTGCCAAAGGCAAAGCGCAGGAACGGGATAAAACTGTCGTGGTGCGTCAACGTACCATCAAAGTCAAAGACAGAGAGCACGCTGGACTTCGCCACGGCTTCGTCGGCAATCATATTGGTCATAAATACGTCTTAGCTGAAATACACATTCTGTTCACTAGTTTACCTGCTTTACCTTCACAGTCCTTATATCAGGTCGCATTTTTTCCTGAACCTGTGGCCTGACGGGTCAAACAATGTCATCCACCACGCCGCCGTCAACGCGCAGCGCCGCGCCGGAAGTCGCGGAGGCCTGCATGGAACAGACATACACCACCATATTCGCCACTTCTTCCACCGTGGCGGCGCGCTGGATCACCGAGCTGGGGCGATTCGCCATCACGAACTCTTTCGCCAGCTGTTCCAGCGATTTACCGGTTCTTTCGATCTCGTCTTTCATCATCGCGGCAAAACCGTCCGACATTGTCGGGCCCGGCAGCACGCTGTTCACCGTCACGCCGCTGCCTGCCACGAACTTCGCCAGACCGCGCGCCAGCGAGAGCTGGGCGGTTTTTGTCACGCCATAGTGGATCATATCCGCAGGAATATTGCAGGCCGATTCTGACGAGATAAACACTACCCGACCCCAGCCCTTTTGTACCATGCCGGGCAGCAGGGCACGAGAGAGGCGCACGCCGGACATCACGTTGGTTTGCCAGTAGCGTTCCCAGGTCTCGTCGTCGGTGGAATAAAAATCCTGCTGGCCATAAATCCCGGCGTTATTCACCAGAATATCGACGTGCGAGGCGACCCTGAGCAGTTCGTCAACGCCCTCCTGCGAGCTCAGATCGGCGATGGCGGCACGGACCTGTACGCCAGGCACCACCTGCTGTAGCGCCTGAATGCCTTTGTTCACCGAGTCGACGCTGCGCCCGTTCACGATCACTTCCGCACCGCTCTCCGCCAGCCCGCGGGCGATGGCAAACCCAATACCGCCGGTGGACGCGGTCACCAGCGCTACTTTCCCCGTTAAATCAATTTTCATCATTCGCTCCTTGTCATCTTATGGTTCAAAACTTAAAGCGTAGCACTTGACGATGACGGCTCCTGTTTAAAAAGGCGCAACAGCGTCTCAACCTGCTCGTCCAGCGGGCTGAGGGAGCGTTTGACGATGAGGTGCAGCGGCGTGGCGCGACGTACGCCGTGGCTGAGCGGCAGCGTTTTAAGGATGCCCTGCTGGAGCGGGGTCTGAATGCGTTCTTCCGGTAACCAGCCGTATCCAACCTGATACATCACCGCTTCGATCGCGGCATCGATGGTTGAGAAGGTCCACGACTCCCCGGTGGGGTGAGCGGTGGGCTGGCTGTCTGCGATCTGAATGCGCGGCCACGGTCGTAGCATCTCGTCGTTAAGCGGTGTATCCAGCGCAAACAGCGGGTGAGCGTGATGCGCGACGGCAACAAAATCGATATTCATCAGCCATTCGCCCAGGCCGGTAATGTCCTGGCGGCGGGTTAAGACCATCACGTCGGCTTCATCATTAAGCGCATCTGCGCGGCTGTTTTCCAGCACCTCGGTAAGCCGCACCTGCGTTTGCGGGTACAGCTGCTGAAACTGGCGCAAAATCGCGAACAGCCGGCTGCGCGGAAAAATACTGTCTACCATCAAATCGATACGGGTTCGCATCCCGCTGCGCAGGGTCGCAGCGCGCGTTTCAACATAGGCGAAGGCTTTCAGCAGCGGTTTAACCTGATTCAGCAACAGCTCACCCGCCGGGGTCAGCACGGCACGCCGTCCCTCTGTCATCAGGAGCGCCACGCCCAGCCGCTCCTGCAACAGCGACAGGTTATAGCTGACCGAGGACTGGCTGCGGTGGGTCTCTTCCGCCGCCTTAGCGAAGCTGCCAGCCTCGATGACTCTCTCCAGCAAGGCCCACTGTTCGAGCGTCGTCTTGTGCATAATTAATCTAAATTTTGGATGAATTTGATTCAAACATAGCGTTATTCATTCATTTTTTGAAGGGGTACGATCGTCTCATCAAAACAAAGGAGACATCGTATGAGCACCTTCGATAAACATGATTTAAGCGGCTTCGTCGGCAAACATCTGGTATATACCTACGATAATGGCTGGAACTACGAAATTTACGTTAAAAACGAAAACACCCTGGACTACCGTATTCACAGCGGTCTGGTGGGCAACCGTTGGGTGAAAGATCAGCAGGCCTACATTGTTCGTGTTGGGGAGAGCATCTATAAAATTTCCTGGACGGAGCCAACCGGTACCGACGTGAGCCTGATCGTGAACCTGGGCGACAGCCTGTTCCACGGCACCATCTTCTTCCCGCGCTGGGTCATGAATAATCCGGAAAAAACCGTCTGCTTCCAGAACGATCACATTCCACTGATGAATAGCTACCGTGATGCCGGGCCAGCTTATCCAACCGAAGTGATTGATGAATTTGCCACCATCACCTTCGTGCGCGACTGCGGTGCGAATGACGACAGCGTTATTGCGTGCGCGGCCAGCGAGTTGCCAAAAAACTTTCCTGATAATTTAAAATAAGCGCGACAATTAACTAAAAAGAAAAGTTCCCGACTCATTTCATATTTATTGGAAATGGTCGGGGATTTTTTTATTTGTTGATGTTTGGTTTAGATAATTGACTTTAATACGGTGAGCGGAATCACATAATAAATAATTCATAATCACTTAACCTATTGTTTAATAATAAATTTATATCAATTCATTCCTCCTTTTTATCACCATCTTAATTTTTCCCTAAGAAATGAACGTTACCTTGAGATGAGTTTATGGTTCGTTGAAATAAACGCATCGGCATTTGGTTAATATCAAAAAGTTGCCATGCATAACTCAAGGAAATTAATAATGCGTGATTTTTTGCCTTTTTCCCGGCCCTCAATGGGCGCGGAGGAAATCGCCGCGGTACAGGAGGTAGTAACCTCCGGCTGGATCACCACCGGGCCGAAAAATCAGATGCTTGAAGAGGCGTTCTGTACGCTGACGGGAAATCGTCATGCGATTGCCGTCTCCTCTGCCACGGCGGGGATGCACGTCACCCTGATGGCGATGGGGATTGGTCCCGGCGATGAGGTGATTACGCCCTCCCTGACCTGGGTATCGACGCTGAATATGATCGTGCTGCTGGGTGCCATACCGGTGATGATCGACGTCGACAGAGACACGCTGATGGTGACGCCTGAAGCGGTCGACGCCGCCGTTACGCCTCGCACCAAAGCCATTGTGCCGGTGCATTATGCGGGCGCGCCGTGCGATATTGACGCCATCCGCGCCGTCGGTGAACGTCACGGTATTCCTGTCATTGAAGACGCGGCCCATGCCGCCGGAACGTACTACCACAGCCGTCATGTAGGCTGGCGGGGCACCGCAATATTCTCCTTCCACGCCATCAAAAACATGACCTGCGCCGAAGGTGGGCTGGTGGTGACGGATGACGAGCAGCTGGCGCAAAACATCCGTAGCCTGAAGTTCCACGGTCTGGGCGTTGATGCCTATGACCGCCAGACCCATGGCCGCGCGCCGCAGGCCGAGGTCATCACCCCGGGTTTTAAATACAACCTCGCGGATATCAACGCCGCGCTGGCGCTGGTGCAGCTCGGCAAGCTGGGCGAAGCCAATAAGCGCCGTCGCGACATTGCCGACCGCTACCTGCTTGAACTCTCGGATACCCCTTTCCAGCCGCTGCGCATTCCGTCCTGGCCGCATCTGCACGCCTGGCACCTGTTTATCATTCGCGTGGATGAGGCCCGGTGCGGCCTCTCGCGTGATGCCCTGATGGCCGCGCTGAAAGAGCAGGGCATCGGCACCGGCCTGCATTTCCGTGCGGCACATACGCAAAAATACTACCGCGAGCGTTTCCCTGATGTATCGCTTCCGAACTCGGAATGGAACAGCGCGCGTATTTGTTCTCTCCCTCTTTTCCCGGACATGACCCATGACGACACAACCCGCGTCATTACCGCGCTCCATCAGCTTGCAGGGCATTGATATGTTCAGCGTGCCGCCCGTGCAAAAAGTTTCCGTGGTGATCCCGGTCTATAACGAGCAGGAGAGCCTGCCGGAACTGATCCGCCGCACGACTGCCGCCTGCGAGACGCTCGGCAAAGCTTATGAAATTCTGCTGGTGGACGACGGCAGCAACGACGACTCCGCGCGGATGCTGACCGACGCCGCGCAGGCGGAGGGAAGCCACATTGTTGCCGTACTGCTCAACCGTAACTACGGCCAGCACTCGGCAATCATGGCCGGGTTCAGCCACGTGACGGGCGATCTGGTGATTACCCTGGATGCTGATCTGCAAAACCCGCCGGAAGAGATCCCGCGTCTGGTCGCCAAAGCCGACGAAGGCTACGACGTGGTCGGCACCGTGCGGCAAAACCGCCAGGACAGCCTGTTCCGTAAGCTGGCGTCTCGCACCATCAACCGTCTGATCCAGCGCACCACCGGTAAAGCGATGGGCGACTACGGCTGCATGCTGCGCGCCTATCGCCGCCACATCGTCGACGCCATGCTGCACTGCCACGAACGCAGCACCTTCATTCCGATTCTGGCGAACACCTTTGCCCGCAAAGCGACTGAGATCCCGGTGCTGCACGCCGAGCGCGAGCACGGGGAGTCAAAGTACAGCTTTATGCGTCTGATCAACCTGATGTACGACCTGATCACCTGCCTGACCACCACGCCGCTGCGCCTGCTGAGCGTGTTCGGCAGCGTTATCGCGCTGGCAGGGTTTGCGCTTTCCGTTCTGCTGGTCGTTCTGCGGCTGGTCTTTGGTCCCCAGTGGGCGGCGGAAGGGGTCTTTATGCTGTTTGCCGTGCTGTTCACGTTCATTGGCGCCCAGTTCATCGGTATGGGTCTGCTGGGTGAGTACATTGGCCGTATTTACAACGATGTTCGCGCGCGTCCGCGCTATTTTATTCAACGTGTTGTCCGTCAGGAGCACCTGGCATCTCAAGAGGAAAACCACCCATGAAAACCGTCGTCTTTGCCTATCACGATATGGGTTGCACGGGCACGCAAGCCTTGCTGGACGCAGGCTTCGACATTACCGCCATCTTCACCCATCCGGATGTTGCCGGGGAAAACCACTTCTTCGGCTCGGTGGCGCGTATTGCGGCTGAACACGGTATTCCGGTTTACGCCCCGGACGATGTGAACCATCCGCTGTGGGTGGATCGTATTCAGAAGCTTGCGCCGGACGTGATTTTCTCTTTCTACTACCGCAATCTGCTTTGCGACGACATCCTGAGCGTGGCGACAAAAGGCGCATTTAACCTGCACGGCTCGCTGCTGCCTGCCTACCGTGGCCGTGCGCCGCTGAACTGGGCGCTGGTTAACGGTGAAATGGAAACCGGCGTAACGCTGCACAAAATGGTACGCCGTGCCGATGCGGGCGGTATCGTGGCACAGCTGAAAGTGGGCATTGGCGCTGATGAAACGGCGCTGGAGCTGCACCACAAGCTCTGCATCGCCGCGCAAAGCCTGCTTCGCGACGCGCTGCCGACGATCCGTCAGGGGACTTTTACCGAAACCGCGCAGGACGAAAGCAAGGCAAGCAGTTTTGGTCGCCGCACGCCGGAGGACGGGCGACTGGACTGGGCGAAACCGGCGCGTCAGCTGCATAACCTGGTGCGCGCCGTGACCGACCCGTGGCCGGGCGCGTACAGCTTCGCCGGGGTCAGTAAATTTATCGTCTGGAAATCCCGCGTGCGTGAGGACATTCCGGCGGCAAAACCGGGCACCGTCATCTCCGTCTCTCCGCTGATTGTGAGCTGCGGCGAGCAGGCGCTGGAGATCGTCACCGGACAAACGGATAACGGGCTGTACGTGCAGGGGGCGCAGCTGGCGCAGTCTCTTGGGCTGGTGGCGGGGGCGCTGATCACCAGCGCGCCGGTGGTGGCGATCAAACGCCGCACGCGCGTCTTAATCCTCGGCGTGAACGGGTTTATCGGTAACCATCTGACCGAACGGCTGCTGGAAGACGACAATTACGAGATCTACGGTCTCGATATCGGATCCGATGCGATCGGTCGATTCCTCACTAATCCCCGTTTCCACTTCGTTGAAGGGGACATCAGCATCCATTCCGAATGGATCGAGTACCACATCAAAAAATGTGACGTGGTGCTGCCGCTGGTAGCGATTGCCACCCCGATTGAATACACCCGTAACCCGCTGCGCGTGTTCGAACTCGATTTCGAAGAGAACCTGAAGATTATCCGCGACTGCGTGAAATACGATAAGCGCATCATCTTCCCGTCGACGTCGGAAGTGTACGGCATGTGTACCGACAATAACTTCGATGAAGACACCTCCAGTCTGGTGGTCGGGCCGATTAACAAGCAGCGCTGGATCTACTCCGTCTCCAAACAGCTGCTGGACCGCGTGATCTGGGCATACGGTGAGAAAGAGGGGCTACGCTTTACCCTGTTCCGCCCGTTTAACTGGATGGGGCCGCGCCTGGACAACCTGAACGCCGCGCGTATCGGCAGCTCCCGCGCTATCACCCAGCTGATCCTCAACCTGGTGGAAGGTTCGCCCATTAAGCTGATTGAAGGTGGCAAACAGAAACGTTGCTTCACCGATATCAGCGACGGTATTGAAGCGCTGTTCCGCATCATCGAAAACAAAGACGGCCGCTGTAACGGAGAGATCATCAACATCGGTAACCCGGACAACGAAGCGAGCATCCGCGAGCTGGCGGAAATGCTGCTGGCAAGCTTTGAACGTCACCCGCTGCGCAGCCAGTTCCCGCCGTTTGCCGGTTTCCGCGAAGTGGAGAGCAGCAGCTACTACGGCAAGGGTTATCAGGACGTTGAGCACCGCAAGCCGAGCATCCGCAATGCGAAGCGCTGCCTGAACTGGACGCCGACGGTGAAGATGGAGCAGACCATTGATGAAACGCTCGACTTCTTCCTGCGCACCGTGGAGCTGTCGGAACAGGCATCATGAAAAAGGTCGGTTTACGCATTGACGTCGACACCTTTCGCGGCACGCGCGAGGGTGTGCCGCGGCTGCTGGAACTGCTGAGCAAACACAACGTGCGCGCGACGCTTTTCTTCAGCGTCGGGCCAGACAATATGGGGCGTCACCTGTGGCGCCTGGTTAAACCGGCCTTTCTGTACAAAATGCTGCGCTCGCGCGCGGCATCGCTCTACGGCTGGGATATCCTGCTGGCCGGAACCGCATGGCCCGGCAGGCGCATCGGCGCGGAAAATGAAGCGATCATCTGCAAGGCCGCGCAGCATCATGAAGTGGGGCTGCACGCCTGGGATCACCATGCCTGGCAGGCCTGGGCGGGCGTGTGGGATATCCCCCGCCTGGCGCGTGAGGTTGAGCGCGGCGTGCTGGAGCTGGAAGCCATTACCGGCCAGCCTGTGCGCTGTTCCGCCGTGGCGGGATGGCGGGCCGACCAGCGCGTGGTGAAGGCCAAAGAACACTTTGCCTTTCGCTACAACAGCGATTGCCGGGGCACCGGACCGTTTTTACCGCTGCTGGGGGAAAACCGAACCGGCACGGTGCAGATTCCGGTCACCCTTCCGACGTGGGATGAAGTGGTCGGGCGCGAGGTGAGTGCCGACAGGTTTAACCGTTACATTCTGGATGCGATGCACCGCGATGCCGGTACGCCGGTTTATACCATCCATGCCGAAGTGGAAGGCATTGCGTATCAGCAGGATTTTGACGCGTTGCTTGCGCTGGCGGCGCAGGAGGGCATTCAGTTCTGCCCGTTAAGCCAGCTGTTGCCGGACGATCCTGGCACGCTGCCCCTGGGAAAAATCGTCCGTCGTGAAATGGCTGGCCGGGAAGGCTGGCTTGGCTATCAACAAACCGTGAGCCCGGCACTATGAAAACAGCCCGCTATGGCCTGACGCTTCTCGCCCTGTTTGTCGTTTACTACCTCCTTCCGGTCAACCTTCGCCTGTTATGGCAGCCTGATGAAACGCGCTATGCGGAAATCAGCCGCGAAATGCTGGCCTCCGGCGATTGGGTGGTCCCGCATTTCCTCGGGCTGCGTTACTTTGAAAAACCCATTGCCGGTTACTGGGTGAACAGCATCGGGCAATGGCTATTTGGACACACCAATTTTGCCGTTCGCGCGGGGGCGATATTCTGCACCGGGCTGACGGCGCTGCTGGTGATCTGGCTGGCCTGGCGTCTCTGGCAGGATAAGCGGGTGGCGATCTTCTCCGGCCTGATCTTCTTAACCCTGTTCCTGGTCTATGGCATCGGCACCTACGCCGTGCTGGATCCCATTATCACCCTCTGGCTGGTGGCGGCTATGTGCAGCTTCTGGCTGGCTTCGCAGGCGAAAACGATAGCCGGAAAAGCGGGGGGCTACATTCTGCTGGGGCTGGCCTGCGGCATGGGCGTCATGACCAAAGGCTTCCTGGCGCTGGCGGTACCGGTGATTGGCGTGCTGCCGTGGGTGATTGCGCAACAACGCTGGAAGGAGGTGCTGGTTTTCGGCTGGCTGGCGATCCTCAGCTGCGTACTTATCGTCCTGCCCTGGGGGCTGGCAATCGCTCAGCGTGAACCGGATTTCTGGCGTTACTTCTTCTGGGTGGAGCATATCCAGCGCTTTGCCCGGAGCGATGCCCAGCATAAAGCGCCGTTCTGGTACTATCTGCCGTTCCTCATCGCGGGAAGTCTGCCGTGGCTGGCGATGCTGCCGGGCGCGCTACGCCTGGGATGGCGAGACAGAGAAAACGAGAGGGCGGGGCTTTATCTGCTGGGCTGGATCGTGATGCCGCTGCTGTTCTTCAGCATCGCCAAAGGCAAGCTGCCGACCTATATCCTGCCGTGCTTTGCGCCGCTGGCGATCCTGATGGCGCGCTACGCCTGCACCGTCGCCGAAAAAGCGTTACGTATTAACGGTGGGATCAATATCGCGTTTGGCGTGCTTGGCACGCTGGCGGCGCTGGTGGCCTCGCCGTGGACATCGGTCGAGATGTACAAACTCTTCTGTGCGGTAGTGGCTTTTCTTATCTGGGCCTCGGTGGGCTGGTTTACCCTTAAAAATCCGCAGCGCTGGTGGCTGGCGGCGCTTTGCCCTGCCGGGCTGGCGCTGCTGGTGGGTTTTGCGATCCCGGACCGGGTAGTGGATTCCAAACAGCCGCAGTCGCTGGTGGATTCCGTTCGCGAGCCATTACAGATGAGTAAATTCGTCCTGGCGAACAACGTTGGTATAGCCTCCGGGCTGGCGTGGGAGCTTCAGCGTAATGACATCATTTTGTATGGGCAGAGCGGCGAGCTGAAATACGGCCTGGATTATCCGGACGCTAAGGGGCGTTTTGTGAGCAAAGATGATATCGCGCACTGGCTTGAAGCGCATCGTCAGCAGGGACCGGTGTCGCTGGTGATCCTGCTGTCGAAAAACGACGACCTGGCCCGCGCCGGGCTGCCAAAACCGGACAACCTGACGATTCAGGGGCGTCTGGCTTACCTGCAATATCTGCCGCAGTGATGGCCTGGATCTGGCTGGTGCTGGCAAGCCTGTTGAGCTGCGCAGGTCAACTGTGCCAGAAACAGGCGACCCGGGCAGGCGGCGGTCAGCAGGTCGCCCTGTGGCTTGGGCTGGCCCTGCTGATGCTGGGGGGCGGGATGGTTGCCTGGCTGGTGGTATTGCAGCATCTGCCCGTCGGGGTGGCGTACCCCATGCTGAGCCTTAACTTTGTCTGGGTAACGCTGGCGGCAAAAATCGTCTGGCATGAGCCTGTCCCGCTACGTCACTGGCTGGGCGTCGGGTTGATTATCGTCGGGGTTATTTTGCTGGGAGGAAGCCTGTGAACGGTGCGTGTTGGGCGTTATGCAGCGTAGTGTTAGTCAGCGTGGCGCAGCTGCTGCTGCGTCATGCGATGGTGACGCTGCCCCCGATGAGCGACGCTTTCTGGGCTGCCCTCTGGCATATAGCCCCCGGTACAGGCGCGCTGATGCTGGGGCTGACAGGCTATTGCGCCTCAATGGGCTGCTGGTATCTGGCATTGCATCGTATGGCGCTCAGCAAAGCGTATGCCTTGCTGAGCCTCAGTTACATCCTGGTGTGGAGTGCTGCAATTTTACTGCCCGGCTGGGGAGAACACTTTTCCTGGCGCGGGCTGGCGGGCATCGGCTTGATTATACTCGGCGTGCTGGTCATTTTTATGCCGCAGAGATACCGGAGTAAGTAACCGCTTCCGCCGTTAAGGTGAAAGGCGTAGGGGTACAGACCGCCAGGCTCAGCGAGCCGAAGCGTAGCTGACTGACCGGGAGGGACTGGGCGGTGCTGTCAATGCTGACAATCTGCCACGCGCTGCCGCCACGCTGTTTGACGATCGCCTCTTTGCGCGTCCAGATGCGCCAGAATGCGGAAAGCTGCTCTTCCGGCGCTTCACGCTCCAGCTCGTCATGTTCGGTGAGGCTGAAAACGGCATTCGCCAGCGCCTGCCAGTTCTCCCGCGGGCGGATCACTTCGATATCGCAGCCCACTTCACCTTCATCGCTCATCAGCAGGGCAATGTCGTCCCCGCTGTGGCTCAGGTTAAACCACAGAGGATGGCCGTTAGCGAAGGCCGGTTTTCCCTGCTCGCCGTAAATTATCTCGGGAAGCGGTGAGGGGGATAAGGTTCTGGCGAGCAGCGTCCGGCCTGCAAGCCAGGAAGCGTGTCGTGCACCCTGAGGTGCCATGTCTGCGAGCGTTGACGCCAGCGGGTCCGCGCTAAGGGTGGAGATCTTTCCCAGTACAAACTGGTACATAGTTACGCCCAGCGTTTAATGATTATCGAGGTATTGATGCCGCCAAAGGCAAAGTTATTGCTCTGAATAAATTCGCAATCAATCGGGCGGGTTTCCCCCATAATATAATCTAAAGCGCCGCATTGCTCATCCGGTTGTCTTAAATTGAGCGTCGGTGTGAACCAGCCCTCCCGCATCATGTGCAGACTCAGCAAGGCTTCCAGCGCGCCGCAGGCGCCCAGGGTATGACCGAAATAACTCTTTAAGGATGAGATGGGCACGCTGTCGCCGAAAATGGCGGCGGTCGCCTGACTTTCGGCGATGTCCCCGCGATCGGTTGCCGTGCCGTGGGCAGAAATGTAGCCAATCTCCTGAGGGCCAAGGCCCGCCATCGCCAGCGACTGCGCCATACACACCTGCATGGTTTCACGCTGGGGCTGGGTGATGTGCGCCGCATCGCAGTTGGTGGCAAAGCCCACGATCTCGCCATAGATTGTCGCCCCGCGCGCTCTGGCGTGATCCAGCGCTTCCAGCACCAGCGTGCCCGCCCCTTCGCCAATCACCAGACCATCGCGCTGAACGTCAAACGGCGACGGCGTGGTTTTTGGCGCGTCGTTACGCTGGCTGGTGGCAAACAGGGTATCGAAAACCGCCGCTTCCGACGGGCACAGCTCTTCCGCGCCGCCTGCCACCATCACCGTCTGGTAGCCGTGACGAATCGCTTCCCAGGCGTAGCCAATCGCCTGGCTGCCAGAGGTACAGGCGCTCGAGGTGGGGATCACCCGTCCGCGCAGGCCAAAGAACAGCCCGGTATTCACCGCCGTGGTGTGCGGCATCATCTGCACGTAGGTGGTGCCGGTGATGTTGTGGGTGTGCTTTTCGGTGAGCATAGAGGCAAACTCGCTGACCGGCCCGGTGCTGCCGGTCGACGAGCCGTAGGCGATGCCGGTCTGACCGTTGGTCAGCACCGCGTCGTCGATCAGTCCCGCCTGCTCCAGCGCCAGCTCGGTGGCGCGGGTAGAGAGCAGCGACACCCGGCCCATGGCGCGAATGCGCTTACGGGTATAGTGAGCGGGGAGAGTGAAGTCTTCAATCGGCGCGGCGAGCAGGGTTTGCAGGCCGTCATACGCCTGCCACTCCGTCATGGTACGCACCGCATTTTCATACTCGCACAGACGGCGCGAGATGGTCGGCCAGTCCTCGCCGAACGCGGTGACGCCGCCCATGCCCGTAATCACTACCCGGCGGGTCATAGCATGCCTCCGTTAATCGAAATCACCTGACGCGTCACATAGCCTGCTTTATCCGACATCAGGTAACTCGCCAGCCCGGCGACCTCCTCGGCCTGGCCCATACGCTGCATCGGGATCATCGACATCGCCGCGTGCAGCGCGGCTTCGTCCATCTCGATCATGCCGGTATCGATCAGCCCCGGCGCGATGCAGTTGACGGTGATTTTGCGTTTTGCCAGCTCGGTGGCGAGCGCTTTGGTGGCGCCGATGATCCCGGCTTTCGCCGCGCTGTAGTTCACCTGCCCACGGTTGCCCATAATGCCTGACACCGACGACAGGGTGATGATCCGCCCGCCCTTGCGGGTGCCGATCATCGGCATAATGCAGGGATGAATGACGTTATAAAAACTGTCGAGATTGGTGTGGATCACGCTGTCCCAGTCATCGTCGCTGAGCGCCGGAAAAGCACCGTCGCGGGTAATACCGGCGTTACTGACCACGCCATACCACGCGCCGTGGTCAGCGATCTCCTGTTCCAGCACCGTGCGGCACTGCTCGCGGTTGCCCACGTCGAAGGTGAGTAAACGGCCCGCGCCGCCTGCCTGGACAATCGCTTCCAGCGTCTCCTGCGCGCCCGCTTCATCACGATGGTAATGCACGCCGACGGTGAAACCGTCCGCCGCAAGCTGAAGGGCGATAGCGCGGCCAATGCCTTTGCTGGCGCCGGTGACCAGTACGGATCTCATGATGGTGTTCCCTGGTTGAAAAGTGTGGTTAATTCATCCTCGCTCGGCTGGAAGGTGTTCACGCGGCCCGTGGCGAGGGAGACATTATCCGCATGAATGGCGCACTCGAAGCTGCCAAAGCGTTCATCCTGCATCAGACGTTCGATGGTGATGGTCAGCGTGCAGCCTGCGGCAAAATGCCCTGCGTCGCACACCAGCTCGCGCGCGCCCAGCACCATGCCCAGCGCACAGTGCGGCAGCCCTTTTTGCATCCGGTGCCATTCAGACCAGACGCCCACGGTCTGGGCCATCAGCTCCAGCGCAAACCAGCCAGGCAGGTTGCCGTCCGCGTCCAGGAACGGAGCCAGAACGCCCCGATCGTTCACCGTCACGCTGCAAACGGCGCGGTCATCGGTGACGTTTTCCACGCTCTCAAGCAGCAGCATCGGCGTGTCGTGAGGAAGATAATCCCCGGGAGGTAAGTAGCGCATCATACCCTCCCCAGCAGAAGGCTGGCGTTGTTGCCGCCAAACGCGAAGGAGTTTGACAGGATCGCCGGTTTATTCAGCGGTGCGCTCTGGTGCAGCAGGCCGAAGGCGGGCAGGGTGTCGTCTGGCGCGTAGCGGGAAAAATCCTGCGGCGGCAGCGGCAGGTCTCGGGTCAGGATCAGCCAGCTCAGGGCGGCCTCGGTGATCCCCGCTGCGCCCAGCGTGTGGCCGGTAAGATGTTTCGTGGAGCTGCACGGCACGCGGTCGCCAAAGAGATCATGGATCACCTGCGCCTCAATGCGATCGTTCAGCGGCGTGGCGGTGCCGTGCAGGTTGATATAACCGACGTCCGCCGCCGTCATGCCCGCCTCGTTCAGCGCCTGGTTGATGGCACGGATCGCCCCTTCGCCCTGCGGATGCGGGGCGGAAATATGGTACGCATCGCTGGATTCCCCCGCGCCCAGGAGCGCAACCTCGCCCGGCTCGCGGGTCAGCACCATCAGTGCCGCCGCTTCGCCAATGGTGATCCCCCGACGGTGGCGGCCAAACGGTTCGCACAGGGTCGGGGAGAAGGACTCCAGGCTGTTGAAGCCGTTGACCGGCATGCGGCTCAGGCTGTCGGCCCCGCCGACGATGGCGACGTCCACCAGCCCGGCGTCAATCAGACGACGACCGCTGACGATCGCCCGCGCGCTGGAGGAGCAGGCGGTTGAGATGGTATACGCCGGGCCGTCCAGCGCAAGCCAGCGGGCGAGAAAGCGCGACGGATCGCCCAGCTCCTGCTGCGGATATTGCCACTGCGGGCTGCTCTCGCCGTTCTGCGCGCGGCGCACGTACTCATCACCCTCGTCCAGCCCGGAGGTGCTGGTGCCCAGCACAACCGCCACGCGGTCGCGCCCTACGCGCGCAATGGCCGCATCGACGGCGGGCCGGATTTGCGCCAGCGCCGCCAGCAGCAGCTGGTTGTTGCGGCTGCGATGCGCAGAAAAAGACTCGGGGACAGGGGGAAGTTCACCCTCCACGCCCCCCAGCACGGCCTCGGGTAAGCCCTGTAGCCAGCCCGCACGCTGGCGCATCCCGGGTGCCACACCAGCGATCAGGTTCGCCGCTACTTCATCAGCCGAGTTGCCGAGCGCGTTGACCATGCCAACGGCAGAAAGGTAAATCATCTCAGTCACCCAGATATTGAATGGTGATGTGGTAGTGAAAAGCGTGCTGCACAATGCTAATCGGTTCGCGCCTGCCGTTACGGTTCAGGTAGACAATTTCCGTGACCAGTTTGCCCTCGGGGTTGCGCAGTTCGCGTCTGGTGTCAGTATCGTTCAGCGTCCAGCCTTTCGGCAACTGCGGCTGCCAGGCGCTGAGCGGCCAGTGGCTCAGCATCACGTCGGCCAGCACCTGGCTGGCGGGCGGCAGCTGCGGCATCACAACCGACTGCTCGGTGTGGATCCCGGTGTCGTCGTAGGTGGCGAGGAACAGGCGGATCCCGACGGAGGAGAGGCCGGCAAGCGTCACTTTATCTCCGTCGGCGTTCAGCATCACCAGCAGCGACTGGGTCTGGCCTTTAAAACTGCCGGTAAGCAACTGCTGCGCGCGGATGGCAGGCGTGATGCCCGGCGGGGGCAGCGTGACGCGGGTGCCGGGCTGGAGCCAGGCCTGAGGGCGCGCGTCATCGCGGTTCGTCGTATGGCTACACCCCGCCAGCAACAGGGCCATCATCACTGCCGCCAGGCGAATGAAACGGGTCATGGTAAGTTCTCTTTGTTAGACGGCATCGCCAGCGGGGCGAGCAGGAACGCGGTGAAGATACCGCTCACCAGCACAATGCCAAAGCTGCTGATGGCCTGAGTGGTGCTGAACACCAGCATCCCCAGCGTCAGCAGGGTAGTCATCATGGCGAGGGTAATCGCCAGCATGGAGGTCAGCGGCGTGCCGCGCGGGTTGCTGAAAAACAGCGTGTAGTTGATGCCAATGCCGAGGACCAGCACAAGCGCCAGCAGGGAAAACAGGTTCACCGGATGGCCCGTCACGGCCAGCGCCGCCAGCCCACCGGCCAGCGACAGCACGGACGGCACCAGCGCCACCAGCCCTTTTCGCCAGCCGAGGCGTAGCATCGCGCCGCAGGCAATCACCGCCAGCGCCACGCCCAGCAGCCCCGTCAGCAGCGAGCGGTAGAGCGCAAACAGGCTGTCGAAGCTGGCCTTACGGTCAACCCAGACGACCCCGGGATGGCGGGCGGCCAGCTCACCGAGCGCGGCGCTGTTTCTGACGCCATCGACCGGGACCAGCACACCGCTTTTGCCGTCCGGCAGCGTCAGCCACAGCAAACGCCAGCCCTCGCTGGCCGGGCTGGCGAGCCACGCTTCCACGCTGACAGGCATGGCGTTCAGGTTCGGTGGGACGGCGTTCAGCCCCGTGCTTTGCAGCATTTTCATCACCGTCGGCGCGGCGTTACGCAGAAGATGCAGATCGCTGTTCTGCCGCGCCAGCGAGTTCAGCGGCAGGGTGCGCCAGCGGGTTAATTCACCGGCTTTTTGCGCTTGCGCCAGCGCCGGGGTAAACGCCTCCAGCCGCTCCAGCGTTTCCTGAGCCGACGCGCCGTACACCACGAACCACTTCTGATCGACATTTTGCCCGGTCAGGGCGGTGATGGTTTTTTCCTGCGCCAGAATGTCCTGCGGCAGCGCCTGAAGCCGGGCGATATCGTCATCCACCCGCAGGCTGGCGATCCCGATGGCGGAGAGCAGCGCCAGCGCTACCGGCAGCCCGACAGAGAGGGCTTTACCGTCGCGCCAGGCGTTCAGCCAGCGCTGCATCATCCCTCTCAGGGGGACCGGGCGGACCGGCATGCCCCGGCACAGCCACGGATGCCAGAACATTACCGTCAGGCACGAGGCGCTCAGCCCTGCGGCGGCGAACACCGCCATCTGACGAATGCCGGGGAAGGGGGCCAGCATCATGAAGAGATACGCCACGACGGTGGTCAGCAGCGCCAGCAGCAGCGCGTTACGTACTTTCGCCAGGCTTTGCCAGGGCGAGTGTTCCGCGCCGTGCACCATCCGCTCCGTGAGGTAGTAAATCGTATAGTCCGCCGAGATGCCGATGATGCTCATGCTCATCACCAGCGTCATCAGGTGCAGTTCACCGAACAGCAGCAGCGTCACGACCGTCCCCGCCAGCGCGCCGATGGCAATGGAGAGCAGGCTCAGCAGCAGCGGACGCACGGAGCGAAACACCGACACAATCAGCAGGATCACCCCGAGCACCGTGGCGACGCCAAGCGTGGAAATATCTTTTTTAGCCTGCTGGCTGGCGTAATCGCTGTAGAACACCGTCCCGCGCGAGAGCAGCTGCGCCTGTGGATACTGGCTTTTCAGCGTCTGCTGCAACGCGTTAAGGGTGGTCACCAGCTGGTGGGTTTGCTGCATATCAAACGACGAGCCCGCCAGCTCGCCGTGCAGCAGATACCAGTAGTTCCCGGCCGCGTCTTTTGTCACCAGCCAGCCGTCCATCAGCTGCATCTTCTGGCTGTTTTTCGCCAGTGCGAGCTGCGCGCCGCGCATCAGCATCAGCGGATCGTTTTGCAGCTCCTTGCCGCTCACGCCGGAAAAGGCGGAGTAGAGCTGGGACAGGACCCACTGGGCCTGCGCTTCACCGCCGTTTTGCAGGCGGGCGCGGGTGGCCGGATCGACCAGGCCATTGCGGTGTTGCCAGAAGAAATCTCCCCAGGCCTGTTGCCCGGCGGCATCCAGCGGACCTTTTACGACACTCAGCGCCTGGCTGCGTTGCAGCAGGGTTAACCACTGCTGCGCCACGCGCGGGTCCGGCTGTTTGCCGGGGCTGACCAGCCAGATGAGCTGGCGGTCGAGGCGCTGCATAAATCCGTCGTTGAGAGCGGGAGGGATCGCGCCGAGCGTCTGTTTCGGCAGCATGGCGAGCACGCTGCTGTTCAGCCGCGCGCCGGGCAGCAGCGACAGCAGCACGCCCAGCAGGATCAGGCATACCGCGGCCCACAGCAGCGCCGGGCGCAGGGCGTTACGGTGCGGCAAAGCGCTGGCGTTCTGCATCGGTCAGGCGGGCGGGCGTCAGTTGGTGGCGGGAGAGGGCGATATCCGTCGTGTCGCCCTGCTTATCGTTCAGGCGAATGGATTCCAGATAGATCGCGCCCTTCAAATCAAGGGTGGAGAAAATCTTGTCCAGCGGCGTGGTGACGGGCGTCAGCACCAGCGACCAGCGGCCTTCACCCAGATCTTTGAAATCGATGCGGAAGTTCTCTTCCAGCACCTTGCGGTCGGCCTGGAACAGCGCCCGCAGCAGATGGTTGAACTGGAACATCTGCGGGTTAGTGTCGGCGGTAATGGTCTGCGGCGACTGACCGTTGACGATCTGCACCATCCGTTTGTCATCCAGCAGCAGCGTCATCGGGAACGGCGCTTTTTGATCCCACAGCAGGCCATTGTCACGGGCGATTAGCATCTCCCCCTGCGAGCGCAGGGGCTGAGGCATATCCTTGATCGTGCGGGTCTGTTCGAAGTGCGCGCGCACCACCGGTTGCTCCGCAAACCGCTGTTGCAGTTCATCCAGCGTGATCGCGTTCACCAGCGGGCTTACCAGCAGCGCGAGTAGCGTTATCCATTTCATGGCGCGATCCCCATGCGTTCGAACAGAATGGCCGGGCTGACAAAGCACATCTCCCGGCTTGCTTCTTCCACCGCCACCTGAATGGTGTAGCCGGTGGTGGTGCGTTTCCCGGTTTGCGCGTCGAAGATTTGATAGGCGATGCGCAGACGGTTTTCAACCTCTTCAATGTGGGCGCGGACGCGAATGCGCTGCTCGAAGGTCACCGCGTCGCGGTATTTCACCCGGGTATCCACCACCGGCCAGACGTAGCCGGACGCTTTCATCTGGCGATAGCCGTAATCAAACTGGTTGAGCAGCGCTTCGCGGGCAATCTCAAAGTAGCGGAAGTAGTTGCCGTGCCACACCACGCCCATCATATCGACGTCGTGGAACGGAACGGTGATTTCAACTTCAGCCGTAAAGCGGGGATCGGTCAGCACCCTTTACTCCTTCTCGTTGACCTCTGGCAGCTGCCAGAAATCGAAAAAATTAAACCAGTCGAGCGGCGACAAGAGCGCGTAATGCTCCAGCCGCTGCGCATAGCGGTCGACGGTCTGCTGTAGCGCCTGCTGGCGTTCGCCGCGCGGCAGCAGCAGCGGGTCGGCAAACGGCTCGCAGTGCAGGGTCAGCTTTCCCTGCTGACAGAGGGCAAAAATCAGCACCACCGGGCAGCGCAAAATGGACGCCAGGATAAACGGCCCCTGCGGGAACGGCGCGGGCTGGCCCATAAATTCGCTCCATATCACCCGCCAGCTACCGCCGCGCTGCGGGGTGACGGCGATGCGATCGCCCACGATCGCCACCCATTCGCCGCGATCCAGCTTCTCTTTAATGAGGATCGCAGTCTCCGGGCCAATGTCGGTGACCGGCATCAGGTGAATGCCCGCCTGCGGTGCCATCTCCTCCATCACCTGCTTAAAGCGTCTGGCGTTGTCGCTGAAGACCAGCGCGTTGATGGTTTTCGCCCCTTCGCGCTGGGCCAGCGCCCGGCAGGCTTCCACATCGCCAAGATGCGACGCGAGCAGCAGTTTGCCCTGAGGATCGTCGAGCCCCAGCGCCTCCTGCGCGCCTGGCGCAAAGACCAGATCGCGATGGAGTTTCATTTCGCCGCGCCAGCTGGCCACTTTATTCAGCATGGCATGACCGAAGCGCAGGAAGTGGGAAAAACTGTTAAGCCGTGCGGGTTGCGGCATTTGCCGCTGTGCCATCACCGTTTTAACCTGCGCCAGCCACTGCTGCGACGCCTGACGCGCAGAGCGGGCGGTCAGCCAGTAGACGGCGGTAACTGGCCACAGCAGGGCGGTAAACGCCTTTCGCCCCAGCAGCTGCCAGACGCACAGCATCAGGCGCATGCCCCATAATCCTTTCACCTCCTGCTGCTGCGCCCAGTGCTGCGAGCGGCGACGCATCAGCAGGGAAGGAATGCGCGGCAGCATGCCAAGAAACAGACGGGTATGCATCAACGAGATGCGCACGTTGTCTTTCAGGGCATCGAAATGGGATACCCCGTCCGGCGGATAGGTCACGCGGGTGGGTAGAAAATAGCTGGTGTTGCCCTGCCAGTAGAGGCGCACCATCACTTCGGTATCAAAATCCATTCGCCTGCCGAGCGGCGTGGTTGCTGCAAGGCGCAGAACCGGGGCTATCGGGTAAACGCGAAACCCGCACATACTGTCTTTCAGTTGCAGGGAGAGGGTTTCAATCCAGACCCAGACGTGCGTTATCCAGCGCCCGTACAGGCGCGAACGGGGGATTGAGTCATCGTAAACGGGCTGCCCGGAAATGAGCGCATCGGGATGACGCCCGGCCAGCGCCAGCAGTTTGGGAATGTCCTCGATAGCGTGCTGGCCGTCAGCGTCCACCTGAACGGCGTGGGTGAAGCCGCGATCGGCGCAGGCTTTCAGCCCCTGCATCACCGCCGCGCCTTTGCCGCTGTTTTCGGCCAGCCGCAGCAGCGTGACCTGCGGACGATCCGCCGCCAGCGCTTCAAGCGTGCGGCGCGTGGTTTCATCGCTGCCGTCGTCCACCACCAGACAGGGCAGTTCGAAAGGCGCCAGGCGCGCCAGCACCGAAGCCATCATCGCCCCGTGGTTGTAGCAGGGGATCAGCACGCAGGGACGGAAGGTTACTGACATAAGCGAATCTTCCCGCTGCTGGCGGTGTGGCGCTCGTTACCCGCATGGCGCTGGTAGCTAAAGGTCAGCAACTGGCGTTCAGGCTGCCAGGCAAGGAGCAGCGTGACCGTGTTCTCCGGCAACAGCGGGGCGGCGAACTTCACGTTCTGAATACTGTGAAAACGGTAGCCCGGCGCCAGCGCGGCAGCGTAATGCATTACCCAGTCGAGCTGGGCCACGCCCGGCAGCAGCGGCTGTACGGCGAAATGTCCCTTAAACCAGAGCAGGTCAGGATCAAGATAAAGGATTATCTCCAGATGCTGTGGATCGGGCTGGAGGCGCCCGATTTCAGGGATCTTCATGAAACAACTCCTGTAGCTGCGTAGTCACGCGCTTGTTCATGCTGTTGACCGGGATTTCATCAACGATCCGCCAGTAGCGCGGTACGGCAACCGGTTCAAGCCAGGGGCGAAGGGCGAGTCGCCAGGCGAACTCCTGCGCTTTTTTGCCCTGTTCATCCCGCCGTTGACGCGCGGCGTCGTTTAATACCAGCAGCGCGCCAATGCCCTGACGCCCGCCGCGCGTCACCGTCAGCGCGGCGGCCTCGCGGATGCCGTCCAGCGCCAGCAGGCGGCGCTCAATGTCATCGAGTGAAATGCGCTTATCTTCAATTTTGACCACCCGACCACGGCGCCCGACGAGGCTGAACTGCCCGTCAGCCGTGAAGTGCAGGATATCATCCAGCACGATTCCCTCCGCCTCGGGGATCAGCGGCGAGATCACGCGATCGCCGTGAAACGTCACGCCGGGGAAAGGCTGCCAGCGGGTGCTTTCCTCCTGACGGTAGCGCCAGGCCATTACGCCCGTTTCCGTGCTGCCGTATATTTCATCCGGCCAGACGTTGAGCCAGGCCTGAACCGCGGCGACCTCCTGCCAGGGCAGCGCGCCGCCGGCGGAGACGAGCAGGTTGACGGGGGGCGGCGTCAGCGACGCGTCCAGCCGCTTGAGAAACGCCGGACTGCTGATGAAAAGGTAGCGTTTATCGTCGGGAAGGGCAGAGAGCTGCTCGGCATAGTTGAGCAGGCTGGCATGCAGCGGCAGGCCGAGCGCCATGGGTAAGACGACACGAAACGTCAGGCCATACAGGTGGTGCAGCACCACGGAAGCCACGACGTGACAGCCCGCCAGACGCTCGCCAAAATGCGCCGCCAGCAGACGAGCCTCACGATCCAGGCTGACCACCGGCTTACTCACCCGCTGCGGCGTGCCGGTCGAGCCGGAGGTGTAAAGCTCGATCGTACGCATCTCACCGATGGCAGGCAGCGGTGAAAAGGGATGGCCTGCCCGCTGCGCGGAAGCCACCCGCAGCTGTCGCCCCTGAAAATCGAGTGTGGTGTCGCTCAGGACGCCGCTGAACAGCGCCCGCTGTTCGTTAAGCTGCGCCGCCCGGCTGTGCCCGGGGAGGACCGGCGTTTTACCCGCATGCAGCGTCGCCAGCAGCGCGACAATAAACAGATAGCCATTTTCGATGCACAGCGCCCAGCGCTCGCCATCTTCACGACGCAGCGTGTCGACCAGCTGAGTGACGTCGTGGCGCAGATCGCCAAGCGTCCAGAGATGGTCGTCCTGCCAGGCGACAGGGGTGTCGTCAGGGCGGGGCGCACTGAGCCACTGGCTAAGCGGAAGAGGGTTAAGCATCGTTTTTCATCACCCGTTGTCGCACCACCCACTCGCCAGCCATCAGCGTGCCCATCAGGAGATAGGCAATCATCCCGTTCCACAGCGTCCACAGACGGATATCGGCGTGTAATACGGTAAACAGCGCGATCGCCCCGCTGATAATAAAAAAGCCGCACCAGACCTGGGTAACCCGGCGCGTGTAACGTACCCCGACGGGGGAGAGATCCGGTTCACGCAGGCGCGCCAGCCGTTCAACGACAGGCATTGACGTCCACAGCGAACCGCCAAACACCACCAGCATCACCAGATTCACCACCACCGGATATAACAGCACCCACTGGTGCGCGTGCAGGACGTAGCTCGCCGCGCAAAGCGCTATGCCGGCCAGCGCCACGCTCACGAACAGATAACGCAGGGGGCCGCCCTGCCGACGGGCCTGGCAGACGCGCATCAGCAGCACCAGCGCCATCACGGGCAGTATCCCGTGCAGGCTATTATTCGCCAGCCCGAAGCCGATCAAAAACGGCCATGCCAGCAGCATCAGCCCCGTCAGGGCGGGAAGAACTGGAATCGAACGCACGTTACGCGTCGCGCTGAAGCTGTTCCACAACGTCCACGACGTCCTGCACCGTGCGCACCGCTTTGAAGGTTTCGGGCTTGATTTTATGGCCCGTTTTCTTTTGCAGGTGCACCACCATATCGACGGCATCAATGCTGTCGAGGTCCAGATCCTCGTAAAGACGTGCCTCAGGGGTAATATCCTCCGGGGCGATTTCAAACAGCGTAATAAGAAGCGCAGAGACTTCCTGATAAATCGTTTGTTGTTCTGTCATAGCGGTCATTCTCAGGCGCGTTGTTGATGGATAAAAGCCGCGAGCGTGGCAACGGAATAGAAGTGCTGACGCATCTCGTCACTTTCGGCAGAAAGCACTACGCCGTACTGATTTTTTACCGCCAGCCCCAGCTCAAGGGCGTCGATTGAGTCCAGACCGAGGCCGTCGCCAAAGAGCGCGGCGTCTGTATCAATATCCTCTGGGGTAAGTTCTTCCAGATTCAGCGTAGAGATAATGAGATTCTTAATTTCAAGATAGAGCGCTTGCATCTTTCGTTCCTGACAAAGATTGAAGACCGGTTGTTAACTGATGCTGCATATACCGGTTTAACTGCCTTGCTGCCAGCGCGGGTTCGTGCTGACTCGCATCATAAAAATCATGAATGTTGATGCGTTCGCGAACATCCACGGTGAAAACAGGTTTGTTGGGGGGCACGTTATACCAGCTGCTCTGTTTATCAAGCATCCGTTCGCTACAGTGGATCACCACCACGCGCACGGCGCTGTTGCAGCGAACGGCGATATTCGCCGCCCCACGTTGCAGGGTCATGGCTTCCCCCACCCGGGTGCGGGTGCCTTCAGGGAAGATAAGCAGGGTATCGCCCTGGGCCAGACGCTGCTGGCTTGCGGCAAGCAGCGTGTCGGCTTCGCTGTTAATCAGATAGTCAGCCGCGCGGATCACGCCGCTGACGAACGGGTTACGCAGCAACGCGCTTTTCACCAGACAGTCGGTTTCGTTCATCACCGACGCCAGTAGAACGTAGTCCAGCAGCGAGGGATGATTCGCAATCACCAGACAGCCCCGCTCGGCGCGCAGAACGTCCAGGTTGTTGAAACGGTAATCCAGTACCCCTGCACCGCGTACCACCGCGAGGAACAGGCGAAAACTGGCAGAAATAGTGCGGCGTGCCAGGCGGCGACGTTGAGTGCGGTCGCGCTGGAAAATCAGCAGCAGGTTAAACCACACCAGCGACAGCGTCAGCCCGCCGAGGCCGAACAGGACGAAGCACAATCCGGTCATGAGCATCCGCCATATCCGATCGAGGCGGGAACGTAACCCTCTCATTGGCGCGTCCATTGCCACAGCAGGCGCTCGCCCGGCAGGGTAAACTGGCGCTCGTCCCGCAGGTAATGGCGCAGGAACTGGAGGCTTTGCGGCAGCGCGGGCTCTTCAGGCGTGCGGTTGACGTGCGTTTCACAGCTGAGCGTATTTCCCGCCTCAATCACCAGCGCCAGCGCGTAGGGCCAGACGGGCATCTGCGGCGGCAGCCCGGCGTGATAAAAATCAGGCAGCAGACCGTCGAAATCCACCAGCAACACGCGGGAGTAGCCCGCATGCAGCAGGCTCAGCACGTCGCACAAGCTCTGCTGGAAGGTATCCATACCGGCGGAAACCGACGAAGAGACAACAGGCTGACGCGCGGCGATAGTGAGATTGCCGACCGCCGAGTTGTGTACCGACATGGCAAAATCGGTGGGGGAAACGGGCTGTTCTGCCGCCAGGGCCTGGAGAATACGGAAATTGCGCTCCAGCTCCCCATGACGGCTGCTGTAGACGACGGCATCGATGCGGTGTTTGCGCAGCATCATCAGGCCAAGATCGACGGCCAGCCTGCTGCCTGAATTCAGGCGGCGGGCGGTCATCATCGGCAGATCGGTCAGTTTCGCCAGCGGTGCAGCGGGATCGATGGCGTCAGACCGGCGTGACCATGCCTGCCATTCGTCGGCATCGCTGAGTCCTGGCGCTCTTGCCTGCCAGTCGATAAGGGTAAGTGTAAATTTCATCTACGCGCGTCCGCGATAAACCTGTTTCTGTGACTTTTTCTTCGCCAGCGCGATTTGCTGCGCACATCGTACAATGTTGTCGTCGCGCTGGCGAATAAACGTCACTTTTGACCCTTTCCACCCGGTTATCCCGGCAAACGGCTTTTTGGCCGACCCGGACCCAGAAGAATGGCGAGTTTACTGCCTCCTTTCGTGGTTTCCATCCAGATTTTACAGACGCTGGTGAGCGGCACGGAGAGCAGCATGCCCACCGGACCCAGCAGCCATCCCCAGATCAGTAACGATAAAAACACCACCATCGTCGACATGCCCAGACGGTGGCCCATCATGCGCGGCTCGAGAATGTTACCCAGCACCATATGCACGACAAGGAACAGCGCTCCTACCAGCATGCACTCATAAAAACCGTTAAACAGGAACGCCTGGATCATCGGCGGAACGGCGGAAAGCACCGCGCCGATATTGGGTACGTAGTTCAGTAAAAACGCCAGCACGCCCCACATCAGCGCGAATTGCACGTCCAGCAGTACCAGCCCCAGCCAGACGATCACGCCGGTCCACAGGCTTAACAGCGTTTTCAGCGCCAGATACTTGGATACGCCCTTCAGCGCGCGGTGCAAGCCGGCAATGTGGATCTGAGGATTGTTCAGGGCAAAACGCAGTTTATACGGCACGTGGCGCACTTCGAACAGCATAAACACCACCGTCATCACCAGCAGCAGAATGCTGGCCATTGCCCCGGAAAGCCCGGTCATCAACGTGGTGGCGTAGGTCATCACCTTCTCGGAATCCATCCGACGCAGCATCCGTTCCGGTGAGATATGCAGATTCACGAACGGCAACGTGCGCTGAAGATCGACCAGCTTGCGCGTCAGCTCTTTATTGTACTGCGGCAGCATGGTGGAAAATTCGCTCAGCGAGGCGGCGAGCACGCCGAACAGCGCCGTCAGGACAACCAGCATCACCATCACCACGATGGTAATCGCGACCGGGCGGCTGATGCCCCGGCGTAAAAACCATGTCACTAGTGGGTTGAGCACAATGGCGAAAAACAGCGCCAGCAGAAGCTGAACAATGATATCCGCCGCCGCGTGGATACCCGCAAGGATAACCACCAGGCAGGCAAGTTTTAATAAAATATGAAGTCCGGCTTTGTCGGGCGGGCTGGCAGTCATAAGAATTCCTTTTTCCGGGGGGCGTGTTAATTGTAGTGCGCCGGATGGGCTTCGTCTGGCGTGTTAGTCTGAAAGTCGTGGCAAAAAAATGGCCCCCGGCGCAAGCGACGGAGGCCACGGCATCCTGGTGAACGATTACTGGATCACAAGGGTGTTAATGATGTTTTCAGCGGCGGTCTGCGCTTTCTGCTGATTGTCTGCCGGCAGGGTGATCTGCATGGTCAGCAGTTTATTGTCCACCTTACCGAGCACCACGGAGGAGTACGCGGTCTGGCCTTTGGCAGAGATGATGCTGTCCAGCTGTTGCAGCGTGTGGCCTTTCAGTTCAACAGACTTGTTGGTGACCACCTGAAGCTGCGGGTCGCGGCTGCGCTGCTGATCTTCCAGGCGTTTGGCCAGCACGCCCAGATCTTCGCTGGTATCGTCACCGACGATCACAATCACCGCTTTTTGGCCGGTGGCATCGGAATAGACGTGCATATTGTTCGCCTGGGTACCCAGCTTACCGCTCTGGTCGGTCATGTCCGCAGGCAGAGAGAAACTGAGTTTGCCATCCATCAGGCTCACCGGCTGACCGGTGGCGTTGCTTTCTGCTGACGCGCCCTGAGCAGGCGTTTTGGTGTCGCTGTTATCACAGGCTGCAAGGCCAACAACCAGCAGGCCAATCCCGACATATTTAACCAGATTGCGCATTGACTTCTTCCTTTCGATAAACGGCCATAACGGCTCATTCGTTCATCTTATCACAACTGATAAAGCGAACCCTTAACCTGCCTGCAATGCGGAGATTTCAGATTTATCTGCCAGCCTTTTCAGCAGCATATTCAACAGCACGCCGTACATCGGCAGGAAGAAAACCAGGCTGATAAGCACCTTAAAGGCGTAGTCCACCAGAGCGATTTCCATCCAGTGTTCTGCCATGAAGGCGTCCGGGCTGCGCCAGAAGGCGATGAAGAAGAAGGCCAGCGTATCGCTCACGTTACCGAACAGCGTGGAGGCCGTTGGTGCCATCCACCAGCGATGGTTTTGACGCAGGCGGTTAAACACGTGGACATCGAGGATCTGCCCCAGGGCATAAGCCATAAAGCTGGCGGTGGCAATACGCGCGACGAACAGGTTGAAGTGCGTCAGCGCTTCGAAGCCCTGCCAGCTGCCCATGTAAAACAGCGAGGAGATGGCGTAGGAGACAAACAGTGCCGGGATCATCACCGCAAAAATAATCCGCCGCGCCAGCGGTGCGCCAAAAATACGCACGGTTAAATCCGTCGCAAGGAAAATAAACGGGAAACTGAACGCGCCCCAGGTGGTATGGAAACCAAAAATGGAGATGGGCAGCTGTACCAGATAGTTACTGGAGATGATCACCAGCAGATGAAATAGCGAAAGCCAGAACAACGCCTTGACGCGCTGCGATTGTGTAAAGGAGTTCATATTGTACCTTTTTGATTAATATTTGGGGTGAGGGAACCCAATAAAGCCGCCGCATGATACTGCTTTGACGACACTTTGCAATGGCTAATTTTCACGCAATCGTTAACCTGGTTTGCATTGGCGATAGCGGGGCGTAAACTACAGCCGTTTTTACCTGAACGAGAAGAAAATGACCGACCTGTTTTCCAGCCCAGACCACACGCTTGATGCTCAGGGCCTTCGTTGCCCGGAGCCGGTAATGATGGTGCGTAAAACCGTCCGTAACATGCAGAGTGGCGAAACGCTGCTGATCGTCGCCGATGACCCGGCTACCACCCGTGATATCCCCGGCTTTTGTACCTTTATGGAACATGAACTGGTGGCGCAGCAAACCGAGACCTTGCCGTACCGGTATTTGATTCGTAAGGGGTAAGTGCGGCCTGATGTCCTCACCCTGACCCTCTCCCACGGGGCTGAGGGTTCCCCACAAAATAATGCCTGCACAGACGGCCCCCTCTCCCTTGAGGGAGAGGGCTGGGGTGAGGGGGAACATACGGCTCTGGTGGTCATTCCGTTCACGTTATGTTCCTTGCTACTCTGTCACGACATGACCGGTGAACGTGCCAGGGTGGCTCAGTCGCCACCACCCTGGCGACCCGGGCTCCCGGCGGAAAATCGCCGCTTCGCGGTACCTTCGGCTTATCGGGGACGGGCGGAGGTAACATCCCTGTAAAGCCCGCCCTCTCGGCGCATCCCTGCGCCTCGCCCCGGCCTACAGGAAACGCCTCAGCGATTTACAGCCGGACCGAGGCATCGCTGAAAGCCCTCAGTTATTCTGAGGCAACGTTATCGCTTTTGCTTTCAAATTACTGGGGAACCCTCTCCCACGGGGAGAGGGAGAAAACCGTTCTAAACCATCGTTTCAAAATTTCGCGCTTTTTGTGAGGCGCTTCACCCTCCCTTTTCCAGCCGTAGTCTAATTTTTAAGCGTCAAAAACTAAAACATCGTTTTAACGCTTATCTCACTACCCTGGAGTTGACTCAATGAAAACGACCCTCAAGCCGTTACTGGCCGCGCTGTGTCTGTCTGCTTTTGCCTGCACCGTTACTGCCCAGACCATCAAAGCCGCCGATGTGCATCCCGAAGGCTACCCGAACGTGGTGGCGGTTCAGCACATGGGTGAAAAGCTTAAACAACAAACCGACGGCAAGCTGGAGATCAAGGTCTTCCCCGGCGGCGTGCTCGGGGATGAAAAGCAGATGATTGAGCAGGCGCAGATGGGGGCGATCGACATGATCCGCGTCTCTATGGCGCCGGTGGCTGCCATCCTGCCGGATATCGAAGTGTTTACGCTTCCCTACGTATTCCGCGATGAAGACCACATGCACAAGGTGATCGACGGGGATATCGGCAAGCAGATTGGCGACAAACTCACCGCCAACCCGAAATCGCGTCTGGTCTTCCTCGGCTGGATGGATTCCGGTACCCGTAACCTGATCACCAAAGAGCCAATCGTCAAACCGGACGATCTGAAAGGGAAGAAAATCCGCGTGCAGGGTAGCCCGGTAGCCCTCGCCACGCTGAAAGACATGGGGGCAAACTCGGTGGCGATGGGCGTGAGCGAGGTTTACAGCGGCATGCAGACCGGCGTGATTGACGGCGCGGAGAATAACCCGCCGACCTTTATCGCCCACAACTACATGCCGGTTGCCAAAAACTACACCCTGAGCGGCCACTTTATCACCCCCGAAATGCTCCTCTATTCAAAAGTGAAATGGGACAAGCTCAGCGCCGACGAGCAGCAAAAGGTCCTGACTCTGGCCCGCGAGGCGCAGTTCGAGCAGCGTAAGCTGTGGAATGCCTACAACGACCAGGCGCTGGCAAAAATGAAAGCGGGCGGGGTGCAGTTCCACGACATCGACAAAACGGTGTTTATCAAGGCTACGGAGCCGGTGCGCGCCCAGTATGGCGACAAGCATCAGGATCTGATGAAAGCCATCGCTGACGTCCAGTAAACCGGAGTACGTATGTCCGAACTCTACCTGAAGTGGATGGACCGTCTGTACCTGCTCGCCATGACCGTAGCGGGCGTCTCGCTGCTGGTCATGACGATAGCGATCCCGATTGGCATCTTCTCGCGCTACGTGCTTAACCGCGGGGAATCCTGGCCGGAGCCGATCGCCATTATCTGCATGGTGACCTTTACCTTTATCGGCGCGGCGGTGGGGTATCGCGCCGGATCGCACATCGCGGTGAACATGCTCACCGACCGTCTTCCCGACATGCTGAAAAACCTCTGCGCTCGCGTGGTCGATCTGCTGATGCTGTTGATCTCCGCGCTGATGTTCTGGTACAGCCTCTGGCTGTGCGTCGACCTCTGGGAACAGCCCGTCGCGGAGTTCCCGCTTCTGACGTCCGGCGAAAGCTATCTGCCGCTGCCCGTCGGGTCGGCCATTCTGATCCTGTTTGTGATTGAACGCCTGCTGTTTGGCTCGCAGGAAAACCGTCCCGTCGTGCTCATCGGCAACCACAGCTAAGGGGTGAACAATGGATGCTTTCGTGTTGTTATTCACCCTCGCCATTTTGCTGGCGCTGGGTATGCCGGTGGCCTTTGCCGTGGGCTTAAGCGCCGTGGCGGGCGCGCTGTGGATTGATTTGCCGCTCGAGGCGCTGATGATCCAGATCACCAGCGGGGTGAACAAGTTTACCCTGCTGGCGATCCCGTTCTTCATCCTCGCCGGGGCGATCATGGCGGAAGGGGGCATCGCCCGACGGCTGGTGAATTTTGCCTACGTGTTTGTCGGCTTTATTCGCGGCGGGCTGTCGCTGGTGAATATCGTTGCGTCAACGTTCTTCGGCGCAATTTCCGGCTCGTCGGTGGCGGATACGGCGTCTATCGGCAGCGTGATGATCCCGGAGATGGAGAAGAAGGGCTATCCGCGCGAATACGCGGCGGCGGTGACGGCCAGCGGGTCGGTGCAGGCGATCCTGATCCCGCCCAGCCACAACTCGGTGATTTATTCCCTGGCGGCAGGGGGAACGGTCTCCATCGCCACGCTGTTTATCGCGGGCGTGCTGCCGGGGCTGCTGCTGGGGCTGTGCCTGATGATCCTCTGTCTCGGATTCGCCCACAAGCGCGGTTACCCGAAGGGAGAGAAAATTCCGTTTAAGCAGGCGGTGAAGATTTTACTCGATGCCCTGTGGGGGCTGATGACGGTGGTGATTATCCTCGGCGGGATCTTGTCCGGGATATTCACGGCAACCGAATCCGCCGCCGTGGCCTGTCTGTGGGCGTTCTTCGTTACTATGTTCATCTACCGCGATTATAAGTGGAGCGAGCTGCCGAAGCTGATGTGCCGGACGGTGAAAACGGTCACTATCGTGATGATTTTAATAGGCTTTGCCGCGGCGTTTGGCGCAGTGATGACCTATATGCAGCTGCCGACGCGCATCACCGAGTTCTTCACCTCGCTCTCCGATAATAAGTACGTGATCCTGATGTACCTCAACGTCATGCTGCTGCTGATTGGCACGCTAATGGACATGGCGCCGATCATCCTGATCCTGACCCCGGTACTGCTGCCGGTGACCAACTCGCTGGGGATCGATCCGGTGCATTTCGGAATGATCATGATGGTGAACCTGGGGATTGGGCTGATCACGCCGCCGGTCGGGTCGGTGCTGTTCGTGGCGAGCGCGGTGAGTAAGCAGAAGATCGAGCACGTGGTGCGGGCGATGCTGCCGTTTTACGGTATGTTGCTGGTAGTGCTGGGGATGGTGACGTACATCCCGGCGATATCATTGTGGTTGCCGGGGGTGCTAGGGATGCAGTGACGCCGTTTTATGCCGGGTGGCGGCTACGCCTTACCCGGCCTACGGTTACGGTTCGGAGATGTTGTAGGCCCGGTAAGGCGTAGCCGCCACCGGGCGTTTTTACCGACGGCGCAACAGCCGCAACGCGTTCGCCGTAACCAGCACCGTCGCCCCCGTATCCGCCAGTACCGCCAGCCACAATCCGGTCATGCCGAGCAGCGTGGTGACCAGGAAAATCCCCTTCAGACCCAGCGCAATGCCGATGTTCTGCCGAATATTGGCCCGCGTCGCCCGCGCAAGATCTATCATCTGCGCCAGCCCGGTCAGGCGGTTGTGCGTCAGCGCCGCGTCGGCGGTCTCCAGCGCCACGTCGGTGCCGCTGCCCATCGCAATGCCGATGGTGGAAGCCTTCATTGCCGGGGCATCGTTTATCCCGTCCCCGACCATCGCCAGCGGGGCATGACCGTTCAGCTCGGTTACCGCGCTGACTTTATCCGCAGGCAACAATCCGGCCTTAAACTCCAGCCCCAGCTCGCCAGCAATCGCCGCCGCCGCGCGCGGGTTATCACCGGTCAGGATCACGCCCTGTACCCCCAGCCTGTGCAGCGCGTCGACGGCGTCTTTCGCATCGTCACGCAGGGTGTCGCGCAGCGCCAGCATGCCCATCGGCACACCGTCCTGCATCACGGCAACAACCGTCTGCCCGGCCTGCTCTAATGCCTCAACCTGTGGATTCGGGAACGCGCCTGCCGCGGCGATCAGCACTTTTTTGCCTTCGACCACAGCCTCAATCCCTGACCCGACCAGCGCTCGCTGGGCGGTTGCCGGAGGGATGGTCAGCCCGCGCCCCTTCGCTTCACGCACAATCGCCTGCGCCAGAGGGTGGGTGGACCCCTGTTCAACGGCGGCGGCCAGTATAAGCAACTCGTCTTCACTGATGTCCTGCGGATACACGCCGGTCACCTGCGGCTTGCCAACCGTCAGCGTGCCGGTTTTATCGAAGGCGATGTGCTGAACCTGGCTCAGCTGTTCCAGCGCCGCGCCGCCCTTAATCAACGCCCCGCGCCGCGCCGCCGCCGCCAGCCCTGAGGTAATCGCCGCCGGGGTGGATATCACCAGCGCACACGGGCAGCCGATCAGCAGCAGCGTCAGCCCTTTGTAAATCCAGCCCTCCCACGGCGCGCCGAAGAACAGCGGCGGGACGACGGTGACCAGCAGCGCCACCAGCATGATGGCGGGGGTGTAAATCCGGCTGAAGCGATCGATAAAGCGTTCTACCGGCGCGCGGCGCTCCTCGGCTTCTTCTATCAGCCTGAGGATGCGGTCGATGGCGCTGTAGCCCGGTTCGGAAAGGACCGTCAACTGCACCAGTCGGTCGACGCTGGTGGCGCCCGCAGGCACCTTTTCACCTGCCGCGCGCGCTACCGGGATGGATTCCCCGGTCAGGGCGCTTTCGTCAAAGCTCGCGGTGGCGGTAATGAGGGCCCCATCGGCTGGCAGACGTCCGCCTGCGGGCACTTCAATCACGTCGCCCGGGCGCAGGGTATTGATGGCGACCGTTTCACGCTGACCATGAATAACCCGCGTGGCGGTTTCCGGCTTCAGCGCCATCAGCGCGCTCACCCCTTTACGCGCCCGGCTCGCCGCCCAGCCCTCAAGGCGTTCGCCAATTAAGAACAGCAGCAGCACCATCGCCGCTTCGGCCGTCGCGCCAATAAACAGCGCCCCGATAGCCGCCACGCTCATCAGCGTTTCGATGGCAAACCAGCTGCCGCTTCTCATCAGACGCAGCGCCTGACGCGCAATCGGGAACAGGCCAACCAGCGTGGTGGCGATAAACGCCAGGTTGCCGAACGGGTGGTTGATTTGCTCCAGCCCCCAGCTCAGGGCCATCATGATGATGAGGGTAATGAGCGGCAGATTTTCTTTTAGCGGGGACGTTTTTTCTGCGGGCGCCGTTTCGCTGCGCAGGGTATAACCCGCTTTGCTGACGGCGGCTTCAACCTGTCTGCTGACGTCGTTTTCGGCGCTGACCAGCAGCTTTTCGGTAGCGAACAGCACCTGAACGTGTTTCACACCCGGCACCTGCTTCACCGCATTTTCCACTTTGCGGGCGCAGGCCGCGCAGTCCATGCCGTTGACCACCCAGCTGTAGTGATTGCCGTTTTCAGGCAGCGCTTCGGTCCGGGTTTCGCACGCGCCCTCGCAGCAGCAGTCCTCTTTTGGCGGAACCGGGCTGAGCTTAAGTGCCGAGAATTGGGGAACTTTTTTAGGTATTTCTGGAGTCGACATGGCAGTCTCCGGTAATGATAATTTTCTCATTAACCGCAGCATACACTCTGGAGTCGACTCCAGAGTCAAGCGTTATTTAGATATACAGCGAACGCACAATCAGGAAGTGTCCGGCAAAGTAACAGGCGGCGGAAATCGCATTATCCGCACGGAAGCGGCGGCGATAGTGGCTGCCCAGCCAGACGATATTACCCAACAGCAACAGTGCGGCACCGAAGAACGCGGACATCGCAGGCGCTGTCGGACGGAAGAACCACAGCTCGCCCGCCAGCCACACCATCACCAGCGTCATGGCGATAAACGTACAGACCGGCAGACGCATCTCTTCCAGACGCGACCAGATCACCGCGATCAGCAGGGCGCCAATCACCAGCAGCACCAGCGGCAGCGGCCAGAAGAAGGAGAGCGTCATCTGGCTGGCAAAGTAGATGGTATAGAGCAGATGCGACAGGAAGAATGCCCCCACGGCGTACAGCAGGCGCTGGCGCGGCAGCAGGGTTAAGGCATCGCCAATCAGGGAAGCACACAGCCCCGCGAGGACAAGATAGCTAACGGCGTTAAACATCGGGGCCTGCCAGGCAAGCAACAGCAGGAGTAATAGCGTGACGGGTTTAAACAACCAGCGCTGCCAGGCTGGGCCACGGTAAGACGCATCGACGTAAAGCCATGCGGAAAAACAGACAGCGATAAATGACCAAAGCATATTAACTCCCTGTAACTGTTGAGGCTGAATGATCAGTTCCTGATCCAGTGTAGTGACGCGAGCGGGCGTTTGGCAATGCCGGGGCAGGCGAGGTATCCTAAATTCCGCATAATCTGATGGGATTTTTCAATGAGCAAGATGCCGCTGTTTTTCATTATCGTGGTGGCGATTATCATCATTGCCGCCTCGTTTCGCTTCGTGCAGCAGCGCCGTGAGAAGGCCGACAATGACGCCGCGCCGCTGATGCAAAAGCGCGTGGTGGTGACGAACAAGCGTGAGAAGCCGCTTAACGACCGCCGCTCCCGCCAGCAGCAGGTGACGCCTGCGGGCACAACGATGCGCTATGAAGCGAGCTTTAAGCCGGAAACCGGCGGGCTGATGATGACCTTCCGCCTGGAGGCGCAGCAGTACCACCAGCTGACGGTGGGGGAGAAAGGCACGCTGAGCTACAAAGGGTCGCGGTTTGAAGGGTTCATGGCGGAGCAGTAATCTGTTGATCGGCGCTGAGTCTTCTTACCAGTGCCGATCGTAAATTCAATAGATATATATAGCGTGGAGTAAATATAATTGTGGTTTATGTTTTATAAAAAATATTCTGTTTTATATTCCCATTAGTGACTTAAAATATCGTTTGCATCACTATCTTACCCAGCATTTCTTAATATGATCTTATCATTGTTATTGTATGAATATATAAATTTATAATTCAAATGGATAAGGTATTTAGATGGCGAATACAATGTGGTTGACGTTGAAGGGACAATCGCAGGGAATGATTTCTGCTGGATGTGCTTCGATAGATTCAATAGGGAATAAATCACAGCCTGCCCATCGAGATCAGATTATGGTCATGGCAATTAATCATGGAATGAGTCGGGCGCAAAATGTAAATCATCAGTGTTTGACGTTTATTAAACCTGTGGATAAATCCTCGCCGTTGTTGGGGAAAGCCATTACTGACAATGAAACGCTAAGCTGTGAATTTAGCTTTTATCGCACCAGTCAGACTGGTTTAAACGAATGCTATTACTCACTAAAACTGATTAATGCCAGAATATCCAGCTTCCATCTACAGGTGCCGCATACCATTGATGACAGTGCGGGTCAGCCAGAAGAAATGATCGAATTGTCATACGAATCTATTGCCTGGGAGCATCGTATTGCTGGAACCAGCGCCTACAGTATCTGGGATGAGCGAATTTTTTAAGGACCCATGATGGAAGGTTATAATGACTGGATAGGGGATCATCGTGAAGATATTCTCAGAGGAAATAACTGGCAGCGTAATTTGCGTTTCGAAAATGAAATCAAGCAGCTGAAAAATAGCCTGGGCAACAATGCCAACCACATTATGCTGCTCACGCCTGACGAGGCGCAGGGTGTGATTGACGATTTGTTAGGTAGTCAGCCTGTTGGCTTTTCTACTACCTATGCCGGTAACATCAAAGAGACGGTTTCTGCGACTAAGAATCTGTCGAAGCTATTTTCTTATCAGCAGGCCGGAAAGATTGTTTTCACTTTAAAAGGTCTTGGGATCAAAGCAACGCAGTATGCTTATCAGGGAAAAATGTATGTGAAGATTACGGGCTACCCTTCTCTGCGACGCATTCTTAACGGAACCCGTTACCGGATTAATCATCCCAAAGTGCTTGAGGTTGGCATTGGTAGCGTCGGGTTTCAAAACGGCATTATGTCAGGAGCCCGATTCTGCATCTGGTTTTCCGCATGCTGGCGGTTGGTTGAGTTGATCTTCAAATCTGACCATGACGTCGCCGCATTCCTGGGGAATGTGACGATGGATGTGGCGAAAGTTATTGTGGGGGTTTTTGTTTCGAGATTGGTTGGGGAAGGGATCTCGTTGGCTATATCACCATTTATAGCGAGTGTAGCTGTTCCGGTTTGGGGGCAAATAGTCTGTGTGGTTGTAATAGGTATAGCTATTGCCAATGCGCTCAATGGGCTGGACAAACAGTATGATTTATCAAACAAACTTATAGATTGTATAAAAAAGGGTATGAAAGAGCAGCAAAAAATCGCAGAGTGGAACGCTCGAAACTCAGTAAATGGTAGTTCATTTTACTGGGAGAATTACTGATATGAGCGTTAACATTAATCTTAATAAAATTAAAAGAAGGTGCTTTTTATTTTTCTGTATCTTCTTTTTTGGTGTTTTTGCTTGGGGTTTTTATTGGGCTAGCGTACCAGATATAACCGATATCATTGAATCCAGAAGCATTATTTATTTTTTTTGGGGTTCTTTTATTATGTTGTTTGTTTTCCCGGTTGCTTGTTGTTTCGTTTTGGTTATTGTCTATATGACTTTTACGAAAAACATGGAGCCACCCAGCTTCTTCGCCAAAGGCATTATCGTCGGTTTTCACGTTATCGGTGCAGGATTTGTTATTGGCAACATTCTCTCGTTTATCGTCATATTTTATCCCCTGGGAACCAACTATGTCTTATGTGAACGTCCAGGGCCCTTTTCGGGAACGTATTACACCAGAACGGAAGAGATTTGCACGCAGGTAAAATACTTGCTTAAAACAAGAGCCAGAGATATCAAAAAACTGAATGACCAGCTGGACGGCGTATCGTCACAGTGATGGTGTTTCGTAGGCCCGGCTCGCTGCGCGCCACCGGGCAATAGCGCACCTTACTTCTTCACCTGCGCCTTAAACTTTTTCATCCACACCAGCAGCTCAAACACGCCGAAAATAAACACCCGCAGCTGTTGCCAGCCGGTCATCGGTGGGCCATCTTTCGGCAGACCGTTTTTCAGCATCACCATCTGCAAGGCATGCATGAACGCGGTAAAAATCAGCGCCACGTTAATAAAGATATTCAGCGGGCGCGGGAACGGGTGCACCAGATTCAAAATCAAAAATGCCCAGACGCCCAGCATCAGTACGCGCCCTACGTTAATCAGTACTGGCATCGGATCCTCCTTGTGCCTGACGGTGATATAGACGATAAGCCACCTGGCCGGCGACCTTCTCGCGGTGCAGATCCCAGTGAACGGGAACGGGCGGCAGGCCATTTTCCACTTCGCTTTCAACGTAAATCAGCGCGTCGTCTGCCAGCCAGCCATTTTTTTCCAGCAACGATAATGTCTCTTCCAGCAGCCCTTTACGGAACGGCGGGTCAACAAACACCACGTTGAACGGCGTCCCCTGTTGGGCGAGGAAGCTCAGCGTGTTGGTATTCACCACTTTCGCGTTGGTTGCCTTCAGCGTAGCCAGATTTTGCTGCAACGTCTGCGCGACGCCGCGCTCCATCTCCAGCAGCGTGGCGCTGGCGGCATAACGCGACAGCGCTTCCAGCCCCAATGCACCGCTTCCGGCGAAGCAGTCCAGGCAGTTGGCGTCTACCATAGACGGGGCGAGCCAGTTAAACAGCGTCTCGCGAACGCGGTCCGTGGTGGGGCGTAAACCGGGGCTGTCCGGCACCGGTAATTTCCGGCCTCGCCACTGACCGCCGATAATGCGAATTTGACCGGCCGGGGCGCGGGTGGGTTTCTTCATCTCAGGAAAGCTCTGTTAACCATTGCCCTGCGATTGCGGGCGGTGATGTCAATTAAGTAAAGTGTTAGACTATTTCATCATTTTTTTAGCTTCCCTGTATATAGCGCCGCGAGGAGTGTAGTCGCAGATGGCAAAACAAAAAAAACGTGGCTTCTTTTCCTGGTTAGGTTTCGGTGAAAAAGAGCAAGAAACAGAACAGAAAACCGAAGAACAGCAGGTTGTAGAAGAGCCGTCGCAGCCTGAAACGCCTGTCGAAACCGCTGCGGTTGTCGAAGCGGAAGAGCCAGCCCACAGCAAAGAAGAGATTGAATCCTTTGCCGAAGAGGTGGTTGAGGTTACTGAACAGGTTCAGGAGAGCGAAAAACCAGAGCCGGTTATCGTTGAAACCCTTAACGAAGCGCCGCAGGCCACTATCGAACACGAAGAGCTGCCGCTGCCGGAAGAGGTGAAAGCTGAAGAGGTTTCTGCCGAAGAGTGGCAGGCCGAAGCGGAAGCCGTTGAAATTGTTGAGGCGGTGGAAGAAGAAGCGGCCCTTGAGCCAGAGTTGACCGACGAAGAGCTGGAAGCCCAGGCGCTGGCGGCGGAAGCGGCTGAAGAAGCGATCATCGTCGTGCCGGTGGAAGAGCAGGCCGAAGAAGAGATCGTTCAGGAGCAGGAAAAACCGACCAAAGAAGGTTTCTTCGCGCGCCTGAAGCGCAGCCTGCTCAAAACCAAAGAAAACTTAGGTTCCGGATTTATCAGTCTGTTCCGCGGCAAAAAGATCGACGACGATCTGTTTGAGGAGCTGGAAGAGCAACTGCTGATTGCGGACGTGGGCGTGGAAACCACCCGGAAGATCATCGCCAACCTGACCGAAGGGGCGAGCCGCAAACAGCTGCGTGACGCCGAGGCGCTGTACGGCCTGCTGAAAGACGAGATGGGTGAAATTCTCGCAAAAGTTGACGAACCGCTTAATATTGAAGGCAAAATGCCGTTTGTTATCCTGATGGTTGGCGTCAACGGCGTGGGCAAAACCACCACCATCGGCAAGCTGGCGCGCCAGTTTGAGCAGCAGGGCAAATCGGTGATGCTGGCGGCGGGCGATACCTTCCGTGCGGCAGCGGTGGAACAGCTTCAGGTGTGGGGCCAGCGCAACAATATACCGGTCATTGCCCAGCACACCGGCGCGGATTCCGCGTCCGTGATTTTCGATGCCATCCAGGCGGCGAAGTCGCGTAACGTGGACGTGCTGATTGCGGATACCGCAGGGCGTTTGCAGAACAAATCGCACCTGATGGAAGAGCTGAAGAAAATCGTTCGCGTCATGAAGAAGCTGGACGAAGATGCACCGCATGAAATTATGCTGACTATCGACGCCAGCACCGGACAGAACGCCATCAGCCAGGCGAAACTGTTCCATGAAGCGGTAGGACTGACCGGGATCGCGCTGACCAAGCTGGACGGTACCGCGAAAGGCGGGGTGATCTTCTCCGTGGCCGACCAGTTCGGCATTCCTATCCGTTACATCGGTGTGGGCGAGCGTATTGAGGATTTACGTCCGTTTAAAGCGGACGACTTTATTGAGGCACTATTTGCCCGAGAGGACTAACAATGATTCGCTTTGAACACGTCAGCAAGGCCTATCTCGGCGGGAGACAAGCGCTACAGGGGGTGACATTCCACCTCCAGCCAGGCGAGATGGCATTCCTGACCGGCCATTCCGGCGCGGGGAAAAGTACCCTGCTCAAGCTGATCTGTGGGATCGAGCGGCCAAGCGCCGGGAAAATCTGGTTCAGCGGCCATGAAATTAGCCGTCTTAAGAACCGTGAAGTGCCGTTCCTGCGTCGTCAGATTGGCATGATTTTCCAGGATCACCACCTGCTGATGGATCGCACGGTTTTCGATAACGTCGCGATCCCGCTGATTATTGCCGGCGCCAGTTACGATGATATCCGCCGTCGCGTTTCGGCGGCGCTGGATAAGGTCGGGCTGCTGGACAAAGCGAAGAACTTCCCGATCCAGCTCTCCGGCGGTGAGCAGCAGCGCGTGGGTATCGCCCGCGCGGTAGTGAACAAGCCTGCCGTTTTGCTGGCGGATGAACCGACCGGTAACCTGGACGATGCCCTCTCTGAAGGGATCCTGCGTCTGTTTGAGGAATTTAACCGCGTGGGGGTCACGGTACTGATGGCGACGCACGACATGGGGCTGATCTCCCGCCGTTCGTACCGCATGCTGACCCTGAGCGACGGGCATTTGCACGGAGGCCACGGTGAATAAGCGTGATGCAATGAACCAGATTCGGCAGTTCAGCAACCGGTTTGACCGTTTCCGCAAGCCTCAGGGCGGCGGGGACGGCAATCGCAATGCGCCTAAGCGTGCCAAAGCGGCACCGAAACCGAACTCCCGCAAAACCAACGTCTTTAACGAGCAGGTGCGGTACGCCTTCCAGGGCGCGTTGCAGGATCTGAAAAGCAAACCGCTGGCGACGTTCCTGACGGTGATGGTGATTGCCATCTCCCTGACGCTGCCCAGCGTCTGCTACATGGTTTACAAAAACGTAAACCAGGCGGCGTCCCAGTACTATCCGTCGCCGCAGATCACCGTTTATCTGGATAAAGCCCTCGACGATAACGCGGCGGCTCAGGTGGTGGGGCAGATTCAGGCCGAGCAGGGCGTGGAGAAGGTGAACTATCTTTCCCGCGATGAAGCGCTGGGTGAGTTCCGCAACTGGTCCGGATTCGGCGGCGCGCTGGATATGCTTGAAGAGAACCCGCTGCCCGCCGTGGCGGTGGTGATCCCGAAACTCGATTTCCAGGGCACGGATTCGCTCAACACCCTGCGCGACCGCATTACCCGCATTAACGGGATTGATGAAGTGCGCATGGACGACAGCTGGTTTGCCCGTCTTGCCGCCCTGACCGGGCTGGTAGGACGCGTGTCGGCGATGATCGGCGTGCTGATGGTGGCGGCGGTGTTCCTCGTCATCGGTAATAGCGTGCGCCTGAGCATCTTCGCCCGTCGCGATACCATCAACGTGCAGAAACTGATTGGCGCAACGGATGGTTTCATCCTCCGCCCGTTCCTTTACGGCGGCGCGTTATTAGGTTTTTCTGGTGCATTTCTTTCATTGATATTGTCAGAAATTTTGGTGATGCGGCTGTCGTCTGCCGTGACTGAAGTGGCGCAGGTTTTCGGAACTAAGTTTGATATCAGTGGCTTAGGGTTCGATGAGTGCCTGCTGTTGCTGCTGGTGTGCTCCATGATCGGCTGGGTGGCGGCATGGCTGGCAACGGTTCAACATTTACGCCACTTTACTCCCGACTAATAAAAGCGTGATATAATCTTTCCCTGCACCGAGATGTTCGCTTGCAGGGAAAGCGTCCCTGTTGTCTCTTCCCCTGTAATCATCTTCATGTCACATTTTGTGCGTAATTTATTCACTGTTGCACCTGGAACTTGTGGATAAAATCACTGTCTGATAAAAGAGTGAATGCTAATCTCGTTGCTCAAACGCTTTGGCATGGTTGTTGCCTGACGGGGACAACCTGGACCAGAAGAAACATTGAGAGGAATGAATGACCAAAGAAATGCAAACTTTAGCTTTAGCCCCTGTTGGTAACCTGGAATCTTACATCCGGGCTGCGAACACCTGGCCGATGTTAACGGCTGAGGAAGAAAAGGAGCTTGCTGAAAAGCTGCATTACCAGGGCGATCTGGAAGCAGCTAAAACGCTGATCCTGTCTCACCTGCGCTTTGTTGTTCACGTTGCTCGTAATTATGCGGGCTACGGCCTGCCGCAGGCGGACCTGATTCAGGAAGGTAACATTGGCCTGATGAAGGCGGTACGTCGCTTTAACCCGGAAGTGGGTGTGCGACTCGTCTCCTTCGCCGTGCACTGGATCAAAGCGGAAATTCACGAATACGTCCTGCGTAACTGGCGTATTGTGAAAGTCGCCACGACGAAAGCGCAGCGCAAACTGTTCTTCAACCTGCGTAAAACCAAGCAGCGTCTGGGCTGGTTCAATCAGGATGAAGTGGAAATGGTGGCGCGCGAGCTGGGCGTTTCCAGCAAAGACGTCCGCGAGATGGAATCCCGTATGGCCGCGCAGGACATGACGTTTGATATGTCTGCCGACGACGACGCGTCCGACAGCCAGCCGATGGCCCCGGTTCTGTATCTACAGGATAAAACCTCTAACTTTGCTGACGGCATTGAAGAGGATAACTGGGAAGACCAGGCGGCGAACAAGCTGACCTTCGCGATGGAAGGCCTCGACGAGCGTAGCCAGGATATTATTCGTGCCCGCTGGCTGGACGAAGATAACAAGTCCACGTTGCAGGAACTGGCCGACCGCTACGGCGTCTCCGCTGAACGTGTGCGTCAGCTTGAGAAAAACGCCATGAAAAAACTTCGCGCCGCTATCGAAGCGTAATTTCCGCGAAGTACACCGAGAACCCTCGAATGCAAATTCGGGGGTTTTGTTTTTTTAGCGCCCGCTCTGGCGAATTTCTTCCCCCTGGCAAACACTTACTGATGCGCTAAGCAGGCGACTTTCAGAGGGTGACAGGGTGAAAAATAACGAACTGAACGACCGGCGTTTACAGGCGACGCCGCGCGGTATCGGCGTCATGTGTAACTTCTATGCCGATAAAGCCGAAAACGCCACGGTGTGGGACGTGGAAGGTAACGAGTATATTGATTTTGCCGCCGGGATCGCCGTGCTGAATACCGGGCATCGCCATCCTAAAGTTATCGCCGCCATCGAAAAACAGCTTCACGCCTTTACCCATACCGCTTATCAAATCGTCCCCTATGAAGGTTATGTGGCGCTTGCCGAGCGCATCAACCAGCGCGTACCCATAGAGGGGCCAGCCAAAACCGCCTTCTTCTCAACGGGGGCGGAAGCGGTCGAAAACGCGGTGAAAATCGCCCGCGCGTACACCAGACGTCCCGGCATTATCACCTTCGGCGGCGCGTTCCACGGCCGTACCTTTATGACCATGGCGATGACCGGCAAAGTGGCGCCCTATAAGCTCGGCTTCGGCCCGTTCCCCGGCTCGGTGTACCACGCGCAATTCCCCAACAGCCTGCACGGGGTTAGTACCGCCGAAGCGCTAAAAAGCCTGGAGCGCATCTTCAAAGCCGATATCGCGCCCGATCAGGTGGCGGCAATCATTATTGAACCGGTTCAGGGCGAGGGCGGGTTCAACGTCGCGCCCGCTGATTTTATGCAGGCGCTGCGTGCCCTGTGCGATACCCACGGGATTTTACTGATTGCCGACGAAGTGCAAACCGGCTTCGCCCGTACCGGCAAGCTGTTCTCCATGGAAAACCACTGCGTGAAGCCCGATCTGATCACCATGGCGAAAAGCCTGGCGGGCGGGATGCCGCTCTCTGCCGTCTCTGGCCGGGCGGAGGTGATGGATGCGCCCGCCCCGGGCGGGCTGGGCGGAACCTACGCGGGTAACCCGCTGGCGATTGCGGCGGCCCATGCGGTGCTGGATGTGATTGACGAGGACGATCTCTGCACCCGCGCGGCGCATCTCGGGCATCATCTAGTCGAGGTGCTGAATAAAGCGAAGGATGGCTGTCCGTATATCGCCGATATCCGTGGGCAGGGCTCGATGGTGGCGGTAGAATTTACCGATCCGCAAACCGGACAGCCGTCGCCCGAATTTACCCGTCAGGTTCAGGAGCGCGCGTTGAACGAAGGGCTGCTGCTTTTGAGCTGCGGCGTTTACGGCAACGTTATTCGCTTCCTCTACCCGCTCACCATCCCCGAAGTGCAGTTCCGTAAAGCGCTGGATATTATTTCCGCCTCGCTGACACGATAAAGCCAAAAGCCCGGCTGAAATGACAGTTGGGCTTATCATATTTTCATTTCAAATTAGCTATTCCAAAATCATAAAAATGGGGTATGTTTTAGCAGAGTATGCTGAAAAAGCGCGAACAGCACGCCTATAACTGAAATAAAGCGCTACACAACAACATCACAACAATCGTTATAACCATAATAATGGGGAATCTCAGGATGAACATGAAGGGTAAAGCGTTACTGGCAGGATGTATCGCGTTGGCATTCAGCACTATGGCCCAGGCCGATATTAAAGTGGCCGTGGTGGGCGCGATGTCCGGTCCGGTAGCACAGTACGGCGACCAGGAATTTACCGGCGCGGAACAGGCGGTTGCAGACATTAATGCTAAGGGCGGCATCAAGGGCGAAAAGCTGCAAATCGTAAAATATGACGATGCCTGTGACCCGAAACAGGCGGTCGCGGTGGCGAACAAAGTGGTAAACGACGGGATCAAATACGTTATCGGTCACCTGTGCTCCTCTTCCACCCAGCCCGCGTCTGACATCTACGAAGACGAAGGCATTCTGATGATCACGCCGGCCGCGACGGCGCCAGAGCTGACCGCGCGCGGCTATAAGCTGATCCTGCGTACCACCGGTCTGGACTCCGATCAGGGGCCAACCGCCGCGAAATATATCGTGGAAAAAGTGAAGCCGCAGCGCATCGCGATTGTTCATGACAAACAGCAGTACGGCGAAGGCCTGGCCCGTGCGGTGCAGGATAACCTGAAAAAAGCGAACGCCAACGTGGTGTTCTTTGACGGTATCACCGCCGGTGAGAAAGACTTCTCGACCCTGGTCGCGCGTCTGAAGAAAGAAAATATCGATTTCGTTTACTACGGCGGCTACCACCCGGAAATGGGGCAGATCCTGCGCCAGGCGCGTGCGGCGGGTCTGAAGACGCAGTTCATGGGGCCAGAAGGTGTCGCGAACGTTTCCCTGTCTAATATCGCGGGTGAATCCGCTGAAGGGCTGCTGGTGACCAAACCGAAGAACTACGACCAGGTGCCTGCGAACAAACCTGTTGTCGATGCCATCAAGGCGAAGAAACAGGATCCAAGTGGTGCGTTCGTCTGGACCACCTACGCAGCGTTGCAGTCTCTGCAAGCGGGCCTGAACCAGTCAGCCGATCCGGCGGAGATTGCCACCTGGCTGAAAGCGAACTCGGTGGAAACCGTGATGGGGCCGCTGTCCTGGGATGAGAAGGGCGATTTGAAGGGCTTCGAGTTCGGCGTGTTTGACTGGCATGCCAACGGCACGGCGACTGACGCAAAATAAACGCAAAAAGGCAACGCAAGTTGCCTTTTTTAATGTTTTCTCCCTCTCCCCGTGGGAGAGGGCCGGGGTGAGGGCATCAGCCCGCTCAGCCCTCTTTTGCCCGGTGGCGCTTCGCTTACCGGGCCTACTATGAGCACCTCGCAGCCGCCACCCGGCTTTCTTTTAGCGCTTCTCCCACCCGTTCGCCTGCGCCGTAAACCCTAACGCCTGCATAAACGCCGCCATCACGCCGCGATCCTCCACGCCCACGTCGGCCATCCACCAGGAGGTTACGCTCGGGTTTTCGCGGATCACCTCTTCAATTAAATACTGCCCGACCCCGCGACGACGGGTCACGTCGCGCACGCGCAGGGAGTCCAGCGCCCCTTCCGTGCCGCTCAGCGTTACGCGGACGGCGGCCAGCAGACGTTCATTAAAACGCGCGGCATAGATGCGGTGGTTTTCATCGACGGCCAGCGATGAAGGGGAATATTCCGGCCAGATCTTGCCCAGGTCGATACGATCCTGGTCGCTAAAGGTCACCAGACGCACGATAGTCAGTTTCATTAGCTGCTTGTCCAAATCAAAAAGAGTAGGGCCAGTGTACTCAATTTATTTGCTCAGGCGCTTTCTCTTTTTCTTCCCATTTACCAGGTGATTAGTTTTTTGGCAGCGCGATGGGCAGTTTGAAAACACATGGATCGAAAAATAAGCAGAATTTTAACCTGAAGGGCAGTGATTTATTCGGCGCTTTGTACCGTTATTTTATGCTGCAAACCGCGCTTTTATTTGTTTATCTCCGCCTGATTTCAGAATATTATCTTTGCTTAATCGCCTGAAAAATAGAGATTTTAGTCTGGTTTTTGACAAAAAACTGCGCTAAACCATTAAAGGCACTGGTAAAAATAGCGTTGTTCATAAAAAGTACAGAATGCTTTTTAACCATAATAAAACAAAATATAAACATGACATCACGAATGGGGATTCAGAGATGAAAAGGAACGCGAAGACGTTAATCGCGGGGATGGTCGCACTGTCGATCTCGCATGCCGCTATGGCAGACGACATTAAAGTTGCGGTAGTGGGGGCGATGTCCGGCCCTGTTGCCCAGTGGGGTGACATGGAGTTCAACGGCGCGCGTCAGGCCATCAAAGATATCAACGCCAAAGGCGGCATCAAAGGCGACAAGCTGGTAGGCGTGGAGTATGACGACGCCTGCGATCCAAAACAGGCCGTCGCGGTCGCCAACAAAATCGTTAACGACGGTATCCAGTACGTCATCGGGCACCTGTGTTCCTCCTCCACGCAGCCAGCGTCTGATATCTACGAAGACGAAGGCATTCTGATGATCACCCCGGGTGCCACCAACCCGGAACTGACCCAGCGCGGCTACCAGCACATCATGCGTACCGCCGGTCTGGACTCCTCTCAGGGGCCAACCGCCGCCAAATACATCCTTGAAACCGTTAAGCCGCAGCGTATCGCCATCATCCATGATAAGCAGCAGTACGGCGAAGGCCTGGCGCGTTCCGTGCAGGATGGCCTGAAAAAAGGCGGCGCAAACATCGTCTTCTTCGACGGCATTACCGCTGGTGAGAAAGACTTCTCCGCGCTGATCGCCCGCCTGCAAAAAGAGAATATCGACTTCGTTTACTACGGCGGCTACTACCCGGAAATGGGGCAGATGCTGCGCCAGGCGCGCGCCACCGGCCTGAAAACCCAGTTTATGGGGCCAGAGGGCGTCGGTAATGCCTCCCTGTCCAACATCGCGGGCGATTCTGCCGAAGGCATGCTGGTGACGATGCCAAAACGCTATGACCAGGATCCGGCGAATAAGGCTATCGTGGATGCGCTCAAGGCGCAGAAGAAAGATCCGAGCGGTCCGTACGTCTGGATCACCTACGCGGCCGTGCAGTCTCTGGCCACCGCGCTGGACCGTACCGGCAGTAAAGAGCCGCTGGATCTGGTGAAAGATTTAAAAGCACACGGGGCGAACACCGTGATTGGGCCGCTGAACTGGGATGAGAAAGGCGATCTGAAGGGATTTGAGTTTGGTGTCTTTAAGTGGCACGCCGACGGGTCTTCCTCGGTCGCCAAATAATCATCCCACCGCCCGGCTCACCGGGCGGGTATAAAAAGGTTTTCTTATGTCCGAGCAGTTTCTCTACTTCTTGCAGCAGATGTTTAACGGCGTCACGCTGGGAAGCACCTACGCGCTGATCGCCATCGGCTACACGATGGTTTACGGCATTATCGGCATGATCAACTTCGCCCACGGCGAGGTGTACATGATCGGTAGCTACGTCTCCTTTATGATTATCGCCGCGCTGATGATGATGGGCATCGACAGCAGCTGGCTGCTGGTGGCCGCCGGGTTTGTCGGCGCGATTGTGATCGCCAGCGCCTACGGCTGGAGTATTGAACGGGTGGCCTACCGGCCGGTGCGCAGCTCCAAACGCCTGATCGCGCTGATCTCCGCCATCGGTATGTCCATTTTCCTGCAAAACTACGTCAGCCTGACCGAAGGTTCACGCGACGTGGCGCTGCCAAGCCTGTTTAACGGCCAGTGGATTGTGGGGGCCAGCGAAAACTTCTCTGCCACCATCACCACCATGCAGCTGGTTATCTGGGTTGTGACCTTTATTGCCATGCTGGCCCTGACCCTGTTCATCCGCTACTCCCGCATGGGACGCGCCTGCCGCGCCTGCGCGGAAGATCTGAAGATGGCGAGCCTGCTCGGGATTAACACCGACCGCGTGATTGCCCTGACCTTCGTGATCGGCGCAGCGATGGCGGCGGTGGCTGGCGTGTTGCTCGGCCAGTTCTACGGCGTAATCAACCCGTACATCGGCTTTATGGCCGGGATGAAAGCCTTCACCGCGGCGGTACTGGGCGGCATCGGCAGCATTCCCGGCGCGATGATCGGCGGCCTGATCCTGGGCGTGGCCGAAGCGCTCTCCTCGGCGTACCTGAGCACCGAATATAAAGATGTGGTGTCGTTTGCCCTGCTGATTCTGGTTCTGCTGGTAATGCCTACCGGTATTCTGGGCCGTCCGGAGGTAGAGAAAGTATGAAACCGATGCATTTTGCGATGGCGCTGCTCTCTGCCGCCATGTTCTTCGTCCTGGCGGGCGTCTTTATGGGCGTCCAGTTAGGACTGGACGGCACGAAGCTGGTGGTGGATACCGCTCCCGACATCCGCTGGCAGTGGGTGTTTATCGGCACCGCTGTGGTGTTCCTGTTCCAGCTGTTGCGTCCGCTGTTCCAGAAGACGCTGAAAAACGTCTCCGGGCCGAAATTCGTCCTGCCGGCGATCGACGGTACAACGGTGAAACAGAAGCTGTTCCTTGTGGCGCTGCTGGTGGCTGCCGTGGCGTGGCCGTTTATGGTCTCGCGCGGGACGGTGGATATTGCCACCCTGACCATGATCTACGTGATTCTGGGGCTCGGTCTGAACGTGGTGGTGGGGCTGTCTGGCCTGCTGGTGCTGGGCTACGGCGGGTTCTACGCCATCGGCGCGTACACCTTCGCGCTGCTGAACCACTATTACGGCCTCGGCTTCTGGACCTGTCTGCCGCTGGCGGGGCTGGTCTCTGCCGCGGCGGGCTTCCTGCTCGGCTTCCCGGTGCTGCGCCTGCGCGGTGACTATCTGGCGATTGTGACCTTAGGCTTCGGCGAAATCGTCCGTATTCTGCTGCTCAACAATACCGAAGTGACCGGCGGTCCGAACGGCATCAGCCAGATCCCGAAACCGACCTTCTTCGGCCTGGAGTTCAGCCGTACCGCCCGTGAAGGCGGCTGGGATACCTTCAGCAATTTCTTTGGCATCAAGTACGATCCGTCCGACCGCGTGATCTGGCTCTATCTGGTGGCGCTGCTGCTGGTGGTGATTACCCTGTTTGTGATCAACCGTCTGCTGCGCATGCCGCTGGGCCGCGCGTGGGAAGCGCTGCGCGAAGATGAGATCGCCTGCCGCTCCCTGGGCCTGAACCCGACCCGCATCAAGCTGACCGCATTTACCATCAGCGCCGCGTTTGCCGGTTTCGCCGGGACGCTGTTTGCCGCACGTCAGGGCTTCGTCAGCCCGGAATCGTTCACCTTTGCCGAATCCGCCTTTGTGCTGGCGATTGTGGTGCTCGGCGGAATGGGCTCGCAGTTCGCCGTGATCCTCGCGGCTATCCTGCTGGTGGTCTCCCGCGAGCTGATGCGCGACTTTAACGAATACAGCATGTTAATGCTGGGTGGTTTGATGGTGCTGATGATGATCTGGCGTCCGCAGGGTCTGCTGCCGATGACCCGTCCACAGCTGAAGCTGAAACGCACACAGGCGAAAGGAGAGCAGGCATGAAGCCTTTATTATCCGTTAACGGCCTGATGATGCGCTTTGGCGGCCTGCTGGCGGTCAACAATGTGAATCTGGATCTGCACAAGAAAGAGATTGTCTCCCTGATTGGCCCGAACGGCGCGGGAAAAACCACGGTCTTTAACTGTTTGACCGGCTTCTACAAGCCGACGGGCGGCACCATCATGCTGCGCGACCAGCACCTTGAAGGGCTGCCGGGCCAGCAGATTGCCCGCATGGGCGTGGTGCGTACCTTCCAGCACGTGCGTCTGTTCCGCGAGATGACGGTGATTGAGAACCTGCTGGTGGCACAGCATCAGCAGCTGAAAACCGGCCTCTTCTCCGGCCTGCTGAAAACCCCGGCCTTTCGCCGCACGCAGGAGGAGGCGCTCGACCGCGCCGCGACCTGGCTCGACCGTATCGGCCTGCTCCAGCACGCTAACCGTCAGGCGAGCAACCTCGCTTACGGGGATCAGCGTCGCCTTGAGATCGTGCGCTGCATGGTGACCCAGCCGGAGATCCTGATGCTCGACGAACCAGCGGCAGGTCTCAATCCGAAAGAGACCAAAGAGCTGGACGAGCTGATTGCCGAGCTGCGCGACCATCACGACACCACCATCCTGCTGATTGAGCATGACATGAAGCTGGTGATGGGCATTTCGGACCGTATCTACGTGGTAAACCAGGGCACGCCGCTGGCAAACGGCACGCCGGAAGAGATCCGCAACAACCCGGACGTGATCCGCGCATACCTTGGTGAGGCATAAGATGGAAAAAGCGATGTTAACGTTCGACAAGGTCAACGCGCACTACGGCAAGATCCAGGCGCTGCACGACGTCAGCCTGCACATCAATCAGGGCGAAATCGTCACCCTGATTGGCGCCAACGGCGCGGGTAAAACCACGCTGCTCGGCACCCTGTGCGGCGACCCGCGCGCCACCAGCGGGCGGATTGTGTTTGACGGCAAAGATATTACCGACTGGCAGACGGCTAAGATCATGCGTGAAGCGGTGGCGATTGTCCCGGAAGGGCGCCGCGTATTCTCCCGCATGACAGTGGAAGAGAACCTGGCGATGGGCGGTTTCTTCGCCCATCGGGATGAATTCCAGACCCGCATCAAGTGGGTGTACGAACTCTTCCCGCGCCTGTGGGAGCGTCGTATTCAGCGAGCGGGCACCATGTCCGGCGGCGAGCAGCAGATGCTGGCGATTGGCCGCGCGCTGATGAGCCAGCCGCGCCTGCTGCTGCTGGACGAGCCGTCGCTTGGTCTTGCGCCGATCATTATCCAGCAGATCTTCGACACCATCGAGCAGTTGCGTAAAGAGGGGATGACCATCTTCCTCGTCGAGCAGAACGCCAACCAGGCGCTGAAGCTCGCCGACCGTGGCTACGTGCTGGAGAACGGGCGCGTGGTGCTCTCCGATACCGGTGACGCGCTGCTGGCGAACGAGGCGGTGCGGAGTGCGTACCTCGGAGGCTAAGCCGTCTGTGTTGCCCGGTGGCGCTGCGCTTACCGGGCCTACAGGGATCGACCAGGCCGGGTAAGGCGTAGCCGCCACCCGGCTTTTTTAACCACTACACCCCTTCACACAACCATCATCCCCCTGACGCCTGGCTGTCACTTATCTGTAAACAAACAGTTATTTTTCTGTCATTCGAGCATGTCATGTTACCTCGCGAGCATAAAACGCGTGATATCGCGCATCCGGCACAATAAGAGAGATGACAATGACATCGTTACGACACACAGCTTTGGGTCTGGCACTGGGTCTGGCTTTTGCGACGAACGCAATGGCTGTGACCACCATTCCGTTCTGGCATTCCATGGAAGGGGAGTTGGGTAAAGAGGTTGACTCCCTGGCGCAGCGTTTCAACGACACCCACCCGGATTACAAAATTGTGCCGGTGTACAAAGGCAACTACGAGCAGAGCCTGAGCGCGGGCATCGCCGCCTTCCGTACCGGTAACGCGCCTGCGCTGTTACAGGTTTATGAAGTGGGCACCGCCACCATGATGGCTTCCAAAGCCATCAAGCCGGTGTATGAAGTGTTCAAAGAAGCAGGTATTAACTTCGATGAATCCCAGTTCGTACCGACCGTCTCCGGTTATTACACCGATTCCAGAACCGGCCACCTGCTGTCCCAGCCGTTTAACAGCTCCACGCCGGTGCTGTACTACAACAAAGACGCCTTCAAAAAAGCCGGTTTAGATCCGGAGCAGCCGCCAAAAACCTGGCAGGATCTGGCGGAGTACACCGCGAAGCTGAAAGCGGCGGGGATGAAGTGCGGCTACGCCAGCGGCTGGCAGGGCTGGATCCAGATTGAAAACTTCAGCGCCTGGCACGGGCTGCCGGTTGCCACCCAAAATAACGGCTTCGACGGTACCGACGCGGTGCTGGAGTTCAACAAGCCGGAGCAGGTGAAGCACATCGCGCTGCTGGAAGCACTCAACAAGAAGGGCGACTTCAGCTACTTCGGGCGTAAAGACGAATCCACCGAGAAGTTCTACAACGGCGACTGTGCCATTACCACCGCCTCGTCCGGCTCGCTGGCGGATATACGTCACTATGCCAAATTCAACTACGGCGTGGGCATGATGCCGTACGACGCTGACGTTAAAGGCGCGCCGCAAAACGCCATCATCGGCGGGGCGAGCCTGTGGGTGATGCAGGGTAAAGACAACGGCACCTACAAAGGCGTGGCCGAGTTCCTCGACTTCCTGGCGAAGCCGGAAAACGCCGCCGAGTGGCACCAGAAGACCGGCTATCTGCCGATCACCAAAGCCGCGTACGACCTGACCCGCGAGCAGGGCTTCTATAGCAAAAACCCAGGGGCGGACATCGCGACGCGCCAGATGCTGAACAAGCCGCCGTTGCCGTTCACCAAGGGTCTGCGTCTGGGCAACATGCCGCAGATCCGCACCATCGTGGATGAAGAGCTGGAAAGCGTGTGGACCGGTAAGAAAACGCCACAGCAGGCGCTGGACGCTGCGGTAGAGCGCGGAAATCAGCTGCTGCGCCGCTTTGAGCAGTCGACGAAATCGTAATCCGTGATTCGCCCGGTGACGCGTAGCGATCCAGGCCTACGGGGATCGTGCGGGCTGATGCCCTCACCCCAACCCTCTCCCACGGGGAGAGGGAGAAATATTTGTAGGCCGGGTAAGGCGTAGCCGCCACCCGGCATTGTTCAGGAACCTAATCTCAATGTCCTCATCCCGTCCGGTGTTCCGTTCCCGCTGGCTGCCGTACCTGTTGGTCGCACCGCAGCTGGTCATCACCGTTATCTTCTTTATCTGGCCTGCGGGCGAAGCGCTGTGGTACTCGGTACAAAGCGTCGATCCGTTCGGGCTTTCCAGCCAGTTTGTCGGGCTGGACAACTTTACCGCGCTGTTCCACGACAGCTACTACCTGGACTCCTTCTGGACGACGATCAAATTCAGTGCGCTGGTCACCGTGAGCGGTCTTGTCGCGTCGCTGTTTTTCGCCGCGCTGGTGGATTACGTGGTGCGCGGCAGCCGTCTGTATCAGACCCTGATGCTGCTGCCCTACGCCGTGGCTCCTGCCGTGGCCGCCGTGCTGTGGATCTTCCTGTTTAACCCAGGGCGCGGGCTGATTACCCACTTCCTGGGCGAGTTTGGCTACGACTGGAACCACGCTCAGAATAGCGGTCAGGCGATGTTCCTGGTGGTGTTCGCCTCGGTGTGGAAGCAGATCAGCTATAACTTCCTGTTTTTCTTTGCCGCGCTACAGTCTATCCCGCGTTCGCTGGTGGAGGCCGCCGCCATCGACGGCGCAGGGCCGGTGCGCCGCTTCTTCCGCCTGTCGCTGCCGCTGATCGCCCCGGTGAGTTTCTTCCTGCTGGTGGTTAACCTCGTGTACGCCTTCTTCGATACCTTCCCGGTGATCGACGCGGCGACCGCAGGCGGTCCGGTGCAGGCGACAACGACGCTGATCTACAAGATCTACCGCGAAGGCTTTGCGGGGTTGGATCTCTCCGCTTCTGCCGCGCAGTCGGTGGTGCTGATGTTCCTCGTCATCATCCTCACGGTGGTGCAGTTCCGCTATGTCGAAAGTAAGGTGCGCTACCAATGATTGAGAACCGTCGCGGGCTGACGATTTTCAGCCATACCATGCTGATTTTAGGGATTATCGTCATCCTGTTCCCACTGTACGTGGCCTTCGTCGCCGCCACGCTGGACACCAAAGCGGTGTTCGACACGCCGATGACGCTGATCCCAGGCGGGCATCTTTTCGAGAACATGAAGACCATCTGGACCCAGGGCGTGGGCGCCAACAGCGCGCCGTTCTGGCTGATGATGCTCAACAGCTTCATCATGGCGTTTGGCATCACCGTCGGCAAAATTACGGTGTCGATGCTCTCAGCGTTTGCCATCGTCTGGTTCCGCTTTCCGCTGCGTAACCTGTTTTTCTGGATGATTTTCATCACCCTGATGCTGCCGGTAGAGGTGCGTATCTTCCCGACGGTGGAGGTGATCGCCAACCTGAAGATGCTCGACAGCTACGCGGGCTTAACCCTGCCGCTGATGGCCTCGGCGACCGCCACCTTCCTGTTCCGCCAGTTCTTTATGACCCTGCCGGATGAGTTGATTGAAGCCGCGCGCATCGACGGGGCCTCGCCGATGCGCTTCTTCCGCGACATCGTGCTGCCGCTGTCGAAAACCAACCTCGCGGCGCTGTTTGTGATCACCTTTATCTACGGCTGGAACCAGTACCTGTGGCCGTTGCTGATCGTTCAGGACGTCAACCTCGGCACCGCCGTGGCAGGCATTAAAGGCATGATCGCCACCGGCGAAGGCACCACCCTCTGGAACCAGGTGATGGCGGCGATGCTGCTCACCCTTATCCCACCCGTAGTCATTGTTTTAGCCATGCAGCGCGCGTTTGTCCGCGGCCTGGTCGATAGCGAGAAATAAGATGGCAGGTTTAAAATTACAGGCAGTTACCAAAAGCTGGGACGGTAAAACCCAGGTCATTCAGCCGCTGACGCTCGACGTGGCGGACGGGGAATTTATCGTGATGGTCGGCCCGTCCGGCTGCGGAAAATCCACCCTGCTGCGTATGGTGGCCGGGCTGGAGCGCGTAACGTCCGGAGATATCTGGATTGACCGCCAGCGCGTCACCGAGATGGAGCCCAAAGATCGCGGCATCGCGATGGTGTTCCAGAACTATGCCCTCTATCCGCACATGAGCGTGGAAGAGAACATGGCCTGGGGGCTGAAAATTCGCGGTATGGGCAAAGGTCATATCGACGAGCGCGTAAAAGAAGCCGCGCGCATTCTGGAACTTGACGGCCTGCTTAAGCGCCGCCCGCGAGAGCTCTCCGGTGGCCAGCGTCAGCGCGTGGCGATGGGGCGCGCCATCGTGCGCGACCCGGCGGTATTCCTGTTCGACGAACCGCTGTCAAACCTCGACGCCAAACTGCGCGTGCAGATGCGCCTTGAGCTACAGCAGCTGCATCGCCGCCTGAAAACCACGTCCCTCTATGTGACTCACGATCAGGTTGAAGCCATGACCCTCGCCCAGCGCGTGATGGTGATGAACAAAGGCATCGCCGAGCAGATTGGCACCCCGGTGGAGGTCTACGAAAAACCGGCCAGCCGTTTTGTGGCGAGCTTTATCGGCAGCCCGGCGATGAACCTGCTGGACGGGCGGATCAATGCGGCGGGAACCCACTTCGAGCTGGAAAGCGGGATGGCGTTGCCGATCAACTGGTACTATCGTGGCTACGCCGGGCGTAAGATGACGCTCGGTATCCGCCCGGAGCATATTGGTTTGACGTCTCAGGCGGACGGCGGCGTGCCGCTGGTGATGGACACGCTGGAGATGCTGGGCGCAGACAACCTGGCGCACGGGCGCTGGGGCGAGCAAAAGCTGGTGGTGCGTCTGCCGCACCAGGAGCGCCCGAAGGCAGGCAGCACGCTGTGGCTGCATATGCCGGAAAATCACCTGCACTTATTTGACGGTGAAACAGGACAACGAGTATGAGCAACTGGCCTTACCCCCACATCGTCGCCCACCGGGGCGGCGGTAAACTGGCGCCGGAAAACACCCTGGCGGCAATTGACGTTGGCGCGCGCTACGGCCACACGATGATCGAGTTCGACGCGAAGCTGTCGAAGGACGGCGAAATTTTCCTGCTGCACGACGACAATCTCGAACGCACCAGCAACGGCTGGGGCGTGGCGGGCGAACTGCCGTGGCGTGACCTGCTGAAGGTGGATGCCGGTAGCTGGTACAGCGGCGAATTTAAAGGCGAACCGCTGCCGCTGCTGGCGGAAGTGGCGGACCGCTGTCGTCAACACGGCATGATGGCCAACATCGAAATCAAACCGACCACCGGCACCGGGCCGCTGACGGGTAAAGTGATTGCCCTCGCCGCGCGCGAGCTGTGGGAAGGGATGACCCCGCCGCTGTTGTCGTCGTTTGACATCGACGCGCTGGAAGCCGCACAGGCTGCCGTACCGGAGTTGCCGCGCGGGCTGCTGCTGGATGAGTGGCGAGAAGACTGGCGCGCGCTGACGACTGGCTTAGGCTGCGTGTCGATCCACCTCAACCATAAGCTGCTGGATGAAGTGCGCGTGACGCTGTTGAAGGAGGCCGGTCTGCATATCCTGGTGTATACCGTCAATAAACCCCAGCGTGCAGCCGAGCTGCTGCGCTGGGGCGTGGACAGCATCTGTACCGATGCGATTGACCAGATCGGGCCGAACTTTATTTATTAAGCATACTGCCGTTCTGCTGGGTCGGCAGCATGTGCTGCTGACCGCTGCTTTGCGACACCCCGCCCCCTAACATCCCACCGTTTGAGTTTGGCAGCGGCTGCTCCCGCATCTGGCCCTGCTGCACGCGCTGGGTGTTGGTATTCATCTGGTTTTGCAGGTGCTGCTGCTGCACCTGGGTCTGCGTCTTTAACTGCTGATTGAGCATCCCTTTCTGCTGCTGTTGCTGGCTCATCATCTCCGTCTGCATACGCTGCTGGCTCGGAATGACGTAGCCCGGCTGGTTCGGGTTGTTCAGGGTGTTGATTGGCTGTGCGAGCGCGGCGAACGGAAGCAGCGCGGTCAGGATCAGTAATCGTTTCATGGTTATCTCCTCCTTTGAGGCTTCTCTTAAGTTTACCCTGATTCCGGCATAACGATGATTTTTTAAGAGTTGTGAACCAGGCTTAAGCGGGGAATATGGACCCCTTCACCTGGAGAACAATAATGATGAAACCAACCTTTTTGCGCTGGGTCGCCATCGCTGCGCTGATGGCAGGCGGCACATTTACCGTAGCGGCCAACCCGCCCGCCGCTCCACCGGTCTCTTACGGCGTGGAGGAGGATGTTTTTCACCCCGTGCGGGCGACGCACGGCATGGTGGCCTCGGTTGACGCGCTGGCAACGCAGGTGGGCGTCGATATTCTTAAGCAGGGCGGTAACGCGGTGGATGCGGCGGTCGCGGTGGGATATGCGCTGGCGGTGACGCATCCACAGGCGGGGAACCTGGGCGGCGGCGGGTTTATGATGCTGCGCACCAAAGACGGTAAAACCACGGCCATCGACTTCCGTGAGATGGCGCCGAACCAGGCCTCCCGCGATATGTTCCTCGACGATCAGGGCAATCCGGACAGTAAAAAATCTCTGACCTCGCACCTTGCCTCCGGCACGCCGGGCACCGTTGCGGGCTTCTCGCTGGCGCTGGAAAAATACGGCACGCTGCCGCTGAATAAAGTGGTGCAGCCTGCCATCAAGCTGGCGCGCGACGGCTTCGTCGTCAACGACGCGCTGGCGGACGACCTCAAAACCTACGGCAGCGAAGTTATTCCCAATCATGAGAACAGCAAGGCTATCTTCTGGAAAGACGGCGAGCCGCTGAAAAAGGGCGATAAGCTGGTGCAGAAGAACCTCGCAAAAAGTCTCGAACTGATTGCCGAAAACGGTCCGGACGCCTTCTATAAGGGGCCGATTGCCGATCAGATTGCCGATGAGATGCAGAAGAACGGCGGGCTGATCACCAAAGCGGATCTGGCGGAATATAAGGCGGTGGAGCGCGAGCCGATCAGCGGCAGCTATCGCGGCTACGAGGTCTTCTCCATGCCGCCGCCGTCCTCCGGGGGCATTCACATCGTGCAGATCCTCAATATTCTGGAAAACTTCGATATGCACAAGTTCGGCTTCGGTAGCGCCGATGCCTTGCAGGTGATGGCGGAGGCGGAGAAGCGCGCCTACGCTGACCGCTCGGAATACCTTGGCGATCCGGACTTCGTGAAGGTGCCGTGGCAGGCGCTGACCAACAAAGCCTATGCCAAATCGATTGCCGACGAGATCGACATCAACAAGGCGAAGCCGTCGAGCGAGATCCGCCCCGGCAAGCTGGCGCCGTATGAAAGTAACCAGACCACCCATTTCTCGGTGGTGGATAAAGACGGTAACGCGGTGGCGGTGACCTACACGCTTAACACCACTTTCGGCACCGGGATTGTGGCGGGCAACAGCGGCATTTTGCTGAACAACGAGATGGATGACTTCTCTGCCAAACCGGGCGTGCCGAACGTCTACGGCCTGGTCGGCGGCGATGCGAATGCGGTCGGGCCGAAGAAGCGCCCGCTGTCGTCCATGTCGCCCACCATCGTGGTGAAAGACGGCAAAACCTGGCTGGTGACCGGCAGCCCTGGCGGGAGCCGGATTATCACAACCGTGCTGCAAATGGTGGTGAACAGCATCGACTTTGGGATGAACGTCGCCGAAGCGACCAATGCGCCGCGTTTCCACCACCAGTGGCTACCGGATGAGCTGCGCGTGGAGAAGGGCTTTAGCCCGGACACCCTCAAGCTGCTTGAGCTGCGCGGGCAGAAGGTGGCGGTGAAGGAGGCGATGGGCAGCACCCAGAGCATTATGGTCGGGCCGGACGGGGCGCTGTTTGGCGCATCGGACCCGCGTTCGGTGGATGATTTAACGGCGGGGTATTGATTTTTTTGCCCGGTGGCGCTGCGCTTACCGGGCCTGGAACGGCACGAACGTAGGCCGGGTAAGGCGAAGCCGCCACCCGGCAACAAACTACTTCATACGCGCCATATAATACGCATCCACATACTCGCCGTTGCGCAGGGCGTAGCGCCTGCCGGTGCCTTCAATCTCAAACCCGTGCTTTTTGTACACCGCGATTGCCGGTTCGTTATCCACAAACACCGTTAACTCGATGCGGTCGACGCGCAGCCAGTTGTCGCACATATCGATCATGGTGCGAATCAGTGCGCTGGCCACGCCGCGGTTATGCCACTGCGCGCCAACGCAGATACCGAAATCTGCAACGTGGCTGCGGCGTGGTCGCTGGGCGACATCAATGGTGAGGTGGCCGACCACGATATCATCAATGCAGGCAACCAGCTGTTTAATGCCCGGCTGTTCGCCTAGCCGCATTTGCCACATTTCCATTGAAGGATGAGGAACCTGTAGCGTGTTGTGGTACACCTCCGGCTGGGCGTGGATCTGACGAATGGCGTCGTAATCTTTCGGTTCAGCGTGGCGTATCACTATCTCACTCATTCCTTGTTCCTCAGTTAGTTAAAAGTCCCCTCCAACATCAGTGACTTTAAAAGTTGAGTCAATCGCTATTTTTTGCAAAAAGTGTTGGACAAGTGCGAATGAGAATGATTATTATTGCTCTGCATTCAGGAAGACCTCCTACGGGAACCTGAAAGCACGACATTGCTCACATTGCTTCCAGTATTACTTTAGCCAGCTTCTCGCTGGCTTTTTTTTGCCCTTTTTCTCCCTCTCCCTGTGGGAGAGGGCTGGGGTGAGGGCAAAACATGCGCTATGGTAAAACTCAGTAACCTTCCAAAAGGACTGAGCCATGACACTACATTGTGCATTTATTGGATTTGGCAAAAGCACCACGCGTTACCACCTTCCGTATGTTCTTAACCGAAAAGAGACCTGGCACGTGGCCCATATCTATCGCCGCCGCGCGAAGCCAGAAGAGCAGTCTCCGCAGTATTCCCATATTCATTTCACCAGCGATCTTGATGAGGTGCTTAACGACCCGCAGGTGAAGCTGGTGGTGGTCTGTACCCACGCCGACAGCCACTTTGACTACGCGAAACGCGCGCTGGAAGCAGGTAAAAACGTGCTGGTGGAAAAGCCGTTCACCCCGACCATCGCCGAAGCGAAGGAGCTGTTCGCGCTGGCGAAAAGCAAAGGGCTGACCGTCACGCCGTACCAGAACCGTCGCTTTGACAGCTGCTTCCTGACGGCAAAAAAGGCAATTGAAAGCGGCAAACTCGGCGAGATCGTGGAAATCGAAAGCCACTTCGATTACTACCGCCCGGTGGCGGAAACCCAGCCCGGACTGCCGCAGGACGGATCTTTCTACGGTCTCGGTGTGCACACCATGGACCAGATCATCTCCTTGTTTGGCCGCCCGGACCACGTGGCGTATGACATCCGCAGCCTGCGCAATAAGGCCAACCCGGACGATACCTTTGAAGCGCAGCTGTTCTACGGCGACCTGAAAGCCATCGTAAAAACCAGCCATCTGGTGAAAATCGACTACCCGAAATTTATCGTTCACGGCAAGAAAGGCTCCTTTATCAAGTACGGTATTGACCAACAGGAGACCAGCCTGAAGGCCAATATCATGCCGGGTGAACCGGGCTTTGCGGCAGATGATTCCGTGGGCGTGCTGGAGTACGTGAACGACGAGGGCCTGACGGTCAGGGAAGAGCTGAAGCCGGAAACGGGCGACTATGGACGCGTCTACGATGCGCTGTATGACACCCTCGCCACCGGCGCGCCGAATTATGTCAAGGAATCTGACGTTCTGACCAACCTGGAAATCCTTGAACGGGCCTTTGAGCAGGCTTCTCCTGCCACGGTAACCCTCGCAAAATAAGCAAAAATGGCTCCTCTGCGCTTGTTCTAAATTTTTGAACAGAGGAGTCAATTTTCACCCTCTATGATCCCAGGGCGTTTGCGTCCACACTTACTCCATCGAAACGAACTGAGGGTGAAAACAATGATCTACTTACGCAAAGCAAACGAACGTGGTCACGCGAATCATGGCTGGCTGGACTCATGGCATTCATTCTCGTTTGCCGACTACTACGACCCGAACTTTATGGGCTTCTCCGCACTGCGCGTGATTAACGACGACGTGATTGATGCAGGCCAGGGCTTCGGTACCCACCCGCACAAAGACATGGAAATCCTGACCTATGTGCTGGAAGGGGCGGTTGAGCACCAGGACAGCATGGGCAACAAAGAGCAGGTTCCGGCGGGCGAGTTCCAGATTATGAGCGCGGGTACCGGGGTGCGTCACTCTGAGTACAACCCGAGCAAAACGGAAAAACTGCACCTGTATCAAATCTGGATCATTCCAGAAGAGACCGGCATCACGCCACGCTACGAGCAGCGCCGCTTCGACGCGAAACAGGGCAAACAGCTGGTGCTGTCCCCGGATGCGCGTGAAGGTTCCCTGAAAGTGCATCAGGATATGGAGCTGTACCGCTGGGCGCTGGCGAAAGATGAACAGTCTGTACACCAGATTGCCGCTAACCGCCGCGTGTGGATCCAGGTGGTGAAAGGTGAAGTGTCCATCAACGGCACCAAAGCGACAACCGCCGATGGCCTGGCAGTCTGGGATGAGCAGGCGCTCTCCGTGCATGCCGACAGCGAAAGTGAAATTCTGCTGTTTGACCTGCCGCCAGTCTAAATAATTTCTCAACCTTCCCTTTAAACGGGGAAGGTTGAGCTTTGTCCGTGATAAACTGAGCAAATCTCTCACTTCAAGATTTCTCAGGACGATGAAAAAGAAACGCCCCGTACTTCAGGATGTCGCCGATCGCGTCGGTGTGACCAAAATGACGGTCAGCCGTTTTTTACGTAACCCGGAACAGGTTTCCGTGGCGTTGCGTGGCAAGATTGCCGCCGCCCTTGATGAACTGGGTTATATCCCCAACCGCGCGCCCGATATTCTCTCCAATGCGACCAGCCGTGCGGTAGGCGTCCTGCTTCCTTCCTTAACCAACCAGGTATTCGCCGAAGTGCTGCGTGGCATCGAAAGCGTCACCGATGCGTTTGGCTATCAGACCATGCTCGCCCACTACGGATACAAGCCGGAACTGGAAGAGGAACGTCTTGAATCGATGCTTTCCTGGAACATCGACGGCCTGATTTTAACGGAACGTACTCACACCCCGCGCACGCTGAAAATGATTGAAGTGGCAGGCATTCCGGTGGTGGAACTGATGGACAGCCAGTCGCCGTGCCTCGACATCGCCGTGGGGTTCGATAACTTTGAAGCGGCGCGTCAGATGACGGCGGCGATCATCGCCCGCGGTCATCGCCATGTGGCCTATCTGGGTGCGCGTCTGGATGAACGTACTATCATCAAACAGAAGGGATACGAGCAGGCGATGCTCGACGCCGGTTTAACCCCGTACAGCGTGATGGTGGAGCAATCTTCTTCTTACACGTCGGGTATTGAGCTGATGCGTCAGGCGCGACGCGAGTATCCGCAACTGGACGGTATTTTCTGCACCAACGATGACCTTGCGGTCGGCGCCGCGTTTGAGTGCCAGCGTCTGGGTTTAAAAATCCCGGATGATATGGCGATTGCCGGCTTCCACGGCCACGACATTGGCCAGGTGATGGAGCCGCGTCTGGCGAGCGTCCTGACCCCGCGTGAACGCATGGGCCGCATTGGCGCAGAGCGCCTGCTGGCGCGCATTCGTGGTGAGGCAGTTACCCCGAAAATGTTAGATTTAGGTTTCACCTTGTCACCGGGTGGATCTATTTAATCCGACAAATTTGAAGTAGCTCACACTTATTCACTTCGCGCACGTTTGGATATTGCTTCTCTTATGCCCCGGCAGGACAATGTTACCGATAACTGTTACCCGTAACAATTGACTGAGGGACACCCTTTGAGCACGACTAATCACGATCACCACGTTTACGTCCTGATGGGCGTGTCCGGTAGCGGTAAATCTGCCGTGGCGAGCGAAGTGGCGCATCAACTCCAGGCTGCGTTTCTTGATGGTGACTTCCTCCATCCGCGCAGCAACATCATGAAAATGGCTTCCGGCGAGCCGCTGAACGACGACGACCGCAAACCATGGTTGCAGGCGCTGAATGACGCCGCGTTCGCGATGCAGCGCACCAATAAAGTCTCCCTGATCGTCTGTTCCGCACTGAAAAAAACCTATCGCGACCTGCTGCGCGACGGCAACCCGAACCTCTCCTTCATCTATCTGAAGGGTGATTTCGGGGTGATTGAAAGCCGCCTGAAGGCGCGTAAAGGCCACTTCTTCAAAACCCAGATGCTGGTAACGCAGTTCGAAGCGTTGCAGGAGCCGGGAGCTGACGAACAGGATGTCTTAGTGGTTGATATCGATCAGCCGCTGGAAGGTGTTGTTGCCAGCACCATCGAGGTTATTAATAAAAGGCAGTAAGTTTTGAGTACATTAACGCTAGTTTTGACAGCAGTGGGTTCCGTATTGCTGCTGCTGTTTTTAGTGATGAAGGCTCGTATGCACGCCTTCGTGGCTTTGATGGTGGTTTCTATTGGTGCCGGTCTCTTTTCCGGCATGCCGCTCGACAAAATCGCGGCGACGATGGAAAAAGGGATGGGCGGCACGCTCGGCTTCCTGGCCATTGTGGTGGCGCTGGGCGCGATGTTTGGCAAGATTTTGCACGAGACGGGCGCGGTCGATCAGATTGCGGTCAAGATGCTGAAATCCTTCGGGCACAGCCGTGCGCACTACGCGATTGGTCTGGCCGGTCTGATTTGCGCGCTGCCGCTGTTCTTTGAAGTGGCGGTGGTGCTGCTGATTAGCGTGGCGTTCTCCATGGCGCGGCATACTGGTACCAACCTCGTGAAGCTGGTCATTCCGCTGTTTGCGGGCGTGGCGGCTGCGGCGGCGTTCCTGCTGCCGGGGCCTGCGCCGATGCTGCTGGCCTCCCAGATGCATGCTGACTTTGGCTGGATGATCCTGATTGGCCTGTGCGCGGCAATTCCGGGGATGATTATCGCCGGTCCGCTGTGGGGCAACTTCATCAGCCGTTACGTTGAGCTGCACATTCCGGATGACATCTCCGAGCCGCACCTGGGCGAGGGCAAAATGCCGTCCTTCGGCTTCAGCCTGTCGCTGATCCTGCTCCCGCTGGTGCTGGTGGGCCTGAAAACCATCGCTGCGCGCTTTGTGCCGGTGGGGTCAACCGCTTACGAATGGTTCGAATTTATTGGTCATCCGTTCACCGCGATCCTGGTGGCGTGTCTGGTAGCAATTTACGGCCTGGCGATGCGTCAGGGCATGCCGAAAGACCGCGTGATGGAGATCTGTGGTGCCGCGCTGCAACCGGCGGGGATTATCCTGCTGGTGATCGGGGCGGGCGGCGTGTTTAAGCAGGTGCTGGTGGATTCCGGCGTTGGCCCGGCGCTGGGTGAAGCGCTGACCGGGATGGGGCTGCCGATTGCAGTCACCTGTTTCGTGCTGGCCGCGGCGGTACGTATCATTCAGGGCTCCGCGACCGTAGCGTGCTTAACCGCCGTGGGTCTGGTGATGCCGGTGATTGAACAGCTGAACTACTCCGGTGCGCAGATGGCGGCGCTCTCTATCTGTATCGCGGGTGGCTCGATTGTGGTTTCTCACGTGAACGACGCGGGCTTCTGGCTGTTCGGTAAATTTACCGGCGCGACCGAAGCGCAAACCCTGAAAACCTGGACGCTGATGGAAACCATCCTCGGCACGACGGGTGCGGTTGTCGGGATGATTGCGTTTACGCTGCTGAGCTAATCCCTGTTTTCTCCCTCTCCCTGTGGGAGAGGGTTGGGGTGAGGGCATTAGGCCGCAGAGGGCGTATATTGTCGGGTGGCGGCTTCGCCTTACCCGACCTACAAAAAACTCAGGTCCCGTAGGCCGGGTAAGCGCAAGCGCCACCCGGCTTTTTTACATCTTCACCCTTTCATCCACGCCCGGATCCCGTCCAGGAACATCTGCGTTGCCATCATCACCAGAATTAGCCCCATCAGGCGCTCCAGGGCGTTTACCCCTTTCTCACCCAGCAGGCGCAGGAACAGCGACGACTGCAACAGGATAATAAACGTCCCGCCCCAGGCGATCAGCAGGGCAATCACCAGATGGCTCATCTGATTCGGATACTGATGCGACAGCAGCATCAGCGTCGCCAGAATCGTTGGCCCGGCGACCAGCGGAATTGCCAGCGGCACGATAAACGGCTCTTCACCCGCAGGCAGGCCGCTGCTGCTGCCCTCCGCGCTCGGGAAAATCATCTTAATAGCAATCAGGAACAAAATGATCCCGCCGGAAATGGAGACCGTTTCGGCGCGTAAGTTCAGGAAAGCGAGGATTTTTTCACCGGCGAACAGGAAGATAAACATCACCAGCAGGGCGATGAGCAGCTCGCGGATCATGATCGCCCGGCGGCGCTTCGGCTCGGTATGCTTCAGCACTGACATGAAGATCGGCAGATTACCGAGCGGATCCATAATCAGGATCAATAAAACCGCTGCGGAAATGATTTCACTCATCTTAAATTATCCCTGATACTTATTGTGGTCATTGCGATGATTAGCACTTTTTCTGATTGCCGGGCAATCATCGATTAATTTCGCTTGCGACTTTGGCAGCATTTTGTAATGTGAAGCATATCCCAGTTCAATACTGGCTTGCACAATCAGCACACACCCCTTGCAGGAAAAAAATGCTATGAAAAACGTTGGTTTTATCGGCTGGCGCGGTATGGTCGGCTCTGTACTCATGCAACGCATGGTTGAAGAGCGCGATTTCGACGCCATCCGCCCGGTCTTCTTCTCCACTTCCCAGCTCGGCCAGGCTGCACCGTCCTTTGGGGGTACCACAGGCACGTTGCAGGATGCTTACGATCTGGAAGCGCTGAAGGCACTCGACATTATTGTGACCTGCCAGGGCGGCGATTATACCAACGAAATCTATCCGAAGCTGCGTGAAAGCGGCTGGCAGGGCTACTGGATTGATGCGGCCTCTTCGCTTCGCATGAAAGACGATGCCATCATTATTCTTGACCCGGTTAACCAGGGCGTCATCACCGACGGCCTGAACAACGGCGTGAAAACCTTTGTTGGCGGTAACTGCACCGTCAGCCTGATGCTGATGTCCCTCGGCGGCCTGTTCGCACAGGATCTGGTGGAGTGGGTCTCCGTGGCGACCTACCAGGCGGCGTCCGGCGGCGGCGCGCGTCATATGCGTGAGCTGCTGACCCAGATGGGCCAGCTGCACCAGAGCGTCGCTGCCGAGCTGGCAGACCCGGCGTCCGCCATCCTCGACATCGAGCGTAAAGTCACTCAGCTCACCCGCAGCGGCGAGCTGCCGGTGGATAACTTTGGCGTACCGCTGGCCGGTGGCCTGATCCCGTGGATCGACAAACAGCTGGATAACGGCCAGACCCGCGAAGAGTGGAAGGGCCAGGCTGAGACCAACAAAATCCTCGGCACCGCGAACACCATTCCGGTTGACGGTCTGTGCGTGCGTATCGGCGCGCTGCGCTGCCACAGCCAGGCCTTTACCATTAAACTGAAAAAAGATGTGTCTATTCCGACCGTGGAAGAGCTGCTGGCCGCACACAACCCGTGGGCGAAAGTGGTGCCAAACGATCGCGATATCACCATGCGCGAACTGACCCCGGCAGCCGTTACCGGCACGCTGACCACCCCGGTTGGTCGTCTGCGCAAGTTGAACATGGGGCCGGAGTACCTCTCCGCGTTCACCGTTGGCGATCAGCTGCTGTGGGGTGCAGCCGAGCCGCTGCGCCGTATGCTGCGCCAGCTGGCGTAATAATTTGTTAAACACGGGGGGTGATTGTCACCCCCTTTTTTTGCGTACTACATGGAGTAAAACGCAGATGTCTTATTTTTTATCAGGAGGACCCACGACGTTGGCTATGCTTTAAGGAAGATTTATTTCTCACCTGAGGGTAGGGCGGAGCAGAGAGGATTAACTGCACCGTTTAGGTCACATTAAAAGTCGTCCCGGAGCGCGTAAAAAGGGCGACATAAAAAAACAGGATGAACACCATGTCCGATCGTATTTCGAGAGACGTGATTAATGCGCTTATTGCGGGTCACTTTGCCGACCCCTTTTCTGTGCTAGGGATGCACCGTACAGAGGCCGGACTGGAAGTTCGGGCGCTGTTACCGGATGCAACAGAAGTGTGGGTTATCGAACCCAAAACCGGCCGCAAGGTGGGTAATCTGGAATGCCTCGACTCGCGTGGCTTCTTCTCGGGCGTCATGCCCCGCCGTAAAAATCCTTTTCGTTATCAGCTTGCCGTTATCTGGCACGGTCAGCAAAACCTCATTGACGATCCCTATAGCTTCGGCCCGCTCTTAAAAGAGATGGACGCCTGGCTGCTGTCCGAAGGGACCCATTTACGCCCTTACGAAACGCTGGGTGCCCATGCGGATACCATGGACGGTATCACCGGCACGCGTTTTGCCGTATGGGCGCCAAACGCCCAGCGCGTCTCCGTCGTCGGGCAGTTCAACTACTGGGACGGTCGTCGTCACCCCATGCGCCTGCGCCGGGAAACCGGCATCTGGGAGCTGTTTATCCCCGGCGCGCACAACGGTCAGCTCTACAAATTCGAGATGATCGATGCCAACGGCAAGCTGCGCATTAAATCCGACCCGTACGCCTTTGAGGCAGAACTACGCCCGAATACCGCCTCGCTGATTTGCGGCCTGCCGGAGAAGGTTGTCCAGAGTGAGGAGCGCAAGCAGGCCAACCGCTTTGATGCGCCAATCTCCGTCTATGAAGTGCATCTCGGCTCGTGGCGTCGCCACACCGATAACAACTTCTGGCTGAGCTATCGCGAGCTGGCGGACCAGCTGGTGCCGTACGCCAAATGGATGGGCTTTACCCATCTGGAGCTGCTGCCGATCAACGAACACCCATTTGACGGCAGCTGGGGCTATCAGCCAACCGGGCTGTATGCGCCCACGCGCCGCTTCGGCACGCGCGATGACTTCCGCTATTTCATCGATGCCGCGCACGCCGCCGGGCTGAACGTGATCCTCGACTGGGTGCCGGGCCACTTCCCGTCGGATGATTTTGCGCTGGCAGAGTTCGACGGCACAAAGCTGTACGAGCACAGCGACCCGCGCGAAGGCTATCACCAGGACTGGAACACGCTGATCTACAACTACGGTCGCCGTGAAGTATCGAACTACCTGGTCGGGAACGCGCTGTACTGGATCGAGCGCTTCGGCATTGATGCCCTGCGCGTGGATGCGGTGGCGTCGATGATCTACCGCGACTACAGCCGCAAAGAGGGGGAGTGGATCCCGAACGAGTATGGTGGCCGTGAAAACCTCGAAGCGATTGAGTTTCTGCGCAACACCAACCGCATTATCGGCGAGCAGGTGGAAGGCGCCGTGACCATGGCAGAAGAGTCCACCGACTTCCCGGGCGTTTCCCGTCCACCGGCAATGGGTGGTCTGGGCTTCTGGTACAAATGGAACCTCGGCTGGATGCACGACACGCTCGACTACATGAAGCTCGACCCGGTTTATCGTCAGTATCACCACGATAAGCTCACCTTCGGGCTGCTCTACAACTACACCGAAAACTTCATGCTGCCGCTGTCGCACGATGAAGTGGTGCACGGCAAGAAATCCATTCTCGACCGCATGCCGGGGGACGCGTGGCAGAAGTTTGCCAACCTGCGCGCTTACTACGGCTGGCTGTTTGCTTTCCCGGGCAAAAAACTGCTGTTTATGGGCAACGAATTTGCGCAGGGGCGCGAATGGAACCACGATACCAGCCTTGACTGGCATCTGCTGGAAGGCGCGGACAACTGGCACCACGGCGTACAGCGTCTGGTCCGTGACCTGAACCTGACCTATCGCCACCACAAAGCGCTGCACGAGCTGGACTTCGATCCGTACGGCTTTGAGTGGCTGGTGGTGGACGACCACGAGCGCTCGGTGTTTGTCTTTGTGCGCCGCGACAAGGCGGGTAACGAGATCATTGTCGCCAGCAACTTCACGCCGGTGCCGCGCGAACACTACCGCTTCGGCATTAACCAGCCGGGTAAATGGCGCGAAATTCTCAATACCGACTCCATGCACTACCACGGCAGCAACGCGGGTAACGGTGGCCTGGTGCAGAGCGATGCCATTGAAAGCCACGGCCGTCCGAACTCCCTGAGCCTGACGCTGCCGCCGCTTGGCACAATCTGGCTGGTGCGGGAGGGTGAATGACGCAGCTTACGGCAGGTAAACCCGAACCGCTCGGGGCGAGTTTTGACGGAAAGGGGGTGAACTTCACGCTCTTTTCCGCCCATGCGGAGCGGGTGGAACTCTGTGTGTTTGACGGGGAAGGTAACGAGCACCGTTACGATTTACCGGCGCGCACGGGGGATACCTGGCATGGCTACCTGGCCGGAGGACGGCCGGGGATGCACTACGGTTTTCGCGTACACGGCCCCTGGGAGCCCTCTCAGGGGCACTGGTTTAACCCGGCGAAGCTGCTGATTGACCCGTGCGCGCACCGCGTGGACGGTGAGTTTAAAGATGACTCGCTGTTCCACGTTGGCTACGGCGAACCTGACCACCGCGACAGCGCGCCCGTCGCGCCCAAAAGCGTGGTGGTGCACGATCTCTACGACTGGGAAGAGGATGCCCCGCCGCGCACGCCGTGGGGCAACACCGTTATTTATGAAGCCCACGTTAAAGGGCTGACATATCTGCACCCGTCAATCCCTAAAGAGATGCGCGGCACCTACAAAGCGCTTGGGCATCCGACGATGGTCGCGTACCTGAAGCACTTAGGGATCACCGCGCTGGAGCTGTTGCCCGTGGCGCATTTCGCCAGCGAGCCGCGGCTACAGCGTCTTGGGTTAAGCAACTACTGGGGCTACAACCCGCTGGCGATGTTCGCCCTCGACCCGCGCTACGCGGTGCAGCCGGAGAAGGCACGGGATGAGTTTCGCGATGCGGTGAAGGCGCTTCACGCGGCGGGTATCGAGGTCATTCTGGACGTGGTGCTGAACCACAGTGCGGAAAGCGATCTTGACGGCCCGACGCTCTCACAGCGCGGAATCGATAACCGTAGCTATTATTGGATCAGGGACGACGGCGATTACGAGAACTGGACCGGGTGCGGTAACACCCTCAACCTCAGTCATCCGGCCGTTACGCATTACGCGTACGAGTGCCTGAAATACTGGGTTGAGACGTTCCACGTGGACGGTTTTCGCTTCGACCTGGCGCCGGTGATGGGGCGCACCCCGGCGTTCAGCCAGCAGGCGCCGCTGTTTGAGGCCATCAAAAACTGCCCGGTGCTTTCAAAGGTTAAGCTGATCGCGGAGCCCTGGGATATCGGAGAGGGCGGTTATCAGGTGGGGAATTTCCCGCCGCTGTTTGCCGAGTGGAACGACCACTTCCGCGATGCCATCCGCCGCTTCTGGCTGACGCGCGATCTGTCGCTGGGGGAGTTTGCCGGTCGCTTTGCCGGCTCCAGCGATCTCTTCAAGCGTGACGGCAAACGTCCGTCGGCCACCATTAACCTGCTGACGGCACACGACGGTTTTACGCTGCGCGACTGCGTTTGTTTCAATCAGAAACACAATGAGGCAAACGGCGAGGAGAATCGCGATGGGACTAACAATAACCATAGCTTCAACCATGGTATAGAAGGGTTAGGCGGAAGTCTGGATGTGATCGAGCGGCGACGCGCCAGCGTTCATGCGCTGCTGACGACGCTTTTGTTGTCGCAGGGCACGCCGATGCTGCTGGCGGGCGATGAGCACGGCCACAGCCAGCACGGCAACAACAACGCCTATTGCCAGGACAACACCCTGACCTGGCTCGACTGGGGAGAAGCGAACAGCGGGCTGACCCATTTCACCGCGGCGCTGATCCATCTTCGCCAGCGCATCCCCGCGCTCACCGCCGACCGCTGGTGGGAAGAGGGCGACGGAAACGTTCGCTGGCTGAATAAAGACGCGCAACCGTTAAGCGCGCAAGAGTGGCAACACGGCATACCCTGTCTGCAAATCCTGCTTTCGGATGCGTGGCTGGTGACGCTGAACGCGACGGATGACGTCGCAGAGATTGTTTTACCTGACGGGGAATGGCGAGCCATTCCTCCCTTTGCCGGAGCGGATAATCCGGTTGTTATGGCTGTCTGGCACGGGCCTGCGCACGGAGTGTGCGTATTCCAAAGATGATAAAAAAGGAGTTAGTCATGGTTAGATTAGAGAAGAACGATCCGTTAATGTTGGCGCGCCAGCTACCATTAAAAACAGTTGCCCTGATACTCGCGGGCGGGCGTGGTACCCGTCTGAAAGATTTGACCATCAAGCGCGCCAAACCGGCCGTTCACTTTGGTGGTAAGTTCCGTATTATCGATTTTGCACTTTCCAACTGCCTGAACTCAGGCATTCGCCGTATTGGCGTCATTACCCAGTATCAGTCGCACACGCTGGTGCAGCACATTCAGCGCGGCTGGTCATTCTTCAGCGAAGAGATGAACGAATTTGTCGATCTGCTCCCGGCGCAGCAGCGCGTTCATGGGGAGAACTGGTACCGCGGCACGGCGGATGCCGTGACCCAGAACCTCGACATCATTCGTCGCTACAGCGCGGAATACATCGTTATCCTCGCCGGGGACCACATCTACAAGCAAGATTACTCCCACATGCTGATCGACCACGTCGAAAAAGGGGCGCGCTGCACCGTGGCGTGTCTGCCAGTGCCTGTTGCGGAAGCAACCGCGTTTGGCGTGATGCATGTAGATGGCGATGACAAGATTATCGACTTTGTCGAAAAACCGGCGAACCCGCCAACCATGCCGGGCGACGACACCAAATCGCTCGCCAGCATGGGGATCTATGTCTTTGATGCCGATTATCTTTATGAACTGCTGGAAGAGGACGACAAAGACGAAAACTCCAGCCACGACTTCGGTAAAGACATCATCCCGAAAATTACCAAAGCTGGCATGGCGTATGCACATCCCTTCCCGCTGTCCTGCGTGCAGTCCGATCCGAATGCGGAGCCTTACTGGCGCGATGTGGGAACGCTGGAAGCGTACTGGAAAGCCAACCTCGATCTGGCGTCCGTCACGCCTGAGCTGGATATGTACGACCAGAACTGGCCGATTCGCACGCATATGGAATCGTTGCCGCCGGCGAAGTTCGTTCAGGATCGCTCCGGCAGCCACGGCATGACGCTCAACTCGCTGGTCTCTGGCGGTTGCATTATCTCCGGTTCGGTGGTGGTGCAGTCCGTGCTGTTCCCGCGCGTGCGTATAAACTCATTCTGTAATATCGATTCGGCAGTTCTGCTGCCGGATGTCTGGGTAGGACGCTCATGTCGTCTGCGTCGCTGCGTTATCGATCGTGCCTGCATCATTCCCGAAGGGATGGTGATTGGGGAAAACGCGGAAGAAGATACGCGTCGTTTCTACCGTTCGGAAGAGGGGATCGTGTTAGTAACACGGGAAATGTTGCGGAAGCTGCAAATCAAACAGGAGCGATGATGCAGGTTTTACACGTATGTTCTGAGATGTTCCCGTTGTTAAAAACGGGCGGCCTGGCGGATGTTCTTGGTGCATTACCAGCGGCGCAAATCGCCGGAGGGGTTGATACCCGCGTGTTGTTGCCCGCTTTTCCGGATATCCGGCGCGGTATTCCCGATGCAAAGGTTGTTACCCGTCGCGAGACCTTCGCGGGACGTATCACCCTGCTGTTTGGACATTACAATGGCGTAGGGATTTACCTGATTGATGCCCCGCATTTATACGATCGACCCGGCAGCCCGTATCACGATACCAACCTGTACGCCTATACCGATAACGTGATGCGCTTTGCCCTGCTCGGCTGGGTGGGGGCGGAAATGGCCGTCGGACTGGATCCGTTCTGGCGTCCGAACGTGGTGCACGCGCATGACTGGCATGCGGGGCTGGCTCCTGCGTATCTGGCGGCGAAGGGGCACCCGGCCAAATCGGTGTTTACGGTGCACAACCTGGCGTATCAGGGCATGTATTACGCGCATCATATGAATGACATCGATCTGCCATGGTCGTTCTTTAACATGCACGGACTGGAGTTTAACGGACAGATTTCGTTCCTGAAGGCGGGACTGTACTACGCCGACCACATCACGGCGGTCAGCCCAACCTACGCGCGGGAAATTACCCAGCCGGAGTTCGGTTACGGTATGGAAGGGCTGCTGCAACAGCGCCACCGTGAAGGTCGCCTGTCGGGCATTCTGAACGGCGTGGATGAACAGATCTGGAATCCGGAAACGGACCTCCTGCTGGCGGCGCGCTATGGTCGCGACTCCGTGGAGGACAAAGCGGAGAACAAGCGCCAGCTACAGATTGCGATGGGGCTGAAGGTCAACGACAAGGTGCCGCTGTTTGCGGTGGTCAGCCGCCTGACCAGCCAGAAAGGGCTGGATCTGGTGCTGGAAGCGCTGCCGGGATTACTGGAGCAGGGCGGCCAGCTGGCGCTGCTCGGCGCGGGCGACCCGGTATTGCAGGAAGGTTTCCTTGCGGCCGCGGCGGAACATCCGGGGCAGGTGGGCGTGCAGATTGGCTATCACGAAGCGTTCTCGCACCGCATCATGGGCGGCGCGGACGTGATTCTGGTGCCGAGCCGCTTCGAGCCCTGCGGCCTGACGCAGCTCTATGGTCTGAAATACGGCACGTTGCCGCTGGTACGCCGCACGGGCGGGCTGGCGGATACGGTGTCTGACAGCTCCCTGGAAAACCTGGCGGACGGTATCGCCAGCGGGTTTGTTTTCGAGGACAGTAATGCCTGGTCGCTGCTTCGGGCGATCCGGCGTGCTTTCGTCTTGTGGTCCCGTCCATCCCTGTGGCGTTACGTACAACGTCAGGCGATGTCCATGGACTTTGGCTGGCACGTTGCGGCGCAGTCCTACCGCGACCTTTATCAACGCTTGATGTAACGAGGCGAAGTTACTGATATGAATGCTCCATTTAGCTACTCTTCCCCCACGCTCAGCGTTGAGGCGTTGAAACACTCCATCGCCTATAAGCTGATGTTTACCATTGGGAAAGATCCCGTTATTGCCAACAAACATGAGTGGCTGAACGCCACGCTGTTTGCGGTGCGTGACCGTATGGTCGAACGCTGGCTGCGCTCCAACCGCGCCCAGCTTTCGCAGGAGACGCGACAGGTGTATTACCTGTCGATGGAGTTTCTGATTGGTCGCACCCTCTCCAATGCGCTGTTATCGCTCGGGATTTATGACGACGTCAAAAACGCACTGGAAGAGATGGGGCTGGATTTAGAAGAGCTGATTGACGAAGAGAACGACCCGGGGCTGGGTAACGGTGGTCTCGGGCGTCTTGCCGCCTGTTTCCTCGATTCACTGGCGACGCTGGCGCTGCCGGGGCGCGGCTACGGTATTCGCTACGACTACGGTATGTTCAAGCAGAACATCGTGGATGGTCGTCAGAAAGAGTCTCCAGACTACTGGCTGGAGTACGGTAACCCGTGGGAGTTCAAGCGCCACAACACGCGCTACAAGGTGCGTTTTGGCGGGCGTATTCAGCAGGAAGGGAAAAAATCCCGCTGGGTGGAAACCGAGGAGATCCTCGCCGTGGCCTATGACCAGATCATCCCCGGCTACGACACCGATGCGACCAATACGCTGCGCCTGTGGAACGCGCAGGCCAGTAGCGAGATCAACCTGGGTAAATTCAACCAGGGTGACTACTTCGCGGCGGTGGAAGATAAAAACCACTCCGAGAATGTGTCACGCGTCCTGTATCCGGATGACTCGACCTACTCAGGCCGCGAGCTGCGCCTGCGTCAGGAGTATTTCCTCGTCTCGGCAACGATTCAGGATATCCTTAGCCGTCACTATCAGCTGCACAAAACCTATGCGAATCTGGCGGAAAAAACCGCCATTCACCTCAACGATACCCATCCGGTGCTGTCGATCCCTGAGCTGATGCGCCTGCTGATTGACGAGCATAAGTTCAGCTGGGATGACGCGTTTGAAGTAACCTGCCAGGTGTTCTCGTACACCAACCATACGCTGATGAGTGAAGCGCTGGAGACGTGGCCGGTGGATATGCTCGGCAAAATTCTGCCGCGCCATCTGCAAATCATCTTCGAGATCAACGACTACTTCCTCAAGACCTTGCAGGAGCAGTACCCGAACGATACCGGTCTGCTGAGCCGCGCCTCGATCATTGATGAATCCAACGGGCGTCGCGTACGCATGGCCTGGCTGGCGGTGGTGATCAGCCACAAGGTGAACGGCGTGTCAGAGCTGCACTCGAACCTGATGGTGCAGTCGCTGTTTGCGGACTTCGCGAAGATCTTCCCGACGCGTTTCTGCAACGTGACCAACGGCGTCACCCCGCGCCGCTGGCTGGCGCTGGCGAACCAGCCGCTCTCCGACGTTCTGGATGAGAACATTGGCCGCACCTGGCGCACCGATTTGAGCCAGTTGAGCGAGCTGGAGCAGCACATTGATTTCCCGACGGTGAATAAAGCGGTACGGGAAGCCAAGCTGCTGAACAAGAAGCGTCTGGCGGTCTGGCTGGCGATGCATCTGAACGTGGTGGCGAACCCGAAAGCGCTGTTCGACGTGCAGATCAAACGTATCCACGAGTACAAGCGTCAGCTGATGAATGTCCTGCACGTTATTACCCACTACAACCGCATTAAGGCTGACCCGACGGCGGAGTGGGTGCCGCGCGTGAAAATCTTTGCCGGTAAGGCGGCGTCCGCGTACTACATGGCGAAGCACATCATTCATCTCATCAACGATGTGGCGAAGGTGGTGAACCACGATCCGGACATTGGCGATAAGCTGAAGGTCGTGTTTATCCCGAACTACAGCGTAAGCCTGGCGCAGCTGATTATTCCGGCGGCGGATCTCTCTGAGCAGATTTCCACGGCGGGGACGGAAGCATCCGGCACCAGTAACATGAAGTTTGCCCTGAACGGCGCGCTGACTATCGGCACGCTGGACGGCGCAAATGTCGAAATGCTGGAGCATGTGGGCGCGGAGAATATCTTTATTTTCGGGAATACGGCGGAAGAGGTGGAGGCGCTGCGCAAGCAGGGCTACTCGCCGCGTGAGTATTATGAAGAGGATGACGAGTTACGCCAGGTGCTGACGCAAATCGCCACCGGCGTGTTTAACCCTGAGGAGCCCGGACGCTATCGCGATCTGGTGGACTCGCTGATTAACTTTGGCGATCACTATCAGGTGCTGGCGGATTACCGCAGCTACGTGGATTGTCAGGATAAGGTGGACGAACTGTACCGTCAGCAGGAGAAGTGGACCAGCGCCGCGATGCATAACATCGCCAACATGGGATACTTCTCGTCGGACAGGACCATCAAAGAGTATGCCGAGAATATCTGGCATATTGATCCGGTGCGGTTGTAAAAACAAAGCCCGGTGGCGCTGCGCTTACCGGGCCTACGGGATCGAGTAGGCCGGGTAAGGCGGAGCCGCCACCCGGCTTTTTTTCAATTACGACGCCAACGACAGTTCACGCTTTCCCGCATGTTGTTGCAACCATTGCGCCACGCGAGACTGCTGCTCGGCATTCAGCCACATCCCTTCTTTAGTACGACGCCAGATAGCATCGTCCAGACGGCGCACCCACTCGTGTTCCACCAGGTAGCGCAGTTCCGCTTCGTACAGCTCATGGCCAAAATGCTCGCCCAGATCGGCAATCTCTTTCGCCTCGCCGAGGAACAGTTCGGTGTTGCTGCCGTAGGTGCGGGCATAGTGGCGCGCCATTCCTTCGGTAATGAACGGGAAGCGACGGCGCAGCTTCGCGGCGTAATCGTCGCGGTTATCGCCGATATCGCCGCCAGGCAGCACGGCGCCTTTCGTCCACGCCGGGCCGATGCCTTTGTAATACGGCGCCAGTTTCTCCAGCGCATGCTCCGCCAGTTTACGGTAGGTGGTGAGCTTACCGCCAAATACCGACAGCAGGGGCGCCTGACCGTTCACGTCATGAATATCAAGCGTATAGTCACGGGTGATGGCCTGCGGTGAGTCAGACTCGTCATCACACAGCGGACGCACGCCGGAGTAGGTCCAGACCACGTCATCGCGCGCCAGCTGTTTCTTAAAGTGCGCGTTGTACACTTTCAACAGATAGCTGACTTCACTCTCGTCGATCTCAACGTTTTTCGGATCGCCTTTGTACTCTACGTCGGTGGTGCCGATGATGGAGAACTCGTCCATCCACGGGATCACAAACACAATGCGCTTGTCTTCATTTTGCAGGATATAAGCCTGTTTCTGGGTATGCACGCGCGGCACCACAATGTGGCTGCCCTTGATCAGGCGGATGCCGTACGGAGAAGGCAGGTGCATACCGTCATCGAAGAACTGTTTTACCCACGGGCCGGTGGCGTTCACCAGGCCGCGCGCTTTCCAGCTAAACTTCTCACCGGTATCCACGTCTTCCGCTTCCACAATCCACAGGCCGTTTTCGCGGCGTGCGGCGGTCGCGCGGGTACGGGTTTTCACCTCGCCGCCTTTCTTCTCGACCATCTGCGCGTTAGCCAGCACCAGACGCGCATCGTCCACCCAGCAGTCGGAATATTCGAAACCGCGCACGATTTCAGGTTTAAGAACCGACTCTGAGCCAAAACGCAAACCTGTCGAACCCGGCAGGCTGGTGCGTTTACCCAGATGATCGTACATAAACAGACCAATGCGGATCATCCACGCCGGACGCAGATGCGGGCGATGAGGCAGACGGAAACGCATCGGGATCGCCAGATGCGGAGCCATTTTCAGCAGTACTTCGCGTTCAGCCAGCGCTTCGCTGACCAGGCGGAATTCGTAGTGTTCCAGGTAGCGCAGGCCACCGTGGATCAGCTTGGAGCTGGCGGACGACGTCGCGCAGGCGAGATCGTTAGCTTCCAGCATCAGCACGGATAAACCGCGTCCTGCGGCATCAACCGCAATACCGGCACCGTTGATGCCACCGCCTATCACAATCAGATCTTTGGTTTCCATAACACCCTCATGCACTTTCGTTAAAGCTCAAAAATGTTCGATATCGCTCATAATAGCAAAGGAACGCGCTTTTGGTAACATCAAAAAAACAATTTAGAGTGATATGGATAACATAATGGCGTTTACCCGCCGCCAGGACGTACACTACGGGGTAAAATAGTGCGGTCTGATGCCCTCACCCCAGCCCTCTCCCACGGGGAGAGGGTGATCCGTTTCCCTCTCCCTCCGGGAGAGGGTAGGGTGAGGGGAAAACCGCACCACACCTGAATATAAGATGAGAACACCATGGATCAGTTTGAATGTATTAACGTAGAAGAAGCCCATCAGAAGATGCACCAGGGACAAGCGGTGCTGGTGGATATCCGCGATCCGCAGAGCTTTGCGATGGGCCACACGCCGGGCGCGTTCCATCTCACCAACGACACGCTGGGCGCGTTTATGCGCGATAACGACTTCGATACCCCGGTGATGGTGATGTGCTATCACGGCAACAGCAGTAAAGGCGCGGCGCAGTATCTGCTCCAGCAGGGTTACGACGCGGTGTACAGCGTCGATGGCGGCTTCGATGCCTGGCATCGTCATTTCCCGGCAGAAGTTGAATACGCGTTTGAGCGCTGATCCCGCTATACTGTCCCCTTTTGTGTGGAAATAAGCGACCGCTGCCCATGTTGATGATCACCTCTTTTAGCAACCCGCGCGTCGCCCAGGCGTTTGTCGACTATATGGCGACGCAGGGCATTATCCTGACTATTCAGCAGCATACACAGACGGATGTCTGGCTGGCAGACGAAAGCCAGGCCGGCCGCGTGAATGACGAGCTGGCGCGTTTTCTGGAAAACCCGGGCGACCCGCGTTATCTGGCGGCAAGCTGGCAATCCGGCCAGACCGGCAGTGGCCTGCACTATCAACGTTTTCCGTTTCTCGCCACCCTGCGCGAGCGCGCAGGGCCGTTTACGCTGCTTTTGATGACAGCCTGCATCATCGTCTTCATTATTATGAGCGTGGTGGGCGACCAGAGCGTGATGATTGCCCTCGCATGGCCGTACGATCCCTCCCTGCAATTTGACGTCTGGCGCTACTTCACGCATGCGCTGATGCACTTCTCGGTGATGCATATCCTCTTTAACCTGCTGTGGTGGTGGTATCTCGGCGGGGCGGTGGAGAAGCGGCTCGGCAGCGGCAAGCTGATTGTGATCACCCTTATCAGCGCCCTGTTAAGCGGCTACGTGCAGCACAAATTCAGCGGTCCATGGTTTGGCGGGTTATCCGGCGTGGTGTACGCCCTGATGGGTTACGCCTGGCTCAGAGGCGAGCGCGACCCGGATAGTGGCATCTATTTACAACGTGGATTAATAACCTTTGCGTTAATATGGCTTATTGCCGGATGGTTTGATCTGTTTGGTATGTCTATCGCCAATGGTGCGCACGTTACCGGCCTGGCGGTCGGGCTGTCGATGGCGCTGGCCGATACGCTCCATGCGCGAAAACGAACATAATTCCCAGGGATATTTCATGAAACAAACACAACGTCATGACGCCATTATCGAACTGGTAAAAAAACAGGGATACGTCAGTACTGAAGAGCTGGTGGAGCAGTTTGCCGTCAGCCCGCAAACCATCCGTCGTGACCTCAACGACCTGGCCGATCAGAACCGTATTCTGCGTCACCACGGCGGCGCCGCACTGCCGTCCAGCTCGGTGAACACCTCATGGCATGACCGTAAGGCGACGCAAACGGCAGAGAAAGAGCGTATCGCCCGTAAAGTGGCGAGCCAGATCCCGAACGGCGCGACGCTGTTTATTGATATCGGCACCACCCCGGAAGCGGTCGCCCATGCGCTGCTGAACCACGAGAACCTGCGCGTGGTGACCAACAACCTGAACGTGGCCAACACGTTAATGCAGAAAGACGATTTCCGCATCATCCTCGCGGGCGGCGAACTGCGCAGCCGCGACGGCGGAATTATTGGCGAAGCGACGCTCGATTTTATCTCTCAGTTCCGTCTCGACTTCGGCATTCTGGGGATCAGCGGCATCGACAGCGACGGCTCGCTGCTGGAGTTTGATTACCACGAGGTGCGCACCAAGCGCGCGATCATTGAGAACTCACGTCACGTGATGCTGGTGGTGGACCACTCCAAATTTGGCCGTAACGCGATGGTCAACATGGGCAGCATCAGCATGGTGGATGCGGTTTATACTGATGTGATGCCACCGGCGGGCGTGATGCAGGTAATTAAGGATAACAATTTGCAGCTGGAATTGTGCTAGCGGTTGTGTCGGGTGGCGCTGCGCTTACCCGACCTACAAAATTTTCTCCCTCTCCCTGTGGGAGAGGGCCGGGGTGAGGGCATCAGACCGCAGAGGAATTACACTCCATATCCCATCATCTTCAACAGCTGCTGCGCATGCTGCACCGCATCCTGTCGGTGCGCCACGCCCAGCTTCTGATACAGATTGCGAATGTGCGTTTTGATGGTGGTCGCCGCCACCGCCAGCTCACCGGCAATCTGCTCGTTGCTGTAGCCTGAGTAGATCAGCCCCAGCACCTGCCATTCACGCTGGGTGAGCGGGCTGGTGCGGATAAGCTCCGGCACTTCTGGATGGTTCAGCAGACGTTCAACAAAGTTCTCATCGAAGTGCGCAAACTTGTGGCGATAATGCTGGTTAATCTCGCGCAGAATGCGCTGGGCGCGATGCTGATCCAGTTCCGGCAGCGTGTTGAGCTGAATCAGCTGGCGCAGCTGCTGGGCCATCACTTCACCCTCAATCACAAAGTGGCTGATAAACCCGGTGCGGTTCGCCAGCTGTAACGCTTCCAGCAGTACGCGCTGGGCATCGTTTTTACGGCCCGCCTGCCAGTAAAGCTGGTTTAACAGCAGCAGGTTGCGGTTTAAATCGCTCATCAGGCGCAGGCTGCGGGCGTTTTCGTTTAACTCTTCCAGCACAATCTCGGCAGGCTCAAAGTCACCCAGCAGGATCTGCACGCGAGCGATGTTGCGCCACTGGCTTTGCAGGAAGTGGTTATTGGCGAATTCCGGTTTAGGCGTATGACGCAGCCAGTTGGCGGCGGACTTTTTATCGCCGGTCATCTGCCAGTAAATCACCCGGACCTTATCGGCGTTGGATACCCAGTCGCTATGGTACTGCCCGTTGCCGAGCAGGTTTTCCAGGCGGTTAAGATGGTTGCGGGCATTATCCAGGTCGCCGCGCGCCAGCGAGCACTGCACCAGCAGAGCCAGACACTGGAGCTGCTGCTGCGGCTGGAAGCTTGAAAGAACATTCAGACCCTGGCGGGCACAGCTTTCTGCTTCATCCAGACGCGACCATGCCCACAGCAGCTGAGCGCGAATACGCAACAGGAACTCGTGCATCGGCAGCTGTTCCAGATGTTGTTCACGGATCAGCTGGAACGCTTTCTCCTGATTTTCCCAGGCGGCTTGCAGGAATCCCTGAGCAAATAAAATCTCGCTTTGCTGGATCAGGCTCCAGAGGGCGTAATGCCAGACATCGTGGCGGCGCGCCATCTGTTCGGTTTGCTGCATGAGTGAAAGCGAACGCGTGAGATCGCCCTTACAGTGCAGCACTTCGCCGTGTACCGAGGTGGCCACAATACGGCTGTAAAAATTCGCCAGCGGCAGCTCATCCAGCGCGACCATCGCCAGCCGTTCGGCTTCCTCAGGGTCACCGTCGTTAATCGCCACCTGCGCACGCAGGGCGTTAAATTCGCCATGCAGGGTGGTATCCATCTCGCTTTCCATCTCCTGCTCGGCGCGCGCCAGCAGGGTGTTCACTTCGCTGTAGCGATGCTGGCTCTGCATCAGCCAGGCCTGGAGCAGCACCAGACGCGGATTTTCCAGCAGGCTTTCCCACGGCAGCGCTTTTAACGACTCTTCCAGCAGCGTCAGTTCACTGTGGTTGAACAGTCCCCACGCGTGGTTGAGCAGAATATCGCGCAGCATACCGGCATCCCCGGCGGCCAGCGCATGGTGGATAGCCTCGCTCGGGAAACCTTGCGCCATCCAGCTTTCGGCGGCGGCGCGGTGAATGTCAGGCAGCTCTGCGGCCAGTTCCCACTGGCAACGCTGGCGCAGGAAGCTGCCAAACAGCGGATGGTAGCTAAACCATTCGCCGGGATCGTCCATGCGCGTCAGGAACAGACCCTGACGTTCAATCTCTTCGAGCTGAAGCTGCCCGTTTTCAATGCCGGTGACGCGTACAATCAGCGCATCGTTCATGGAACGCAGCAGGGAGCTTTTCAGCAGGAAATGGCGGGTGGAGAGGTCAACGCTGTCGAGTACCTCATCCACCAGATAATCCGACAGGTGGCTGGCGTTGATGCCCGCCAGGCGGCGCGCGGACTGATGCGTCGGGCTGTTGTTTTGCCGCGCGGAGAGGGCAATCAGCTGAAGCGCCGTGGCCCAGCCGGCAACGTCATCGCACAGGCGGCTGCTTTCCGACGCCTCAATCGGAGACGTCAGGCGGCAGTCAAAGAACTGCTTCGCTTCCTGATGGGTAAAGGCCAGCTGCTGACTGCCGATTTCCAGCAGCTGATCGCGCACGCGCAGGTTGGCAATGCCCAACTGCGGAAGGTTACGCGACAGGACAACCAGCGTCAGGTTTTCCGGCTGATGGCGCAGGAAGAAACGCATGGACTCGTGAATAACCGGGTTGGTGATCAGATGATAATCATCAATCACCACATACAGCGGGCGATGCCATTCGGCCAGCTCGATAAACAGCTGGGAGAAAAGAGAGGACAGGCTGGCGTACTGGCGCTTTTGCACCATCACCTCGCTGGTGACGCAGTGTCCGTTGGTTGCCTGCTGAATCGCGGCAATTAAATAGCTGGCAAAACGCTCCTGCTGGTTATCCCCTTCATCCAGGGAGTACCAGCCAAGATCGCATTTACCTGCCGCCCATTGCGAAATGAGCGTTGTTTTTCCATAACCCGCAGGACTCGTAACCAGCGCCAGTCGGAAATTATGCGCACCGGAAAGTTTAGCCAGCAGGCGCTCGCGGACCACAGTATGGTCAAGACGAACCGGGCGACTTAATTTGGACGGAATCAACATAGTTTTCACTTCACTGTGGGGAACGAGAGAATTTATTTTTTTTGCGCTTCGTAATTAATATCTATAAGTTCGGCCAATAGAGGAACTATTGCAAGTTATGTCTGGGTTTGGAGGCTCTGAATTTGCACTCTGTCACAAAACATTCTCATCACCGATGGAACTTTCCGTAAATGGCTGGATGCCGCGCTGCTTCTGGCTTGTCTGCATAAGTCGCGGTTGCGCTGAAACTGGTTTCAGAAAGAGATAATGACGCTGAAGTTAATTAACTTCGGGGAAAGTTGCATCGGCTTAATAGGGGTGCTGAATAATCCCGACGCGCGGAAATATTATTCTACGTAAGTAATCATTTCAGCGATGATTAATTTCCTCCGAAACTGCATTTCATTTCTTTGACGCTCTTCCGGGATCGCTTTTTCCGCGAAGCGCACACTCACACAGTGGCCTCGATCACACTTTTATGCTCATCCCCGCTACTCCTCCCTGTCTAATCCCAGACAGGAGGAGGAAGAGGCGCAATGAGCCAGGCACACTAGCGTTAAATGTTTTTACTCTCTACAGGATGCCGATTCCCTATGTCACAGCCTACTTTCAACAAAGCTCAATTTCAGGCTGCCCTGACACGTCAGTGGCAGCGTTTTGGCCTTCATGCTGCAAACGAAATGACGCCTCACCAGTGGTGGCAGGCGGTGAGCGGGGCGCTCGCAGAGCAGCTGGACGCTCAGCCTGTGACGAAGCCCGTGAAAGGCCAGCGTCACGTCAACTACATTTCAATGGAGTTCCTGATTGGCCGTCTGACGGGTAACAATCTGCTGAATCTTGGCTGGTATCAGGAGGTCGGTGACGTGCTGAAAGAACACGACATCAACCTGACCGATCTGCTGGAAGAAGAGATTGATCCGGCGCTGGGTAACGGCGGTCTGGGACGTCTGGCAGCCTGCTTCCTGGATTCCATGGCAACCGTGGGCCAGTCGGCGATTGGCTATGGCCTGAACTATCAGTACGGCCTGTTTCGTCAGTCATTTGCCGACGGCCATCAGATGGAAGCGCCAGACGACTGGCACCGCAATACCTATCCGTGGTTCCGCCACAACGCGCAGCTGGATGTGCAGGTCGGGATTGGCGGGAAAGTCACGAAGCAGGGACTCTGGGAACCGGCGTTCACCATTACCGGTGAAGCCTGGGACCTGCCGGTACTCGGCTACCGTAACGGCGTGGCGCAGCCGCTGCGCCTGTGGCAGGCGAAGCACGCGCATCCGTTTAACCTGACCAAATTCAACGACGGTGATTTCCTGCGCGCCGAGCAGCAGGGGATCGACGCCGAGAAGCTGACCAAAGTCCTCTACCCGAACGATAATCATCTGGCGGGTAAAAAGCTGCGTCTGATGCAGCAGTACTTCCAGTGCGCCTGCTCCGTGGCGGATATTCTGCGTCGCCACCACCTGGCGGGCCGCAAGCTGGCTCAGCTGCCGGACTTCGAAGTTATTCAGCTTAACGACACGCATCCGACCATTGCCATCCCGGAGCTGCTGCGCGTGCTGATCGACGAGCATCAGCTGAGCTGGGACGACGCCTGGGCCATCACCAGCCGCACCTTCGCCTACACCAACCACACCCTGATGCCGGAAGCGCTCGAGTGCTGGGATGAGAAGCTGGTGAAAACGCTGCTGCCGCGCCATATGCAGATCATCAACAAGATTAACGACCAGTTCAAAACGCTGGTGGAGAAAACCTGGCCGGGCGATAAGGCCGTCTGGGCGAAGCTGGCCGTTGTGCACGACAAGCAGGTGCGCATGGCGAACATGTGCGTGGTCAGCGGCTTTGCGGTGAACGGCGTTGCCGCGCTGCACTCGGATCTGGTGGTGAAAGATCTCTTCCCGGAATACCACCAGCTGTGGCCGACTAAGTTCCATAACGTGACCAACGGCATCACGCCGCGTCGCTGGATTAAGCAGTGCAACCCGCTGCTGGCCGGCCTGCTGGACAAGACCCTGAAGAAAGAGTGGGCCAACGACCTGGACCAGCTCATCAACCTGGAAAAACAGGCCGACAACGCGAAGTTCCGCGAGCAGTACCGCGCCATTAAGCTGGAGAACAAGGTTCGTCTGGCCGAGTTTGTGAAAATGCGCACCGGAATTGAGATCAACCCGAATGCGATTTTCGATATCCAGATCAAACGACTGCACGAGTACAAACGTCAGCACCTGAACCTGCTGCACATTCTGGCGCTGTACAAAGAGATCCGCGAGAACCCGCAGGCCGACCGCGTCCCGCGCGTGTTCCTGTTCGGTGCGAAAGCGGCGCCGGGCTACTACCTGGCGAAAAACATTATCCTTGCCATTAATAAAGTGGCGGCGGCGATCAACAGCGATCCGAAAGTGGGCGACAAGCTGAAGGTGGTGTTCCTGCCGGACTACTGCGTTTCTGCGGCTGAAATGCTGATCCCGGCGGCGGATATTTCCGAGCAGATCTCTACCGCCGGTAAAGAAGCGTCCGGTACCGGCAACATGAAGCTGGCCCTGAACGGCGCGCTGACCGTCGGCACGCTGGACGGTGCGAACGTCGAAATCGCCGAGAAGGTCGGCGAAGAGAACATCTTTATCTTCGGCCATACTGTTGAAGAAGTGAAAGCCATCAAAGCCAAAGGGTACGACCCGGTGAAATGGCGTAAAAAAGATAAAGTGCTGGATGCGGTGCTCAAAGAGCTGGAAAGCGGGAAGTACAGCGACGGCGACAAGCACGCGTTTGACCAGATGCTGCACAGCATGGACAAACAGGGCGGCGACCCGTACCTGGTGATGGCTGACTTCTCGGCTTACGTTGAAGCGCAGAAGCAGGTCGACGTGCTGTATCGCGACCAGGATGCCTGGACCCGCGCGTGTATCCTGAACACCGCGCGCTGCGGTATGTTCAGCTCTGACCGCTCAATCCGTGATTATCAGGCTCGTATCTGGCAGGCAAAACGCTAAGGAAGCGCGATGGAGAGTAAACGTCTGGACAGTGCCGCGCAGGCGGCGGGAATTAGCCTCAGTTACATCAATGCGCACGGCAAACCGCAGTCTATTGGTGCGGACACCAAAAGACGTTTGCTGGATGCCATGCACAAAACCGACGCGAAAGCGTCGGGTGCGCCGGTGCCGAACGTCAAGGTCTTTACCGCGGGCAAAAAGATGCCGCTGGCGGTGGAAGGGCGCGGCGAGTTCAGCTGGCTGCTCACCACCGAAGAGGGGCATCAGCACAAAGGCCATGCCACCGGCGGCAAAACCCTCAACCTTCCGGCGAAGCTGCCGGAGGGCTACCACACGCTTACGCTGACCCGGGACGACCAGCGTTTTCACTGTCGGGTGATTGTGGCGCCAAAGCGCTGCTATGAGCCGCAGGCGCTGCGTGAAGGCAAAAAGCTGTGGGGCGCCTGCGTGCAGCTCTATACCCTGCGTTCGGACAGCAACTGGGGCATTGGCGATTTTGGCGACCTGAAAAAGATGCTGGCATCTGTTGGTGAGCGCGGCGGCGCGTTCATCGGCCTCAACCCGATCCACGCCCTCTATCCGGCGAATCCGGAAAGCGCCAGCCCGTACAGCCCGTCTTCCCGTCGCTGGCTGAACGTGATTTACATCGACGTTAACGCGTTAGACGATTTCAAAAACAGCAAAGAGGCGCAGGCGTGGTGGAAGCTTGAGACCACGCAACAGCTGCTGAAACAGGCCCGCGATGCGGACTGGGTTGATTACGCCTCCGTTACCGCGCTGAAAATGGCGGCTCTGCGTCTGGCCTGGAAGGGCTTTGCGAAGCGTGACGACGAGCAGATGGCAGCCTTCCGCCAGTTTGTGATGCAGGAAGGTGAGAGCCTTTACTGGCAGGCAGCGTTTGATGCGCTGCATGCGTATCAGGTTCAGGAGGACGAGATGCGCTGGGGCTGGCCGGTGTGGCCGGAAGCCTATCAGTCCGTTGATACCCCGGAAGTGAAGGCATTCTGTGAGACGCATGCCGACGAGGTGGATTTCTATCTCTGGTTGCAGTGGCTGGCGTACAGCCAGTTTGCCGCCTGCTGGCAGGTGAGCCAGGGCTATAACATGCCGATCGGGTTGTATCGCGATCTGGCTGTCGGCGTGGCGGAAGGCGGGGCGGAAACCTGGTGTGACCGTGAACTTTACTGCCTGAAAGCTTCTGTGGGGGCGCCGCCGGATATTCTGGGCCCGCTTGGTCAGAACTGGGGCTTACCGCCGATGGATCCGCACGTGATGGCGGCGCGTGCCTACGAGCCGTTTATCGACCTGCTGCGCGCTAACATGAAGAACTGCGGTGCGTTGCGTATCGACCACGTGATGTCCGTGCTGCGCCTGTGGTGGATCCCGTACGGTGAAACGGCTGACCACGGGGCGTACGTGCAGTATCCGGTGGACGATCTGCTCTCAATCCTCGCGCTGGAGAGTAAACGTCATCAGTGCATGGTGATTGGCGAAGATCTCGGTACCGTGCCGGTGGAAATTGTCAGCAAGCTCCGCGACAGCGGGGTTTACTCCTACAAAGTGCTCTATTTTGAAAACGACCATGAGAAAACCTTCCGCGCGCCGAAAGCGTACCCTGAACAGTCAATGGCAGTCGCGACGACGCATGATCTTCCTACGCTCAGAGGCTACTGGGAAAGCGGCGACCTGACGCTCGGCAAAACGCTGGGTCTCTACCCGGATGAAGAGGTTCTGCGTGGGCTGTATCAGGATCGCGAGCTGGCGAAGCAGGGGCTGCTGGATGCGCTGCATAAGCATGGCTGTCTGCCGAAGCGCGCCGGGCATAAGGCGTCGCTGATGTCGATGACGCCAACGCTTAACCGTGGCTTACAGCGCTATATTGCCGACAGCAACAGCGCGTTGCTCGGTCTGCAACCGGAAGACTGGATTGATATGGCGGAGCCGGTAAACATCCCCGGCACCAGCTATCAGTACAAAAACTGGCGTCGCAAGCTGTCCACAACGCTTGAAGCGATGTTTGCCGATGACGGGGTGAACAGGTTGATTAAGGATTTGGATAAACGGCGAAAAGCAGCCGCGAAGAAGTGATAAAAAACCCGCCTCTGGCGGGTTTTTTATTGCCCGGTGGCGCTAACGCTTACCGGGCCTACGTGCATTCAGTAGGTCGGGTAAGGCATAGCCGCCACCCGACTTAATACATCAAACCACCATATTCAACAGCAGCACCCCGACCAGACCGCACACCGAAATAATGGTTTCCAGCGCGGACCAGGACTTGATGGTTTCACCGATGGTCAGGTTGAAGTACTCCTTGAACAGCCAGAAGCCCGGATCGTTCACGTGGGAGAAAATCACGCTCCCGGAACCAACCGCGATAACCATCAGCTCAGGGCTTACGCCCGTGGTCGCAATCAGCGGCGCAACGATACCGCCCGCGGTAATCGCCGCAACGGTCGCAGAGCCCAGCGCGATACGCAACACCGCGGCGATAGACCATGCCATCAGCAGCGGGGAGACGTTGGTTTCATGCATCATGGCCGCGATGTATTTATCCACGCCGCTGTCGACCAGCACCTGCTTGAACGCGCCGCCACCGCCGATGATCAGCAGCATCATGGCAATGATTTTGATGGAAGAAGTCAGCGTGTCGTTGATCTGATCCATGGAACGGCCACGGTTAAGACCGAAGGTGAACATGGCGATCAGGACCGCAATCAGCGTCGCCATCACCGGGTCGCCCAGGAACTCCGCAACGGACAGGAACGCGTGACCTTTCGGCAGAACCATCTCTGCTATGGCACGCATCGCCATCAGGATCACCGGTACCAGTGAGGTCCAGACGCTGACGCCAAAGCCTGGCATCTCTTCTTCAGTAAAGGTTTTGGCGCTGTACAGCCCTTCCGGGATAGGCTTATCAATGCCTTTCAGGAAGCGCGCATACACCGGGCCTGCCAGAATCACCGTCGGGATCGCCAGAATCGTACCAAACAGCAGGGTTTTACCCATATCGGCATGGAAGATGGTGGCGATAGCCGTTGGGCCCGGGTGCGGCGGCAGGAAACCGTGGGTGACGGACAGCGCCGCAGCCATCGGCACACCCACGAACAGCAGCGGGATGTTGGCGGCAGCGGCGATGGTGAACACCAGCGGCAGCATCAGCACGAAGCCCACTTCATAGAACAGCGCGAAACCGACGGTAAAACCGGTTAACACCACCGCCCATTGAATGTTCTTCTTACCAAATTTGTCGATCAGCGTGGTGGCAATACGCTGTGCGCCACCGCAGTCCGCGAGCATTTTACCGAGCATGGCGCCGAAGCCCATGATCAGCGCCAGGCTGCCGAGCGTACCGCCGACACCGGCTTTAATGGAGCTGATAACTTTAACCAGCGGCATTCCCTGCATCAGACCGACTGCAAGTGCCACCAGAACCAGAGCGATAAATCCGTTCATTTTGAAGCGGATCATCAAGAGCAGTAATAACACAACACCGATAGCGACGATGACTAATGGCATGATTGACCTGGCCTTTGAATTGTTATGGGTAACGTCATTCTTTCAACGACAAATTCCGGTTGTCCCAACTGGGAACAGAGTGTTAACGGCACTCATACTGATGCCTGCGAAAACGTTAAGTTTAGTCGGCTGTTATAAGGGTGTTGAGTGCCCACGAGAATGATACGGGTAACATGCGGTGATTGAGAATCACCCAGGGAGGCAAAATTTGAATTATGAGACGCAGGTCAACATACAGAGGGGGAGGCAAGAAAAAGTAGGCCCGGTAAGCGCAGCGCCACCGGGCAATACAGACGGGGACTGAATCAGTAGTAAGAGTGCTCGCCGCGCTGGTGCTCGGTCAGATCGCGCACGCCTTTCAGTTCCGGGAATTCGTTCAGCAGCTGCTTCTCGATCCCTTCTTTCAGGGTTACATCAACCATGGAGCAGCCGTTACAGCCGCCGCCGAATTGCAGGATCGCCAGACCATCTTCGGTGATTTCCATCAGGGAAACACGTCCCCCGTGGCCGGCCAGCTGCGGGTTGATCTGCGATTGCAGCAGATATTCCACACGCTCCATCAGCGGGGCATCGTCAGAGACTTTACGCATCTTCGCGTTTGGCGCCTTCAGCGTCAGCTGAGAACCCAGCTGGTCAGTGACGAAATCAATCTCCGCATCTTCAAGATACGGCGCGCTCAGCTCATCAACGTACGCGGTGAGCTGTTCAAATTTAAGGGCAGTGTCAGTTGCTTCCACAGCATCCGGAGGACAATAAGAGACACCACATTCTGCATTCGGAGTGCCTGGATTGATCACAAACACGCGGATCTGCGTCCCTTCTTCCTGATTTGCCAGCAGTTTGGCAAAGTGCGCTTGTGCAGAATCGGAAATACGGATCATAGCTTTGGCCTAATAGTTGACTAAATTACCTGGGTATAATCATACGCCCATTGAAGAAGGGCTACAAGGTACGGCACAGACACCATACCTGAACTGACGCGGCGCCGCTTTGCAAAAGCAGTCGGGAAAGTTCAGCCACGGTACTGCCCGTGGTGACGACATCATCCACAATCGCGATATGGAGGCCGTTGACCGGCAATTCAAGGCGAAAGGCGTTTTTCAGGTTCCTTTTGCGCGACCGGGCGTTGAGCCGGTGCTGAACGGCAGTGGCATGAGTACGTTTCAGCGCAGAGGCTGGGTACCGGCAACCCAGCCAGTGGGCGAGCGGACGGCACAGCAGGTCGCTCTGATTGTATCCCCGCCGCCAGTGCCGACGCTGAAACAGTGGCACGTTCACAAGCGTGTCGACCGGCGGCAGCCCGCGCGTTCTTCGCGCCTGTAATACCGCCAGTAACAACAGGCGTGCCAGGGGCTGCGCCAGTGCAGTCTGGCTGGAAAACTTAAACGTCTGAACCAGACGACTCAGCGGCAAAACGTAATCATCCACCGCCACCAGCGCGCTCCACGGCGGCGCTTTTTTCAGGCAACGGCCGCAGGGGAGCGTCTGGCTTACGGCAGGCAAGCCGCATTGCGGACAGCCCTTCAGGTAACCCAGCGCTCGCGTGCAAACGGAACAGACGCCCCACGCGCTCATCGCAAGTGGCATTCGGCATAGCCAGCACAAGCCGGGCACTGTTAGCATACGCAACCTCCATGTGAAAAAAGAGAACGTTAACTGATGAAGACGCTGTGGTGGCAGACCGTTGGGACGGGAAATTGTCATCTTGTGCTGCTGCACGGATGGGGACTGAACGCCGAAGTGTGGCGTTGCATAAGTGAGGAACTGGCCTCGCAATTCACGGTACACCTGGTGGATCTACCGGGCTATGGCCGCAGCCGCGGCTACGGCGCGATGACGCTCGACGACATGGCGGAGCAGGTTCTGGAAGCGGCGCCGCAAAAAGCCGTCTGGCTCGGCTGGAGCCTGGGCGGGCTGGTGGCAAGCCAGATTGCGCTGCGCCATCCTGAACGGGTCCAGGCGTTGATCACCGTTGCCTCATCACCCTGTTTCAGCGCTCGCGAGGCGTGGCCGGGCATCAAACCTGAGGTGCTGGCCGGGTTCCAGCATCAACTGAGCGAAGACTTCCAGCGGACGGTGGAGCGTTTCCTGGCATTACAGACGATGGGAACAGAAACCGCCCGTCAGGATGCGCGGACGCTGAAGCAGACGGTGCTTTCTCTGCCGATGCCGGAGGTTGAGGTGCTGAACGGAGGGCTGGAGATCCTGAAAACGGCCGATCTGCGCGAGCCGCTGGCGTCGTTAACGGTGCCGCATCTGCGTATTTATGGCTATCTGGATGGACTGGTTCCGCGCAAGGTGGTTCCGCTGCTGGATGCGCTGTGGCCGGAGAGTAAATCAATGGTGGTTGCCAAAGCGGCACATGCGCCGTTCATCTCTCATCCTGCTGAGTTTTGTTCGGCGCTGTCCGGTTTTATCAGCGAAGCGTCCACCACTCCCTGAGACAGGCTTTACCTTCAGGACAACTCTTACAACTGCCGGACAGACAACCGTCCGGCTCTTCCTGAATGCGCACGGCTTTCCCCATGGCCTCCAGCCTTTCCAGCATGGCATCGATCATCGGCTGCGGCGTATGCAGGCTGAGGCTGAGCTGCTTCGCCTCCATTCGCCCCTGTAACGCCAGTAAGTCACGAACCTGAATCAACGATGCCATCTTTCTTCCCCTTAGTGACAGTCGCCCGCAGGGCTGCTACAGCAGGTCGTCGGGGTTTTGCGCGTTGCCAGCAGGTTAACGTCAACGCGGCTACGCGCCCGGCGCAGCAGGCCAATCACCATCACGTTAAACAGGATCACCGCGAGGACACAGACCAGGCTGTAGCGCGGATGCTGGCTGTAATTGACGGCCTGATAAAACACGGTCGCCAGCGAGTAGGCAATGTTCAGCCCCCACAGAATGGAGAAGCCCATCCAGCCGCGGCTGGACTCACGGGCAATGGCGCCCATGACCGAGATGCACGGAATATAGAGCAGGACGAAGATCAGGTAGCTGTAGGCCGCCGACGCGCTGCCAAATTTCTGACCCATCACGCCCATTGCTCCGGTCGCCATTTCGCCGTCGCCTTTGCTGGCTTCAATCGGGTTCGCCAGTACGCTCAGGCTGAAGGTGTCTTTCAGGCTCTGCCAGGTTTCTTCCACCGCGCCAAGCAGTTCATCGCCGAGGTTGAACGCTGCCGGATTAAACTCCTCTTCCTGGATGTTTTCCGCGGTGTAAAGCGTGTTCAGGGTGCCGACAACCACCTCTTTTGCCATCGCGCCGGTGAACAGGCCCACGGTTGCCTGCCAGTTGTCTTCCTGAACGCCAATCGGTTTGAAGACCGGCGTAATGATCCGGCTGACGGAGGCCAGGGCAGAGTCATTAATGTTGTCCGCGGCCTGGCCGCTCAGAGTGAAGCTGTTCAGGGCGCTCAGGAAAATGCTGACCACCACAATCACCTTACCGGCGCGCAGAACGAAGCCCTTCAGGCGCTGCCATGTCTGAATAATCAGGCTTTTCAGATGCGGAACGTGATAAACCGGCAGTTCCATCACGAACGGCGACGCTTCGCCACGCATGATGGTGTGCTTCAGCATCAGGCCGGTGAGAATAGCCATCACGATACCCAGCACATACAGGGAGAAGACGGCCAGCGCTCCTTCCTGACCAAAGAACGCCGCGGCAAAGACCGCGAAGATCGCCAGCCGCGCGCCGCAGGACATGAACGGCGCCATCATGATGGTCATCAGGCGTTCGCGCGGGGCATCCAGCGTACGCGCGCCCATGACTGACGGCACGTTACAGCCAAAGCCGACAATCAGCGGCACGAAGGATTTGCCCGGCAGCCCCAGCGCCTGCATCAGGCGGTCCATCACGAAGGCGGCGCGCGCCATGTAACCGGAATCCTCAAGGAAGGAGAGGAACAGGTACATCATGCCGATCTGCGGCACCAGCGGCAGGACGGTATTGATCCCGCCGCCGATCCCCTGCGCAAGGAAGATGGTCAACCATTCCGGGAAGTGGAGGGTGTAGCCCAGCCACTGAATACCGTGCACGAAGATAGCGACAGAGCCGCCATCAAAGATAGGTTGTAATGCACCGCCGATGTTAATGGCGAGCAGGAACATCACATACATCACCAGTAAAAAGATCGGTAAACCGAGGAAGCGGTTGAGCACAATTTTATCCACGGCGGCGGTGAAGCGGCTGGGTTCAGCGGTTAATGCATTGCTGACCACGTCACAGATAGCGGCGATGGCCTGATAGCGCGCATCCGCAATGTGCAGGGCCGGGTCATCCAGCTCGTCGCTAAGGCGAGCCTGTGCGACATCCAGCTTATCCGCCGCATCGCCTGCGTAGGCGCGGCTGTAGATATCGCCTTCCAGCATTTGCAGGCCAAGCCACTGACGTTGTCTGGCGGGCATGCTGTTATCCATCTCCTGCGCCAGCTGCCCGGCTTCGCGCAGCAGCGGCTGGGCGTAGTGCACCAGTTCGACGTCGGCATTGCCCGTGTGGCGGTCAATCGCCAGCTTCAGGGCGTCAATGCCGCGAGCGCGGGTGGAAACCAGCGGAACCACCGGGCAGCCCAGACGGGCGGAGAGGGCATCGACGTCGATGCGCAGCTTTTGCTTCTCCGCGATGTCGAGCATGTTAAGCGCCACGATGCAGGGAATACCCAGCTCCAGCAGCTGTAACGTGAGATACAGATTTCGTTCGAGGTTAGAGGCATCCACCACGTTGATAAGCAGATCCGCGTCGCCGCTCAGAATATAGTGGCAGGCAATTTGCTCATCGAGAGAGGTCTGGGATGAAATCGTGGTGAGGGAATAGGTCCCCGGTAAATCAACCAGCGTGACCTGATTATCTGTCGTGGTGAACTGGCCTTCTTTGCGTTCAACCGTCACGCCTGCCCAATTTCCCACACGCTGGCGTGCGCCAGTTAACTGATTAAATAAGGTTGTCTTGCCGGAATTAGGATTGCCAATTAAGCCAATAGTTAATTTTTTCATTGTAGTAGACTCACTGAAACCGCTGGCTTGTTAACGGGATAAAGATTCAATTTCAATTAATGCGAGATCTTTTTTACGCAGAACCAGATTAACGCGTCGGGTTTCGATATGAACTGGATCGCCCAACGGTGCAACGCGCACAACCTGGAATGATGAGCCGGGTAGCATGCCCAGTGACAGGAGCTTCTGCCGATAGGCCGGGCTTATCTCACGGGTAAAACCGATAATTTTCCACGCACTGTCTGGAGTGAATTGCATAGCGCCTGATTCCACGATAGGTTAAATAATCTACACTGCGATGATAATGAGAATAGTTTTTATCAGCAATAATAAAAATGTGACGGGATGTTGTTAATCGTATTAATTTGCGGTCTGCTTGACCTTGCTCAATATTTTCGAAATTGAGGTGAAAATAAAAAGAGGGCTATTTGTTAATGAGGTGATAATTCGTGGTTTAAATATGGATACAACATATTTATTTTAATTCCCTGCGGCCTGCTTGCCGGGCGGCACTGCGTTTGCCCGGCCTACAAAACCGTAGGCCCGGTAAGCGTCGCGCCACCGGGCATTTACAGCATTAGCGTTTCTTACCCATCGCCGCTGCCAGCGCATCCATCATCGCGCTGTTGCCCGCCGGCTGTGCGTCACGTCCGCGTGGCTTCGCGGCTTTCGCTGCCGGACGCTGCTGTTCACGGCCACCGCCATTACCGCCACGGCGCGCGTTAGTGTCGCCCGGCTGCTCGTCCAGACGCATGGTCAGGGCAATACGCTTGCGCTGGAGATCCACTTCCAGCACTTTCACCTTCACGATGTCGCCCGCTTTGACCACGGTGTGCGGATCTTCAACGAACTTGTCGGCGAGGGAAGAGATATGCACCAGACCATCCTGATGTACGCCGATATCCACAAACGCGCCAAAGTTGGTGACGTTGGTTACCGCCCCCTCCAGCACCATGCCCGGCAGCAGGTCGTTCATGGTTTCTACGCCCTCAGCAAAGGTCGCGGTTTTAAACTCAGGACGCGGATCGCGGCCCGGTTTTTCCAGCTCTTTGATGATGTCGGTGACCGTCGGCACGCCGAACTGTTCGTCGGTGAAATCCACCGCTTTCAGGTTACGCAGCGCGCTGCTGTCGCCCATCAGGTCTTTCAGCGCCTGCCGGGTGGCGGCCAGGATACGCTCGACAACTGGATAGGCTTCCGGGTGAACGGTAGAGGCATCCAGCGGGTTATCGCCGTGGTTGATGCGCAGGAAGCCCGCGCACTGCTCAAATGCTTTCGGCCCCAGACGGCTCACCTTCAGCAGCTGCTGGCGGTTCTGGAACTGACCGTTTTCATCACGCCAGGCGACGATATTCTGCGCCATCATACGGGTCAGGCCCGCCACGCGGGTCAGCAGGGGCACGGAAGCGGTGTTCAGGTCCACGCCGACGGCGTTAACACAGTCTTCCACTACCGCATCCAGCTTACGCGCCAGCTGCGTCTGGCTCACGTCGTGCTGATACTGGCCCACGCCGATGGATTTCGGGTCAATCTTCACCAGCTCCGCCAGCGGATCCTGCAAACGACGGGCGATAGAGACCGCGCCGCGCAGGGAAACGTCCAGATCCGGGAACTCCTGCGCTGCCAGTTCCGAGGCGGAATAGACAGATGCCCCCGCTTCACTGACGATCACTTTCTGCGCCGTCACTTTCGGGAACTGCTTCTGCACGTCGAGATAGAAACGTTCAGTTTCTCGGGACGCCGTACCGTTACCGATGGCAACCAGCTCAACGTTGTACTTCTCGCACAGCGCGGCGACGACGACAGCCGCTTTCGCTGCCTGACCGGTGTGCGGGTAAATGGTGTCGGTGGCAACCAGCTTGCCGGTGCCGTCAACCACGGCCACCTTCACGCCGGTACGCAGACCCGGATCGAGACCCATGGTGGCGCGCAGGCCAGCTGGCGCCGCCATCAGCAGGTCGTGCAGGTTACGGGCGAAGACGTTGATCGCTTCGTCTTCGGCGCGCTCGCGCACGGTGCCCATCAGCTCGGTTTCGAGGTGCATCAGCACCTTGATGCGCCAGGTCCAGCTCACCACGCCTTTGCGCCAGCTGTCCGCCGGGGCGTTGTTCAGGCGCAGGCCCAGATGGTCGATAATGATCTGCTCGCAGTGGCTCTCTTTTGGCGGCTCGTCAAACTGTGGATCGGCATTCAGGGAGAGTTGCAGCACGCCTTCGTTACGGCCGCGGAACATCGCCAGCGCGCGGTGAGACGGCGCGGTAGAAATGGGTTCGTGGTGATCGAAGTAGTCGCGGAATTTCGCGCCTTCTTCCTCTTTGCCGGACACCACGGTGGAGACGATATGCGCGTTCTTCCACAAGTAATCACGCACTTTGGCCAGCAGCGCCGCGTCTTCGGCGAAGCGCTCCATCAGAATATAGCGCGCGCCGTCCAGCGCAGCTTTGGTGTCCGCTACGCCTTTATCGGCGTCGATAAATTTGGCGGCTTCGGTTTCCGGATCGTGAGACGGCTCGTTCCACAGCAGATCGGCCAGTGGCTCAAGGCCGGCTTCGATCGCAATCTGCCCGCGCGTGCGGCGCTTCGGTTTGTACGGCAGATAGAGGTCTTCGAGCTCGGTTTTACTCAGGGTACCGTTAATGGCTTTTTCCAGGTCACTGGTCAGCTTGCCCTGCTCGCCGATAGATTTGAGGATCGCCTGACGTCGGTCTTCCAGCTCGCGAAGATAGCCCAGACGGGTCTCCAGGTTTCGCAGCTGCGTGTCATCCAGACCGCCGGTGACTTCCTTACGATAACGTGCAATAAACGGCACGGTGTTCCCTTCATCAAGCAGGCGAACGGCAGCTTCTACCTGTTCGGCTCTGGCCTGAAGTTCACCCGCAATAATGCGGCAGAGCGACTCTTTCATCATGGTCAGTTCATCTTGTGGATCGAAAATCAGGGGGATAGTTATACGGGCTGACACCAAAAAATGCCAGCCGGGGAGGGCGCTCTCGGACTATTTAACATACTCGATTTCATTGACGTACCAGCTTGCTTCACCCGCAGGCGTCTGGACAACGGCTAAATCGCCTACCTCTTTTTTCAGCAGGGCGCGGGCCATGGGTGAGTCGATAGAAATGTAATCCTTACGACCGAAAATTTCATCGTAGCCGACGATACGAAAACGCAGGGTGTCGCCGCTGTCGTTTTCAATTTCGACCCACGCGCCGAAGAAGACTTTACCTTCCTGCTGCGGGGAGTAATCGACAATTTTGAGATTCTCGAGGCACTTCGTCAGGTAGCGTACCCGGCGATCGATTTCGCGCAGCCGCTTTTTATTGTACTGGTAGTCCGCATTCTCGCTGCGGTCGCCCAGGCTTGCTGCCCAGGTGACTTTTTTGGTCACTTCCGGACGCTCTTCGCGCCACAGGTAATCCATCTCTTTTTTGAGTTTCTCGTACCCTTCACGGGTGATCAGAGGCGTTTTCATGGTGCAGCCTTTAATGCCGGTTAACTGTCTTTGCGCACAATACGTAGCGCACAGTGTAACAGACAAGATTAATAATGATTTATGTGATGAAATGAACAGATAAGCTGCTGTTAAATATGCTTTGTAACAATTTCGTCTAGAATTTATACCAGAATTTGCTGGTCGAACCCGTGCACTTTTTTAGAATACGCTGTTCCAGGCTTATCCGAACCTTTGGGAGTACACACAATGCAAGAGAACTACAAAATTCTGGTCGTAGATGACGACATGCGCCTGCGTGCGCTGCTGGAACGTTATCTGACCGAGCAGGGCTTCCAGGTTCGTAGCGTCGCGAACGCGGAACAGATGGATCGTCTGCTGACGCGTGAATCTTTCCACCTGATGGTGTTGGACCTGATGCTGCCTGGCGAAGACGGGCTCTCTATTTGCCGCCGTCTGCGCAGCCAGAGCAACCCGATGCCGATCATCATGGTGACGGCGAAGGGTGAAGAAGTTGACCGCATTGTCGGCCTTGAGATCGGCGCTGATGACTACATTCCAAAGCCGTTCAACCCGCGTGAACTGCTGGCGCGTATTCGCGCCGTGCTGCGTCGTCAGGCGAACGAGCTGCCGGGCGCGCCATCTCAGGAAGAGGCCGTCATTGCATTCGGTAAGTTCAAGCTGAACCTCGGCACCCGTGAAATGTTCCGTGAAGATGAGCCAATGCCGCTCACCAGCGGTGAGTTCGCGGTGCTGAAAGCGCTGGTCAGTCACCCGCGTGAGCCGCTCTCCCGTGACAAGCTGATGAACCTGGCGCGTGGTCGTGAATACTCCGCGATGGAGCGTTCTATCGACGTGCAGATCTCTCGTCTGCGCCGTATGGTGGAAGAAGATCCGGCGCATCCTCGTTATATTCAGACCGTGTGGGGTCTGGGCTACGTGTTTGTCCCGGACGGCTCTAAAGCATGAGGCGAATGCGCTTCTCGCCGCGAAGTTCGTTTGCCCGCACGCTGTTATTGATCGTCACCCTGCTGTTTGTCAGTCTGGTGACGACCTACCTGGTGGTGCTGAACTTTGCAATCCTGCCGAGCCTTCAGCAGTTTAATAAGGTGCTGGCATACGAAGTGCGTATGCTGATGACCGACAAACTGCAACTGGAGGACGGCACGCAGTTGGTTGTTCCCCCGGCGTTCCGTCGGGAAATCTACCGTGAGCTGGGCATTTCTCTCTACTCGAACGAAGCGGCGGAAGATGCCGGCCTGCGCTGGGCGCAGCACTATGAATTCCTTAGCCAGCAGATGGCGCAGCAGCTTGGCGGCCCGACGGAAGTGCGCGTTGAGGTCAATAAAAGCTCGCCGGTTGTCTGGCTGAAAACCTGGCTGTCACCCAACATCTGGGTGCGCGTTCCGCTCACCGAGATTCATCAGGGCGACTTCTCGCCGCTGTTCCGATACACCCTGGCGATCATGCTGCTGGCCATCGGCGGCGCATGGCTGTTTATTCGTATCCAGAACCGACCGCTGGTCGATCTGGAGCATGCGGCATTGCAGGTCGGTAAAGGTATTATCCCACCGCCGCTGCGCGAGTATGGCGCATCGGAAGTGCGCTCGGTAACGCGTGCGTTTAACCACATGGCGGCAGGCGTTAAACAGCTGGCGGACGACCGTACGCTCCTGATGGCCGGGGTCAGCCATGACCTTCGCACCCCGCTGACGCGTATCCGGCTGGCAACAGAGATGATGGGCGAGCAGGATGGTTATCTTGCAGAGTCCATCAACAAGGATATCGAAGAGTGTAACGCCATCATCGAGCAGTTTATCGACTACCTGCGCACCGGGCAGGAGATGCCGATGGAGATGGCGGATCTGAATGCGGTTCTGGGCGAAGTGGTTGCCGCCGAAAGCGGCTACGAACGTGAAATTGCGACCGACCTTCAGGCAGGCGAGATTCAGGTACGTATGCATCCGCTCTCCATTAAACGCGCGGTGGCGAATATGGTGGTCAACGCGGCGCGCTACGGCAACGGCTGGATCAAAGTCAGCAGCGGTACGGAACTCAACCGCGCCTGGTTCCAGGTGGAAGACGATGGCCCGGGCATCAAGCCTGAGCAGCGTAAGCACCTGTTCCAGCCATTTGTGCGCGGTGACAGCGCGCGCAGCACCAGCGGAACCGGCTTAGGCCTGGCGATTGTGCAGCGTATTGTTGATAACCATAACGGACTACTGGAAATTGGCACCAGCGAGCGGGGCGGTTTGAGCATTCGTGCGTGGTTACCGGTGCCGGTTTTACGGGGGCAGGTGAAAGAGAGTTAAAAAAGGGGGGGCCTGATGCCCTCACCCCGGCCCTCTCCCACAGGGAGAGAGAGAAAACATTAAAAAAGGCAACTTTCGTTGCCTTTTTGCTTTTACCTTGGTCCCGCACTCACCAGCGCAGCACCGGCCGGGGTGTCGGTATACTTCTCGAAGTTTTCGATAAACAGTTTCGCCAGCGATTCAGCCTTCTCACGCCACTGTTCCGGTGAACCGTAGGTGTTACGCGGATCCAGGATACGCGAATCCACGCCCGGCAGCTCTGTTGGGATCGCCAGATCGAACATCGGCAGCGTAAAGGTCTCAGCGTTATCCAGCGAACCATCCAGAATCGCGTCGATGATGGCGCGTGTATCTTTGATGGAGATACGTTTGCCCGTACCGTTCCAGCCGGTGTTCACCAGGTACGCCTGGGCGCCGGATGCCTGCATGCGTTTCACCAGCACTTCCGCGTACTGCGTTGGGTGCAGCGACAGGAACGCCGCGCCGAAGCAGGCGGAGAAGGTTGGGGTTGGCTCGGTCACACCGCGCTCGGTACCCGCCAGTTTAGCGGTAAAGCCGGAGAGGAAATGGTACTGCGTCTGGCTGGCGGTCAGGCGGGAAACCGGTGGCAGCACGCCGAACGCATCCGCGGTCAGGAAAATCACCTTCGTGGCATGACCCGCCTTCGATACCGGCTTGACGATGTTCTCGATGTGGTAGATCGGGTAAGAGACGCGGGTGTTTTCCGTTTTCGAGGCATCGTCGAAGTCGATAGAACCATCGGCACGCACGGTGACGTTTTCCAGCAGCGCATCGCGGCGAATCGCGTGGTAGATATCCGGCTCTGCCTCTTCCGACAGGCGAATGGTCTTCGCGTAGCAGCCGCCTTCAAAGTTAAACACGCCGTCATCATCCCAGCCGTGTTCATCGTCGCCAATCAGACGACGTTTTGGATCGGTGGACAGCGTTGTTTTACCGGTGCCGGAAAGGCCGAAGAACACTGCTACATCGCCTTTTTCCCCGACGTTCGCCGAGCAGTGCATGGAGGCGATACCGCGCAGCGGCAGCAGGTAGTTCATGACCGAGAACATCCCTTTCTTCATTTCGCCGCCGTACCAGGTACCGCCGATCAGCTGGATACGCTCGGTCAGGTTGAAGGCGATGAAGTTTTCGGAGTTCAGACCCTGCTCTTTCCACTGCGGGTTGGTGCATTTCGCGCCGTTCATCACGATAAAGTCAGGGGTGAAGTCTTGCAGTTCTTCATCGGTCGGACGAATGAACATGTTCTTCACGAAATGCGCCTGCCAGGCCACTTCAGTAATGAACCGTACGGAGAGACGGGTGTCGGCGTTAGCGCCGCAGAACGCATCAATAATAAACAGACGCTTGCCGGAAAGCTGATGGGTGACAAGTCCTTTCAGATGCTGCCAGGTTTCCGGGGAGAGCGGTTTGTTATCGTTCTTCCCTTTGCCCTTATCAGCCCACCACAGCGTATCGCGGGTGGTGTCGTCTCGGACGATATACTTATCTTTAGGCGAACGACCGGTAAAAATACCCGTATCGACGGCGATAGCACCCAGGTTCGTCAACACACCACGCTCGTATCCTTCCAGTGCCGGATTGAGCTCTTCCTGATACAGCGTATCGTAATCGGGGTTGTAGACCACTTCCTGGACGTCGTGAATACCATAAGCCTTGAGATCTTGCGGGGTTAAACCATTAACACGCATATCACTGCTCCTTAGCCAATATGTACTGCCTAAAATTGTAGGGTTTTTCTGGGGATGTTAACCGCGACGGGGCTCATAGATTTACGTATCTGGTCAAAACCCTTACTAACGGAAAACGCTGCGACTCCAGTCACAGGGCGGGCAGATTATCGCAGGAATCGCTTTTTGGATGGGGAAAATGTTCTTAAAAGGTTAATCTCTGGTGAATTTATCCAGAAGAATGTGAATGTAATCGCATACATGTAAGAAAATTACGTAAGGGTTACATTGGGAAAACGATTCAGCTTGGGTGGCGTTTTTTACCTCTCACCCAAAGGGGTGAGGGTGTTCAAGTTCCCTCTCCCCGTTGGGGAGAGGGTTAGGGTGAGGGGAAAGAGGTTTAGTGAACCTGCGGGTCCGCTGGAGAGGCGTTATTGCGGATCTCCGCGATATCCATGGAATTGAACACGTAGTGCGTACCGCAGTAATCACAGTGCATATCGATCTCACCGTCTTCCGCCATGATGCTGTCGATCTCTTCATCCGGCAGCGTTTTCAGGGCGCCAGCACAACGCTCGCGAGAGCAGGTGCACTTAAATTCCACATCCTGCGGATCGTAAACCGTCACTTCTTCTTCGTGGTACAGACGCCACAGCACGTCGGTCGCCGACAGGGTGAACAGCTCTTCCGCTTTGATGGTTTCCGTCAGCGTTGCCAGATGCTCGAAATCATTGGTCTGCGCATCCTGCGCAGGCAGAACCTGAAGCAGCATACCACCGGCAGCAGGCTGACCATCCACTTCACCGGTGCGGATGAACAGGCGGGTTGGCAGCTGTTCGGAACGCATGAAGTAATCTTCCAGGCAGGCGGCAAGCGTGTCGCCTTCCAGACCGACAACGCCCTGATAGCGCTCACCCTCTTCAGGCGAGATCGTGATAACCAGGTAGCCATTTCCGACCAGCGTTTTCAGATCCGCATTTTCAGGAATATCGCCCTGAACGCGCGCCACGCCGCGCATCTGCTGTTGGTTATTGCCGTTGATCACCGCCAGCGACATCGGGCCATCACCCTGCAACTGAACGGTAATATCGCCAGCGAACTTCAGCGTGGCGGTCAGCAGGCTGGTGGCAACCAGCAGTTCGCCCAACAGGGTTTTCACCGGCAGCGGGTAGTTGTGGTTTTCCAGAATCTGTTTCCAGGTTTCGGATACGGTGACCAGCTCGCCGCGCACGGCGAATTGTTCAAACAGATAGCGGTGTAATTGGTCGTGTTGGGCCATTTTCATCTCTCGTGCAGGTGAGGGTTACTCGCTCTCACCGTGTTTAAATTTCATCAGATCGCGGCGCTCTTTTTTATCCGGTCGCCGGTCCGGGTGAGGCATGGTCAGCGCATTCATTTTGCGCGCCAGCGCGGTTTTCTCGCGCTTCTCTATGCTTTCGGCCGTCTCTTCATACAGCAAAACGGCTTCGGTTGCGGGCCGCCGCTGCTCGGTAATGGCTTTCACCACCACCGTTTTCTCATCGTTGCCCTGGCGAAGCGTTAGCGTGGCATTCAGTTCAACCAGCTTACTCGGTTTGCTGCGCTGACCGTTGTAATGCACCTTTCCGCCATCAACCATTTCACGGGCAAGGGCGCGCGTTTTGTAAAAACGGGCGGCCCACAGCCATTTATCCAGTCTTACCCCATCAGAGGGTTTTTCTTTCATGGCGTCTCCTTCACGGTGAGTGAGGGGATCATCCGGCGATAGTCGTTCAGCCCCGGATGTCGCAGATAGCTTTTTTCAGCCAGGCCGGAATCCGGATTGGTCACGCCCAGACAATAGCGAATGCCAAAAGCGGCCGCAGAATCCAGAATCGGCTCGCTGTCGTCAATAAACAGCGTGCGTTCCGGCTGTAAACCGGTCTCTTCCACCACGGCATGCCACAACCGCTGATCCTCTTTCGGATAACCAAATGTGTGGGTGGAAAGCAATAAATCAAGGTGTGAAGCAAGACCGGTATGTTCCAGCTTCACGGCCAGATTATGGGGATGCGCATTCGTCAGCAAAATGCGGCGCTTACCGCAGGCTTTCAGCGCATCCAGGAACGGGACCGTATCGTCACGCAGTACAGCGCGTGCGCCCTGGGCGGTGGTCATGGCACAAATATCCAAACCGAGTCGCTCGCTCCAGTAGTCAAGACAGTACCAGTTTAGCGTATGCTGCACCGCGCTATATTGCGAACGAATGAATTCCTGCGCTTCCGCCGGGGAGATCCCCTGCTGTTCACCGTATGTTTCCGGGACCAGCTTTTGCCAGAAATAGTTATCAAAGGCGAGATCAAGCAGCGTGCCGTCCATATCAAGCAGGACGGTATCGACCGCCTGCCAGTCGATATTAAGATGCATAAGGGGGAACTCCAGCCAGAAGAAACGTGCGCGACAGGGTAGCACAACTTGTCGCGCAGGGACGTTATCCGATCAGGCTCTCGGAAGAGGAGATCAGTTTCGGGTTCAGGCAATTTTCGTAGTAGGCCTGGATTTCTGCCAGCCGCGTGCGGGAACGCTGATAGCGGCGTACGGCCTGATAACCGTTCCAGACAATGCACGCCAGCATTGCAATCAGCAGCAGGGATGTCCCTATATAGCGCCACAGGCCAGCGCTATCCGGCATACGGTGCAGGCCAATATGACGCGTGCCGTTGGCGTCGGTAAAGAGGGTGGTGACGATCCCTTCCGCGCTGAATGGCGTCTGCATCAGCATCTGCGCCAGACGCTGGAATTCGCTCCACTGCTCCTGGGCAGGATAGTCATACAGCGAAACCTGTGGATAAGGTTGATCCACCAGGTCGCTGCCTTCATCGCTGGCAATCACAAAACCGCCGGGCGCCGGGCTGTTAAGCGCCTGGGCGGCACGGGTGGTTTCACGCATCACGAAGGGGGCGGTAGAGGTCGCCACCAGGTTATCCAGCGACTCGGCGCTGACCGGACGCAGAAGCACGTTCACACCGTCCAGGCGTCCCGCTTCGGCGCGTTTCACCAGCGCGTCCCAGTCTTTGCTGTTGCCGAGGTTGACCAGCGCGTTCTTGAGCCGGATACAGTCATCCTGGGCGGAACAGAGATCCTCTGTTTTCAGGACGATTTCGCCAAAGTCATCCAGCAGTACCATGCCCGACTTCTGAATAGCCGAACGCAGGGCAGGGCTGACGCGAGAATCATCATCCGGTTTTGGATGGAGCTGGCGATTAATCGTCTGGGTGAGCGCAGTGGCCTTGTTGACCACATCCGATTCCGGCAGCGGCAGCGGAGAGGCGTCATTCCAGATGATCTGAGAGCAGTCGAACGGCGCGAACGGCGAGTTCTGGCGCGTGTTCCAGGCGCCCGGCGTGTGGATATTACACATCCCGGTGCCTTTGAGGCGCAACGTATCTCCCACGCGTACACCCGCTTCTTCGAGCTGCTGTACGCTGGTGGCTTCCACAGTTTGCGCCCCTTTGATCCACGACAGGGTAAATTTAATCGGCATATCCAGCGGCACGAAGAGCAGCAGCATGACGAAGATTAACGCGGCACCACCGGCAATCACCGCGCTGCGGAGCCAGTGCTGAAGCGGGAAGTTTTTCACTTCGTCGTGCAGGGATAAGTAGCGCCCCTGGCGTACAACGTGGCGGTCGAGATAGATATCAATATCCGTTTTGTGGCCAAGGTCCTGCGCAATCCACGGCTGCCAGTGGCGCGGATAGATAAGATCGATGATCCCGAGCGAGATATTGTTGATATGTTCCTGATCGTTCTCACCGAACAGTCCCCAGCGTTTTGGGGTTCCGCGCAGGCAGTGAATTTCGCGTAATGACGTTTTTGCCGGCGGAGCAAATATGCCCCACAGCCCGGCGGCCAGAAGCAGTACTGCGCCACCCGCGAGCCACGGAACAAACACGTCCGGCGTCAGCAGGCAGATGAAAAAGAGCAGGAACGAGGCGACAATCAGCACCGCTTCGCGAATGCCATCCGGGCGGCTCAGGACGTACTCTTCATGCGTCTCCTGGCGGATGTTCAGCAGTTCGATCTGCTCAGTCTCTTCACCGCGAATAGAGGCCTGCGTTCCGCTTGCGCGTTCCAGCGCAAAGCGTGGCGCTTCCTGAACATATTCGCTCAGAGTATGACCATTGAGGGAGATAACCAGCGGCAGCGTATCGGTATGGATGAGCTCGACGCTGTTTTCGTCGTTAATATACTGCTCCCAGAAGGGAGGCAGGTGCACTTCAACAGAGTCGAGATAGTAACGCCACTTGTTGGGATCGTCGGTTGTAATGCCGTAGCGGGTAATGGAGCGCGTTACGCACAGAACGGTGTCACTTTGGGCGTTCAGGTTGAGCGATACGGGGGCGGCGCTGGCGCCGGTAGGGCCAGGCGAAAGCCGGGATCGATTCAGCGTGTCGAGATACTGCTCAACGGTGCTGCGTTCCTCTGGCGAAAGCTTGCGCGTGTTTGCCCCGGCAAACGCGTTCAAAAAGGGCAGCCGATAACGGCGATGTACGCGGCGCCTGAATACCCACACCGCAATCGACGCGCAGGCCAGCACAGCAGCGAGAAAAATCAAAATGGTGCTCATGCTTTCCCCATCTTACTTATCTTCTTACAGGTGTTGTCAGTCGCACCTTTTGTACAATGAATGAGATTCTGTGGTCGGCTATCGGCAAGTATGGAGTCTAACTTGAGCATGTTGACGCGCATCCCAGTGACCGGTAATGATAACAAAGCCTGTTCCGGCGCGATATCAGCAAATTCCTGGAAACATTTCAACCTCTTGACATTTGTTTTGAAATGAGAATCGCCTACAGTTACGTTGCATAAATGTAAATAAAGAGCAATTGACATTGCCGAAACCGTGCGGCGTATCGCACAATAAAGCCAGTTCACCCAGCAAAGACCCGTCAAGATGACCAAACCCTTACAAAAGCCCACCATTCTGAATGTTGAAACCGTCGCGAAATCGCGTCTGTTTAATGTCGAAAGCGTGGATCTGGAGTTCAGCAACGGTGTGCGTCGTGTTTATGAGCGTATGCGCCCCTCCTCGCGTGAAGCGGTGATGATTGTGCCCATCGTCGACGAGCACCTGATCCTCATTCGTGAATACGCCGTGGGCACAGAATCCTACGAGCTGGGTTTCTCCAAAGGACTGATCGATCCGGGCGAAACGGTGTTTGAAGCGGCAAACCGGGAGCTGAAAGAAGAGGTCGGTTTTGGCGCGAAAGAGCTGACGTTCCTGAAAAAGCTGAGCATGGCACCGTCCTATTTCTCCAGCAAAATGAACATCGTTGTCGCGGAAGATCTCTATCCTGAATCGCTGGAAGGAGACGAGCCGGAACCGCTACCGCAGGTTCGCTGGCCGCTGGCTCATCTGATGGATTTGCTGGAAGATCCTGACTTTAACGAGGCGCGCAACGTGAGCGCACTGTTCCTGGTGCGGGAGTGGCTGAAGGGACAGGGACGTTTGTAGCGCCACCATTAAAAACGGCAACCGAAGGTTGCCGTTTTGCATTGACGTTGTAGGCCGGGTCAGGCGTAGTCGCCACCCGGCTTTTTTGTTGGCGTCAGAACAGCTCGTGCGTTTCGCCGTTATCAATCAATTCCGTACCCACCTCATGCACTGCCTGCGTGGTTGGCTGAGTGCCCTCGATGAAATACTCGGCACGGCTGTTACCGCCATTCGCGAGCTGTCCGGTACTGCGGTCGATATTCACCGTCACCACGCCCGGTGGAGGCGTTAGCGGCTGCTCTGGTACGCCCTCGAGAACGGCCTTCATGTATGCATCCCAGGCAGGTTGCGCACTCTTCGCGCCGCCTTCGTAACCGGAAATCTGATCTTTAATCGCGCCAGAGGCGGTCGTGCGCCCCAGATCGCGGCGGTGATCGTCAAAACCAATCCAGACGGAGGTGACAACCCCCGGGCCATAACCTGAGAACCAGGCATCTTTTGAACTGTTGGTTGTCCCGGTTTTGCCGCCGATGTCGTGGCGCTGCAAATCGCGGCCCGCTCGCCAGCCGGTGCCTTGCCAGCCCGGTTCACCAAAGATGTTGGTGTTCAGTGCGCTCTTAATCAGGAACGACAGCGGCGTGCTGATCACGTGCGGGGCATACTCCTGCGCGCCACTCTGGGCGACCAGCGCCTGATTGGCCTGTTCCAGCTGGGGCTGCGGCACCGCCAGATTCTGACGTTCCTGAGAGATCGCCACATCTTCCATATCCTTGTTTTCCAGGACATTGGATTTTGGCGTGTCGCCGTAAATCACCGGAATATCGCATTCAGGGCAGGCAATTTTCGGTTTCGCTTCAAACAGTACGCCGCCCTGATCGTTCTCTATTTTGCTGATGAAATACGGATCGACCAGGAAGCCGCCGTTCGCCATCACCGAGTAGCCACGCGCAACCTGGAGCGGCGTAAAGGACGCGGAGCCGAGCGCCAGAGATTCAGTATGAACGATGTTTTGCGCCGGGAAGCCAAAGCGTTGCAGATACTCTGCCGCATAATCCACGCCCATCGCACGCATCGCGCGAACCATGACCACGTTCTTCGACTGGCCAAGGCCCTGGCGCAGACGGATAGGGCCAGCGTATTGCGCCGGAGAGTTCTTCGGCTGCCAGTCAGAGCCCGCACCGGCATCCCAGCGGGAAATTGGCACGTCGTTGAGAATGCTGGCGAGAGTCAGCCCCTTATCCATCGCCGCGGTATACAGGAACGGTTTGATGTTCGAACCAACCTGACGCAGCGCCTGGGTCGCGCGGTTAAATTTGCTCTGGTTGAAATCGAACCCGCCAACCAGCGCCATCACGGCGCCGTTCTGCGGATTGATGGAGACCAGCGCAGAGTTTACGTCCGGCACCTGCGCCAGCCACCAGGCATCACCGACCTGACGCACCCAGATTTGTTGTCCGGTTTGTACGACATCGGTCACTTTACGTGGCGTAGGCCCCTGAAGGGTGTCAGAACGGTATGGACGCGCCCAGCGGACACCCTCCATGCGCAGCGAAACGGATGTGCCATCGGCCATCATCGCCACTGCTTCCTGTGGATCGGCCTGGGTGACGACCGCCGGACGCAGCGGGCCATAGGTCGGCAGCGCTTTCAGGGAATCCGTGATTTTTTTACTGTCCCATGCGCCTTCACCCACTTTCCACAGCACGTTGGACGGGCCGCGATAGCCGTGACGCATATCGTAATCCATCACGTTATTACGCACCGCCTGCTGGGCAGCCTGCTGCACCTTGCGGGTCACGGTGGTATAGACGCGATAACCATCTTCATACGCTTTATCACCGTAGCGACTCACCATCTCCTGGCGAACCATTTCAGTGAGATACGGTGCAGAGAAAGCAATTTCCGGCGCATGGTAATTGGCGTCAATAACGTCGCTGCGCGCCTTATCGTACTCAGACTGGCTGATATAGCCTTCGCTCAACATACGCGACAGCACCACGTTACGGCGCGCGGTGGCGCGGTCCAGCGAGTAGAGCGGGTTAAACGTGGATGGCGCTTTTGGCAGGCCGGCAATAGTCGCCATTTCGCTCAGCGTGAGCTGATCGATCGGCTTACCAAAATAGACCTGAGCCGCAGCCCCTACGCCATAGGCGCGGTAGCCCAGATAGATCTTGTTGAGGTAAAGCTCAAGGATCTCGTCTTTGCTCAGCAGTTGCTCAATGCGGATCGCGAGGAACACCTCTTTGATCTTACGCATCAGCGTCTTTTCCGGGCTGAGGAAGAAGTTACGCGCCAGCTGCTGGGTAATGGTACTTGCCCCCTGAGAGGCATGACCGGAGAACAGCGCCACGCTTGCCGCACGGAAAATACCGACCGGATCGACACCGTGGTGCTCGTAAAAACGGCTGTCCTCGGTGGCGATAAAAGCCTTCACCATCACGGGTGGAATTTGATTTAAGGTCAGAGGGATACGACGTTTCTCGCCGTATTGCGCCATCAGTTCACCATCGGCGCTATAGACCTGCATAGGGATCTGAAGCCGCACATCACGAAGCGTGGCGACATCAGGGAGTTGCGGCTCGACATATTTGTACAAACCAATAATCGAGCCTGCTCCCAGCAGAATGCAACAGACTGCAAGGATCAATAAATACTTTACGAACTTCACCGGAGATTTCCCATTTGGTTTAGCCTGGGCAGTTTCTAAACAATCGCGCGGTAGTATAAAGGCAAGCCTGATTCATTGATATAGCCGTCACTCCGACGGGCGATAAGGAGATCGTGAAGCATGGCTTTTAAAACGTGGCAAACAGGCGTTCATATTCAACAGGATAAGGTGGTTGCGGTAGCGCTGACCAGAGAGCGGGCCGGCTGGCGTTTACGGCGCTGGTGGGCGGTGCCGCTGTCGGACGGCGTTATCGGGGAAGGCAAAATACTTAAGCCAGAACAGCTGGTTAACGCATTACGTGGCTGGCGGAAAACATTGCCGCACTCGCATCGGGTATTTCTCTCATTTCCGGCGACGCGCGTTCTGCAACGCGCGTTGCCCCGTCCATCCGTTACCTTGCGTGACAGCGAACAGCTCACCTGGGTAGGCGCCGCATTAGCACGTGAGCTGGAGATGCCCGCCGATACGCTCTGTTTTGACTACGCGCAGGATACGTTCAGCAACACTTTTCAGGTTACCGCAGCGCAAAACAGAGAGGTCGATACCCTGTTGACGCTGGCGAACGCGCTGCGTTTGCGTCTGGCAGCAATCGCCCCGGATGCCGGCGCGCTGGCTAATCTTCTCTCTGCTGTTGCCCCCGCCCGGTGCGTCGCCTGGAGAGATCAACACCAGTGGCTATGGGCGATGCGTCACCAGTGGGGGCGGCGCTACACCACAGAAGCGGCGACGGTGAATGAACTGGCGGCGCTGCTTGCGCTTTCTCCTTCTGATATCGCCGTGTTTGATGCTGCCCGCGATCCCTGGGAAGCGGTGACGCTGTGCCAGCCGCCGCTGCCGGAATGCGGTGCTGATTACACCGTCGCCCTGGCGCTGGCCATGAGCGAGGCGCCGTAATGAGCATGCCCAATCTTTTACCCTGGCGTCGGCAGCAACGTAATCAGCGCCTGCGTTTCTGGGGGCTGCTGTTTGCTGGCTCATGGCTGGTGATGCTGGCGGGGAGTATCAGCCTGCGGGCGACGCAGACTCTCGCATTGCAGGCGTTGCAGAGCGAACTGGCGGGGACACGTGCGGTACAGAAAGTATTGAGAGCCCGTCAGCCGCAGTCAGCGGGGCAGAAAACCCCTTCGCTGCCGTTTGATCCGGCCTGGCAACCTGCGCTGGAGTCCCTTGCCAGCGCAATGCCCCGGCAGGCGTGGCTAACGGCGCTGCGTTATCAGCCACCCTCGCTGACCCTGACCGGCTATACCACCTCACTGCCAGCGCTCACCGCCATGACCGATGCCCTGAAAAGGGTGACGGGATTTAACCCCGGACCGGCAGGCGAAATGCAACAGGATAGCCAGGGGCGATGGATGTTCTCTTTTCAACTGCATAGCCGGAGGTAGCCCGTGGGTATCTGGTATCAACGCTGGACTGATGCACGTCCTTCCCGGCGCGTCCTTTGCTGGTTGATCGCATCGGGGCTTGTTGCGTGGGCAATTTGGGGACTGCTGCTCAGGCCCGCAGCTCTGCGCTACACCGATATTCAGGCGCAGGCCATCAGTGCGAAGCGAATCAACGCCTCGCTGTGGCCAGAGGCCGGACGGCGAGCAGTGGTTACGCAAGTGACGCCCTCGCAGCCCTTTTCTCCCCTGGCTTTTCAGCGTGAGGGCGCAAGGCTGGTGTACTGGAAGCCGCAGCAGAGTGGGGGAGAGCTGGCGCTGGATGCCTCCTGGGGCGCGGTCCCGGCGCTCTTTTCCCGGCTGGCGCTTGAGAACGCGCGGGTGAGCGCGTTTTCCATCACCCCACAGGGCAAACAGTTACGCCTCAGCCTGCAACTGGAGATCGGTCATGCGCAGTAAAGCCCGTTTGCTGATCCTGCTTTCTCCGCTTTTCCTGACCGGGATGCGGGATCCCTTCTCTGTGCCGGAAGAGCGTTGCGCAGCCGGGCAGCTCAGCCAGTGGCGGTATCAGGGGATAGTCAGCGGCAGCAGGGATATCGGCCTTATGCAGGACGGGCAGAAGCGTTGGTACCGGGTAAAAACGCAGGTGCGGTTACCGACAGGCTGGCGGGTGAGCGCGATAGATAAACAACAACTGACCGTTGATGTCGGCGACATGTGCGAGCCGAAGCGATGGACATGGCAACGAGAAGGAACGAAAAAAAGTGAAGATAAGGATAGGGCTGTTACTGGCGGCACTCAGCCAGCCCCTGTGGGCCGCGACGCCAAAACCGGTCACCCTGCTGGTGGATGATGTCCCGGTGGTGCAGATATTACAGGCGCTGGTGGCGCAGGAGGATCGCAATCTGGTGGTGTCGCCGGATGTCAGCGGTTCGCTTTCGCTGAATTTAACGCGGGTGCCCTGGAGACAGGCGCTTCAGACAGTAGTGAACAGCGCCGGGCTGGTATTGCGGGAAGAGGGCGGCATTTTTTATGTGCATACGGCGGCCTGGCAACGGGAGCAACAGACGCGTAAAGAGCAGGAGCGGGCCCAGCGTCTGCTTGACGCCCCGCTGCACTCTCACAGCATTCCGTTTGCTTATGCGGATGCAGCCGAATTGCAAAAAGCGGCAGAAAAGCTCTTAAGCCCGAAAGGCAGTCTCTCCGTCGACAAGCGCACCAACCGTTTCCTGGTCAGGGATAACCAGACGGTGGTGGATATGCTCCAGCGCTGGGCTGTGCAGATGGATCTGCCCGTCGAGCAGGTGGAACTGGCGGCGCAGATTGTGACCATCAGTGAAAAAAGCCTGCGTGAACTGGGGGTGAAATGGAACCTCGCTGACGCAACGGAGGCCGGTAAGGTGGGTCAGGTCACGACGCTGGGGGCGGACCTGTCGGTGGCCAGTGCAACCACCCACGCAGGGTTTAACATCGGGCGCATCAACGGCAGGATGCTGGATCTTGAGTTGTCGGCGCTTGAGCAAAAGCAGCAGGTGGATATCATCGCCAGCCCGCGGCTGCTGGCATCGCACATGCAGCCGGCCAGCATCAAGCAGGGCAGCGAAATTCCGTATCAGGTTTCCAGCGGCGAGAGCGGGGCGACGTCCGTTGAATTTAAAGAGGCGGTATTAGGCATGGAGGTCACGCCGGTGGTCCTGCCGGGCGGTCGCGTGCGCCTGAAACTGCATATCAGTGAAAATATGCCCGGCCAGGTGCTGCAACAGGCAGACGGCGAAACGCTGGCGATCGATAAGCAGGAGATCGAAACGCAGGTAGAGGTAAAAAGTGGGGAAACGCTCGCGCTGGGCGGGATCTTTTCGCAAAAGAATAAAACCGGACGCGACAGCGTGCCCGTGCTGGGCAACATTCCGTGGCTGGGTCAGCTGTTCCGCCATGACGGAAAAGATAACGAACGGCGCGAGTTAGTGGTGTTTATCACGCCACGTCTGGTCAGTATTCATTAATGGGTAACGATCCCCGCAATGATTTTGCATTCAGTTTGTTGCAGATGTTTGACGTGGGGCATGAATTAGCATACAAGGAGTACCGATTTGAGTTGGACTTACGTCTTATTTCCTTATGCGCCGGGAACGGTGATTTAATCAGTTGCCAAACAAGCCGGAGTATTGAGATAATTTTTCGTCTGACTCTCGCTCTATTGCAAATGAGGTTTCAGTTCATGTCCTGCTACGCCGGGTGTCTGCGCAGCGGGGATTACCATTAACGAATAGTCTTAGTAGTACCGAAAAAATGGCAGAGAAACGCAATATCTTTCTGGTTGGGCCTATGGGTGCCGGCAAAAGCACTATTGGGCGTCAGTTAGCTCAACAACTCAATATGGAATTTTACGATTCTGATCAAGAGATTGAGAAACGAACCGGAGCGGATGTGGGCTGGGTCTTCGACGTAGAAGGCGAAGAAGGTTTCCGTGACCGAGAAGAAAAAGTGATCAACGAACTCACGGAAAAACAGGGCATTGTGCTGGCAACTGGCGGCGGCTCTGTAAAATCTCGCGAAACCCGCAACCGTCTCTCCGCCCGTGGCGTAGTGGTCTATCTTGAGACGACCATCGAAAAACAGCTGGCACGCACGCAGCGTGATAAAAAGCGCCCGTTGTTGCAGGTTGAAACACCGCCACGTGAAGTTCTGGAAGCTTTGGCCGATGAACGCAATCCTCTGTACGAAGAGATTGCTGATGTGACCATTCGTACTGACGATCAAAGCGCTAAAGTGGTTGCAAACCAGATTATTCATATGCTGGAAAGCAACTGATTCTGGCTTTATATACACTCGCCTGCGGGTAAAAGCATTTAAGGTGGATGTCGCGTCATGGAGAGGATTACAGTTACTCTCGGGGAACGTAGTTACCCTATCACCATCGCGGCTGGTTTGTTTAACGACCCAGCTTCCTTCTTACCACTGAAAGCGGGTGATCAGGCGATGCTGGTCACCAACGAGACGCTGGCTCCGCTTTATCTCGACCGTGTACGTCACCTGCTTGAGCAGGCGGGCGTGAAGGTCGACAGTGTGATTCTGCCCGATGGCGAGCAGTACAAAAGCCTGACGGTACTGGATACCGTCTTTACCGCACTTCTGCAAAAACCGCACGGTCGTGATACAACACTGCTTGCCCTGGGCGGCGGCGTTGTGGGCGATCTGACCGGTTTTGCAGCCGCCAGCTATCAGCGCGGCGTGCGCTTTATTCAAATTCCAACCACGTTGCTCTCACAGGTCGATTCTTCTGTGGGCGGTAAAACGGCGGTTAACCATCCGCTCGGCAAAAACATGATTGGCGCGTTCTACCAGCCTGCCTCGGTGGTGGTGGATCTCGACTGTCTGAAAACCTTGCCAGCGCGCGAACTGGCGTCCGGCCTTGCAGAAGTGATCAAATACGGCATTATTCTTGACGGGGAATTCTTCACCTGGCTGGAAGAGAATATGGATGCGCTGCTGCGCCTCGACGGGCAGGCAATGGCCTACTGTATTCGCCGTTGTTGTGAGCTGAAAGCAGAAGTCGTTGCCGCAGATGAGCGTGAAACCGGCTTACGTGCTTTACTGAATCTGGGGCATACGTTTGGTCATGCGATCGAAGCCGAAATGGGCTACGGTAACTGGCTTCACGGTGAAGCTGTCGCTGCCGGAATGGTTATGGCGGCGCGAGCCTCTGAACGTCTGGGGCAGTTCAGGCCGGAAGAGACAGCACGTATCATCGCGTTGCTTAAACGTGCTGGCTTGCCGGTGAGTGGTCCGCAGGAAATGTCTGCGCAGGCGTACCTTCCCCACATGATGCGCGATAAAAAAGTATTGGCAGGTGAGATGCGTCTGGTACTCCCGCTTGCAATAGGGAAAAGTGAAGTGCGCGGCGGAGTGCCGCACGAAGTCGTACTTGGCGCTATTGCTGATTGTCAGCAGGCGTAACAACTAGAAAGGTCAGACCGCTGTAACAGGTGGTCGTTTTAGCTTCAGGTAAATGCAGAGTCGTTGGCAGAAGCCTTTGAGTGGGGTGTTAAATGGATGAATTCAAACCAGAAGACGAGCTGAAACCCGATCCCAGCGATCGTCGTACTGGTCGTTCTCGTCAATCTTCAGAACGTGATAACGAGCCGCAGATCAACTTTGACGATGTCGAACTGGATGCAGACGATCGTCGCCCTTCGCGTAGCCGTAACGCGCGAAATGAGCGTGAAGACGAGGAGTATGAATCCGAAGAAGAGTTAATGGATGAACAGCCTGTTGAACGTCGTCCGCGCAAACGTAAAAAAGCGGTAGCGGCAAAACCGGCCTCCCGTCAGTACATCATGATGGGCCTTGGCGTTCTGGTGCTGGTCTTGCTGATTGTCGGCATTGGGTCCGCGCTAAAAGCACCTTCTACCAATTCTACCGAGCAGACGGCGTCTGCCGAGAAGAGCATCGACCTGTCTGGTAACGATGCGAGCAACCAGGCGAATGGCGCTCAGCCTGCGCCGGGCACCACTTCCGCAGAGCAGACCGCAGGTAACACCAGCGCTGGCCAGGATATCTCTCTGCCGCCTGTCTCTGCGACCCCGACTCAGGGCCAGGCGCCTGCGACGCCTGAAGGCCAGCAGCGTGTTGAAGTTCAGGGCGATCTGAATAACGCGCTGATGCAGCCGCAGAATCAGGAGCAGGTTAACGCTGCCGTGGTGAACTCCACGCTGCCAACTGAACCAGCCACCGTTGCGCCAGTTCATGGCAGCAATGCCCAGCAGCAAACGGCGACAACGGAAACCAAACCGCGCCAGACGCAGACTGCGCCACGCCAGGAGCGTAAGCAGGCTGTGATTGAGCCGAAGCGTGAGACGAAACCGCAAACCGTGGCAAAAGCGCCAGAAACGAAAGCGCCAGCGCAGACCAAACCTGCTGTGAGCCAGCCGGTTAAAGCGCCAACGCCTGCACCGAAAGCAACGGCGACCACAACCGCGCCTGCTGCAACAACACCTTCTGCAACAACACCTGCGGCTCCCGCAGCCAAAACGGGCGCTGCATCAGGTAAAACGACGGGCAACGTGGGTTCTTTGCAGTCGGCCTCTTCCAGCAACTACACCCTTCAGCTGAGCAGTTCGTCTAACTATGACAACCTCAACGCCTGGGCGAAGAAATCGAATCTGAAAAACTACGTGGTTTATCAGACGACCCGTAACGGTCAACCGTGGTATGTGCTGGTGAGTGGTATTTATGCTTCCAAAGATGAAGCAAAACGTGCCGTTTCCACGCTGCCAGCCGACGTGCAGGCGAAAAACCCGTGGGCGAAGCCGATTCATCAGGTGCAGGCCGATCTGAAGTAATGTTTAAAGCGCAGGATGCTGTCGGAGCTTTCTCCACAGCCGGAGAAGGTGTAATCAGTTAGTCAGCATGAAAAAAAATCGCGCTTTTCTGAAATGGGCAGGGGGGAAATACCCCCTGCTCGACGATATTAAAAAGCACCTGCCGAAAGGCGAGTGTCTTATCGAGCCCTTCGTGGGTGCTGGATCGGTGTTCCTGAATACCGATTTTTCTCGTTATATCCTGGCGGATATCAACAGCGACCTTATCAGCCTCTATAACATCGTCAAACTGCGTACCGATGAGTATGTGGAAGAGGCGCGGAAGCTGTTTACGCCAGAGAACAACAACCCGGACGTCTACTATCAGTTCCGCGCTGAGTTTAATCAAAGCCAGGATCCGTTCCGTCGCGCGCTGTTGTTTCTTTATCTCAACCGCCATGGTTACAACGGTCTGTGCCGGTATAATCTGCGTGGCGAGTTTAACGTGCCGTTTGGCCGCTATAAGCGTCCCTACTTCCCACAGGACGAGCTGTATCACTTTGCTGAAAAAGCGCAGAATGCCGAGTTCTACTGTCTCTCCTATGAAGAGTGCATGGATCTGGCGGGCGTAAACTCGGTGGTCTACTGCGACCCGCCTTACGCGCCGCTGTCTGCCACGGCAAATTTCACCGCCTACCACACCAATAGCTTCAGCCCGGCCGAGCAGGCTCGTCTGGCTGAGATGGCGGAAAAGCTGGTCAGCAAAAGAATTCCGGTGTTAATTTCGAATCACGACACGCCTGATACGCGCGAATGGTACAAAGCCGCGAAGCATTTTCAGGTAAAAGTGCGGCGTAGCATTAGCAGCAACGGCGGCACACGTAAAAAGGTGGACGAACTTCTGGCGCTTTATCGACCCTGAGCCTTTGCCCGCCGGTAAACACATTTCAAGGAGATGCGGATGAAACAGTTTTTGATTGCCCCCTCAATTCTGTCGGCCGATTTTGCCCGCCTGGGTGAAGACACTGCCAAAGCTCTCGCGGCTGGCGCGGATGTCGTCCATTTCGACGTTATGGATAACCACTACGTTCCCAACCTGACCATCGGTCCGATGGTGCTTAAAGCACTGCGTAACTACGGGATCACCGCGCCCATTGACGTGCATCTGATGGTGAAACCGGTTGACCGCATCGTGCCTGATTTCGCCGCGGCGGGTGCCAGTATCATCACTTTCCACCCGGAAGCCTCCGAACACGTTGACCGCACGCTACAGCTGATCAAAGAGAACGGCTGTAAGGCGGGACTGGTCTTTAACCCGGCGACCCCGCTGAGCTATCTCGACTACGTGATGGACAAGCTGGACGTGATCCTGCTGATGTCCGTTAACCCGGGCTTTGGTGGTCAGTCATTTATCCCTCAGACCCTCGACAAACTGCGTGAAGTGCGCCGCCGTATCGATGAGTCTGGCTATGATATTCGTCTGGAAGTGGACGGCGGCGTGAAGGTCAATAACATTGGTGAGATTGCGGCGGCAGGGGCGGATATGTTCGTCGCAGGCTCCGCCATCTTCGATCAACCGGATTACAAAAAAGTCATTGATGAAATGCGCCGTGAACTGGCGAAGGTAAGTCATGGATAAATTGCAGGCTATTCGGGGTGTAGCATTTGACCTCGACGGCACGCTGGTCGACAGCGCGCCAGGATTAACCCGCGCCGTCGATCAGGCGCTGTATGCCCTTGAACTCCCCGTTGCAGGCGAAGAGCGCGTCGTGACGTGGATTGGTAACGGTGCAGACGTGCTGATGGAGCGCGCGCTGACCTGGGCTCGTCAGGAGCGTGCCTCTCAGCGTTCCGCGCAAGGTAAACCGAGTGTTGACCACGCGGATATTCCCCAGGATGAGCAGCAGCGTATTCTGCGCAAACTGTTCGACCGTTTCTACGAAGAGACCGTCGAAGAGGGTAGCTTCCTGTTCCCGGATGTCGCTGAAACGCTGAGCGCGCTACATGCCAAAGGCATCCCGCTGGGACTGGTGACTAACAAGCCGACACCGTTCGTTGCGCCTCTGCTGGAAGCGCTGGATATCGCGAAATACTTCTCCGTAATTGTGGGCGGCGATGACGTGCAGAATAAAAAGCCGCATCCGGAACCGCTATTGCTGGTGGCAGGAAAATTATCCTTAGCGCCTGCGGAGCTGCTCTTTGTCGGGGATTCCCGCAATGATATTCTGGCTGCCAGAGCGGCAGGTTGCCCGTCGGTTGGGTTGACCTACGGCTACAACTACGGTGAAGCCATTACGTTGAGTGAGCCGGACGTTGTGTTCGACCACTTCAAAGATTTGTTGCCCGCACTCGGGCTCTCGCACAGTGAACATCAGGAATTGAATAATGACTAAGCCCATCGTTTTTAGTGGCGCACAGCCTTCAGGTGAACTGACCATTGGTAACTACATGGGTGCGTTACGTCAGTGGGTGAGCATGCAGGATGACTACCACTGCATTTACTGCATCGTGGATTTGCATGCTATCACCGCGCGTCAGGATCCCGAGAAGCTGCGCAAAGCAACACTTGATACGCTGGCGCTGTACCTGGCGTGCGGTATCGATCCAGAGAAGAGCACCATTTTCGTTCAGTCTCACGTGCCAGAGCACGCGCAGCTGGGCTGGGCGCTGAACTGCTACACCTATTTCGGCGAGCTGAGCCGCATGACCCAGTTCAAGGATAAGTCTGCCCGCTACTCTGAAAACATCAACGCCGGTCTGTTTGACTATCCGGTGCTGATGGCGGCCGACATTCTGCTGTACCAGACCAACCAGGTGCCGGTGGGTGAAGACCAGAAGCAGCACCTGGAGCTGAGCCGCGATATTGCCCAGCGCTTCAATGCGCTTTACGGTGACGTGTTCAAAGTGCCTGAGCCGTTTATTCCGAAATCCGGCGCGCGCGTGATGTCGCTGCTGGAGCCGACCAAAAAGATGTCCAAGTCTGACGATAACCGCAACAACGTTATCGGCCTGCTGGAAGATCCGAAATCGGTGGTGAAAAAGCTCAAGCGTGCGGTGACCGACTCCGACGAGCCGCCAGTGGTGCGCTACGACGTGCAGAACAAAGCGGGCGTGTCTAACCTGCTGGACATTCTCTCCGGTGTGACCGGACAGAGCATCCCTGAGCTGGAAAAACACTTTGAAGGCAAGATGTACGGCCACCTGAAAGGCGAAGTGGCAGACGCCGTTTCCGGCATGCTGACCGAGTTGCAGGAGCGCTATCACCGTTACCGTAACGACGAAGCTTTCCTGCAAAAAGTGATGAAAGAGGGCGCGGAAAAAGCCAGCGCGCGCGCCTCCGAAACCCTGAAAGCGGTGTACGACGCGATTGGGTTTGTGGCGAAACCTTAAGCCGCTTTGCCGGGTGGCGCTTACGCTTACCCGGCCTACGGGACCGTGCAGGTCGGGTAAGGCGGAGCCGCCACCCGACAAAACTGACGAAACAAAAAAACCGGGACATCCCCGGTTTTTTTACGCCTGAAAAACGCTTACTGCTGTGCCGCCGGGCCGCAACCGCCGATGATCTTCGAAATGGAGATCGCCGGGTGAAGCAGGTAATCGTAGCTGCAATTATTTTTAGTATTTTGAACGTGACCGGTGCAGGCCGTCAGAGTTGATAACAGGCCGACCAGAACGGCAGCTTTTGCCAGTTTGAACATACGCATTCCTTGTCAATAAATCGAAAATTGGATGTAACACGAGGGAATAAATGGAAAAGTTCCATTATGCGGGCGGTATGTTATCGACTGAGGTAAGAAGGGAGTAGTCCGCTTAAAGACTACTCCCGGGAGAGATTATGCGTTAGTGGCTGGAGAACCAGTTCAGTTTTTCGCGCAGGGCAACCACGCGACCCACCACGATCAGCGCCGGGCTTTCAACCTGCTGCGCCAGCTCGCCCAGCTGCGTCAGCACGCCATCGACCACGCGCTGCGTAATGGCGGTGCCGTTTTCCACCAGTGCGACCGGCATATCTGCTTCCATGCCGTGCTCCAGCAGTTTCGCCTGGATCGTGGCTGCCTGATTTAGCCCCATATAGAACACCAGCGTCTGCTTTTCAGCGGCCAGATTATGCCAGTCCAGTTCGCTGCCGGTTTTCAGGTGGCCCGTCACCAGGCGCACGCTCTGGGCATAGTCGCGATGGGTTAACGGAATGCCGGAATAGGCAGAACAGCCGGACGCCGCCGTAATGCCCGGCACCACGGAGAACGGAATACCCGCGTTGCACAGGGTTTCCAGCTCTTCGCCGCCACGACCAAAGATAAACGGATCGCCACCCTTCAGGCGCACCACGCGCTTACCTTTTTGCGCTTCCCGCAGCAGGGTCTGGTTGATCTCCTCCTGCGGTACGCAGTGATAACCTGCCCGTTTGCCGACGAACACGCGGTCAGCATCGCGGCGCACCAGATTCATGATGTCATCAGAGACCAGACGGTCATACACCACGATGTCCGCCTGCTGGATCTGCTGGAGACCCTTCAGCGTCAGCAGGCCCGCATCGCCGGGACCTGCGCCCACCAGCACCACTTCACCGCGATGGTCCAGCGGCTCGCTCAGGAGCTGTTCGGTCGTCTCTTCAACGGCTTTGGTGTCCTGATTGGCAAGGGACTGCGCCAGCCTGTCGTTGACAAAGAACTTCTCCCAGAAGCGACGGCGTTCGCCCACGGTTGCGAAGGTTTGCTTCACGCGGGAGCGCAGCTCTCCGGCGTATTGGGCAATCTGACCAAGATGCTGCGGCAGCACGGCTTCCAGTTTTTCCCGCAGCAGACGGGCAAGAACGGGCGAGCGCCCGCCGGACGACACCGCAATCATCAGCGGTGAACGGTCAATAATCGACGGCATGATAAAGCTCGCCTCTTTCGGCGCATCCACCACGTTACAGAAGATGCGGCGCGCTTCGCAGGCGTCGCTGACGCGCTGGTTAACATCATCGTTATCCGTTGCGGCGATGGTCAGCCAGCAGGTATCCAGCAGGGATTCATCAAATTCGCCCTGCACCTGGGTGAGCATCCCTTCCTGCGCCCAGACGTCAAACTGAGGGGCGAAGGTGAGGGCGTTGACGGTCAGTCGGGCGCCCGCCTCTAACAGCAGGCGCGCCTTGCGTTCAGCCACATCGCCGCCGCCCACGAGCAGGCAGTCGCGGTTGCGTAATTGACAAAAAATCGGCAGGTGATCCACGACGTTACCTCACAGCATTCATGGCGGGGGAAGAATTGACGTCAGGATAACAGCAGGAATCGTACAGAACATACGGTTTTTCCTGCCGTTACCCATAAGGGGTCATAAGCCTTTCCTATTGAAAAGGCGAGAGGTTACGCTTTCAGCTGCACCTCGCCGTCCTTTACGCGGACGTCGTAGTGTTTGACCGAGAAGCTTTCATCTTCCATGCAGAGTCCGTCGGTTAAGCGGAAGCGCTGCTTTTTCAGCGGGCTGGCAACCCACAGCTCGCCCTGGTGCTCCGCAATCAGACCGCGGGAGAGCACGCTGGCCTCGAAGAACGGGTCGATATTGCTGATGGCATAGACCTGTTCATCGTGGCGAGGGCGGAAAATCGCCACCTGCTCGTTGCCCAGCAGGGCACAGACGCCGGTTGCTGGCAGAATGTCGTTAATGTTGCAGATGTTTACCCACTGGCTCATGCGTTTTCCTCCACCAGCATCACCGGAATACGTTCATACGGGGTCGCTGGACGGTGCTGTTCGCGCTCCGGCACCACCTGCACGTTCGGGTCGCGCTGGGTGCTGTTGATAAAGTGTTTGAAGCGCGTCTGCGCCGCTGGCGTGTTCACGGTTTCGGTCCACTCGCAGATCACCGCCTCGCGCAGGCGAGTCATCTCGGATTCCAGCTGTTCATTCAGACCCAGCTTGTCGTCGATAATGACCGACTTCAGGTAGTCGATGCCGCCTTCGAGATTATCCAGCCAGGACGCGGTACGGGTCAGCTTATCGGCGGTACGAATGTAGAACATCATGAAGCGGTCGAGGTATTTGATCAGCGTATCGCGATCGAGATCGGCGGCCAGCAGATCCGCGTGGCGAGGTTTCATCCCGCCGTTACCGCACACGTACAGGTTCCAGCCTTTCTCGGTGGCGATGATACCCACGTCTTTCCCCTGGGCTTCCGCACATTCACGGGTACATCCTGACACGCCGAACTTCATTTTGTGCGGCGTACGGATGCCTTTGTAGCGGTTTTCCAGCTCTACGCCGAAGCCCACGCTGTCGCCCACGCCGTAGCGGCACCAGGTGCTGCCGACGCAGGTTTTCGCCATGCGCAGCGCCTTGGCGTACGCGTGACCGGTTTCAAAGCCCGCTTCAATCAGCTGACGCCAGATTTCCGGCAGGTCATCTTTCTGCGCACCGAACAGGCCGATACGCTGGGAGCCGGTGATTTTGGTGTACAGGTTAAACTCACGGGCGATACGGCCCACGGCGACCAGCCCTTCCGGGGTAATCTCCCCTCCGGCAGAACGCGGGATCACCGAGTAAGTCCCGTCTTTCTGAATATTGGCCAGGAAGTTATCGTTGGTGTCCTGAAGCGGAGTGTGTTCTGGTTTGAGCACATATTCGTTCCAGCAGGACGCCAGCAGGGAACCGACGGTAGGCTTACATACTTCACAGCCATAGCCCTGGCCGTGTTTCTCCAGCAGTTCGTCGAAGGACTTAATGCCTTCCACGCGGATTAGGTGATACAGCTCCTGGCGAGAGTAAGCGAAGTGCTCGCACAGGTTGTTGTTCACTTCAATGCCCTGTTTTGCCAGCTCGGCGTTCAGCACCTGAGTGACCAGAGGAATACAGCCGCCGCAGCCGGTCCCGGCTTTGGTTTCCGCCTTCAGCGCCGCAACAGTGTGGCAGCCTTTGTTAATGGCGGAGATCAGCATGCCTTTGGTCACGTCGAAGCAGGAACAGATTTGCGCGCTGTCCGGCAATTTATCCACGCCGATGGACGGCTTACCGCTGGAGGCGTGCGCCGGGAGGATTAGCGCGTCCGGGTTCTCCGGCAGCTCAATGGCGTTCAGCACCAGCTGGAGCAGGTTACCGAAGTCGCTGGTATCACCCACCAGCACCGCCCCGAGCAGGGTTTTGTTGTCCTGGCTGACGATGAGACGTTTGTAGACTTCTTTGCTTTCGTCCAGATAAACATAGCTGCGGGAGTTCGGGGTGCGGCCATGCGCATCACCAATACCGCCCACGTCCACGCCCAGCAGTTTCAGCTTGGCGCTCATGTCTGCGCCGGTGAAGGCGTTTTCGCTGCCGAGGATATGGTCAACGGCGACCTGCGCCATTTTGTACCCTGGTGCAACCAGGCCGTATACGCGGTTATTCCAGCTGGCGCATTCGCCGATGGCGTAGATATCCGGATCGGAGGTCTGGCAGGTATCGTTGATCATGATCCCGCCGCGCTGCGCAACGGCCAGACCGCACTGGGTGGCCAGCTTGTCGCGCGGGCGAATACCGGTGGAGAAGACGATGAAATCCACTTCCAGCTCGCTGCCGTCGGCAAAGCGCATGGTTTTACGCGCTTCGGTGCCTTCCTGCACGATCTCTTTGGTGTTCTTGCTGGTGTGAACCTTCACGCCCATGCTTTCGATTTTACGGCGTAGCTGGTCGCCACCCATATGGTCCAGCTGTTCCGCCATCAGCATCGGGGCAAATTCGATGACGTGGGTTTCAACGCCGAGGTTTTTCAGCGCGCCTGCCGCTTCCAGACCCAGCAGACCACCGCCGACAACCGCGCCGCGTTTGCTTCGACGTGCGCAGGATTCAATGGCGTTGAGGTCTTCAATAGTACGGTAAACGAAGCAATCCTGGGTTTCCGACCCTTTAATAGGCGGGATCCACGGATACGAGCCCGTCGCCATGATCAGCTTATCGTAAAAAACCGTACGTCCGGCGCTGGAGTGGATCACTTTCTCCTGACGGTTGATGGTGATAGCGCGTTCGCCCACCAGCACTTTTACGCCATGCTTCTCGTAGAACCCTTCACGCACCAGAGAGAGCTCTTCGGCGGTATGGTGAGAGAAGTAGGAAGACAAGTGCACACGGTCGTACGCCTTGCGGGGTTCTTCACAGAACACGGTAATATCGAACTGCTCAGCATCGGCTTTATCGAGAAGATCCTCAATAAAGCGGTGGCCGACCATGCCGTTACCGATGATAGCGAGTCTGACTTTGCTCATTTTTGCCTCGATTTCTTTTCTATTACTGCCTACCTTAACGATTCAGCAGGGGCACTTATTGATGCAAATCAAATACGCCTTCACCTACCCCTTAGTGGGTATATCTATGATTTGTCAGGATTTTTATAAGTGACGGATATTGTTTGATTTTTGTGCTTGCTCGTTTTTCGCACAAATTTAGTGGGGTTTTTACCCATCGGCGGGAAGGGCGGGTGAGCAGGGGAAAACCCCTTTGCAGTACGCAAAGGGGTTACGGCGATTAGTGGGTAGCTGTTGCCGGGTTGTGTTGACGGTGACGGGTCACAAAGCCCAGCACGAAGCACATGATGAATACCACTGCATACAGACCGTTAGCGGTATGCAGCGCCGCCAGCGGGCCGCTGTGCGCAACAATCGGGCCCGTGACCACGAAGGTCAGCATGGTGCCGATGGTGCCGCAGGTCAGCACGAAGTTCACCAGCTTTGGCGAGGCCACTTTGGTCTGAAGAGAGCCAAGGGTGATGATCGAGGTATAAATCGCGCTGGAGAAGAAGCCCAGGGTCAGGATGAACCACGGCATATGCTCCGGGGAACCGTTGATGAACAGATACATCAGCACGGTTGCCAGACCCGCCAGAACGGTCAGGATCCGTTGCAGGTCGAAGAAGCGCAGGATAAAGCTAAACGCCCACATGCCGAACATGTAAGACATCCAGAAATCGCTCACCAGTTTACCCGCGTCGTTCAGGCTCATGCCCAGACCTTTCGCGTATTCAGGAACCCAGGAGATAAAGCCCAGCTGGCCGAGGATGTAACACAGCGCGGCGATGGAGAGGAACAGTACGCCGATACCCCATTTTTCTTTCGCAACCGGCTCGGACGTAGTCTGCGCTTTTTTGCCCAGCACCGGGAACTCGCAGCCGAAGGTGAGAACAAAGATCGCGACATAAACCAGACCAATGCAGGCGTACACCCAGTACCACTCAATGCTGCGCGCCAGAAGATACGCGGCGACCATCGGGAAAATCATCCCGGCCATGCTGAAGAAGGAGTCGGTGAACAGCAGACGCGCGCCGCGCTGGCGGCCTTCATACATATGCGTAATCAGGAATGTACCGATCGACATGGTGATCCCGCTCACCAGACCCAGCACGAACATGGCGGCAGAGAAGAGGGCGATGCTGTGGCTCAGCATCAGGCCCGCCACGGCGGCAACCATCAGCACGAAGCCGAAACGCAGCTGCGTTTTCAGCGGCACGATTTCCATCAGCCAGGCATTAAGGAAAATAGAGATCAGGATCCCCGCGTTCAGGAAGGTGAAGGTATTACTCATGCTGGAAACGGGCAGCTGGAAGTAGTCTGCGATATTTCCCATCACCATCCCGGTGACGATCACCAACGCGCCGGTCAGGGCGTAAGAGAAGAAGCTGATCCATGTGAGCTTGATGCGATTGCTGTTAGTCATGTCTGGCCTGTTAAAAGTAAAGAAAAACGCAATGACTGCGTTTGAGCGGGCAGATTTTAGTCGCGAAAGTGATCTAATTAAATCTTTTCAGAAAATTTTGAGCACAATTGCAGGTTTTAACGTGATGCAGATCACATTACGTTGCGGGGTGAGCAATCGTTTGCGCGGTAATAATTGTTTCAATTTGGTAAAATTAGGTAAAAGACTGGTCTGGGTTCATACTGCTCTTTAGAATCAAGCCATTCGCTTTTTATACTGCGCTTTGTTAAGGAATTCTCATGCTCAAATCAACACTGGCGGCTGTCGCAGCTGTGTTTGCTCTTTCTGCCGTTTCCCCTGCTGCGCTGGCAGCCAAAGGAGACCCCCACGTCCTGCTGACTACCTCTGCGGGGAATATTGAGCTGGAGCTGGATAGCCAGAAAGCCCCTGTTTCGGTGAAAAACTTCCTCGACTACGTGAACAGTGGTTTTTATAACAACACCACGTTCCACCGCGTGATCCCGGGCTTTATGATTCAGGGTGGCGGTTTTAACGAGCAGATGCAGCAGAAACAGCCCAACCCGCCCATCAAAAATGAAGCAGACAACGGCCTGCTGAACAAGCGCGGCACCATCTCCATGGCGCGTACGGCGGACAAAGACAGCGCCACCAGCCAGTTCTTCCTCAACGTGGCTGATAACGCCTTCCTGGACCACGGTCAGCGCGACTTTGGCTACGCGGTGTTTGGCAAAGTGGTGAAAGGCATGGACGTTGCGGATAAGATCTCTCAGGTTCAGACTCACGATGTCGGTCCATACCAGAATGTGCCGACTAAGCCTGTCGTCATTCTCTCCGCGAAAGTGTTGCCATAATCGTTCTTCCACACGGGCATATCCTGCCCGTGTCTTTCCGCCCTCCCTGCGAAAGCGCGTTTTGCTGCTTATACTTGTGGCAAACGGACTATTCAGGGAGGCGTAGTGAAAAAACTCACCGACAAGCAAAAATCCCGTCTCTGGGAGCAACAACGTAAGGTCAATTTTCAGGCCAGCTGCCTCCTTGAAAAAGGTAAGGGTCCCGCTGAACCTGATATCGAGACGCTGGAACTGGGGCCTTCCGCACCGGGTTTACCCCATCTGTGTCTTATTCACCGCCATTTATTCCGCAACGAAATGAAAGGCGCGGGCGAGCTGCGCACCGCCGATATTTCTAAGGGCGACATTCCTTTTTGCCATTTCGAGTACATCGAGAAAGTGGGTAATGAGCTGATGGCTTCGCTGGAAAGTGATAAATATCTGGTGGGCCTTCAGAAAGAAGAGTTTACAGACAGAATCAGTCATTACTACTGTGAAATCAACATGCTACATCCGTTTATGAGCGGTAATGGCGTGGCCCAGCGGATCTTCTTTGAACAACTGGCTATTCATGCGGGCTATGTGCTGAACTGGCAGGGGATCGACCCGAACGACTGGGCAGCCGCCAATCAGAGCGGGGCAATGGGGGATTTGACAGCCCTGAACGCCATCTTTGCCAAAGTTGTGAGCGAAGCGCGGGAATCTGCGTAAAATAGGGCGGCCATTTTTTCAGGAGCCGCCATGATTCTGCTGATTGATAACTACGATTCCTTTACCTGGAACCTTTACCAGTATTTTTGTGAGCTGGGGGCAGAGGTGGTTGTCCGCCGTAACGATGAGATCGCGCTGGCTGACATTGACGCGCTGGCACCCCAGAAAATCGTGATTTCGCCGGGGCCGTGTACCCCTTCGGAGTCCGGTATCTCGCTGGAGGCGATCCGCCATTATGCGGGCAAACTGCCGATTCTGGGCGTCTGCCTGGGTCATCAGGCCATTGCGCAGGTCTTTGGCGCCACCATTGTCCGTGCCGCGAAAGTCATGCACGGCAAAACCTCTCCGGTCACGCACACCGGTACCGGCGTATTTCTGGGGCTAAACAATCCGTTAACCGTGACGCGCTACCATTCTCTGATCATTGATCCGCCGACCCTGCCGGCCTGCTTTGAGGTCACCGCCTGGAGCGAGACGCAGGAGATCATGGGCATTCGTCACCGTGAGTACGATCTGGAAGGCGTGCAGTTCCACCCGGAAAGCATTCTCAGCGAACAGGGGCACGCGCTGCTGGCCAATTTCCTTAATCGCTGAATATCTGTTGCCTTGTTGTGATTTTTTATGCATATTTTGTGATTATATTTTCACAATCAATGTGACATAAAAATGGATGGTCATGACATGGCAACTGAACAACCAGCAATTACCCGCGCGACATTCGATGAAGTGATCCTGCCGATTTATGCACCGGCTGAGTTTATCCCGGTGAAAGGGAGAGGCAGCCGCGTCTGGGATCAGCAGGGCAACGAGTATGTTGATTTCGCAGGCGGTATTGCGGTGACGGCGCTGGGCCATTGCCATCCTGCGCTGGTGGACGCGCTGAAAACGCAGGGCGAAACGCTGTGGCACACGAGCAACGTGTTCACCAACGAACCGGCGCTGCGTCTGGGGCGTAAGATCATCGATGCCACCTTCGCCGAACGCGTGCTGTTTATGAACTCCGGCACCGAAGCCAACGAAACCGCCTTTAAGCTGGCGCGCTACTACGCAACCACGCGTCATAGCCCGTACAAAACCAAAATCATCGCCTTCCATAACGCCTTCCACGGTCGCTCCTTCTTTACCGTTTCCGTTGGCGGCCAGCCGAAGTATTCCGACGGCTTTGGTCCGAAACCTGCGGATATCATCCACGTGCCGTTTAACGATCTCCACGCCGTTAAAGCGGTGATGGACGATCACACCTGTGCCGTGGTGGTCGAGCCCATTCAGGGGGAAGGCGGCGTCACGGCGGCCACCCCGGAATTTCTGCAAGGGCTGCGCGAGCTGTGCGACGAGCACCAGGCGCTGCTGGTGTTTGATGAAGTGCAGTGTGGGATGGGGCGTACCGGAGACCTGTTTGCTTATATGCACTACGGCGTAACGCCGGATATTTTGACCAGCGCGAAAGCGCTCGGCGGCGGTTTCCCGGTCAGTGCGGTGCTCACCACCCAGGATATCGCTTCCGCATTTCATGTGGGCTCACACGGCTCCACCTACGGCGGTAATCCGCTGGCGTGCGCCGTGGCGGGTGCGGCGTTCGACATCATTAATACGCCGGACGTCCTGAATGGCGTGAATGCGAAACGCGACCTGTTTGTGAAACATCTTCAGCAGATTGACGAACAGTTTGATGTCTTCAGCGACATCCGCGGGATGGGGCTGCTGATCGGCGCCGAACTGAAGCCGCAGTACAAAGGCCGCGCGCGCGATTTCCTGCACGCCGCCGCGCACGAAGGCGTCATGGTGCTCAACGCCGGGCCGGACGTGATGCGCTTTGCGCCATCGCTGGTGGTGGAAGACAAAGACATCGAAGACGGATTAACCCGTTTTGCCGCGGCGGTCGCGAAGATCGTCAGCGGCTAATACGCGGTTCGTTTTAACCGGCGCGTTAACCAAATCCCGTGATGCGGGCGCTGACGCCATGCCACCGACGAAATGGTGTGCATGGTGTTCAGGTGCCCGAGAACGCGCTGTAAATGCTGCTCAAGGGTGCTCATCGGCCCGTGGGTCAGCGTCTCCGGCGCTTCCAGAATATTCGAATCCCCTGACTCACCCGGCGCGTCATACTCCAGACGCTGCTGACAGCGCTGCAACGCAATTTCACACGACTGCAAATAGCGCTGCGCCAGGTCTGGCGTCAGCATCGTGTGTTCGCGCGCCAGCGTGGTCATGGCATTAATATGCTCGACGATAAACTGGCTGTGCGTGACCCACAGCTTCATGTCAGCCAGATAGTGCGCGTTAAAGCCCGGCTCCTGCATGGCCTGGTTAAGGGAGTTGAACAGGGCGTTATGCGCCTGGTTGACCTTCATGCGCTCGTAGGCCAGCGGAGAGGGCTGCGGGTCATCGCTCAGAATAAGACGAATGGCCTGCTGATCGGCTTCGAGCGCGTCGTGGGCGTTCTGCCTCAGCAACCCGCTTTGCCACTGCGGCCACAACCAGACCATGCCGCCAAAGGCGATCAGGCAGCCAATTAGCGTATCGACCAGCCGGGCAATAATAAACTGTTCCCCGTTAAGCGTGAGCAGTTGCAGGGTATACACCGCCGTGACCGTAAAGCCCACCATCGCCCAGCCGTAGTTTTTGCGGATGATCAGGTAGCTCACCAGCGTGATCGCCAGCATACCGGCCAGGGTATAGCCTTCCGGCACGTGAAAGTGCAGCGTCACGCCCGCGATAATCAGCCCCGCCATCGTACCGCCCGCCCGATGCAGAATGCGCACCCGCGTGGCGCCATAGCCGTTCTGGGTGACAAACAGCACGGTCATTAAGATCCAGTAGGGTTTCGGCAGGTGCAGGGCCATTCCCATCAGGCTGGCGATGCTCAGCATCACACTGATCCGCGCGGCATTGCGCAGGGCGGAAGATTTCAGTGATAGATAGCTTTTGAGCGCGGGCAGCAGCGGCAGCCGTTTTTGCTTATCGGCCATCAGGTCCCGGGCATAAAGCGGGCGCTGGGTGCGTAACACCCGGGCGATGCGGCTGAAATGCCAGGCAGCAAATTGCCCGACCGGGTTATCCGCGTGCTGACGCGCAATCTTTTCCAGCGCGCCGAGCTGTTTGTCCATGTTAAAGCGCGTCGGATAGCGGTGATAGAGGATATCGTCAGCCAGCACCCGCAGGCGCGCCGCGACGGTCTGCGCGTTCCAGCGGATCACCGCTTCCGCATGGCTGCGCTCCACCAGCTTTTGCACCTCTTCCGGATTATGAAGGCTGACGGAGATATGCTCCTGCAAATCCAGCCCGACCTGGAAGGTTCGCAGCAGCCGCTTGTATTCATGATTTTTGTTGGCGGCAAGCATGTGCAACTGCTGATAGCACTGGCTGATCAGATCCACCACTTTTTGCTGGCGCGCCAGCAGCGGCGGCAGGGATTTTTCCGGGTCGGTATGTTGAGTGAGCAGGGTGTATTTTGCTTCGCAGTATTCAGCAAGCTGCACGTAGAGCAGGCTCAGGGATTCGCGCAGCGGCTGTTCCCGCCACAGCCAGAACCAGAACCAGTTAAACAGCCCGTACCACAGCGTGCCGAGGGCGTAGATCAGCAATGGCTCCCACACCGGCATATTGCCCGCAAGGCTTAAGGTGAAGATGGCGGCAATCAGCGACGCGGGAAGCAGGCGGGCGTGCAGCGAGCTGATTTCGGCGGTGACGCCGAGCGTCATCGCCAGCACGGTCAGGATCAACGGCAGAGGAATGTCGCGGGCCAGTAAGAGTTGTACGGCAAGGCTACAGCCAGCAAACAGGCAGCCGCCAATAATCAGACGTTTAAAAAAGCGTTTATGCGGTGTATCCAGACCGGCAATGTTGCAGCAGGCGGGCACGAGGGAAAACAGCAGGCCTTGCTGAAGATGTCCGAGGATCAGGCCCACGGCCACGGGAAGACACAACACCAGCGTTTGTCGTAGTGCGTAGTTAACTTCCGGGTGATAGATCAGCCTGCGCCACATGAGGAGTAGAGACAAAAACGGCGTGCCACCCTGCGGCGGCACGCCGTTTGACCGAAATTAACGGGTTCCGTAGACCACGATAGTTTTACCGTGGGCAGAGATCAGGTTCTGGTCTTCCAGCATCTTCAGGATACGGCCCACTGTTTCACGGGAGCAGCCGACGATCTGACCGATTTCCTGACGGGTAATTTTAATTTGCATACCGTCAGGGTGGGTCATGGCGTCTGGCTGTTTCGCCAGGTTCAACAGCGTCTGCGCGATACGACCGGTCACGTCCAGGAAGGCGAGGTTACCCACCTTCTCAGAGGTCACTTGCAGACGGCGTGCCATCTGGGAAGAAAGACGCATCAGGATGTCAGGGTTGACCTGAATCAGCTGACGGAATTTCTTGTAAGAAATTTCAGCCACTTCACATGCTGTTTTTGCACGAACCCAGGCGCTACGTTCCTGGCCTTCTTCAAACAGGCCCAGTTCACCGATAAAATCGCCCTGGTTCAGATAAGAAAGGATCATCTCTTTCCCTTCTTCATCTTTGATCAGCACGGCCACCGAGCCTTTAACGATGTAATACAACGTTTCCGCTTTTTCACCCTGGTGAATCAGCGTGCTCTTTGATGGGTACTTATGAATGTGGCAATGAGACAAGAACCATTCGAGAGTCGGGTCTGTTTGCGGTTTGCCAAGCACCATGCGCTGTTATCCTCTGTTATAAGCTGTCACCAGAGTCATAAGATGCATCCGGACTCTGGGGTTGCAATCGAATTCTTACCCATACCTGGGAAGTCGGCTGTCGTAACGTTTCGCAGCCAGTAAAGTTTGATGTCCTCTGCATACATGTGTAACGTCAATGTATTACTGTAGCATCCAGAGTGTTTTAGCATAGCTTTCGCCGCGTGTCTCCTGGTGTCTCGCTTCAGCATGACGCAGGTCGCCTTCCGTTGCGAGAAATGTAACGTACACGTAATCTGTCATAAAAAATGCAACGTTGGAGTGAGTGAATATGCAAGCGCGTGTGAAATGGGTTGAAGGGTTAACGTTCCTGGGCGAGTCTGCTTCCGGGCACCAGGTTTTGATGGATGGCAACTCCGGCGATAAAGCGCCAAGCCCAATGGAAATGGTGCTGATGGCGGCAGGCGGATGCAGTGCGATCGACGTGGTGTCGATCCTGCAAAAAGGCCGTCATGACGTGACCGATTGTGAAGTGAAGCTGACGTCGGAACGTCGTGAAGAGGCGCCCCGCCTGTTCACGCATATTAATTTGCACTTTATCGTCACCGGCAAAGAACTGAAGGACGCAGCGGTCTCGCGTGCGGTTGACCTGTCTGCGGAAAAATACTGCTCTGTGGCGTTAATGCTGGAGAAAGCGGTAAAAATCACCCATTCGTATGAAGTGATCGCGGCTTAATTTTTGGCGGGTGGCGCTTCGCTGACCCGCCCTACAAAAGCACGCCCGTAGGCCCGGTAAGCGCAGCGCCACCGGGCAAAACAATTCACGCGATCTGCTTTCCTTCCATCAGCCGCTGCACCAGCGGTGTCATGATCAGCTCCATTGCCAGCCCCATTTTTCCGCCCGGTACCACTAACGTATTCATGTGCGAAATAAACGAACCCTGTAGCATCGCCAGCAGCCAGGGATAATCAATGCCTTCCAGGTTGCGGAAGTGGATCACCACAAAGCTCTCGTCCAGCGACGGGATGCTTTTTGCAGCGAACGGGTTAGAGGTGTCCACGGTGGGGACGCGCTGGAAGTTAATGTGGGTTCGGGAGAACTGCGGCGTCAGGAAGTTGATGTAATCTTCCATGGAGCGCACCACCGAGTCCATGACCGCCTCTCGCGAATGGCCGCGCTCGCTCATGTCACGCGTCAGCTTCTGGATCCACTCAAGGTTAACAATCGGCACCACCCCCACCAGCAAATCCACGTGGCGCGCCACGTCGTGCTGAGGCGTCACCACGCCGCCGTGCAATCCTTCGTAAAACAGCACGTCAGTCGGTTCCGGCAGCGGCTGCCAGGGCGTGAACGTGCCGGGGACCTGGTTCCAGGGCACGGCTTCATCGTAGGTGTGGAGATACTTGCGGGACTGCCCGGTACCGCTTTGCCCGTATTCACGGAAGGTTTGCTCCAGCAGGCCGAAGTCATTGGCCTCCGGGCCGAAGTAGCTGATGTGTTTACCCAGATCGCGCGCCTTGCGGATGGCCATATCCATCTCCGGGCGCGTGTAGCGGTGAAAGCTGTCGCCTTCTACCTCTGCCGCCCGTAAGTTAAGCTGGGCGAAGATCTTGCGGAAGGCGAGGCTGGTGGTAGTGGTTCCCGCCCCACTCGAACCCGTAACGGCAATAACCGGATGTCTGGCAGACATAGCAACTCCCTGACTGGAAAAGTGTAAAGATCAGCCGTGAAACGCGTTGCGGGGCATGATATTGACCGTCTCATGCAGTTCGGACCATACCAGCACCACGTCGCCGCTTTTAAGCTGGCGCTTAACATCGTTGACCTTTTGTTCAAGCGAACGTTCATGTTCACCATAATCGGTGCCTTCGCGCAAGACAAAGCTTTCAATCAGATTATCGAGCGTGTCGGGAGAGAGATCCTGCCAGGGAATAATCATTATTTACCGTCCAGATAAGCCGTTAACCAGTCGGGAATACGCGTCTCAAGCCACATTTTTGGCCGACGCAGCGTGCCGCCGACAAAGCCGACGTGTCCCCCGAATTGGGTGAGCTGATACTCCACGTTGGCCGGCAGATGATCGGGCGCCGGAATCGAGTGATGATCCATAAACGGATCATCTTTGGCGTGGATAATCAGCGTAGGTTTCGTGATTTGGTTCAGTAAAGGCATGGCGCTGCACTGACGGTAATAGTCAATCGCATCGGCAAAGCCGTGAATTTTCGAGGTGATCAAATCATCAAACTCGCGCAGGCGCTTCACGCGTTTGAGCTGTTGCAGCGTCACAGGCAGCGTATCCGGATAGGCCTTCAGCTTGCGCGCGGCGTTGGCTTTCAGCAGGTTGAGCAGGTAGCGCTGGTACACTCGCGAAAACCCCTTTTCCATATGATAGCTGCACTGCTCCAGCATAAAGGGCGCAGAGACGATCACCGCCGCATCCAGCGGTACGGCGTCGCTCTCCTTCGCCAGCAGGCAGGCCAGCATATTGCCGCCCAGCGAATACCCCACCGCTGCCGTTGGCGCCTCGCCGAAATTGTCTCTTAGCCAGCGCAGGAACCAGGTACCGTCCTCGGTTTCACCCGAGTGATAAATACGTTTCTGACGATTAGGCTCGCCGCTGCATCCGCGAAAATGCATCACTACCCCAAGCCAGCCGCGGGCTTTCGCCGCCTCAATGAGACCGTGTGCGTAAGGGCTGTGCAGGCTGCCTTCCAGACCGTGAAACACCACCAGACGGGGTTTATGTCTGGCCCGATCCGGATCTTCGCTCCAGGCGAGATCCAAAAAATCGCCGTCCGGCAAATCCAGCCGTTGCCAGTGCGGGGTGAACTGTACCTTGCGGCGGATCAGGCGCGGCAGCATGGTTTGCAGGTGAGGGTTAGCCACACCGCGCATGGGCACGAACTCTGCGCTCTCTTCGGCTGCAATGTCGAAGTCTGAGGGAATGATTTGGGTCATAAGGGCGATGCTGATTCTTGTCAGAAATTAACTATACCTTCCGAATTGTACCCCGTTTAGCCCGTTTTTCCGAAACATGAACTGATCCCGATCACAAATATTTACCTTGATTATTACTCTCAGGCTAATGATTTGGCTCTACGCTTAATTGATGCCTTTCTCACCAGAGCGCACACTTTACTCAACGTTAAGCAAATCAGAATGATGTGCTGAATCAGGAGGTTAATAATGTTATCTGGGCAAACACCCACCCGGCAATGGAACACCCGACGCAGTGAGAAAGCGCGTCGTCTGGCGTCCGTACCGGTGCAGGGCAAGGTACTGCCAACCGGCGATCTTGTCGCCATGCTGGAAAAACTGATCGCACCAGGCGACAAAGTCGTTCTGGAAGGCAACAACCAGAAGCAGGCGGATTTCCTTTCCCGTTCACTGGCGGAAGTGAACCCGCAAATCGTGCACGATCTGCATATGATCATGCCGAGCGTGGGCCGCAGCGAACATCTGGACATCTTTGAGAAAGGCATCGCCCGCAAGCTGGACTTCTCCTTCTCCGGTACGCAAAGCCTGCGAATCTCCCAATTGCTGGAGGATGGTCAGCTCGAAATCGGGGCGATTCACACCTACATCGAACTCTACTCACGTTTATACGTCGACCTATCGCCAAACGTGGCGCTGATTGCCGGTTTTAAAGCGGACCGCAAAGGCAACCTTTATACCGGGGCGAGTACCGAAGATACTCCGGCGCTGGTGGAAGCCGCCGCGTTCCATGACGGCATCGTCATCGCGCAGGTGAACGAGCTGGTGGACGACGAGTGCGACCTGCCGCGTGTGGATATTCCGGGCTCGTGGATTGATTTTGTGGTGGTTGCCGATAAGCCGTTCTTTATCGAACCGCTCTTCACCCGTGACCCGCGCCTGATCAAACAGGAACATATCCTGATGGCGATGATGGCGATTAAAGGCATCTACGCTGAACACCAGGTGCAGTCCCTGAACCACGGGATTGGCTTTAACACCGCAGCGATCGAGCTGCTGCTGCCAACCTACGGCGAACAGCTCGGACTCAAAGGCAAAATCTGTAAACACTGGACCCTGAACCCGCATCCAACGCTGATCCCGGCCATCGAAAGCGGCTGGGTGGAGAGCGTCCACTGCTTCGGCGGCGAGCTGGGAATGGAAGAGTACATCCGCGCCCGTCCTGACGTGTTCTTTACCGGTGCCGACGGCTCCATGCGCTCTAACCGCGCCTTCTGTCAGCTGGCAGGTCAGTACGCGGTCGATATGTTTATCGGCTCCACGCTACAGGTCGACGGTTACGCTAACTCCTCAACCGTGACCCGCGGCCGTCTTTCCGGCTTCGGCGGCGCGCCAAACATGGGCCACGATCCGCACGGTCGTCGCCACGCCACACCGGCCTGGCTGAACATGATCACCGAGCCTGACCCGATGCAGCGCGGTAAAAAGCTGGTCGTGCAGATGGTGGAAACCTTCCAGGCGGGCGTGAAGCCAACCTTCGTGGAAAAACTCGACGCCGTTGAGGTCGCGAAAGCCTCTGGTATGCCGCTGGCGCCGGTCATGATTTACGGCGATGACGTCACCCACGTGCTGACGGAAGAGGGGATTGCTTACCTCTACCGGGCGAAAGATCTGGAAGAGCGTCGCGCCATGGTCGCCGCCGTGGCGGGTATCACCGATATCGGTCTGGGCGTTGACGCCAAACGCGTGGCGGAACTGCGCCAGAGCGGCAAGGTTGTGTATCCGGAAGATATGGGCATTCGCCGCACCGATGCCACCCGTTCGCTGCTGGCGGCCGGTAGCGTCGCGGACCTGGTGGAATGGTCCGGCGGTCTTTACAACCCACCTGCGAAATTCCGGAGCTGGTAATGAAACTTCTGCCCCAGATCCAGGTTGAAGGCGGTGCCGAATGGCTGGCGCGAACCGCCACGCAGTGTCTGATTGACGAAGCACGTTTAAGCCCGAAGCCCGGTCTGGTGGACAGCCGGGGGAACGGCGCGCACCACGATTTATCGCTTGCGCTGATGGAGCGCTCCGCTCACAGCCTGACCCCCACGTTTCAGGCGCTGGCGCAGCAGAGCTGGCAGCGTCCGGCGGATATTGCCCTCAGGCAAACCGTTGGCCGCCTGGGTCGCGAAGGTGAACGGCAGATGATGGCCGCTACCGACGGCGTGAACACGCACCGTGGCGCGATCTGGGCGCTGGGATTGCTGGTGAGCGCGGTGGCGATGCTGGGCGGCGATGCCAGGGCGCAAACCGTCGCGAACACCGCCGCTCAGCTGGCGAAGCTGCCGGATGACGCGGCGCCGAAAGTGTTCAGCAAGGGGTTACGCGTCACGCACCGCTACCGTGTGCCGGGCGCGCGTGAAGAGGCTCAGCAGGCGTTTCCGCACATCATGCAACGCGCGCTGCCGCAGCTTCGCCTCAGCCGTCTCAACGGCAGCAGCGAAACGCAGGCCAGACTCGACGCGCTGATGGCGATCATGACCTCGCTCACCGACACCTGCGTGCTGTCGCGCGCCGGCATGGAGGGGCTGGACGCCATGCAGAACGGCGCCCGTGCGGTGCTGAACGCCGGAGGATGCGCAACCCTCGCGGGGCAGCAGGCGCTGGCGCGGTTAGACCGTCAGATGCTGGCGCTTAACGCCTCGCCGGGCGGAGCCGCAGACCTGCTTGCCGCCACGCTGTTTCTTGACCGCGCCGAAACGCCCTATTCAAAGCATTAAGAGGATGTTATGGAAAAAATCACATTGACCGTGCCCGCCAGCCGCGAAGTAAGCGGCAGGGCGCTGGCAGGGGTCGTCGGTTCCGGGGATATGGAGGTGCTTTTCACCGCCGAACCGGGCCAGACCTTAACCATTGATATCACCACCTCCGTCGACAACAGCCGCGGGCGCTGGGAGGCATTGTTCAACCGCCTGCAAACCGTCAGCAGCCTGCCCGCAGGTAAGCTGACCATCCACGACTTCGGCGCGACGCCGGGCGTGGCACGCATTCGTATCGAACAGGTTTTTGAAGGGGTGAACCATGCGTGATGACAGCAGCTTTATCGAATTAAAAGCGCGCCAGCGTGCGCAGGCGCTGCTCGACGACGGCAGCTACCGCGAACTGCTGGATCCGTTTGAAGGCATTATCTCTCCGTGGCTTGGGCCACAGGGGATTGTTCCTCAGGCCGATGACGGCATGGTGGTCGCGAAAGGGACCATCAACGGCCAGCCTGCGGTGGTGGTGGCGATTGAAGGCACCTTCCAGGGCGGCAGCATGGGCGAAGTGTCCGGCGCCAAAATGGCGGCGGCGCTGGAGCTGGCGGCGGAAGATAACCGCAACGGCATTCCGACTCAGGCGGTGCTGTGCCTCGAAACCGGCGGCGTACGTTTGCAGGAAGCCAACCTCGGCCTGGCGGCGATTGCCGATATCCACGCCGCGATCGTTGACCTGCGTCGCTATACCCCGGTCGTCGGGATTGTCGCCGGGACCGTGGGCTGCTTCGGTGGGATGTCTATCGCCGCGGCGCTGTGCAGCTACCTGATTGTGACCCGCGAAGCGCGGCTCGGCCTCAACGGTCCGCAGGTTATCGAGCAGGAAGCGGGCATTGAAGAGTATGACTCCCGCGACCGTCCGTTTATCTGGAGCATGACCGGCGGCGAAGTACGCTTTGAAAGCGGGCTGGTGGACGCGCTGGTGGGCGACGGCGTGAACGCGGTGAAAGCCGCGATGAACGACGCCATCGCCAAAGGCGTACCGGCGAAACATCGCACCGATAACTACGACGATTACCTGAACCGTCTGACGAATTTCGACACCCGCAAACAGGCCGATGCCGAACAGATTAAAGCGCTTTTTGCCCGGGAGGTGAAATGATGACTAACGCAATTAGCCGTGGCGAACTCTGGCTGGAAACTCTGGCCCCGAACGCGAAACGTCTGGAGGGGTTATGCCCGTCCGTGCAGGCCGCAGACGGCGAGCTAAACGGTGAAACGGTGCGTTTTGTCGCCGTGGTGCCGGACGCCAACAACCACTTCCCGCGCGCGGCGCAGGGTGAAGTCGGCCTGCTGGAAGGATGGACGCTGGCAAAAGTAGTCAGCGAAACCGTCGCCGCCGACGCAGACAAAGCCGTGAAGCGCCCGATTGTGGCGGTAATCGACGTCCCAAGCCAGGCCTATGGCCGTCGCGAAGAGGCGTTTGGTATCCACCAGGCGCTGGCCGGCGCCGCTGCCGCCTACGCTAATGCGCGGCTGGCGGGTCATCCGGTGATTGGTCTTATCGTCGGTAAGGCCATGTCCGGCGCGTTTCTGGCGCACGGCTACCAGGCTAACCGTCTGATTGCCTTCAACGATAAAGGCGTGCTGATCCATGCCATGGGCAAAGAGTCTGCGGCGCGCATTACGCTGCGTACCGTTGAGGCGCTGGAAAAACTGGCTGCAACCATTCCGCCAATGGCGTATGACATCAGCAACTACGCCACGCTGGGGCTGCTTTCCGACCTGCTGGATATCAGCAATCCGGATGCCCCTACCGAAAGCGATCTGACGCGGGTGAAAACCACCCTGCAACAGGCCATCAGCGACGCTCGTCAGGACACCACGTTGAAAAAACGTCTGGGTGCTGACAACCGCCGCAGCTCGGCGCTCGTACGTGAACGTATGCGAGCCAGCTGGTAAGTAAAAAGAGACCTGCCAGATGCATCACCCCGTGGGCGCGCCCGTTGCGTCCACGCGGGAACCTGCATCCTGAAAATAATAAACATCGCGCCAGTGCTTAAACTTTTTTACTACAGGTGATTTATGACTTACGTAATTGTTCATGCTCTTGCACCGATTTTCGTCATCATGCTGCTGGGATTCTGGGCCGGTAAGGCAAAGATGGTCGATAACAAAAATGTTTCCCTGCTGAATATCTTCGTGATGGATTTTGCACTCCCGGCTGCGCTGTTCAGCGCCACCGTGCAAACCCCGTGGACCGGCATCGTGGCGCAGTCGCCGCTGATCCTGGTGCTCACCCTGGCGATGTGGATCACCTATGCGGTCATCTACTTCCTCGCGACGAAAGTGTTTAAAAAATCCCCGCAGGATGCGGCCGTGCTGACGCTTACCGTCGCCCTGCCAAACTACGCGGCGCTTGGCCTGCCGATTCTGGGCAGCGTGCTGGGCGAAGGCCCTTCAACCTCACTGTCCGTGGCGGTCTCCATCGCCTGTGGTTCAGTGTTGATGACCCCGTTCTGCCTGCTGATTCTGGAGCGTGAGAAAGCCCGCGCCGAAGGCAATAACTCGGGTTCAACGCTTTCCATGCTGCCGGTGCTGATGTGGCGTTCCATTAAAAAACCGATCGTGATGGGCCCGCTGCTGGGTGTGATCCTGTCCGCTATCGGCATCAAAATGCCGGAGCTGGTACTGGCGGCGATTAAACCGCTGGGACTGTCTGCGACCGCTGCGGCGCTGTTCCTGACCGGGGTGATCCTCTCCGCGCGTAAACTTCAGATCAACACCATGGTGATCACTTCCACTATCGCCAAGCTGCTGATCCAGCCAGCGATCGCCTGGGGTATCGTTTTAATCTTCGGTCTGCACGGCTCCGTGGCGATCACCGCCATCCTGATGATTGCGCTGTCCGCGGGCTTCTTTGGCGTGGTGTTCGGTAACCGCTTTGGCGTGCAGTCGCCGGATGCTGAAGCCGTGCTGCTGTTGAGCTCCGTACTGTGTATCCTGTCGCTGCCGCTGTTTATCTCGCTGACTTCAGGAATGTAATCATGACCACAACATTACGCCCACACGACCTCATCTGGCTTACCGCGCGCGACGCCCTGGAAGGGGTTACCGAATCCTGGGTGGACGCGGCCTGGCATACCGGACTACCGGTAGTGGTGCGGCGTGATGTTGATAATGAAGGCCGTATTCCCGTTGGCGTGCGCGGATTGCGCCGCGACCAGCGGGCGGGCGGATGGGTGAAGCCTGAGAACGTGTTGCGCGTGGTGTCGCCCGAAGATTTGAGCGTTGCCGCCGACCTGCTGCGTTCGCCGTTTATCACTCAGCCGCCGGTTCAGGTGGCGCTTCAGCTTGCGCAGCAGTCGTGGACGTGGACGTGGGGGATAACCGGCAGTACGGGTTACGCGCTGGCGACCGGCATTCCGGTGATCCACGCCGACAGCGATCTCGATCTGCTCATCCGCGCCCCGTGTGCCGTTTCCCCTGAGGCGTTTACTGGCTGGCAGGCTCAGCTCAGCCGTGCGTTGTGCCGGGCGGATACGCAGGTGGACACGCCCGAGGGCGGATTCGCGCTGGCGGAATGGTTACGCGACGGCAAAACGCTGCTAAAAACGCAATGTGGACCGCGCCTGGTGGCGGATCCATGGCACAGGGAGGAGTAATGAAAATACTGTTTACCTTTCCGGGGCAGGGCACACAGCATGAAGGTATGCTGCAAAACCTGCCGGGAACGGAGCTGGAGCAGGCCCGTGCTGTGCTGGGGGCGGAAGTCGATACCCTGGACAGCGCATGCTCGTTAACCCACACCCGTGCGGTTCAGCTTTCGCTGTTGATTGCCGGCGTGGCGTGGGCGCGCGAGCTGGAACGTCGCGGCGTGTCGCCGGATATCGTCAGCGGGCTGTCCATTGGCGCTTATCCTGCGGCGGTTATCGCCGGTGCGCTGGACTTTACGGACGCGCTGAAGCTGGTGGCGTTGCGCGGCGATCTGATGGAGCAGGCTTACCCGCACGGTTACGGCCTGACGGCGATTATGGGGTTGACCCTGCCCCAGGTGGAAAACCTGATTCAGGGGACAGGAACCTATATTGCTAACCTGAACGCCGAAACGCAGATCGTGATTGCCGGAACCGATGACGGCATGGCGCAGGTGGCGGAGCGCGCCCTGGCAAAAGGCGCGAGCAAGGCTAAGCGGCTGGCGGTGAGCGTACCGTCGCACTGTGAACTGCTGGCGGAACCGGCGCAGAAGCTGGTGGCAGCATTTAATTCGGTCACGCTTTCACGTCCGCGCTGTGCGTACCTGAGCGGCAGTACCGGACGCGTGCTCTGGCAGCCGGAGAAAATTGCCGACGATCTGGCGATGAATATGGCGCGAACCGTGCGCTGGCAGGAGGCGGTGATTTCCGCTAACGAGCGTGAAGCGCGGCTGGCGATTGAGATGCCGCCAGGGGGCATCCTGACCTGTCTGACGCGGCAGGCGGCGTGGGAAGGCGAATCCATTTCGCTGGAGCGCAGCGGGGTGGACGTGGCGGTGCATCTGGCGGGTCGGCTTCGTGCATGAGTTTTTAGCCCGGTGGCGCTACGCTTACCGGGCCTACAATTCGGGAGTAGGCCCGGTAAGGCGCAGCCGCCACCGGGCAATAACATCAGGCACTATCCTGCAAACTTCTCGCATACATCCGCCCTTCCGCGGCCAATGCCCGCAGGCTCGGATCCTGCTCGCGGTTGCGGGCAAAGACAATCGCGATCAGCTGCTGCATCTGGTACGGCTGCGCCAGCTTCAGTAGCTGCACCGAATTTTCATACACTTTCTTCATCCTGCCCGGCATCAGCGTAAACCCGACCCCCGCCTGCACCAGACTCAGCATCGAGAAGATATCGTTCACGCGCGTCACAATCTCCGGCTCGAAACCGGCGATATGAAACGCTTCCTGAAACCCGGCGTAAGTGGCGAACCCTTCCGCGAGGGCGACAAACTTCTGATCTTTGTAATCACGCAGATCGGCGGGGCCGCTGGTATTCAGCGTGGCAGAGGCCGGTGCGGCAAGGAAAATATCGTCATGGAACAGAGGAAGCACTTCGAGGCTGTTACGGTCGATATCGCTTTCGGAAATAGAGATTAAAATCGCATCCAGCGATCCCTCATCCAGCATATGGAGCAGGGTTTCGTTCGAGCCCATCGTCAGATCCATCTCCAGATCCGGACGGCGCAGCTTCATGCCCATTATCAGGCGCGGCACGGTTTCCAGCGTCAGCGAGTAGAGCGTGCCGACGCGCAACCGTCCCTGGCCGATACCGGCGATCTTGCGCGACTCTTCCAGCCCGCGCTCCATCACCTGCATCACCTCCTGACAATACTCCAGCAGCGTCCACGCGGAGGGGAGGGCAATCAGGTTACGCCCTTTGTGAGCAAAGAGCGGGCAGCGGACGTTCTCTTCGAGGGTATGCAGCGCGCGGTGCACGCTGACACCGCTCAGGCCGAGCGTTTCGGCGGTACGTGCGATATTGCCCTTCTCCATGAACGTCATGAAGATGCTGAGCTTACGGAATGTAATCTCGCTCGTGGTATCGAAGCCCATAACCCTCCCGGCGTGTTAGTCGGCTTGCAGCATCGCTTCCAGCTGTTCCTGCGCGTCCAGCCATGCCATTTCGCACTCTTCGAGGCTGGATTTGGTTTTCGCCTGAGTTTGCAGACAGTCCGTCAGCTCCGCTTTGCGGCTCTGATCGTACAGTTCGCTGTCGCCCAGCTTCTCTTCGACGGCAGCAAGCGTGGCGTTGAGCTTCTCCATCTCTTTTTCGAGACGGGCAATCTCTTTACGCAGCGGCTGCGTCTGGGTGCGCAGTTCCGCTTCACGGCGCTTCTGGTCTTTACGCGCCTGGGCGCTGTTGGCGTTGTCTTTCGCTGACTCTTCCGGCTGGTTTTCCTGCTTCTGCACGTCCGTCAGCCACTGCTGGTAATCTTCCAGATCGCCGTCGAACGGCTCCACTTTGCCACCGTGCACCAGGTAGAGATCGTCGGTGGTGGAGCGGATCAGGTGGCGGTCGTGCGATACGACAACCAGCGCCCCTTCGAACTCTATCAGCGCTTCGGTCAGCGCCTGGCGCATGTCGAGATCGAGGTGGTTGGTCGGTTCATCAAGCAGCAGCAGGTTTGGACGCTGCCAGACGATCAGCGCCAGCACCAGACGGGCCTTTTCGCCGCCGGAGAAGCGCTCGGTGTTTTCAGTCACCTTATCGCCCTGGAAGCCAAAGCCGCCGAGGTAGTCGCGCAGCTTCTGCTCCATCTCCTGCGGCGCCAGGCGCGCCAGGTGCTGGATCGGCGATTCATCCGCGCGTAAAAATTCCAGCTGATGCTGGGCGAAGTAGCCAAGCTTGATGCCTTTCGCCAGGCCGATTTCGCCGCTGACCGGGTTAAGCTCGCCCGCCAGCAGCTTGATCAGCGTCGATTTACCGGCGCCGTTACGTCCCAGCAGACCAATGCGTGAACCTGGCACCAGGTTGAGCTTGATAGAGTCGAGGATAATGCGATCGCCATAGCCCGCGCTCACTTTTTCCATTTTCAGCAGCGGGTTCGGCAGGCTCTCCGGCTCGCGGAAGCTGAAGTGGAACGGGTTATCCACGTGCGCCGGGGCGATCATCTCCATGCGTTCCAGCATCTTGATGCGGCTCTGCGCCTGCTTGGCTTTTGACGCCTTGGCCTTGAAGCGATCCACAAAGCTTTGCAGGTGCGCCACGCGCTGCTGCTGGCTTTCATACATCGCCTGCTGCTGGGCAAGGCGCGTCGCGCGCTGGCGCTCGAAAGAGCTGTAGTTGCCGGTGTATTCGAACATGCTTTGCTGTTCGATATGAATGATTTTATCAACTACCGGATCGAGGAAGTCGCGGTCGTGAGAGATCAGAATCAGAGTGCCCTGATAGCTCTTGAGCCACTTCTCCAGCCAAATAACCGCATCAAGATCGAGGTGGTTGGTTGGTTCATCGAGCAGCAAAAGGTCGGAGCGGCAGATCAGCGCCTGGGCCAGGTTAAGGCGCATGCGCCAGCCGCCCGAGAAATCGCTCACCGGGCGTTCAAGCTGTTCGTTGCTGAAACCCAGACCGTGCAGCAGGCTGGAGGCACGGGAGCGAATGGTCCAGGCATCGATGGCGTCCAGCTTGCCGTGGACGGTGGCGATGGCGTGGCCGTCGTTACGTTCGTTGGCGGCGTTGAGCTCCGCTTCGAGCTTGCGGTATTCACGATCGCCGTCGATAACATAGTCGAGCGCGGGTTCGCTCAGCGCGGGCGTCTCCTGGTTCACCCAAGCGAGCTGCCAGTTGCCCGGGAAGGTAAAGTTACCGCCATCCGCGCTTATCTCGTTTTTCAGCAGCGCCAGCAGGGTGGATTTACCGCAGCCGTTTTTGCCGACCAGCCCCACTTTCTGGCCCGGGTTGATGGTAGCAGTCGCGTTATCCAGCAGGACGCGCACGCCGCGACGAATTTGTAACGAGGAGAAAACAATCATAGAAGCGCCGTATGTTCCGACTATGTTAATTTGTCATTATGATAATGTAAGGTGTGGGCCATTTTCCCCACCGGGCCGCCATGGTAGCCCAAAACGACAACAATACACAAAAACAGAACCGGGAGGGGAGTGATGTCTCAGACAGCGAAAGTGCTGCTGCTGTATGCCCATCCGGAATCACAGGACTCGGTGGCGAACCGGGTGCTGCTTAAGCCGGCCACACAGCTCAGTAACGTAACGGTGCACGATCTCTACGCGCACTATCCTGATTTTTTTATCGATATTCCTTACGAGCAGGAACTGCTGCGTCAGCACGACGTGATTGTGTTCCAGCATCCGCTTTATACCTACAGCTGTCCGGCGCTGCTCAAAGAGTGGCTGGACCGCGTGCTGAGCCGGGGCTTCTCCAGCGGGGTGGGGGGCAACCAACTGGCGGGAAAGTACTGGCGGAGTGTCATTACCACCGGTGAGCCGGAAAGCGCTTACCGTCACGACGGGCTGAACCGTTACCCCATGAGCGACATTCTGCGGCCGTTTGAGCTGACGGCGGCGATGTGCCGTATGCACTGGATGAGCCCGATTATTATCTACTGGGCACGGCGACAGGAGCCGAAAGCACTGGCGAGCCATGCCAGGGCCTATGGCGAATGGCTGGCGTCACCGATTCCGGCGGGAGGACGCTAATGGACGGTTCGAATTTACTCCTTGCCGGGGTGCTGTTTCTGTTTGCCGCCGTCGTCGCGGTCCCGCTTGCTGCGCGTCTCGGCATTGGCGCGGTGCTGGGCTATTTGCTGGCAGGGATCGCCATTGGCCCCTGGGGGCTTGGATTTATCAGCGATGTGGATGAAATTCTCCACTTCTCCGAGCTGGGCGTGGTCTTCCTGATGTTTATCATCGGGCTGGAGCTGAACCCCGCCAAGCTGTGGCAACTGCGGCAATCTATTTTTGGCGTCGGGGCGGCGCAGGTGTTACTCAGCGCGGCCATTCTCGCGGGACTGCTGATGTTGACGCAGTTTTCCTGGCAGGCCGCGGTGATTGGCGGGATCGGTCTTGCGATGTCGTCGACGGCGATGGCGCTTCAGCTGATGCGCGACAAAGGGATGAACCGCAACGAGGCGGGGCAGTTGGGTTTTTCGGTGCTGCTGTTCCAGGATTTAGCGGTGATCCCGGCGCTGGCGCTGGTGCCGCTACTGGCGGGCTCCGGAGACGATCATTTCGACTGGATGAAGATCTCCATGAAGGTGCTGGCCTTCGCGGGGATGCTGATCGGCGGACGGTTTTTACTGCGTCCGGTATTCCGGTTTATTGCCGCATCCGGCGTGCGCGAGGTATTCACCGCCGCAACGCTGCTGCTGGTGCTTGGCTCAGCGCTGTTTATGGATGCGCTGGGGCTGTCGATGGCGCTTGGGACGTTTATCGCCGGGGTGCTGCTTGCGGAAAGCGAGTACCGCCACGAGCTGGAGACCGCCATCGATCCGTTTAAGGGGCTGCTGTTAGGGCTGTTCTTTATCTCGGTGGGTATGGCGCTTAATCTTGGCGTGCTCTATACCCATCTGCTGTGGGTTATTGCGAGTGTCGCCGTGCTGGTGGCGGTCAAAACGCTGGTGCTGTATCTCCTCGCGAGGATTTACGGGCTGCGCAGCTCGGAAAGAATGCAGTTTTCCAGCGTGTTAAGCCAGGGTGGAGAATTTGCGTTTGTGCTGTTTTCCACGGCGTCGTCTCAGAAGCTGTTCAAAGATGACCAGATGGCGCTGCTGCTGGTGACGGTTACGCTGTCGATGATGACCACCCCGCTGCTGATGAAGCTGGTGGACAAACTGCTGTCGCGCCGCCTGAATCCCGCAGACGATGAAGACGAAGCGCCGTGGGTGGAAGATGATAAACCGCAGGTGATCGTCGTGGGCTTTGGTCGCTTCGGACAGGTGATTGGTCGCCTGTTGATGGCGAATAAAATGCGCATTACGGTGCTGGAGCGCGATATCAGCGCCGTCAACCTGATGCGCAAATATGGTTATAAGGTGTACTACGGCGATGCGACGCAGCTTGAGCTGTTGCGCTCGGCGGGGGCAGAGGCTGCGGAGTCCATCGTCATCACCTGCAACGATCCGGAAGACACGATGAAGCTGGTGGAGCTGTGCCAGCAGCATTTCCCGCATCTGCATATTCTGGCGCGTGCGCGTGGACGTGTGGAGGCTCACGAACTTTTGCAGGCGGGTGTGAAACACTTCTCCCGCGAAACCTTCTCCAGCGCGCTGGAGCTGGGACGCAAGGCGCTGGTTTCGCTGGGTATGCATCCTCACCAGGCGCAACGCGCCCAGATGCATTTCCGCCGGCTGGATATGCGAATGCTGCGTGAACTGATGCCCGTGCACAGCGACACGGCGCAGATCTCCCGCGTTCGGGAAGCGCGTCGCGAACTGGAGGAGATCTTCCAGCGTGAGATGCAACAGGAACGACGCCAGCTCGACGGCTGGGATGAATTTGAATAAAGGGTAACGAAAGATGGCTGTACGTAAACGCTTTATCGCGGGCGCAAAATGCCCATCCTGCCAGGCGCAAGATACGCTGGCCATGTGGCGTGAAAATAATATCGATATCGTTGAATGTGTTAAGTGCGGTCACCAGATGCGTGAGGCCGATAAAGAAGCCCGCGATCACGTTCGCAAAGAAGAGCAAGTGATCGGCATTTTTCATCCAGACTAGCGATATGCTCTGAGTTTTTTTAAGCTTAAGGGTACACGGGTGCAGATTTCCGCTACAATCTGCGCCAGCAATTTTCCCACGCTCAGGAGATATCATGAAAGTAGCAAAAGACCTGGTGGTCAGCCTGGCCTATCAGGTACGTACAGAAGACGGTGTGTTGGTTGATGAGTCTCCGGTGAGTGCGCCGCTGGACTACCTGCATGGTCACGGTTCCCTGATTTCCGGCCTGGAAACGGCGCTGGAAGGCCATGAAGTTGGCGACAAATTCGACGTTGCTGTAGGCGCGAACGACGCTTACGGTCAGTATGATGACAACCTGGTTCAGCGCGTTCCTAAAGACGTATTCATGGGCGTCGACGAGTTGCAGGTTGGCATGCGCTTCCTGGCGGAAACTGACCAGGGTCCGGTTCCGGTTGAAATCACTGAAGTTGAAGACGACCACGTTGTGGTTGACGGCAACCACATGCTGGCGGGTCAGAACCTGAAGTTCAACGTAGAAGTTGTTGCGATCCGTGAAGCGACCGAAGAAGAGCTGGCTCATGGCCACGTTCACGGTGCGCACGGTCACGATCATGACCACGATCACGGCCACGATGGCTGCTGTGGTGGTCACGGCCACGACCATGGTCATGACCACGGCCACGGTAAAGGTGGTTGCGGTAACGGCGGCTGCGGTTGCCACTGATTCCGTACTCCGGAAAATAAAAAAGCGGGATAATCCCGCTTTTTTTACGCCTCAATAATGAGGTGGTGGCGTCTCTTCTGACTGAGAGGCAATGTTTGACGGCTGCGTGGCCTTCAGCTTTTCCGTCAGCAGGCGCATGTGATCGCGCAGTTTTGCCATTTCAAGCTCATGGGCCGTCACGGTCTGATTCAGTTCTTCGATGGTGATGTCCTGAAAAGCCAGGCGGCTTTCCAGCTCAGCCAGTCTCGCTTCGATCGTTGTATCCTTCATCATTCACCTCGTTTATCTCTCATTCGCCATAATGGACCAGCGGCGGCGAAGTTTAGCTGACTTTTTCCTTAAGTACAGTATCCATCTCCCTGACAAGAAACTTATTTAAACAAAAATAGTCTGAAAAGAAGCGACATTCGGGGGAGTCTGTCTGTAGATTTCTTCCGCAACGTTTTATAGTACGTCACTCATTTACGTTTAACACTGGGGTGAGAGACCTCAGGTCCTGGAGATATGGATGAAATCACTGTTTAAAGTTACGCTGCTGGCGACCACTATGGCTGTAGCGCTCAATGCGCCGCTGTCTTTCGCTGCTGATACTGCTGCGAAGCCTGCTGCGACTACAGACAGCAAAGCGGCATTCAAAAATGACGACCAGAAATCCGCCTACGCACTTGGCGCGTCTCTGGGTCGTTACATGGAAAACTCTCTGAAAGAACAAGAGAAACTGGGCGTCAAACTGGACAAAAACCAGCTGATCGCAGGGGTTCAGGATGCGTTCGCAGACAAGAGCAAACTGTCTGACCAGGAAATCGAGCAGACTCTGCAAGCGTTTGAAGCGCGCGTGAAAGGCGCCGCGCAGACCAAGATGGAAGCAGACGCTAAAGATAACGAAGCGAAAGGCAAAGCCTACCGCGACAAGTTCGCTAAAGAGAAAGGCGTTAAAACGTCTTCTACTGGCCTGATCTATAAAGTTGAGAAAGAAGGTACCGGCGACGCGCCTAAAGACAGCGACACCGTTGTGGTGAACTACAAAGGTACGCTGATCGACGGTAAAGAGTTCGATAACTCTTATACCCGTGGTGAGCCTCTCTCCTTCCGTCTGGATGGTGTGATCCCGGGCTGGACCGAAGGCCTGAAGAACATCAAGAAAGGCGGTAAAATCAAGCTGGTCATCCCACCGGATCTGGCTTACGGCAAAACCGGCGTTCCGGGTATCCCGGCTAACTCCACGCTGGTATTTGATGTAGAACTGCTGGACATCAAACCGGCGCCGAAAGCGGATGCGAAAACAGACGCACCGGCTGACGACAAAGCCGCAGCAGCTAAGAAGTAATCCTGAAAAAAACCGCCGCCTTTACAGGCGGCGGTTTTTTTATTGCGGGGCAGATATAATTAACACTGGAAAGCGTTATACACGCTGTATTAATTTAGTTGTCCGTGTAGATAATGAGCCTGCCCTGAAAACCTAACGACAGGCTCCTGAAAAGGAGTGTTTTTTTCATGTCCAGGTCGCTTTTAACCAACGAAACCAGTGAACTTGATTTGCTGGATCAACGTCCATTTGACCAGACCGACTTCGATATTCTGAAATCCTATGAAGCGGTAGTGGACGGGTTAGCGATGCTCATTGGTTCCCACTGCGAAATCGTATTGCATTCCCTGCAAGATCTTAAGTGTTCCGCTATCCGCATTGCGAATGGCGAGCACACTGGCCGTAAAATTGGCTCGCCAATCACCGACCTTGCATTGCGTATGTTGCATGACATGACCGGCGCGGACAGCAGCGTCTCAAAATGCTATTTCACCCGCGCCAAAAGTGGCGTGCTGATGAAATCAGAAACGATCGCGATTCGAAATCGCGAACACCGGGTAATCGGTTTGCTGTGCATCAACATGAACCTTGATGTGCCATTCTCGCAAATCATGAGCACCTTCATCCCGCCCGAAACGCCGGACGTGGGCTCATCGGTGAACTTTGCTTCTTCGGTTGAGGATCTCGTGACCCAGACGCTGGAGTTCACCATTGAAGAGGTGAATGCCGATCGCAACGTATCCAACAACGCCAAGAATCGTCAGATCGTCCTGAACCTCTATGAGAAAGGGATTTTTGATATCAAAGATGCCATCAACCAGGTGGCCGATCGCCTGAATATCTCCAAACACACGGTTTACCTCTATATTCGCCAGTTCAAAAGCGGCGACTTCCTGGGACAAGACAAGTAATGCGTTTTGCGTTAATGGTGACGGGCCCGGCGTACGGTACCCAGCAGGCCAGCAGCGCGCTACAGTTTGCCCATGCGCTGCTTGATGCCGGTCATGAACTGGCAAGCGTCTTCTTTTATCGCGAAGGCGTATATAACGCGAACCAGTTTACGTCTCCGGCGAGCGATGAGTTTGACCTCGTGCGCGCCTGGCAAAAATTAAACGAAACGCAGGGCGTTGACCTGCATATCTGCGTCGCGGCGGCACTGCGTCGCGGCGTGACGGATGTGACCGAAGCCGAACGCCTTGGTCTGGCGGGGGCTAACCTGCAACCGGGCTTTTCGCTCAGCGGACTGGGTGCCCTGGCACAGGCGGCGTTGACCTGCGACAGAGTGGTGCAATTTTGATGAAGCGCGTAGCGTTTGTTTTTACTTCTGCGCCGCATGGCAGCGCTTCAGGCCGGGAAGGGCTGGATGCATTGCTCGCGACATCGGCTTTAACCGAAGATATCGGCGTCTTCTTTTTAGGCGATGGCGTATTCCAGCTTCTGGCAGGCCAACAACCGCAGGCCATTCTTGCGCGCGACTACATTGCGACCTTTAAAGTTCTGCCGCTCTATGACATTGAAACCTTCTATGTGTGCGCCGACTCGCTGGCCGCGCGTGGGTTAAACGAGAAAACACCGTTCGTGCTGGACGTGACGATCCTGACATCTGCTGCGCTGCGCGAACAACTCTCTCACTACGATACCGTTCTGACTTTCTGAGGCTGTCATGCTCCATACCCTGAGCCGTTCACCGTGGCAATGCGATATCGACACGTTACTGAGCATGCTGCGCGAAGGTGATGATCTGCTGCTGATTCAGGATGGCGTGCTTGCGGCGCTTGAAGGCAGCCGTTTTGTTGAAATCCTCGCTAATGCCCCCATAACAGTCTCTGCGCTGAAAGAGGATCTGGATGCGCGGGGTCTTTCTGGTCAAATTTCAGCCAAAATTGACGTGGTTGGCTATACTGATTTCGTCAATCTTACTGTGACGCACGCCAGTCAAATGAACTGGTGATTTGAGATCGCTGTATATTTCTTGACACCTTTTCGACGTAGCCCTAAAATTTCGCGTCCTCATATTGTATGAGGTCGTTTTATTACGTGTTTACGAAGCAAAAGCTAAAACCAGGAGCTATTTAATGGCAACAGTTAACCAGCTGGTACGCAAACCACGTGCACGCAAAGTTGCAAAAAGCAACGTGCCTGCGCTGGAAGCCTGCCCGCAGAAACGTGGCGTATGTACTCGTGTATATACCACCACTCCTAAAAAACCAAACTCCGCACTGCGTAAAGTATGCCGTGTGCGTTTGACTAACGGTTTCGAAGTGACTTCCTACATCGGTGGTGAAGGTCACAACCTTCAGGAGCACTCCGTGATCCTGATCCGTGGCGGTCGTGTTAAAGACCTTCCGGGTGTTCGTTACCACACTGTTCGTGGTGCGCTGGACTGCTCAGGTGTTAAAGACCGTAAGCAGGCTCGCTCCAAGTACGGCGTGAAGCGTCCTAAGGCTTAATGGTTCTCCGTTAAGTAAGGCCAAACTGATTTATCTTAATGTCAAACTAAACTCGTAGAGTTTTGGACAATCCTGAATTAACAACGGAGTAATCCCATGCCACGTCGTCGCGTCATTGGTCAGCGTAAAATTCTTCCAGATCCGAAATTCGGATCAGAACTGCTGGCAAAATTTGTAAATATCCTGATGGTAGATGGTAAAAAATCTACCGCAGAAGCAATCGTATACAGCGCGCTGGAGACCCTGGCTCAGCGTTCTGGTAAAAATGAACTGGAAGCCTTCGAAGTCGCTCTCGACAACGTGCGCCCGACTGTAGAAGTTAAGTCTCGCCGCGTTGGTGGTTCTACTTATCAGGTTCCAGTTGAAGTTCGTCCGGTTCGTCGTAATGCTCTGGCAATGCGTTGGATCGTTGAAGCTGCTCGTAAACGCGGTGATAAATCCATGGCTCTGCGTCTGGCGAACGAACTTTCTGATGCTGCGGAAAACAAAGGTACCGCAGTTAAGAAACGTGAAGACGTTCACCGTATGGCAGAAGCCAACAAGGCGTTCGCACACTACCGTTGGTAATCCCTTCGGAGTCGTAGTCACCAGGCGGGCGCTTCAGAGAAGCCGCCCGCTCTGGGTAACTTAACTGAACGCCTAAAGATATAAACGAGGAATCAAATGGCTCGTACAACACCCATCGCACGCTACCGTAACATCGGTATCAGTGCGCACATCGACGCCGGTAAAACCACTACTACCGAACGTATTCTGTTCTACACCGGTGTAAACCATAAAATCGGTGAAGTTCATGACGGCGCAGCCACCATGGACTGGATGGAACAGGAGCAGGAGCGTGGTATTACTATCACCTCCGCAGCGACTACTGCATTCTGGTCAGGTATGGCTAAGCAGTACGAACCGCATCGCGTAAACATCATCGACACCCCAGGGCACGTTGACTTCACCATCGAAGTAGAACGTTCCATGCGTGTTCTTGACGGCGCGGTAATGGTTTATTGCGCAGTTGGTGGTGTTCAGCCACAGTCTGAAACCGTATGGCGTCAGGCAAACAAATATAAAGTTCCACGCATCGCGTTCGTTAACAAAATGGACCGTATGGGTGCTAACTTCCTGAAAGTTGTTGGCCAGATCAAAACCCGTCTGGGCGCGAACCCTGTTCCGCTTCAGCTGGCAATTGGTGCTGAAGAAGGTTTCACCGGCGTTATCGACCTGGTGAAAATGAAAGCCATCAACTGGAACGAAGCAGATGCGGGCGTTACCTTCGAATACGAAGATATCCCGGCAGAGATGCAGGACCTGGCTGACGAATGGCACCAGAACCTGATCGAATCCGCAGCAGAAGCTTCTGAAGAGCTGATGGAGAAATACCTGGGTGGTGAAGAACTGTCTGAGCAAGAGATCAAATCTGCTCTGCGTCAGCGCGTTCTGAACAACGAAATCATCCTGGTAACCTGTGGTTCTGCGTTCAAGAACAAAGGTGTTCAGGCGATGCTGGATGCGGTAGTTGACTACCTGCCATCCCCGGTTGACGTTCCTGCGATCAACGGCATCCTGGACGACGGTAAAGATACTCCGGCTGAGCGTCACGCAAGTGATGACGAGCCGTTCTCTGCACTGGCGTTCAAAATTGCTACCGACCCATTCGTGGGTAACCTGACCTTCTTCCGCGTTTACTCTGGTGTGGTTAACTCCGGTGACACCATCCTGAACTCCGTGAAAGCGGCGCGTGAACGTTTTGGCCGTATCGTACAGATGCACGCTAACAAACGTGAAGAGATCAAAGAAGTTCGTGCGGGCGACATCGCTGCTGCTATCGGTCTGAAAGACGTGACCACTGGTGACACCCTGTGTGACCCGGATCACCCGATCATTCTGGAGCGTATGGAATTCCCTGAGCCGGTAATCTCCATCGCAGTTGAACCAAAAACCAAAGCTGACCAGGAAAAAATGGGTCTGGCTCTGGGCCGTCTGGCGAAAGAAGACCCATCATTCCGCGTATGGACTGATGAAGAATCTAACCAGACCATCATCGCTGGTATGGGTGAACTGCACCTGGACATCATCGTTGACCGTATGAAGCGTGAATTCAACGTTGAAGCGAACGTGGGTAAACCTCAGGTTGCTTACCGCGAAGCGATTCGCGCGAAAGTTACCGATGTTGAAGGTAAACACGCTAAGCAGTCTGGTGGTCGCGGTCAGTACGGTCACGTTGTGATCGACATGTACCCACTGGAGCCGGGCTCTAACCCTAAAGGTTACGAGTTCATCAACGACATCAAAGGTGGTGTAATTCCTGGCGAATACATCCCTGCCGTTGATAAAGGCATCCAGGAGCAGCTGAAAGCTGGTCCTCTGGCTGGTTACCCGGTTGTAGACATGGGTGTTCGTCTGCACTTCGGTTCTTACCACGACGTTGACTCCTCTGAACTGGCGTTTAAACTGGCTGCGTCTATTGCCTTTAAAGAAGGCTTTAAGAAAGCAAAACCAGTTCTGCTTGAGCCGATCATGAAGGTTGAAGTAGAAACTCCTGAAGAGAACACCGGTGACGTTATCGGTGACTTGAGCCGTCGTCGCGGTATGCTGCGTGGTCAGGAATCCGAAGTAACTGGCGTTAAGATCCACGCTGAAGTTCCGCTGTCTGAAATGTTCGGATATGCAACTCAGCTGCGTTCTCTGACCAAAGGTCGTGCATCATACACTATGGAATTCCTGAAGTATGATGATGCGCCGAACAACGTTGCTCAGGCCGTTATCGAAGCCCGTGGTAAGTAATCCACAGGATTAAAACCTAAGTCCCGTGCTCTCTCCGAAGGGGAGAGCACTATAGTAAGGAATATAGCCGTGTCTAAAGAAAAATTTGAACGTACAAAACCGCACGTCAACGTTGGTACTATCGGCCACGTTGACCATGGTAAAACTACCCTGACTGCTGCAATCACCACCGTACTGGCTAAAACCTACGGCGGTGCTGCTCGTGCTTTCGACCAGATCGATAACGCACCAGAAGAAAAAGCTCGTGGTATCACCATCAACACCTCTCACGTTGAGTATGACACCCCGACTCGCCACTACGCACACGTAGACTGCCCAGGCCACGCCGACTATGTTAAAAACATGATCACCGGTGCTGCGCAGATGGACGGCGCGATCCTGGTTGTTGCTGCGACTGACGGCCCTATGCCTCAGACTCGTGAGCACATCCTGCTGGGTCGTCAGGTAGGCGTTCCTTACATCATCGTGTTCCTGAACAAANAGCAGAGTGGGAAGAGAAAATCATCGAACTGGCTGGCTACCTGGATTCTTACATCCCAGAACCAGAGCGTGCGATTGACAAGCCATTCCTGCTGCCAATCGAAGACGTATTCTCCATCTCCGGTCGTGGTACCGTTGTTACCGGTCGTGTAGAGCGCGGTATCATCAAAGTTGGTGAAGAAGTTGAAATCGTTGGTATCAAAGAGACTGCGAAGTCTACCTGTACTGGCGTTGAAATGTTCCGCAAACTGCTGGACGAAGGCCGTGCTGGTGAGAACGTTGGTGTTCTGCTGC
>NZ_JBJJTG010000009.1:0-167786 GCF_046054285.1 Enterobacter sp. DN
TACGCTTTCCCGCTTCAGAGTCAAGCGTTTGTTTTGCTTTTCTCTGCTGACCCGGCGGCTTGCGTGCCGTTGTTCCGTGTCAGTGGAGGCGCATTATAGGGAGTTCTTCTGAAGTGACAAGAGGAAATTTAAAAAAAGTTTCTGACCGTGTTTTTTTTCACCAAAAGCGATGAGTTCAAGCTACAAATTGTTCTATTTGATGTATCTGCAACCACAATCACACCTGAGATGGCATAATTAACCGCATCAATATTTAAGGAATAAAAGCGATGCCATTAAGCGCACAACAGCTGGCAGCTCAAAAAAACCTGTCCTATGTGCTGGCAGAGAAACTGGCGCAGCTGATCTTAGCGGGTAAATATGCTCCAGGTAGCATCCTGCCCAGCGAGATGGAGCTGGGAGATCAGTTTGGCGTTAGCCGTACCGCCGTTCGCGAAGCGGTAAAAACATTAACGGCGAAAGGGATGGTGCTTCCACGCCCGCGCATTGGCACCCGCGTTATGCCTCAGGGAAACTGGAACTTTCTCGATCAGGAGTTACTCACCTGGTGGATGACCGAAGATAACTTTAATCAGGTCGTCGATCACTTTCTGGTCATGCGCAGCAGTCTTGAGCCTCAGGCCTGCCTGCTTGCCGCCACGCTCGGCACAGCCGAGCAAAAAGCGCAGCTCAATACTTTGATGGAAGAGATGGTGGATCTGAAAAAGCACTTTAACCGCGAGCGCTGGATAGCGGTCGATATGGCCTGGCATGAACATATCTATAATATGAGCGGAAATCCTTTCCTGACCTCCTTTGCTTCTTTATTCCATTCTGTGTACCACACTTACTTTACCTCTATCACGCAGGATGAGGTGGTGAAGCTGGATCTGCATCAGGCGATAGTCGATGCCATTCAGGAGAGCGACGGGCAGCGAGCCCTGAGTGCGTGCCAGGCGTTGCTGGTCGCGCCAACCCACCAGCAGGTAAATAAATGACAGAGAAAAAAGCACGCAGTATGGCCGGACTGCCGTGGATTGCAGCCATGGCGTTCTTTATGCAGGCACTGGATGCCACTATCCTCAATACCGCCCTTCCCGCCATAGCCCAAAGCCTTAACCGCTCCCCGCTGGCGATGCAATCCGCCATCATCAGCTACACCCTGACAGTGGCGATGCTTATTCCGGTCAGCGGCTGGCTGGCCGATCGTTTCGGCACACGCAAAGTGTTCATGCTGGCGGTGACGCTGTTCACGCTCGGTTCTCTGGCTTGCGCCCTCTCCACCTCTCTGACGGAACTGGTTATCTTCCGCGTTCTACAGGGGATAGGCGGCGCGATGATGATGCCCGTCGCGCGTCTGGCGTTATTACGCGCCTATCCGCGCAGCGAACTGCTCCCGGTGCTCAACTTTGTGACTATGCCGGGGCTGGTCGGCCCGATACTTGGCCCGGTTCTCGGCGGCGTACTGGTGACCTGGGCTAGCTGGCACTGGATCTTCCTGATTAATATTCCGATTGGTGTGGCAGGGCTGATTTATGCCCGCAAATATATGCCGAACTTCACCACGCCAAGACGCAGCTTCGATATGGGTGGTTTCTTCCTGTTTGGCCTGAGCCTGGTCCTGTTCTCCAGCGGGATGGAGCTGTTTGGCGAGAAAATCGTAGCGACGTGGCTGGCGCTGGCCGTCATCCTCAGCGGTATTCTGCTGTTCCTTCTATATATACGTCATGCGCGTCGCCATCCGACACCGCTTATCTCTTTATCTCTGTTTAACACCCGAACGTTCTCCGTCGGGATCGCGGGCAATATTGCCTCGCGTCTGGGCACGGGCTGCGTACCGTTCCTGATGCCGCTGATGCTCCAGGTCGGTTTCGGCTATCCGGCCCTGATTGCTGGCTGCATGATGGCGCCCACGGCGATGGGCTCGATTCTGGCAAAATCGACGGTCACGCAGGTGCTGCGCTGGTTTGGCTATCGTAAGACGCTGGTTGGCGTGACGATCTTTATCGGATTGATGATTGCGCAGTTCTCCCTGCAATCTGCGGCGTTACCAATCTGGATGCTGATCCTGCCGCTGTTTGTGCTGGGTATGGCCATGTCGACGCAGTTTACGTCGATGAACACCATCACCCTTGCGGACCTCACCGACGAGAATGCCAGCAGCGGCAACAGCGTACTGGCGGTCACTCAACAGCTGTCGATCAGCCTCGGGGTTGCCGTGAGCGCGGCGGTACTGCGGTTTTATGAAGGGTTTGACGGTACAAATACCGTTGAGCAGTTCCACTATACCTTTATCACTATGGGCGCGCTTACCGTGGTATCGGCGGTGGTCTTTATGTTGTTAAAACCAAAAGACGGCCGGAACCTGATTAAAGAGCGTCACAAAGAGAAGGCTAAACCGAACCGCGTTTCATCAGAACAGGAGTAAGCTGCAAACGTTGCTGTTGCAGCGTGGGCTGGGCCATGCGGTGGATCAACACATCGATGGCCAGCTCGCCCAGTTCATCCTTCGGCTGATGGATGGTGGTCAGTGGGGGCGTCATGTAGCGCGCCAGTTCGATATCATCGTAACCGACGATCGCCATGTCGTCCGGAACACGTAATCCCGCCTGATACAGCGCCTGATAAGCTCCGAATGCCATCGCATCGTTACCGATAAACACCGCCTGCGGACGCGGCTCTTGCGCCAGCAGTTTCTGCATTGCTTCAAATCCACCGTTAAATTCGAAATCGCCGGTGATGCGATAGCCATCAGGAATGGCAAGCCCCGCCCGTTCCATGGCCGAAAGATAGCCTTCCAGACGCAGGCGCGCCGGGGTTTTATCCAGCGGGCCGGTAATACAGGCAATGCGGGTATGACCTTTATCGATCAGATGCTGAGTCGCCATATCGCCGCCCAGCAGCGAGTTATCCTGGATCAGATCGCTGGTGCCGTCGAACGGCGCCCAGTCCATCATCACCGTGGGAATAGAAGGGTAACGCTGGATGATCTCTTTCGAAGGTTGATGCGTTTCGGTACAGAGCAGCAGCAGCCCGTCGACGCGTTTTTGCATCAGCGTTTCCAGGTTACGGTTCATGCGCTGCTCATCGCCTTCGGTATTGCACAGCACCAGGCTGTAGCCGCGCTCGAAGCAGCTGCGCTCCACGCCGCGCACCAGTTCAGAATAAAAAGGGTTGGTACTGGCCGTGATCAGCATGCCGATGGTGCGCGTCTGGTTGAGCTTCAGGCTGCGGGCCAGCGCAGACGGCGCATAGTTGAGTTCTTTAATTGCAGCGTCAACTTTCTCCCGAATCGCCTCGCTGACGAAGCGATCGTTATTGATTACGTGGGAGACAGTCGAGGTAGAAACGCCCGCCATACGGGCGACATCTTTCATTGTGGCCAAGCGTTACCCCTGCTGACTTAAGAATTCATCAATCTCTTTACGCCATGGAACAGAAGGCTGAGCGCCTTTACGCGTCACCGCAATCGCAGCGGCGGCATGCGCGAAGCGGATCGCGTCATCCATTGCTTTTCCTTCCAGCAGCGCCGTTACCAGTGCACCGTTGAAGGTGTCTCCTGCGGCGATGGTATCAATGGCTTTGACCTTAAAGCCCGGTACGCGACGGCCTTCGCCATTGACGCTAGCCCACACCCCACGGCTGCCGAGGGTGATGATTACGGTGCCGATGCCTTTTTCATGCAGTGCAAGCGCGGCACGCGCGGCATCGTCATCATTTTCGACACGGATACCCGTCAGCTTTTCCGCTTCGGTTTCGTTCGGGGTGATGATATCCACCAGCGCCAGCAGCTCATCTGATAATACACGGGCAGGCGCAGGGTTAAGTACGACAGACGTATGATTTTCATGCGCAATTTTCGCGGCGGCCAGCACGCTTTCAACCGGTGACTCCAGCTGCATCAGCAGGGCTTCCGCTCCGGCGATGATTCCACGCTGCGCTTCGACGCGTTCAGTCGTTAACGCGGCATTAGCCCCTGCATGAATACCGATGACATTCTCACCTTCCGCATTGACGAAAATCAGCGCCACGCCGGTAGATTCCCCTGCAACCACGCTGACGGGTGCAATGTCGATGTTGTCGCTTGCCAGCTGTTTGCGTACGCGCTCGCCGGTATCGTCATCACCCGTACAGGCGATAAACGCGATATTCGCCCCGCTGCGTCCGGCGGCAACCGCCTGGTTTGCGCCCTTACCGCCGAACGCCACCTGATACTGATTGCCAGTGACGGTTTCGCCCGGAGTGGGGAACGTTTCAAGGTTAAGAATGTGATCGGCATTGATACTGCCAAGGACGACGAGGTTGCCTGCGGTTTTCATGTATTGAGGTGTCCATCTGAGAGCGCCACCGGTATTACCCGGTGGCGTATGCCACACTTTTCTTTTATTTGGTGTCCCTCAGGCAGCCAGCGACTGCCTGAATCGCCTTTACTGCTTAATGACCAGTTTCAGGTCAACAGGATATTTGGCCTGAACTTTTTCGCCCTTCAGCACTTTATCGGCAGTTTGCACGCCAGTCGCGCCAATCTGCTCAGGCAGCTGAGCGATGGTCGCAGCCAGTTTGCCATCATTTACTGCTTTTTCACCATCCGGCGTGCCGTCAAATCCGACAACCATCACATCTGATTTACCCGCAGTCTGGAGCGCACGCAGCGCACCGAGCGCCATTTCGTCGTTCTGTGCGAATACCGCCTGCACATCAGGATGCGCGGTCAGCAGGTTCTGCATGACGTTCAGGCCCTTTGTACGGTCGAAGTCTGCCGGCTGGCTCGCCAGCACGTTGAATTTGTGCGCCGCTACAGCCTGCTGGAAGCCTTCACCACGTTCACGGGCTGCGGAAGTCCCGGCGATACCCTGCAACTCGATCACTTTCGCGCCTTCACCTGCTTTCTTCGCGATGTAGTCACCGGCGATTTTACCGCCCAGGACGTTATCAGACGCAATGTGGCTGACCACATCCCCTTTCGTTGCCTGACGGTCAAGGGTGATGACCGGGATCTTCGCCTGGTTTGCCATCTTCACGGCGTTACCGACCGCGTCGGAATCGGTTGGGTTGATCAGCAGGATTTTGGTACCACGAACGGTTAAGTCCTGAACGTTAGCCAGCTCTTTCGCCGGGTTGTTCTGAGAATCCAGCACCACCAGGTTGTAGCCCAGTTTATCTGCTTCTTTCTGCGCGCCATCCTTCAGAGAGACGAAGAACGGGTTGTTCAGGGTAGAGACAACCAGCGCGATGGTGTCCTTCGCCATGGCGTTAGCACTTACGGTTGCGCTCAGCGCGACAGCAGAAACCAGGGTAGCCAGTTTTTTCATGTTCATATCTAAGATGTCCTGTAGTGTCGTCAGTTACTGTTTTTTGTTGTCTACCAGTACCGCCAGCAAAATCACCACTGCCTTAACGATCATCTGGTAATAGGAGGAAACACCTAACAAATTCAAACCATTATTCAGGAAACCGAGGATCAGTGCGCCGATCAATGTCCCAACAATGCGACCTTTACCACCCGCAAGGCTCGTACCGCCCAGAACCACTGCCGCGATGGCATCCAGCTCATAGCCCGTACCCGCCGTTGGCTGCGCGGAGGAGAGGCGCGCCACTTCGATGATGCCCGCCAGAGACGCCAGCAGGCCGCACAGGGAGTAAACGATAATTTTGACTTTATTAACGCTGATACCGGACAGGCGCGTTGCCGCTTCGTTACCGCCCAGCGCATAGATATAACGACCCAGACGGGTATGGTGCAGCATGTACCATGCCGCCAGGAAGACGATAGCCATGATCCAGACCGGGGTCGGGACACCCAGCGGGCGACCGATACCGAACCAGCCAAACAGATCGGCGTTATCGGTAAAACCGGTATTAATCGGGCTGCCGTTGGTGTACACCATGGTCACACCGCGCAGCAGCAGCATCATCACCAGCGTGGCGATGAACGCCTGAACGCGACCTTTCGCCACAATCACGCCGGTTACGGCGCCAATTGCCGCACCAGCCGCCAGCGCAGCGGCAACGGCCACCAGCGCGTTGACCTCAATACCGACAATCGACGCGGCGATCGCGCCGGTGAGGGCCAGCAGGGAACCGACGGACAGATCGATACCCGAGGTCAAAATCACCAGCGTCATCCCCACCGCCATAATGGCGTTGACGGAGGTCTGCTGAAGAATGTTGAACAGGTTATTGACGGTAAAAAAGTTCGGGCTCATGGTCGAGACAATCGCGATCAGCACCAGCAGGGCAATCAGCGATTTTTGTTCCATCAGCCATGCCTTTGTGAAATAGCGGCGACCAGAAACAGCCTGGGTAGTCATCTTCTTACTCCTGATTCACGCGATTAAGCTTGCCCACAGCGGCAGCCATCAGAACTTCCTGGGTGGCCTGCTCGCGAGTGAATTCACCGCCGAGATGCCCTTCATGCATGACGATAATGCGATCGCTCATGCCTAATACCTCTGGCATCTCGGAAGAGACCAGAATGATGCTCAGACCGTCGGCCTTGAACTGGTTAATCAGCTGATATATCTCTTTCTTCGCGCCCACGTCCACGCCGCGGGTAGGTTCATCAAGGATCAACACTTTTGGGCGCGTCATCAGCCCGCGGGCAATCGCCACTTTCTGCTGATTCCCGCCGGACAACAGGCCAATCGCCTGCTCCATAGACGGGGTTTTAACGTTAAAGAGACGGATAAAATCGCTGACCGCCTGCTGCTCATCTTTGTGTTTCAGGCTGCCGCCGCTGCGGCTGAAATAGCCTAGCGCAGTCAGGGACATGTTCTCTTTCACCGACATGCCCAGCACTAAGCCGTCGCGCTTACGGTCTTCAGAAATATAGACAATGCCGTTCGCCAGGCCATCCTGAGGCGAGCGGGTGACCACCTCATGGCCGTCGAGGGTAACGTAGCCGCTGGTGCGCGGCAGTGCGCCATAGAGCACTTTCATCAGTTCGGTGCGCCCCGCGCCCATCAGGCCCGCGACGCCAAGGATCTCGCCCTTGCGCAGAGTAAAGGAGACGCCATTCACGCCCGGCCCGCAGAGATTATCCACCTTCAGGCGGATCTCTCCCGGCGCTTTCTCCAGATGCGGATACTGATCTTCGAGCTTACGTCCCACCATCATTTCAATCAGCGTATCTTCGGTCAGGGTTGCCACTTCGCGCTCGGCAATAAACTGCCCGTCGCGAAAGACGGTGACGTCGTCGCAGATCTCGAAGATCTCTTTCATGCGGTGTGAGATATAGACAATGCCGCGGCCCTGGGATTTCAGCTCACGGATCACGCGGAACAGGGATTCGGTTTCGGTATCGGTCAGGGCGTCGGTCGGTTCATCCATAATGATGACCTTCGACTCGAAGCTCAGCACCTTCGCGATTTCCACCATCTGCTGATCGCCGATGGAAAGGTCGCCCACCAGTCGGTCGCTCTTAAAGCGCAGATTCAGCTTCGCCAGCAGTTTGTCCGCTTCGGCATACATGGTTTTCCAGTCGATTTTGCCAAACCGGTTCACGAACTCACGGCCGAGGAAGATGTTCTCCGCAATGGTGAGCTGCGGGATCAGGTTCAACTCCTGGTGGATGATGCCGATGCCCGCTTCCTGAGAGGATTTCGGGCCGTTAAAGGTGGTCTCTTTACCCAGCCACAGCAGCGAACCGGCATCGCGTTGGTAGATACCGGTCAGCACTTTCATCATGGTGGATTTGCCGGCGCCGTTTTCGCCCACCAGCGCCATGACGCGCCCGGAATAGACGTTCAGCGCCGCACCGGAGAGGGCTTTTACGCCCGGGAACGACTTATCGATCCCTTTGAGTTGCAGTAATGCGTCCATGATGGCCTCAGAAGGTGACGCCAGCACAGAGAATGATATTCGCATACGGGGAGCACTCCCCGCTGCGAATCACCGCCTGACTGTCTGCGGTTTGTTGTTTGAACTGCTCGTGCGTTGTGTAACGAATTTCTATGGTGTTTCCCTGGTGCTGTTGCAGTTGCTCAATATGGCTGAGCAACGTTTCGTGGAGTTGCGGATTATGTTGTTTGATTTCCGCCGCGAGAATGGCCGCCTCAACCTGCATCTCCGCGGTGACCACTTCCAGTACCTGCATGAACGAGGGTACGCCCTGCGTTAACGCCATATCGATACGGGTTGTGCTGCGCGGAACCGGTAAGCCTGCATCGCAAACCACCAGCGTATCGGTATGCCCAAGACGGGAGATCACCGATGAGATTTCTGAGTTGAGTACTGTGCCTTTCTTCATTTTTTGCTCCACTAGCGAAACGTTTCGCTAAAAACAGTGTAGCCGCAGAAGTGTTCAGAAAACCATCATGACGTAACGGATTTGTGATCAACGTCGAAACGTTTCGCTAAGTGAAATATTGAGGTGATTTTGGCGGGTATGTTGAGGATCTGGTAGGCCGGGTAAGCGCAGCGCCACCCGGCATTTTTAGAAGGACTTAAATCTCGACCTGCGTCCCCAGCTCAATCACGCGATTAGGCGGGATCTCAAACTGGTCAGGCGCACGCAGGGCGTTACGTTGCAGAATGAGATACAGCTTGCCGCGCAGGCGCAGATACCATGGGCGCTTGCCGATGATCAGCGACTCGTGGGACATAAAGAATGACGTCTCCATCATGCGGCAGCTCAGGCCTTCCAGACCGCAGCGGTGGAACACCTCTTCCACGTTCGGCGTTTCGCGCCAGCCGTAGCTTGCCACCACGCGCCAGAAGGTTGGCGATAGCTGCTCAATCTGTACGCGACGCACGTTGTGAACGTACGGCGCATCTTCGGTACGCAGCGTCAGCAGGATCACGCGTTCGTGCAGCACTTTGTTGTGCTTGAGGTTATGCATCAGCGCAAACGGGATCACGTTCAGCGCGCGAGACATATACACCGCCGTGCCCGGCACGCGCACCGGTGGGGACTTCTCCAGCGAGGCGATCATCGCCTCAAGAGAGTTACCGTGCTCGTGCATACGACGCAGCAGGCGGAAACGTTCGCTCTTCCACGTCGTCATCACAATAAACATCACCAGACCCAGCGTCAGCGGCAGCCAGCCGCCGGAGACAATCTTGTCGAGGTTCGCAGAGAACAGCGGCACGTCGATGCAGAGGAAGCCAACCAGGATCAGCCCCACGAGGAACTTATTCCAGTGCCAGTTACGGTACGCCACGGTAGTGGAGAGAATAGAGGTCAACACCATCGTTCCGGTTACCGCGATACCGTACGCCGCCGCCAGATTACTGGAGTGCTCAAAGCTGACGATAACAATCACCACCGCGAAATAGAGCAGCCAGTTGACGAAGGGAATGTAGATCTGGCCAGACTCCATCTCCGAGGTATGGATAATGCGCATTGGGGAGAGATATCCCAGACGCACGGCCTGACGCGTCAGGGAGAATACGCCGGAAATGACAGCCTGAGAGGCAATGACCGTCGCCAGCGTCGCCAGGATCAGCATCGGAACCAGCGCCCAGTCCGGCGCCAGCAGGAAGAACGGGTTTTTAATCGCTTCAGGGTGTGCAAGCAGCAGCGCGCCCTGACCGAAGTAATTCAGCACCAGTGAAGGCAAGACCACGCTAAACCAGGCGACGCGAATAGGGAGTTTCCCGAAGTGGCCCATATCCGCATACAGCGCTTCAACACCGGTAATGGACAGCACCACCGCGCCCAGCGCCACAAACGACACCACTTTATATTCAAGGAAGAAATGCACCGCCCACATTGGGTTCAGCGCGTGCAGGACATCCGGGTTGGCGATAATACTGCGTAAGCCCAGCGCCGCCAGGATCAGGAACCAGGCCAGCATAATAGGCGCGAACAGCTTACCCACCAGCCCGGTACCGTGTTTTTGTATGGCAAACAGCAACGTCAGCACGATAATAGCGAGTGGCACCACCCACGTATCAAGCTGTGGCGCGACAATCTCCAGCCCCTCTATGGCCGACATTACAGAAATCGCCGGCGTAATCACGACTTCTCCATAGAAGAAGCTGCCGCCAATCAGGCCGATGATGACCAGCACGGAGGTCATTCTTGCGGACGTATTGCGCCCGGCAAGGGACATCAGGGTCAGAATACCGCCCTCGCCCGCGTTATCAGCCCGCATTACGAAAGAGAGATACTTAAGGGAGACCACCAGGATCAGCAGCCAGAAGATGAGCGAGAGGAAACCAAATACGGCGTCACGCTCTACACCAAAACCAAACTGACCGGACAGACATTCACGAAGCGTATAAAGCGGGCTGGTGCCGATATCACCGTAGACAACCCCGATCGCCGCAAGCGTTACAGCGGGTAATGATTGCTTATTATCAGTGCTCATAGACTAGTCTTTTCGTTTGAATAACAAATGTGTGCTTAGTCCCTTGGCCCACAAAAAGCGCACAGTATGCACGATTCAATGCAAAATCGTACCCCTAAATGCAGCCGCATTAATGTAGCGCAAAGAAAATAGCGCCGCACTTCAGCCTATTACCAGGCCAGACCGAAACGTCTATACTCGCTTCAATTAGCCGCCACGACGGCGAAAGGATGCAAAACTATTATGGCTCACTCACATTTATTAGCAGAAAGAATTTCCCGCCTCAGCAGTGCGCTGGAGAAAGGCCTTTACGAGCGTAGCCACGCCATTCGCCTCTGTTTACTGGCGGCGCTGAGTGGGGAAAGCGTATTTCTGCTGGGCCCGCCGGGCATTGCCAAAAGTCTGATCGCACGCCGCCTCAAATTCGCTTTCCAGAACGCGCGCGCATTCGAGTATTTGATGACGCGCTTCTCCACGCCGGAAGAAGTTTTCGGCCCACTCTCCATTCAGGCGTTAAAAGATGAGGGACGCTATGAACGTCTGACGGCGGGCTATCTTCCGGAAGCGGAAATCGTCTTTCTTGATGAGATCTGGAAAGCCGGCCCGGCCATTCTGAATACCCTGCTGACGGCAATTAACGAACGCCGCTTCCGCAACGGCGCCAGCGAAGAGAAGATCCCCATGCGCCTGCTGGTGGCCGCGTCTAACGAATTGCCCGAAGCCGACAGCAGCCTGGAAGCGCTGTATGACCGTATGCTGATCCGCCTGTGGCTGGATAAAGTCCAGGATAAATCAAACTTCCGTTCCATGCTGGTAAGCCAGCAGGATGAAAACGAAAACCCGGTGGCAGCGTCATTGCAGGTCACGGACGAGGAATACCACCAGTGGCAGGAGGAGATCGGCAAGATAAAACTGCCCGATCCCGTTTTTGAGCTGATCTTCATGCTGCGCCAGCAGCTTGATTTGCTGCCTTCCGCGCCGTACGTCTCCGATCGTCGCTGGAAAAAAGCCATTCGCCTGCTCCAGGCAAGCGCGCTGTTTAGCGGCCGCGATGCTGTCGCCCCAATCGATCTGATCCTGCTGAAAGACTGCCTGTGGCACGACGCAGAAGGGATGAATCTGATGCAACAGCAGCTGGACGTTTTGATGACCGGACACGCGTGGGGTCAACAGTCGATGCTTAATCAACTGGGCGCGATTGCCCAACGTCGCCTTCAGCTCCAGCAGCAGCAAAGTGACAAAACCGCGCTGAAGGTGAACCGTCTTGGCGGGATGTTTGCCCGTAAACCGCACTATGAACTGCCCGCCGGGCTGACTGACGCCTCGCTCACGCTTCTTCTTCAGCAACCGCTGAAGCTTCATGATATGCAGGTTGTGCACGTGACGATCGAACGCGTTGTGCTGGTTCAGTGGCTGGATAAAGGCGGTGAGATCCGCGGTAAACTCAACGGTATCGGCTTTGCACAGCCGCTGTCGATGGAAGTCGACAGCAGCCAGCACCTAGTGATCCGTGACGTCAGCCTTCAGGGATCGCGCCTGGCGCTGCCGGGCACGGCCTCCGATACTGTTCCGGAGGAGATCAAACAGCAGCTCGACGCGCTGGATAACGAATGGCATCAGCAGCACACGCGCTTCAGCGAGCAGCAGAAATGCCTCTTTATCCATAGCGACTGGTTAGGTCGCATTGAAGCCAGCTTGCAGGATGTCAGCGCGCAGATCAAACAGGCGCGTCAATGCTAACGCTGGACACGCTTAACGTCATGCTGGCGGTTAGCGAAGAAGGGTTGATCGAAGAGGTCGTCATTACCCTGCTCGCTTCACCGCAGCTGGCGGCCTTCTTTGAAAAATTCCCGAAGCTCCGAAAAGCAATGACGGACGATCTGCCCCGCTGGCGCGATAACCTGCGACAGCGGTTTAAGGAGACGGAAGTCCCGCCGGAACTGACAGAGGAAGTGGCTGGTTACCAGCAGTGCCAGCGGCTTTCAACGCCGCAGTTTATTGCCCAGCTACAGCAAACCCTGACGCTACTTGATAACGTTCACTCCCCGTTTGCCAGCCAGGCCAGAGCGCTGGTCACGGATAACCCCAGCTTCACTCCCGCCCTGCATACGCTGTTTTTACAGCGCTGGCGACTGAGCCTTGTGGTCCAGGCCACGGCCCTTAATCAGCAGTTGCTGGACGAAGAGCGCGAACAGTTGCTCAGTGAGGTCCAGGAGCGAATGACCCTGAGCGGCCAGTTAGAACAGGTGCTGGTGGAGAATGAAAACGCCGCCGGTCGACTCTGGGATATGAGTGCCGGCCAGCTAAAGCGGGGTGATTATCAGCTGATCGTGAAGTACGGCGACTTTCTGGCGCAACAGCCGGAGCTGATGAAGCTTGCAGAACAGCTCGGCCGCTCCCGGGAGGCCCGGTCGGTCCCAAAGAAAGATGCGCCGATGGAGACCTTCCGTACGCTGGTACGCGAACCCTCCACCGTACCGGAGCAGGTGGACGGGCTACAGCAAAGCGATGACATCCTGCGCCTGCTGCCCACGGAACTCAGCACGCTGGGAATGACCGAACTGGAGTATGAGTTTTATCGTCGGCTGGTGGAAAAACAGCTCATTACCTATCGACTGCATGGCGAAGCCTGGCGCGAGAAGATCAGCCAGCGTCCGGTAGTGCACCAGGATTTTGATGAGCAACCGCGCGGCCCATTTATTGTTTGCGTCGATACGTCCGGATCGATGGGGAGCTTTAATGAACAGTGTGCAAAAGCGCTCTGCCTGGCCCTGATGCGCGTGGCGCTCGCCGATCGTCGTCGCTGCTACATCATGTTATTTTCCAGCGAAGTGGTGGGGTATGAACTGACCAGCCCACAGGGGCTGGAGCAGGCGATCCGCTTTTTAAGCCAGCGCTTTCGCGGCGGCACCGATCTGGCCAGCTGTTTTCGCAGCATCATTGAGCGCATGCAGGGCGGAGACTGGTACGACGCGGATGCGGTGGTGATTTCCGATTTTATCGCCCAGCGGCTGCCGGACGACGTCGTGAATAAAGTGAAGGAGATGCAGCGCGTGCACCAGCACCGTTTCCATGCCGTGGCGATGTCTGCACATGGAAAACCCGGCATCATGCGCATCTTCGATCACATCTGGCGCTTTGATACCGGGTTGCGTAGCCGCCTGCTCAGACGCTGGCGACGTTAATTAAAGAAGAGAACCGACGCTCTCACGTACCTGCTGCGGCCAGACCCCACACTGTACCTGACCAATGTGAGAGAGTTGCAGCAGCAGCATGGTCAGACGAGACTGGCCAATACCACCGCCGATGGTCTGCGGCATTTCACCGCGCAGCAGTGCCTGGTGCCACTCCAGTTGCAGACGATCTTCATCACCGGTCACGGCCAGCTGACGCTTCAGTGCTTCAGCATCCACGCGGATCCCCATCGAAGAGAGTTCAAACGCATCTTCCAGAACCGGGTTCCAGACCAGAATATCGCCGTTCAGACCGGCATATTCGCTTTCGCCCACGGTGCTCCAGTCATCGTAATCCGGCGCACGGACGTCGTGACGTTTACCATCAGACAATTTCCCGCCAATGCCGATAAGGAATACCGCGCCCAGCTCTTTGGCGATCGCGCGTTCACGGCCTTTGGCATCCAGATCCGGGAAACGGCTCAGCAATTCCTGACTGTGAACAAAGTGGATCGTTTCCGGCAGGAACGGTGCCAGACCAAACTCTTTGCTCACGGCCGCTTCGGTTGCTTTGATCCCGGCGTAGATCGCCTCAACGGTGGATTTCAGCGTACCGACGTGACGCTCGCCATCTCCCATTACGCGCTCCCAGTCCCACTGGTCAACGTAGACAGAGTGAATCGGGGAAAGGCGGTCTTCATCGGGGCGAAGGGCTTTCATGTGCGTGTAAAGCCCTTCGCCCGCGCTGAAGTCGTGTTGTCCCAGGGTTTGACGCTTCCACTTCGCCAGGGAGTGAACCACTTCGAACTGGGCGTCTGGCAGTGTTTTCACTTTTACCTGTACCGCTTTTTCGCAACCAGACAAGTTATCCTGCGTCCCGTCACCCACGCGGCTCAGAATCGGCGCCTGAACTTCAATAAGGCCAAGCTTCTCTTCCAGCTGGCGGGAAAAATGGGATTTTACGAAACTGATCTGGCGTTGTTTTGCGATGTAAGCGGTTTTCATTATTTATACTCCTGCGTCCTGTTGATACTGATTAAGCAACAGAACAGGCGCTTAATTCAATAACCCATCAACAAAAAGCCGCCTTCACTTTTGATTCGTTAAAATAAGACGCTAGAATAGAGGGAATCATTAATCTTCATAAGAAAAACCTATGGAAAATTATCAGATCGACAATCTGGACCGCGGCATTCTGGAAGCGCTAATGGCCAACGCACGCACCGCGTATGCCGAACTGGCGAAACAATTTGGCGTCAGCCCGGGGACCATTCACGTTCGCGTCGAGAAAATGAAGCAGGCCGGGATCATCACCGGCGCACGCATTGATGTCAGCCCGAAGCAACTTGGCTACGACGTCTGCTGCTTCATTGGCATTATTCTGAAAAGTGCCAAAGATTACCCCTCCGCGCTGGAGAAACTGAACGCGCTGGATGAAGTCACCGAGGCGTACTACACCACCGGGCACTACAGCATCTTTATAAAGGTGATGTGCCGATCCATTGACGCCCTCCAGCAGGTACTTATCAACAAGATCCAAACAATCGATGAAATTCAGTCCACTGAAACCCTGATCTCCCTGCAAAACCCGATCATGCGTACTATCCGCCCGTGATCGGGCAATTTCATTCCCACATTTTCCACAGGTAGATCCCAGCTCGTTCACAGCGTACAATGGCCGCCTCTTTATCTGAGCGAGCGATCAATGGCGGACATTACTCTTATCAGCGGCAGCACCCTGGGCGGTGCGGAATATGTAGCGGAACATCTGGCTGAGAAGCTGGAAGATGCGGGCTTTTCTACACAAACGCTGCACGGACCGCTGCTGGAAGATCTCCCGACTGACGGGGTCTGGCTGCTGATCACCTCCACGCACGGCGCGGGCGATCTGCCGGATAACCTGCAACCTTTATATGACGAACTGCTGGAACAACAGCCCGATCTGTCAAACGTCCGGTTTGGCGCTGTGGGGATCGGCAGCCGTGAATATGACACTTTCTGTGGCGCCATAGAGAAAGTAGAAGCTGCGGTGACCGCCTGCGGAGCAAAACAGCTGGGTGAAACGCTAAAGATCAACATCCTCGATCATGATATTCCCGAAGATCCAGCCGAGATCTGGCTCGCGGAATGGAAAAATTTACTCAAAAACGATTAAAGATCGTGCGATCAGATGTGGATAACTCTGGTTAAAAGCTCGTATTAAGCCGTAGTTATCCAAAGAACAACGTTGGTTTAGTTTTTGACCTGTGTATAAAGTGGCGATCTGATCCCAGCTTATACGGTCCAGGATCACCGATCATTCACAGCAAACGATCCTTCCTAACTGCATGATCTTATTTATGGGATCGGACTTATCCACAGAGGTCTGCGATCCTAATAAGAGATCACAATAGAACAGATCTCTAAATAAAAAGATCTTCTTTTTAATAGCCCAGGATCCCAATGCTTTCTCGAAAGACTAAAGTTGAGTAGAATCCACGGCCCGGGCTTCAATCCATTTTCATACCGCTTTACGCGAGGCAGACCACCATGTTTTATCAGGATCCTTTTGACGTCATCATCATTGGCGGGGGTCACGCAGGCACTGAGGCCGCAATGGCCGCAGCGCGAATGGGTCAGCAGACCCTGCTTTTGACACACAATATCGACACGCTGGGACAAATGTCCTGTAATCCGGCGATTGGCGGCATTGGGAAAGGACACCTGGTAAAAGAAGTGGATGCACTTGGCGGCCTGATGGCGAAAGCGATCGATCATGCAGGCATCCAGTTTAGGATACTAAACGCGAGTAAAGGGCCTGCTGTTCGTGCGACCCGCGCACAGGCAGACCGCGTGCTTTACCGTCAGGCTGTGCGCACCGCGCTGGAGAACCAGCCGAACCTGATGATCTTCCAGCAGGCAGTTGAAGATCTTATCGTCGAGAACGATCGCGTCGTGGGTGCCGTAACCCAGATGGGGCTCAAGTTCCGCGCAAAAGCGGTTGTGCTGACCGTCGGGACATTCCTGGACGGAAAAATTCATATCGGCCTGGATAACTACAGCGGTGGCCGTGCTGGCGATCCGCCGTCTATCCCACTTTCACGTCGTCTGCGTGAACTGCCGCTGCGCGTCAGCCGTCTGAAAACCGGTACACCGCCGCGTATTGACGCGCGCACCATTGATTTCAGCGTGCTGGCGCAACAGCACGGTGATAATCCGATGCCGGTGTTCTCGTTCATGGGCAATGCGGCTCAGCATCCGCAGCAGGTACCGTGCTACATCACGCATACCAACGAGAAAACCCATGACGTGATCCGCAATAACCTCGATCGCAGCCCAATGTATGCTGGCGTGATCGAAGGGATCGGCCCGCGCTACTGCCCGTCGATCGAAGACAAGGTGATGCGCTTTGCCGATCGTAACCAGCACCAGATCTTCCTGGAGCCGGAAGGGCTGACCTCAAATGAAATTTACCCGAACGGCATCTCCACCAGCCTGCCGTTCGATGTACAGATGCAAATTGTTCGCTCAATGCAGGGCATGGAGAACGCAAGAATCGTTCGCCCTGGCTACGCTATTGAGTACGATTTCTTCGATCCGCGTGACCTGAAGCCAACCCTGGAAAGCAAATTCATCCAGGGTCTGTTCTTCGCGGGCCAGATTAACGGTACTACCGGCTACGAAGAAGCCGCAGCGCAAGGTCTGCTGGCCGGTCTGAACGCCGCTCGCTTCTCTGCCGAGAAAGAGGGCTGGGCACCGGCGCGTTCTCAGGCTTACCTGGGCGTTCTGGTCGACGATCTCTGCACGCTGGGGACCAAAGAACCGTACCGCATGTTTACTTCTCGTGCGGAATATCGCCTGATGCTGCGCGAAGACAATGCCGATCTGCGTCTGACTGAGGTGGGCCGTGAATTGGGTCTGGTGGATGACGAACGCTGGGCGCGCTTCAACGAGAAGCTGGAGCGTATCGAACAGGAACGTCAGCGCCTGAAAACCACCTGGGTGAATCCGCAGGCGGAAACCGCTGCCGAAGTAAACGCTCACTTAACAGCACCGCTGTCGCGCGAAGCCAGCGGGGAAGATCTGCTGCGTCGTCCTGAAGTCACTTACGAGAATCTGGTCAAACTGACCGCGTTCGCGCCGGGCCTTGAAGACGCGGAAGCGGCTGAACAGGTCGAGATCCAGGTGAAATACGAAGGCTACATCGCGCGTCAGCAGGATGAGATCGAAAAACAGCAGCGCAACGAAAACACGCTGCTGCCGGAAATGCTGGACTATCGTCAGGTGACGGGCCTTTCCAACGAAGTGATCGCTAAGCTAAACGATCACAAACCTGTGTCGATTGGCCAGGCCTCACGTATCTCCGGCGTCACACCTGCCGCGATTTCGATTCTGCTGGTGTGGCTGAAAAAGCAGGGTATGCTGCGCCGCAGCGCGTAATGCTCTGAAAATTGCCCGGTGGCGCTGCGCTTACCGGGCCTACTGAACCCGTAGGGCGGGTTAGCGAAGCGCCACCCGCCACTTAAGTTTCTCAACAGGTATCCACCGTGCTCAATAAACTCTCTCGTCTGCTGGAACAGGCAGGTATTTCGCTCACCGATCACCAGAAAAATCAGCTGGTGGCCTATGTCGATATGCTGAACAAATGGAATAAAGCGTACAACCTCACCTCCGTACGCGATCCCAACGAGATGCTGATTCGTCATATTCTCGATAGCATCGTCGTGGCGCCATATCTGAACGGGGAACGTTTTATCGACGTGGGCACCGGCCCGGGCTTGCCGGGCGTTCCGTTGTCTATTGTTCGACCGGAGAGTCAATTCACGCTGCTGGACAGCCTGGGTAAGCGCGTACGCTTTTTACGCCAGGTCCAGCATGAGCTGAAGCTGGAAAACATCACGCCCGTGCAGAGCAGGGTAGAGGAGTTCCCGGCTGAGCCACCGTTTGACGGCGTTATCAGCCGCGCATTTGCGTCACTCAATGACATGGTGAGCTGGTGCAAACACCTGCCGGCGGAGAAGGGGCGTTTTTATGCGCTGAAAGGGCAACTTCCGGGGGACGAAATCGAGCAGCTTCCGGACGGTTTTGCTGTCGAATCCATTGAGAAACTTCAGATCCCTCAGCTCGAAGGTGAGCGTCATCTGGTGATAATTAAGCCAAACACTTTTTAAAAATTAATAAAAAATGTGGAATTTGTGCTGTTCTGATCGTGTTAAAAAGCAGCACATCCCGTCTGTTTTGGCCGTTGTTAATTTAACCTTGTTGTTACCATGGGTTTTCTTATGGTTAACCTGAAGTGAGTTGTTCACTCTGAGGATAATCAACCATGAAAATATCAGCCTGCTAAAAGTGGGTAAAGGCAACAAGAATGGAATGTTAAATATTTATTAAGAATGTCAATAAAAGGTTTTTGTTGTATACGGCTCTGTTTTAAAAATAGTTGCGATTTTTTTGCTTTAATTTCATACAGATGAAATAAATCGTTTTACGTCTTTGATAAATACCACTTTATCGCAAATGTGTATTTTGTGATCTCGTGCACGCTTTATCACCAACGTTTCCGCGCTGTTTGCAGTTTTGCCTGAAGGTCGGCACTTAGGTCAAAAGTTGAAAAATAGGACTGGGGAAAAATATTTAAACATTTATTCACCTTTTCGCTACTTAATGTTTGAAATCACGGGTACGCACCGTATAATTTGACCGCTTTTTGATGCTTGACTCTGAGCCTTAAAGGACGTTTTATACGACACGCGGCATACCTCGAAGGGAGCAGGAGTAAAAACGTGATGTCTGTGTCGCTCTTGAGTAGAAACGTTGCTCGTAAGCTTCTGTTCATTCAGTTTCTGGCTGTGATAGCAAGTGGACTGCTGTTTAGCCTCAAAGACCCCTTCTGGGGCATCTCCGCCGCGTGCGGAGGTTTGGCGGTGGTTCTGCCAAACGTGTTGTTTATGATTTTTGCCTGGCGTCATCAGGCGCATACACCCGCCAAAGGCCGCGTGGCCTGGTCCTTCGCTCTCGGCGAAGTGTGTAAGGTGTTGCTGACCTTTGCTCTACTGGTGATGGCGCTGGCGGTTTTGAAAGTGGTATTCATGCCGCTGATAGCAACGTGGGTTTTGGTGCTGGTGGTACAAGTTCTGGCTCCAGCTGTAATCAATAACAAAGGGTAAAAGGCATCATGGCTTCAGAAAATATGACGCCGCAGGATTACATAGGTCACCATCTGAATAACCTTCAGCTGGACCTGCGTACATTCTCGCTGGTGGATCCACATAACCCCCCGGCCACCTTCTGGACGATCAACATCGACTCCATGTTCTTCTCGGTGGTTTTGGGTCTTCTGTTCCTGGCCATGTTCCGCAGCGTTGCTAAAAAGGCGACCAGCGGTGTTCCAGGGAAATTCCAGACGTTCATCGAGATGATCATCGGCTTCGTCCATGGCAGCGTGAAAGACATGTACCATGGTAAGAGCAAACTGATTGCTCCGCTGGCCCTGACCGTGTTCGTTTGGGTCTTCCTGATGAACCTGATGGACCTCCTGCCTATCGATTTCTTACCTTGGATCGGTGAGCACGTACTCGGCCTGCCTGCACTGCGCGTGGTTCCGTCTGCCGACGTGAACATCACCCTGTCGATGGCGCTGGGCGTATTTATCCTCATTCTGTTCTACAGCATCAAAATGAAAGGCGTAAGCGGCTTTGTGAAAGAGCTTACCTTGCAGCCGTTCAACCACTGGGCGTTTATTCCGGTCAACCTGATCCTGGAAGGCGTTAGCCTGCTGTCCAAACCTGTTTCACTGGGTCTGCGACTGTTCGGCAACATGTATGCGGGTGAGCTGATTTTCATTCTGATCGCGGGTCTTCTGCCGTGGTGGTCACAGTGGATTCTGAATGTGCCATGGGCCATTTTCCACATCCTGATCATTACGCTGCAAGCCTTTATCTTCATGGTTCTGACGATCGTCTATCTGTCGATGGCGTCTGAAGAGCACTGATTTTTTACCAACACTACTACGTTTTAATTGAAACAAACTGGAGACTGTCATGGAAAACCTGAATATGGATCTGCTGTACATGGCTGCCGCTGTGATGATGGGTCTGGCGGCTATCGGTGCTGCGATCGGTATCGGCATCCTCGGGGGCAAATTCCTGGAAGGCGCAGCGCGTCAACCTGATCTGATTCCTCTGCTGCGTACTCAGTTCTTTATCGTTATGGGTCTGGTGGATGCAATCCCAATGATCGCTGTAGGTCTGGGTCTGTACGTGATGTTTGCTGTCGCGTAGTAGTTGTTTTAAAACCCCAAGCCACAGAAATTTAAGAGGTATTGTGCTGTGAACATGAACGCAACAATCCTCGGCCAGGCCATCGCGTTTATTCTCTTTGTCTGGTTCTGCATGAAGTATGTATGGCCGCCTTTAATGGCTGCCATCGAAAAACGTCAGAAAGAAATTGCTGACGGTCTGGCTTCCGCAGAACGCGCTAAGAAAGATTTGGACCTTGCACAGGCCAACGCGACAGACCAGCTGAAAAAAGCGAAAGCTGAAGCTCAGGTAATCATTGAACAGGCTAACAAACGCCGTTCTCAGATCCTGGACGAAGCCAAAGCTGAAGCAGAACAGGAACGTACTAAGATCGTGACACAGGCTCAGGCTGAAATTGAAGCTGAGCGTAAACGTGCTCGTGAAGAACTGCGTAAGCAGGTTGCGATTCTGGCTGTTGCTGGCGCCGAGAAGATCATCGAACGTTCCGTGGATGAAGCTGCTAACAGCGACATCGTGGACAAACTTGTCGCTGAACTGTAAGGAGGGAGGGGCTGATGTCTGAATTTGTTACGGTAGCTCGCCCCTACGCCAAAGCAGCTTTTGACTTTGCTGTCGAACACCAAAATGTCGATCGCTGGCAGAATATGCTGGCGTTTGCCGCTGAGGTGACGAAAAACGAACAAATGGCCGAGTTGCTTTCTGGTGCGTTAGCGCCTGAAACCCTCGCCGCGTCGTTTATCGCCGTGTGCGGAGAGCAACTGGATGCCAACGGCCAGAACCTGATTAAGGTGATGGCGGAAAATGGTCGTCTCCGTGTGCTCCCGGATGTTCTCGAGCAGTTTGAGCACTTACGTGCCCTTAGTGAAGCTACCGCTGAAGTTGAAGTAACTTCTGCGACTGAACTGAGTAACGAACAGCTTGCGAAAATCACCGCCGCGATGGAAAAACGTCTGTCACGCAAAGTTAAGCTGAATTGCAAAATCGATAAGTCTGTAATGGCAGGCGTAATCATCCGCTCGGGTGATATGGTCATTGATGGCAGCGTACGCGGCCGTCTTGAGCGCCTTGCAGACGTCTTGCAGTCTTAAGGGGACTGGAGCATGCAACTGAATTCCACCGAAATCAGCGAACTGATCAAGCAGCGCATTGCTCAGTTCAATGTTGTGAGTGAAGCTCACAACGAAGGTACTATTGTTTCTGTAAGTGACGGTGTTATCCGCATCCACGGCCTGGCCGATTGTATGCAGGGTGAGATGATTTCCCTGCCGGGTAACCGTTACGCTATCGCACTGAACCTGGAGCGCGACTCCGTAGGTGCCGTTGTGATGGGTCCATACGCTGACCTTGCCGAAGGCATGAAGGTTAAGTGTACTGGCCGTATTCTGGAAGTACCGGTTGGCCGTGGCCTGCTGGGTCGCGTTGTTAACACCCTGGGTGCGCCAATCGACGGTAAAGGTCCGGTTGAGCACGATGGCTTCTCCCCAATCGAAGTTATCGCACCAGGCGTTATCGACCGTCAGTCCGTTGATCAGCCAGTGCAGACGGGTTATAAGTCCGTTGACGCCATGATCCCAATCGGTCGTGGTCAGCGTGAACTGATCATCGGTGACCGTCAGACCGGTAAAACCGCGATGGCAATCGACGCCATCATCAACCAGCGTGATTCCGGCATCAAATGTGTGTACGTGGCTATCGGCCAGAAAGCGTCCACCATTTCCAACGTGGTTCGTAAACTGGAAGAGCACGGCGCACTGTCTAACACCATCGTTGTGGTAGCAACCGCGTCTGAATCTGCTGCACTGCAATACCTGGCGCCATACGCCGGTTGCGCAATGGGCGAATACTTCCGTGACCGCGGTGAAGATGCGCTGATCGTATACGATGACCTGTCTAAACAGGCCGTTGCTTATCGTCAGGTTTCCCTGCTGCTCCGTCGTCCACCAGGACGTGAAGCATTCCCGGGCGACGTATTTTACCTCCACTCTCGTCTGCTGGAGCGTGCTTCCCGCGTTAACGCGGAATACGTCGAGAACTTCACCAAAGGTGAAGTGAAGGGTAAAACAGGTTCTCTGACCGCTCTGCCGATCATTGAAACCCAGGCGGGTGACGTTTCTGCGTTCGTTCCGACCAACGTAATCTCCATTACCGATGGTCAGATCTTCCTGGAAACCAACCTGTTTAACTCCGGTATTCGTCCGGCGGTTAACCCGGGTATCTCCGTATCCCGTGTGGGTGGTGCTGCTCAGACCAAGATCATCAAGAAACTGTCCGGTGGTATCCGTACCGCGCTGGCACAGTATCGTGAACTGGCTGCGTTCTCTCAGTTCGCATCCGATCTGGACGAAGCAACCCGTAAACAGCTGAGCCACGGTCAGAAAGTGACCGAGCTGCTGAAGCAGAAACAGTACGCGCCAATGTCTGTTGCTCAGCAGGGCCTGGTATTGTTCGCGGCTGAACGCGGTTACCTCGAAGATGTGGAACTGGCGAAAATCGGTAGCTTCGAAGCCGCTCTGCTGGCTTACGTCGACCGTGATCACGCTCCGCTGATGCAAGAGATCAACCAGACCGGTGGCTATAACGACGAAATCGAAGGCAAGCTGAAAGCTATCCTCGATTCCTTCAAAGCAACCCAATCCTGGTAATCGTCCGGCGGCTTGTCTCAGGACAAGCCGTCTGGCATTGAGGAGAAGCTCATGGCCGGCGCAAAAGAGATACGTAGTAAGATCGCAAGCGTCCAGAACACGCAAAAGATCACTAAAGCGATGGAGATGGTCGCCGCTTCCAAAATGCGTAAATCGCAGGATCGCATGGCGGCCAGCCGTCCTTATGCAGAGACCATGCGCAAAGTGATTGGTCACCTTGCGAACGGTAATCTGGAATATAAGCACCCTTACCTGGAAGAACGCGACGTTAAGCGCGTGGGCTACCTGGTGGTGTCGACTGACCGTGGTCTGTGTGGCGGCTTGAACATTAACCTGTTCAAAAAACTGCTGGCGGATATGAAAGGCTGGTCCGATAAAGGCGTTCAGTGCGATCTGGCACTGATTGGCTCTAAAGGCGTCTCTTTCTTTAACTCCGTTGGCGGCAACATTGTCGCTCAGGTGACCGGTATGGGTGATAACCCGTCCCTGTCCGAACTGATCGGCCCGGTTAAAGTGATGTTGCAGGCCTACGATGAAGGCCGTCTGGACAGACTGTACGTTGTCAGCAACAAATTTATTAACACCATGTCTCAGGTGCCTACGCTCACTCAGATGCTGCCGTTACCGGCATCAGAAGATGACGAGCTGAAACAGAAAGCCTGGGATTACCTGTATGAACCCGATCCGAAACCGCTGCTGGATACCCTGCTGCGTCGTTACGTTGAATCTCAGGTTTATCAGGGCGTTGTAGAAAACCTGGCCAGCGAGCAGGCCGCACGAATGGTGGCGATGAAAGCCGCGACCGATAATGGCGGCAGCCTGATTAAAGAGCTGCAGTTGGTTTACAACAAAGCTCGTCAGGCCAGCATTACTCAGGAACTCACCGAGATCGTCTCGGGGGCCGCCGCGGTTTAACCAGGTTTACGAATTACGTAGAGGATTCAAGATGGCTACTGGAAAGATTGTCCAGGTAATCGGCGCCGTGGTGGACGTCGAGTTCCCTCAGGACGCCGTACCACGCGTGTACGACGCGCTTGAGGTACAGAATGGTAACGAGAGCCTGGTGCTGGAAGTTCAGCAGCAGCTCGGCGGCGGTATCGTGCGTACCATCGCCATGGGTTCTTCCGACGGTCTGCGTCGTGGTCTGGAAGTAAAAGACCTTGAGCACCCGATCGAAGTCCCGGTAGGTAAAGCAACGCTGGGTCGTATCATGAACGTATTGGGTCAACCAATCGACATGAAAGGCGACATCGGTGAAGAAGAGCGTTGGGCTATCCACCGCGCGGCACCTTCCTACGAAGAGCTGTCCAGCTCTCAGGAACTGCTGGAAACCGGCATCAAAGTTATCGACCTGATGTGTCCGTTCGCGAAGGGCGGTAAAGTCGGTCTGTTCGGTGGTGCGGGTGTAGGTAAAACCGTAAACATGATGGAGCTGATCCGTAACATCGCGATCGAGCACTCCGGTTACTCCGTGTTTGCGGGCGTGGGTGAACGTACTCGTGAGGGTAACGACTTCTACCACGAAATGACCGACTCCAACGTTCTGGATAAAGTATCCCTGGTTTACGGCCAGATGAACGAGCCACCAGGAAACCGTCTGCGCGTTGCGCTGACCGGCCTGACCATGGCTGAGAAGTTCCGTGACGAAGGTCGTGACGTTCTGCTGTTCGTTGATAACATCTACCGTTACACCCTGGCCGGTACTGAAGTATCTGCACTGCTGGGTCGTATGCCTTCAGCGGTAGGTTATCAGCCTACGCTTGCGGAAGAGATGGGTGTTCTTCAGGAACGTATCACCTCTACCAAAACCGGTTCTATCACCTCCGTTCAGGCGGTATACGTACCTGCGGATGACTTGACTGACCCATCCCCAGCCACCACCTTTGCTCACTTAGATGCAACCGTGGTACTGAGCCGTCAGATCGCGTCTCTGGGTATCTACCCGGCCGTTGACCCGCTGGACTCCACCAGCCGTCAGCTGGATCCACTGGTTGTTGGCCAGGAGCACTACGACACCGCGCGTGGCGTACAGTCCCTGCTGCAACGTTATCAGGAACTGAAAGACATCATCGCCATCCTGGGTATGGATGAACTGTCTGAAGAAGACAAACTGGTGGTAGCACGTGCGCGTAAGATCCAGCGCTTCCTCTCCCAGCCGTTCTTCGTTGCGGAAGTATTCACCGGTGCTCCGGGTAAATACGTTTCCCTGAAAGACACCATCCGTGGCTTTAAAGGCATCATGGAAGGCGAATACGATCACCTGCCAGAGCAGGCGTTCTACATGGTTGGTTCCATCGAAGAAGCCGTGGAAAAAGCCAAAAAACTTTAACGCCTTAATCGGAGGGTGATATGGCAATGACTTACCACCTGGACGTCGTCAGCGCAGAGCAACAAATGTTCTCTGGTCTGGTCGAGAAAATCCAGGTAACGGGTAGTGAAGGTGAACTGGGTATTTTCCCGGGTCACGCACCGCTGCTCACCGCCATTAAGCCTGGTATGATCCGCATCGTTAAACAGTTCGGTCATGAAGAGTTTATCTATCTGTCCGGCGGCATTCTTGAAGTGCAGCCAGGCAGTGTGACCGTTCTGGCCGATACCGCTATTCGTGGCCAGGATCTCGACGAAGCGCGAGCCCTGGAATCGAAGCGTAAGGCTGAAGAGCACATTAGCAGCTCTCATGGTGACGTGGATTACGCTCAGGCGTCTGCGGAGCTGGCCAAAGCGATCGCGAAACTGCGCGTTATCGAGTTGACCAAAAAAGCGATGTAACACCGGCTTGAAAAGCACAAAAGCCAGTCTGGATCCCAGACTGGCTTTTTTTTTCGGCCTTAATTCATGATGAAAAAGATGTAGAATTTTAAGCATCAAACGTTTTTACTTCTCACACAAACTACCGTCAGGATGCGTATGTTAAACAGTGCGATGAGCGTGGTGATCCTTGCCGCAGGCAAAGGTACCCGCATGTATTCCGATCTGCCTAAGGTGCTCCACACGCTGGCAGGAAAGCCAATGGTTCAGCATGTTATTGATGCAGCGAATGAATTAGGCGCCAGCCAGGTGCATCTGGTTTATGGACATGGCGGCGACCTGCTGAAAAAAACGCTGCGTGATGACAATCTCAACTGGGTGCTACAGGCAGAACAGTTGGGTACAGGCCATGCGATGCAGCAGGCTGCACCCTTCTTCGCTGATGATGAAGATATCCTGATGCTCTACGGCGACGTCCCGCTGATCTCCGTTGAAACCCTCACTCGCCTGCGTGAAGCCAAACCGCAGGGCGGCATCGGTTTGTTGACCGTCGTGCTGGACGATCCAACCGGCTATGGCCGCATTACGCGTGAAAACGGCAAGGTAACCGGGATTGTTGAGCATAAAGATGCCACTGACGAACAGCGCCAGATTCAGGAGATCAACACCGGCATCCTGATTGCGAACGGTGCGGATATGAAGCGCTGGCTGTCCAGACTCAACAATAACAACGCGCAGGGTGAATACTACATCACCGATATTATTGCGATGGCGTACCACGAAGGGCGTGAAATTGCCGCCGTTCACCCGGCTCGCATCAGCGAAACGGACGGGGTAAACAACCGTCTCCAGCTTTCTCGCCTGGAGCGTATTTACCAGTCCGAGCAGGCAGAAAAGCTGTTGCTCGCGGGCGTTATGCTGCGCGATCCGGCGCGTTTCGATCTGCGTGGCACGCTGACCCACGGGCGCGACGTTGAAATAGATACTAACGTTATCCTGGAAGGTAACGTCACGTTGGGCAACCGCGTCAAAATCGGCACTGGCTGCGTGATTAAAAACAGCGTGATCGGTGACGACTGCGAAATCAGCCCGTACAGCGTGGTGGAAGATGCCCATCTTGAGGCGGCATGTACCATCGGCCCGTTTGCGCGTCTGCGCCCGGGCGCTGAGCTGCTGGAAGGCGCTCACGTAGGTAACTTTGTGGAAATGAAAAAAGCGCGTCTGGGTAAGGGCTCGAAAGCCGGTCATCTGACCTATCTGGGCGATGCGGAAATTGGCGACAACGTAAACATCGGTGCTGGAACCATCACCTGTAACTATGACGGTGCCAATAAGTTTAAAACCATCATCGGTGATGATGTGTTTGTAGGCTCCGATACCCAGCTGGTGGCGCCCGTCACCGTGGGCAAAGGCGTGACCATTGCCGCCGGGACAACCGTTACGCGCGATGTGGCCGAGAACGAGCTGGTGTTAAGCCGTGTGCCGCAGGTCAGCAAGCAGGGCTGGAAACGCCCGGTGAAGAAGAAGTAACAACAAGGCGGGTGGCGCTATGCTAACCCGCCCTACGATTGAGTAGGCCTGATAAGGCGTAGCCGACATCAGGCAAACCCGGGAGAGGAGATAAATATATATCTCCCCCCACAAGCAGTACCCATAAAAATAACCCCACTCTCTACAAGGCTCGGGGCGCCCGGAAAGGGCAAATACAGGTCAGCGACAACGCATGGCATAATGCCATAATCAGGAAATCTAACTATGTGTGGAATTGTTGGCGCAGTTGCGCAGCGTGATATTGCTGAAATCCTTCTCGAAGGTTTACGTCGTCTGGAATACCGTGGTTACGACTCAGCCGGTCTGGCTGTCGTTGATGCAGAAGGTCATATGACCCGTCTGCGTCGTCTCGGTAAAGTGCAGATGCTGGCCCAGGCTGCGGAAGAACATCCGCTGCACGGTGGCACCGGTATTGCACATACCCGCTGGGCGACCCACGGTGAGCCATCTGAAGGCAACGCACACCCGCATGTGTCTGAACACATTGTGGTGGTGCATAACGGCATTATCGAAAACCACGAACCGCTGCGTGAAGAACTGAAAGCGCGCGGCTATACCTTCGTCTCTGAAACCGACACCGAAGTGATTGCTCACCTGGTGCACTGGGAGCTGGCAAAGGGCGGTACACTGCGTGATGCGGTGCTGCGCGCTATCCCTCAGCTGCGTGGTGCTTACGGTACGGTGATCATGGATTCCCGCGACCCGTCCACGCTGCTGGCCGCGCGTTCCGGTAGTCCGATGGTGATTGGTCTGGGCATGGGTGAAAACTTTATCGCTTCCGACCAGCTGGCGCTGTTGCCGGTTACCCGTCGCTTTATCTTCCTGGAAGAGGGAGACATTGCCGAGGTAACACGTCGCAGCGTGACCGTATTCGACACGAAAGGCGAGCAGGTCAAGCGTCAGGAGATCGAATCAAACCTGCAATACGACGCGGGCGACAAAGGTGCTTACCGTCACTACATGCAGAAAGAGATCTACGAACAGCCAAACGCCATTAAAAACACCCTGACCGGGCGCATCAGCCACGGCGAAGTGGATCTGAGTGAGCTGGGCGCCAATGCCAACGAACTGCTGGGCAAAGTCGAGCACATTCAGATCGTGGCCTGCGGTACCTCTTATAACTCCGGTATGGTCTCGCGCTACTGGTTTGAATCCCTGGCGGGCGTGCCGTGTGATGTGGAAATCGCGTCTGAGTTCCGCTACCGCAAATCTGCGGTGCGTCGTAACAGCCTGATGATCACCCTTTCTCAGTCTGGCGAAACGGCTGATACCCTGGCGGCGCTGCGTCTGTCTAAAGAGTTGGGTTACCTGGGCTCGCTGGCCATCTGTAACGTGCCGGGCTCTTCGCTGGTACGTGAATCCGATCTGGCGCTGATGACCAAAGCCGGTACTGAAATTGGCGTGGCTTCCACCAAGGCGTTTACCACTCAGTTAACCGTTCTGCTGATGCTGGTGGCGAAACTGGCGCGTCTGAAAGGTCTGGATGCCTCCGTTGAACACGACATTGTGCATGGCCTTCAGGCGCTGCCGAGCCGTATCGAGCAGATGCTGTCTCAGGACAAACGCATTGAGGCGCTGGCGGAAGATTTCTCTGACAAACATCACTCCCTGTTCCTGGGGCGTGGCGATCAGTATCCGATTGCGCTGGAAGGCGCACTGAAGCTGAAAGAGATCTCTTACATTCACGCTGAAGCTTACGCGGCAGGTGAACTGAAACATGGCCCGCTGGCGCTGATCGACGCGGATATGCCGGTTATCGTGGTGGCACCGAACAACGAACTGCTGGAAAAACTGAAATCTAACATCGAAGAAGTGCGCGCCCGTGGTGGTGTTCTGTACGTCTTTGCGGATAAAGATGCCGGTTTCGCCAGCAGCGACAACATGCACATCATCGAGATGCCGCATGTGGAAGAGGTGATTGCGCCGATCTTCTATACCGTTCCGCTGCAACTGCTGGCTTATCACGTCGCGCTGATCAAAGGCACCGACGTTGATCAGCCGCGAAATCTGGCGAAGTCTGTTACCGTAGAATAACTCCTTCAGACTCCACCTTCGGGTGGAGTTTTTTTTATGACAACCTGTCATTTTCAGCTATTTTTTCAGTGTCACATAAAGAAAATATTACTGAAATCCTGCCGTCACGTTCCCATTTAAGTGGATGAGAATTAAAGATCTTTTTGGTTTTCTTTAAGTGAAACTTTCTTTGTCATAAAACTGTCATATTTCGTACATTTATCTGTCACCTGTTTGTCCTATTTTGCTCATCGTAGCCACTTAAACAATGATTTACGAAATCCTTGCAGGAGACATTATGAAAGTTATGCGTACCACTGTCGCAACTGTTGTCGCCGCGACCTTATCGATGAGCGCTTTCTCTGCCTTTGCAGCAGCAAGCCTGACTGGCGCTGGTGCAACCTTCCCTGCGCCGGTGTATGCCAAATGGGCGGATACCTACCAGAAAGAGACCGGTAACAAGGTCAACTATCAGGGTATCGGCTCCTCCGGTGGCGTAAAACAAATTACCGCGAATACCGTTGATTTCGGCGCATCCGACGCTCCGCTGTCTGATGAGAAACTGAATCAGGAAGGCCTGTTCCAGTTCCCGACCGTGATCGGCGGCGTTGTGCTGGCTGTTAACATCCCTGGCCTGAAATCAGGCGAGCTGGTGCTGGACGGCAAAACCCTGGGTGACATCTACCTGGGCAAAATCAAAAAATGGGATGACGAAGCCATCACTAAGCTGAACCCGGGCGTTAAGCTGCCTTCGCAGAATATCGCGGTGGTTCGTCGTGCTGACGGCTCTGGTACCTCTTTCGTGTTCACCAGCTACCTGGCGAAAGTGAACGAAGAGTGGAAATCTAAAGTCGGTTCCGGCTCTACCGTTAACTGGCCAACCGGTCTGGGCGGTAAAGGCAACGACGGTATCGCAGCCTTCGTACAGCGTCTGCCTGGCTCTATCGGCTACGTAGAGTACGCCTACGCTAAGCAGAACAACCTGGCTTACACCAAACTGGTTTCTGCCGACGGCAAACCGGTTAGCCCGACCGAAGAGAACTTCGCCAACGCCGCGAAAGGCGCTGACTGGAGCAAATCCTTCGCGCAGGACCTGACCAACCAGAAAGGCGACGATGCATGGCCTATCACGTCTACCACCTTCATTCTGGTCCACAAAGAGCAGAAGAAGCCTGAGCAGGGTGCTGAAGTGCTGAAGTTCTTCGACTGGGCATATAAAAATGGCGGCAAACAGGCTAACGATCTGGATTACGCCAGCCTGCCAGACAGCGTGGTTGAGCAGATCCGTGCTGCATGGAAAACCAACGTGAAAGACAGCAGCGGTAAAGCGCTGTACTAACAGGATATATTTAACGAAGATGGCGGGTGGCGCTGCGCTTACCCGCCCTACGGTTTACTCTGTAGGCCCGGTAAGCGTCAGCGCCACCGGGCATATTCGTAAAAACGTCTCAAAAAGAAGAGTAATTTATGGCTGCAACCAAGCCTGCATTTAACCCTCCGGGTAAAAAAGGTGACATGATTTTCAGCGCGCTGGTGAAACTGGCTGCGCTGATTGTGCTATTGCTGCTGGGCGGCATTATCGTGTCCCTGATTTTCTCCTCCTGGCCGAGCATTCAAAAATTTGGTTTCGCCTTCCTGTGGACCAAAGAGTGGGATGCGCCGAACGATATTTACGGTGCGCTGGTGCCGATTTACGGCACGCTGGTGACCTCTTTTATCGCCCTGCTGATTGCGGTTCCGGTGAGCTTCGGTATTGCCCTGTTCCTGACGGAACTGGCGCCAGGCTGGCTGCGACGTCCGCTGGGTATCGCCATTGAACTGCTGGCGGCCATTCCAAGTATCGTTTACGGCATGTGGGGCCTGTTTATCTTCGCGCCGCTGTTTGCGACGTACTTCCAGGAGCCGGTCGGTAACGTTCTCTCTGCCATTCCGTTTGTGGGGGCGCTGTTCTCCGGCCCGGCATTCGGTATCGGCATTCTGGCGGCAGGTGTGATCCTCGCCATCATGATTATTCCGTACATTGCGGCGGTCATGCGCGATGTCTTCGAACAAACCCCGGTGATGATGAAAGAGTCGGCCTACGGTATCGGCTGCACCACCTGGGAAGTTATCTGGCGCATCGTCCTTCCGTTCACCAAAAATGGGGTGATTGGCGGCATTATGCTGGGCTTAGGCCGCGCGCTCGGTGAAACCATGGCGGTCACCTTTATCATCGGCAACACCTACCAGCTCGACAGCGCCTCGCTTTATATGCCGGGGAACAGTATTACCTCTGCGCTGGCGAACGAATTTGCCGAAGCGGAATCCGGGCTGCACGTCGCCGCGCTGATGGAACTGGGTCTGATCCTGTTTGTTATCACCTTTATTGTGCTGGCTATCTCCAAGCTGATGATTATGCGTCTGGCTAAAAACGAGGGGGCACGCTAATGGCGACTCTCGACATGCAAAACACCGCTCAGCTTGCGGAATCCCGTCGCAAAATGCAGTCAAAGCGCCGGATTAAAAACCGCATTGCGCTGACGCTTTCCATGGCGACGATGGCGTTCGGCCTGTTCTGGCTGATCTGGATCCTGATGTCCACCATCACCCGGGGTATTGATGGAATGTCCCTGGCGCTGTTCACCGAGATGACGCCGCCGCCGAACACGGCGGGTGGTGGTCTGGCAAACGCCCTGGCGGGCAGCGGCCTGCTGATCCTGTGGGCGACCGTTTTCGGTACGCCGTTGGGCATCATGGCGGGTATCTATCTGGCGGAGTATGGCCGCAAGTCCTGGATCGCTGAAGTCATCCGCTTCATTAACGACATTCTGCTTTCTGCCCCGTCGATTGTGGTAGGTCTGTTTGTTTACACCATCGTAGTGGCGCAAATGGAACACTTCTCCGGCTGGGCGGGTGTGATTGCGCTGGCGCTGTTGCAGGTGCCTATCGTTATTCGTACCACTGAAAACATGCTGAAACTGGTGCCGGACAGCCTGCGTGAAGCGGCTTACGCGCTGGGTACGCCTAAATGGAAGATGATTTCGGCGATCACCCTGAAAGCGTCCGTCTCGGGGATCATGACCGGTATCCTGCTGGCTATCGCCCGTATCGCCGGTGAAACCGCACCGCTGCTGTTTACCGCCCTCTCCAATCAGTTCTGGAGCACGGACATGATGCAGCCGATCGCCAACCTGCCGGTGACGATCTTTAAATTTGCGATGAGCCCATTCGCGGAATGGCAGCAGCTGGCCTGGGCCGGGGTGCTGATCATCACCCTTTGCGTACTGTTGCTGAACATTCTGGCGCGCGTCATTTTCGCGAAGAAGAAACACGGTTAAATTTTTACGGCGCGGCACATCGCGGCGCCGAATGAGGAAATGAGTCAATGAGTATGGTTGATACTGCCCCGGGTAAGATTCAGGTTCGTGATTTGAACTTCTACTACGGCAAATTCCATGCCCTGAAGAATATCAACCTGGATATCGCAAAGAACCAGGTAACGGCATTCATCGGTCCGTCCGGCTGTGGCAAATCCACGCTGCTGCGCACCTTTAACAAAATGTATTCGCTCTATCCGGAGCAGCGCGCAGAAGGTGAAATTCTGCTGGACGGTGACAACATCCTGACCAATACCCAGGATATCGCCCTGCTGCGTGCGAAAGTGGGGATGGTATTCCAGAAACCCACGCCGTTCCCGATGTCGATCTATGACAACATCGCCTTTGGTGTGCGTCTGTTTGAGAAGCTCTCCCGTGCGGATATGGACGAGCGCGTGCAGTGGGCATTGACCAAGGCCGCATTATGGAACGAAACCAAAGATAAACTTCACCAGAGTGGGTACTCTCTCTCCGGTGGTCAGCAGCAGCGTCTGTGCATTGCGCGCGGTATCGCCATTCGCCCGGAAGTCTTGCTGCTGGATGAGCCGTGCTCAGCCCTGGACCCGATCTCAACCGGGCGTATCGAAGAGCTGATCACCGAGCTGAAGCAGGATTACACCGTGGTGATCGTGACCCACAACATGCAGCAGGCTGCACGTTGTTCTGACCACACGGCGTTTATGTATCTGGGCGAGTTGATTGAGTTCAGCGATACGGACGCGCTGTTCACTCGTCCGGCGAAGAAACAAACCGAAGATTATATTACTGGCCGCTACGGTTGATTTGCCTTAGTGCATGTGGAGAAACCATGGACAACCTCAATCTTAATAAACACATTTCCGGCCAGTTTAACGCAGAGCTGGAAAGCATTCGCACCCAGGTGATGACCATGGGCGGCATGGTCGAGCAGCAGCTTTCTGATGCGATCACGGCGATGCACAACCAGGACAGCGAGCTGGCGAAGCGCGTTATTGAAGGCGACCACAACGTCAATATGATGGAAGTCGCCATCGACGAAGCCTGCGTGCGCATCATTGCGAAGCGTCAGCCGACGGCGAGCGACCTGCGTCTGGTGATGGCGATCATCAAAACCATCGCCGAGCTGGAGCGTATCGGTGACGTGGCGGATAAAATCTGCCGTACCGCGCTGGAGAAATTCTCCCAGCAGCACCAGCCGCTGCTGGTGAGCCTGGAGTCTCTCGGGCGCCACACCGTGCAGATGCTGCACGACGTGCTGGACGCTTTCGCGCGCATGGATCTGGACGAAGCGGTCCGTATCTACCGTGAAGACAAGAAAGTTGACCAGGAATACGAAGGCATTGTGCGTCAGCTGATGACCTACATGATGGAAGATTCTCGTACCATTCCAAGCGTACTGACCGCGCTGTTCTGTGCGCGCTCCATCGAGCGTATCGGTGACCGTTGCCAGAACATTTGCGAATACATCTTCTATTTCGTGAAGGGGCAGGATTTCCGACACGTGGGCGGCGACGAGCTGGACAAGCTGCTGGCGGGTAAAGATCCGAAAGAGTGATATGTGTGGCGGGTGGCGCTAACGCTTACCCGCCCTACGTTAATTCAACGCGTAATATCCCACCCGCGCGCCTTCCACAACGCTGGCAGTTGCGCCAGATCGGTAAAGGTTGTCACTTTTGGATGGTCGATCGGCTTGTTGTGCGGATCGGCGCAGAAGTAAAACACCTCCATCCCCGCATCAATCCCTGACTGCGCGCCGGCAGATGAGTCATCCACCAGAATGCAGTTCTCCACGTTGACGTTCATCGCCTTCGCCGCGTGGAACATCAGCGCCGGATCGGGCTTCCAGCGCTGGATATCGTAGCCGCTGAACAGTTTTTCCGGGAAGTGGTGCAACATCTCCAGCTTGCCGAGCGAGTGCTGCATTTTGCTGACCGGTCCGTTAGAGACTACGCAGATCGGCACCGTCATCGCATCCAGCAGCGCGTTAGCGCCGGCGATAACTTCCAGCTCGGCGTCGAAGAGGCGTGCGACCTCGGCGCGGTACACCGGTTCCAGATCCGCTTTCACCAGATCCACCCCGTGCTCTTCGTTAATGATGTCGATGATCTCGTACAGCTTCACGCCCTTAAAGCGTTTAAATACCTCTTCGAGATCGAGCGTAATACCAAATTCCTGGAACATGGCGACATACGCGCGGGAACAAATGACCTCACTGTCGACCAGCGTACCGTCACAGTCGAAAAATACCGCTTCAATTCCGGACATGCCTTTCCCTTTTAACAAGTTTAACGTTTTCGTACGGCAGTTCACCGGGACGCAATCGTTGCCGTATAAGCAAAATCAATGAAAAAAGTATCCCGTAACCGCCACTATTGTCGCATTTTGGTATAGGATAGCGACGAATTTTCCCTCCTTGTTCGGAAATTGATGATGAGTCAACAACACACTACCCAGACGTCTGGTCAGGGGCTGCTTGAGCGCGTGTTCAAACTGCGCGAGCACGGCACAACGGCACGCACCGAAGTGATCGCCGGTTTTACTACCTTCCTGACGATGGTCTATATCGTTTTCGTTAACCCACAAATTCTGGGCGTGGCTGGCATGGACACCAGCGCCGTCTTTGTAACCACCTGTCTGATCGCGGCCCTTGGCAGCATCCTGATGGGCGTTTTCGCTAATCTGCCCGTGGCGCTGGCCCCGGCAATGGGCCTGAATGCGTTCTTTGCGTTCGTGGTGGTTCAGGCGATGGGCCTGCCGTGGCAGGTTGGGATGGGCGCTATTTTCTGGGGCGCGGTCGGCCTGCTGCTGCTGACCATCTTCCGCGTGCGCTACTGGATGATTGCGAACATTCCCGTGAGCCTGCGCGTGGGCATCACCAGCGGTATCGGTCTGTTCATCGGCATGATGGGGCTGAAAAACGCTGGCGTTATCGTGGCGAACCCGGAAACGCTGGTGAGCATTGGTAACCTGACCTCTCACAGCGTGCTGCTGGGCGTGCTGGGCTTCTTTATCATCGCGATCCTGGCATCGCGCAACATCCATGCTGCGGTGCTGGTCTCTATCATTGTGACCACGCTGCTGGGCTGGATGCTGGGTGACGTGCATTACAGCGGTATCGTCTCTGCGCCACCGAGCGTCTCTACCGTGATTGGCCACGTTGATCTGGCGGGCTCGCTGAACCTGGGACTGGCCGGGGTGATTTTCTCCTTCATGCTGGTCAACCTGTTTGACTCCTCCGGTACGCTGATTGGCGTGACCGACAAAGCGGGTCTGGCAGATGAAAAAGGCAAATTCCCGCGCATGAAGCAGGCGCTGTATGTGGATAGCATCTCTTCCGTTGCAGGCTCTTTCATCGGTACCTCGTCTGTTACCGCTTACATTGAATCCTCTTCCGGTGTGTCCGTGGGCGGTCGTACCGGCCTGACGGCGGTAGTTGTGGGTCTGCTGTTCCTGCTGGTGATCTTCCTCTCTCCGCTGGCGGGGATGGTGCCACCATACGCGGCAGCCGGCGCGCTGATTTACGTCGGCGTGCTGATGACCTCAAGCCTGGCGCGCGTGAAGTGGGAAGATCTGACGGAAGCCGTTCCGGCATTTATTACCGCGGTGATGATGCCGTTCAGCTTCTCGATCACCGAAGGTATCGCGCTGGGCTTTATCTCTTACTGCGTGATGAAGATAGGTACCGGCCGCTTCCGCGAACTTAGCCCGTGCGTGATTATTGTGGCGCTGCTGTTTGTGCTGAAGATTGTGTTTATTGATGCACACTAAGATGCTGGTGGTGTCAGGTGGCGCTTCGCTTACCTGACCTACTGACGAATGTAGGCCCGGTAAGCGCTAGCGCCACCGGGCTTTTTTATCAGGCCTTCACCCGCTTAATATAATCCCCAAACGCGGTCAGCTGGCCAGAGAGATGGTCACGCGTACTCTGATCCACCACTTCACCCGTCTGCGGGTCGACCTTGTTCTGAATCACGCCGCCCATAAATTCCGGCTTGTTCATCACCATCGCATCCAGGAACACCAGGATCTGACGCAGGTGATACTGGCAGCGCGCGCCGCCGATGGCGCCCATTGAGCTGGTCTGGATCAGCACAGGTTTACCAGACAGCGGCTGCTCCGGTAAACGGGACAGCCAGTCAATGGCGTTCTTCAGACCACCCGGCACCGAGTAGTTATACTCAGGCGTCACAATCACCACGCCGTCAGCCTGACGGATTTGCTCGGCTATCGCTTCCACACCCTGCGGGAACCCTTCTTCCTGCTGAACGTCAGCATCATAAAGCGGGATGTCGCCAATGGACGGCAGGTCACTGATCTCCATTCCCGCAGGCGCCAGCTGCGGCAGCGTACGGGCAACCATCCCGTTAAAAGAACCTTTGCGCAGGCTTCCCAGTAACGTAACAACTTTCAACGTATCAGACATGATTACTCCTGTTTCATCATGATGATCCTGGACGGATCAGCTATGGGTGTATGCTTTTTCTGCCGGTAAACTGGTTAATCGCATCAGGCGCGCGGCGGGCTCGTTGGCGCGCTCAGGTACATCCGGAAGACTACGCCAACCGCGAGTGCTGTCAAACTCCCAGATTTTCAGCCGTTCGATGGCGGGGGTCACCGCAACGGACCAGATCAGTACGTCCTCAGCGTCGCAGAGCGCCTCTACCAGCGAGGCTTTTGTCGCGCGCAGGCGTCCGGAGCCGGGGAGCAGCTGCAACAGGCTGGCGTCGTCTGACGCCGCGCCGCTCAGTTTGCGGATGCTCTGGCGAAGGGTGATGAGCTGCGCTCTGGCTTCAACGGGGTCGTTCTGGTTACGTATCCACAGCTTTTCATTGCTGGAGAGCGGGTATTCATCGAGCGCGTTAGCACCATGGAAGCTGCGCGTGACGCGTTGTAGCTCCATATCCAGGCCGCAATCACCTTCCGTCGTCAGCGCGACGCCAACAATGTTGCCGGTGTACGCAATGGAAAAATGGGGGAGTGCCGGGTCCGCAAAAACCGGACGACCTTCTGGCTGGGTGAGTATGTCCGGTAATTCGCTGGTGCCGTACAGCATAAAAAGCAGTTCTGCGAGGAGCGCTCTGGAAGCTAAAAACCGCGTCCTGCGGTGTTCAGGTAGTTTGAGCGCCTCATTGTGACAGGCTGAAGAAAGTCTGGCCGATACGAGATGCCCTTCCGTTAATGTTCCTCGTGCAAAGTGCGTAGCCATTTTTCGCTCCTTGATAATGGTCGTAGTCGGTTAAACGGTTACATGATTATCGCTTAACTCAGCTTCTGTTTTAATCAGTAAATGGAAATAAGAGAAGCCTGAGCACCGAACTTTACATTATCTTAGGCAAAAACCTGACCTGGTGCGGTATACAGCGCTTTGATCGTCTCGCGCAGCCAGAGGATTTTCGGATTATGGCTGTTCCGTTTATGCCAGATCAGCGTGAAGGGGACGGTGAGCTTTTCTGCCTGCGCCTCATCGATGGGAATGGGCAGACAGACCAGATTACGCTGGTGGAGTTGATTGTAGTGATGGCAGTAGTGCGGCGCAGTGGCAATGTAGTTGTGATCCGGCTGGGCCGCCATAAACATCGACTGTTCAAAACCGGGCAAACTCATGGCGATGTTACGCTCCCGACCCATCTCTCTTAGCACCTCGTCGAGCGCCCAGGTGTCGCTGCGTTCCCAGAAGATGCTGATATGCGGGTAGCGCAGAAACGTCTCCAGATCCCACACTTCCTGGAGCGCGGGATGATCCTCGCGCAAATACACGCACGGACGGTCACTGAACAGGATTTCGTAGTCGATAAACCACGGCATCAGCTTTAGCAGTTCGCGCGAGCGAGGGTGCGTTTCACGCCCGGTGAAGCCCAGATCCACTTCTCCGCGCGTAATGGCGTCCAGCGAATCGTAATCCCATTGGCGCAGCTTCACCGTCGCCTGTGGGTAGCGTTCATTCACCTGCTCCAGCAGGGTATTAAAGCGGATCAGCATCAGCGGTGTTTCGGCGGCGAGCACAAACTTAAGCCCGCCAGGAGAGCTATGGTGGAATTTATCGAGGATCTGGTTGCCAATCTGCATCCAGTCGGCCAAATCCTGTTCCAGACTCACCGTCAGCGGCGTGGGCAATAGCCCTAAAGGCGTTTTCACAAACAGCGGATCGTCGAACCAGTCGCGCAGCTTCGCCAGCGATTTACTCACCGCGGACGGCGTCACGTTCATCCGCTTCGCGGCTTTGGTGACGCTGCGCTCCTGCAACAAAAGTTGCAGGCAAAGTAAAAGATTAAGATCGAGACTGCTGATGGGCTTCTTCATAGTGCGCCGCGGGCTGGATGACCATAAGTAAGGTAATGCAGAGTATGCTACAGCCAATCAGAACCCCGATCAGCATATTCAGCGCGTTAAGGCCGATCACCGCCGCCAGCCAAATCCACAGTGACGAACCGCAGACCTGCGCAATGCCCAGCACCGAGCTTGCCACGCCTGCCCGCAATGAAAACGGGCCAAGTGCCTGACTCATCGCCACACCAAAGCCGACGGAGAATCCGGCGCAGATCAGAGTAATGCCCACCAGCATTACAGCGTGTGAGGTGGCGGTCGCCAGGATCACGCCTGCGGCGAGGAACAGCGTCTGTGAGGTGAGCATCAGCGTGCGCTGGCGGAAGATGTTGAGCGCAAAGGGCGTGGAGAATGAAACCGCCATGCTCACCATCGCGGTTAGCGCCATCACCGTCGAATACTCACCGCGATCGAAGCCCATCGTCTCCATCAGCAACACCGGGGAAACGTTTACATAGGTGAGGATCACCGCCACGCTAAGCGTGGTGATTGTCAGCCGACTCAGGAAAAAGCGATTCATCAGCTTTTCAGCCGGATGGAGGGTTGCGGTGTGATATGGCTGTTGCGAACCGGGATGGGTCTCTTTCAGCACCGTCACGGACAGGATAAAGACGATGGCGCCCATTGCGGCCATGGTCCAGAAAAGACTCTGCCACGGAAATTTAAGCATAATCAGGTAGCCAGCAACCGGTGCCAGCACCGGGATGATGCAGGTAATGCCGTTCAGCATCGACAGCACTTTAGCGCGGCGCTGGGCGCTTAAGGTATCGCGAAGAATAGCAAACGCCACCACGTAACAGCCACCCGCGCCAATGCCCTGGATAAAACGGCCTGACAGGAACATTGTGCTTTCCTGAGCTACTGAAGACAGTACTGATGCCAGCGCAAAGATAACTGCACCCGTAATGGCGACGGGCTGACGGCCTGCTTTATCCGCGATTTTCCCGGCAAATACCATCGACGACGCCATTCCCGCGAGGTAGGCCGAAAACGCGATGTGCAGTTGCGCCTCGCTGGCGCCCAGATCGCGGGCAATATGCGGTAGCCCCACCAGATACATATCAATGCCGGACGGATACAGCAGAACCAGCGCAAAACTACAGAACAGAAAACGAGCCATAAATCCCCCATAGATGCAGGCAAGCAGGATAGGGGGCGTGGAGGGATTAAGCGAGTTGCCATTTGGACAATGGTGATTTCCCTGGAGGAAATCACCCTGTATTAATGGGAATTACTTACCAATGCAGAAGCTCGAGAAAATCCGTCCCAGCAGATCGTCCGACGTAAACTCCCCGGTGATCTCGCTCAGGTTCTGCTGCGCCAGACGCAGCTCTTCCGCCAGCAGTTCACCGGCCCACGCGCCGATCAGCTGGGCTTTACCCTGCTCAAGGTGGCGAGCCGCCTCTTCCAGCGCCTGCAAGTGACGACGACGTGCCAGGAAGCCGCCCTCCATACTGGTGTCGAAGCCCATGCTCTGTTTGAGATGGCTACGCAGGGCTTCCACGCCTTCACCGGTACGGGCCGACAGGCGAATAAGTGAGTGACCATTCACATCGCTGATGCCCAGCGTTTCGCCGGTAACGTCGGCCTTGTTGCGCACCACGGTGATCGGCAGTTTAGCCGGGAGACGGGCGATAAAGTCTGGCCAGATTTCAGCCGGGTCAACGGCGTCGGTTGTGGTGCCGTCCACCATAAACAGCACGCGGTCGGCCTGCTCGATCTCCTGCCAGGCGCGTTCGATACCGATACGCTCGACTTCATCGCTCGCATCGCGCAGGCCAGCGGTGTCGATGATGTGCAGCGGCATGCCGTCGATATGGATATGCTCGCGCAGGACATCGCGGGTGGTGCCGGCTATGTCGGTCACGATCGCCGCTTCACGGCCCGCCAGGGCGTTCAGCAGGCTCGATTTTCCGGCATTGGGGCGACCAGCAATCACCACCTTCATTCCTTCACGCAGCAGGCTGCCCTGGCGCGCTTCGGCGCGAACGGCATCGAGATCGTTCATCACCTGGTTGAGCTGAGCTTCAATTTTACCGTCTGAGAGGAAGTCGATCTCCTCGTCCGGGAAGTCGATAGCCGCTTCGACATAGATTCGCAGGTGAGTAAGTGCTTCCACAAGGTGATTCACGCGTGCGGAAAATGCCCCCTGCAACGAGTTCAGCGCGGAGCGGGCTGCCTGTTCGGAACTGGCGTCGATCAGGTCGGCAATCGCCTCGGCCTGCGCCAGGTCGAGCTTATCGTTGAGGAAAGCACGCTCGGAGAACTCACCCGGCTTTGCAATGCGCAGGCCAGGCAGGGTCAGAATACGTTTTAACAGCAGGTCGAGGATCACCGGGCCGCCGTGACCCTGAAGCTCCAGCACGTCTTCGCCGGTGAAGGAGTTTGGGCCGGGGAACCACAGCGCGATGCCCTGGTCCAGCGGTGTGCCGTCGGCATCCTTAAACGGCAGATAATCAGCGTAGCGCGGCTTTGGCAGTTTACCCAGCACCGCTTCGGCCACCTCACGCGCCTTCAGGCCGGAGATGCGCAGAATGCCTACACCACCGCGTCCCGGTGGGGTTGCCTGGGCGACGATAGTGTCGTTATGGCTCATGGTTGCTCTCGTTCAATACAAATAAAAAAGGCGGTCAATCGACCGCCCTTATTTTAGCGTTAAGTTACCGAATCAGGACTTTTTCTTTTCGCGGCTATGCAGGCCACGTTTTTCCAGACCACGGTAAATCAGCTGCTGCTGGATGATGGTCACCAGGTTGCTGACGATATAGTACAGCACCAGACCTGACGGGAACCACAGGAAGAACACGGTGAAGATGACCGGCATAAAGGTCATGATCTTCTGCTGCATCGGGTCGGTCACGGTGGTCGGAGACATCTTCTGAATGAAGAACATCGTCACGCCCATCAGGATCGGCAGGATGTAGTACGGGTCCTGTGCGGACAGGTCATGGATCCACAGAGCGAACGGCGCGTGGCGCAGCTCAACGGAACCCATCAGCATGTAGTACAGCGCAAGGAAGATTGGCATCTGAATCAGCAGCGGGAAGCAACCACCCAGTGGGTTCACTTTCTCTGCTTTATACAGGGCCATCATCTCCTGGCTCTGACGCTGTTTGTCATCGCCCAGACGCTCACGCATAGCCTGAATCTTCGGCTGTAGCATACGCATCTTCGCCATGGAGGTGTACTGCGCTTTAGTCAGCGGGTACATGATGCCACGAACGATAAAGGTGATAACGATGATGGAGAAGCCCCAGTTACCCAGGAAGCTGTGGATGAACTTCAGCAGCTTAAACAGCGGCTGAGAGATGAACCACAACCAACCGTAATCGACGGTCAGATCCAGGTGCGGCGCAACGGCAGCCATTTTGTCCTGGATTTCCGGGCCGACCCACAGGGTGCTTGCCAGCTTACCGGTTTGACCCGGCTGCACCAGAACTGGCTGAGATTTGTAGCCGATGGCTGCAATACCGTTGCCGAGGTTCGCGGTGTAGAAGTTGTTCGTACCGTCGTTATTCGGTACCCACGCCGTCGCGAAATACTGTTGCAGCATTGCGACCCAACCGCCTTTAGAGCTGACGTTCAGGTTTTCGTTATCGGCAATGGTGTCGAATTTGTATTTCTCGTACTTGGTATCTGGCGTGGAGTAAGCCGCGCCACGGAAGGTATGCAGCGCAAAGTTGCTGCTTCCGGTGTCACGGTGAGACGGCAGATTGATGGACTGCTTCAACTGACCAAAGGTAGAGATTTCCAGTGGTTTCGCACCGGCGTTCTGTACGCTGTAGCCCACGTTCACCGCATACTCACCGCGTTTCAGGGTGAAGGTTTTGGTGAAGGTGTTGCCTGCCGCGTCGGTGTAGGTCATCGGGATAACCAGTTCGTTCTGACCATCAGCCAGCACAAACGTGTCATTCTCGACGTTATACAGTGGACGCGCACCGTTAGCCGGGTTATCCGGGCCATCACGACCGGTCAGGCCGCTCTGCGCCTGGTAGATAAATTCAGGCGTGGTTTCCAGTAACTGGAACGGTTCGGTAGACTTCAGCTCTTTCGGGTAGGTCAACAGCAGCGCCTGCTCAACATCACCACCACGGGTGTTGATAGTCAGCTCAAGCACATCGGTCTTAACCGTAATCTGTTTCCCCTGGCCACTGGCCGGTACGCCCTGGTCGGCGGCGCTACCCGCTGCGGTGGTCGTGGTCTGCGTGGTCTGCTGCTGGGGTTGAGGATTTTTATCCTGCTCCCATGCCTGCCAGATCATGAAAGACACGAACAACAAAGCGATGATAAGAAGATTGCGTTGCGAATCCATCGTTAGTGTTCTCTGGTATCAAAAGGTCCTGGAGGGACGGGGTCGTCTCCACCTGGGTGTAAAGGGTGGCATTTTAATACGCGTTTCACCGTCAACCAACTGCCTTTTATCACTCCAAACCTGCGCAATGCCTCAATTCCGTAGCTTGAGCATGTTGGCGTGAAACGGCAGTGTGGCCCGAGTAGCGGACTAATCAGGCGTTGATAGACCCGAATGAGGGCTATCAGGACCCGCGAGCCAGGCGACAGTGGCGGCGCCATAATTTTTCCAACGCTTCCGAGAGAGCACGGTTATCGAGGTCGGCAACCCCTTTTTTAGCCACCACCACGAAATCCATTGAAGGCAGTTCGTGCTGACGTAAACGGAAGCTTTCACGCGTCAGACGTTTAATCCGGTTGCGTTCATGCGCACGCTTAACGTTTTTCTTGGCGACTGTGAGACCGATGCGGGGATGCCCCAGCGAATTTTGGCGGCCGAGGATGGTGATTTGCGGCGTGCCAGCCCGTAATGGCTGCTGGAAGACGAAAGTGAAATGAGTGGGAGTTAACAAACGTAACTCCCTGGGAAATGCGAGCTTAACCACTCAGGGGTTAGCTTTATTACTTGGAAACGGTCAGACGAGCGCGGCCTTTAGCACGACGACGTGCCAGAACCTGACGACCATTTTTAGTAGCCATACGAGCACGGAAGCCGTGAGAACGGTTGCGCTTCAGTACAGACGGTTGAAAAGTGCGTTTCATGGCGATTTCTACCTAAACTTGAAAAAATTCATGACTTTTGCGGATGCCCGACCGAGTTTCGAATGACGGACGCCGAAGCCGTGGGTGATTAAAGAGGCCGGATTGTAATAATTGTACACTCCGGAGTCAATTCTCTTTCCTTAAATCCCTGTGTATTTCCGCACGTTTTCGCGTGGAAAATGAGCAGCGGACGACGCAGGAAGATGAGCATCACGCGCCGGGTCGAGGATTATACGGGCTCAACGATAAAGCGCAAGGATCGTCCCGGATCTTCGTTAGATCATTTAAGCCAAAAATTGTCTGTGCTCATTAAATTTTCCAATATGCGGCCTAAATCGCGAGGCACTCGCGTCAGGATCGTTTACACTTACCCGATTCCGGATCTTCCTGTGGATAAATCGGGAAGAATCTGTGAGAAACAGAAGATCTCTGGCTCAGTTTAGGCTATGATCCGCGGTCCCGATCGGGATCCAGCGATCCTGGTCGGGCATAAACACAACATCGTTCAGGTTGTATCAACGATAGCGTGTATAACCGCAGATAGCGGTTCGCACATCACCCTGATGGGGTCATGTCGATGTGCGCCAACAATCATGAATATTCAATAGTTTTCTTTTATTGTTCGAGTGGAGTCCGCCGTGTCACTTTCGCTTTGGCAGCAGTGTCTTGCCCGATTGCAGGATGAGTTACCAGCCACAGAATTCAGTATGTGGATCCGCCCGTTGCAGGCGGAACTGAGCGATAACACGCTGGCTTTGTATGCGCCAAACCGTTTCGTGCTCGATTGGGTAAGGGATAAATACCTTAATAACATCAATGGACTGCTGAACGATTTCTGCGGGTCAGATGCCCCACAGCTGCGTTTTGAAGTGGGCACAAAGCCGGTCACCCAAACCGTTCGTGAAGTTGTCAATGTGGCAGCCCCTGCACAGGCGGCGCCCGCGCCAGCGCCTCGCGTTGCACCGGCTCGTCAGGGTTGGGATAACGTTCCGGCCCCCGCTGAGCCTACCTACCGCTCTAACGTTAACGTGAAACACACGTTCGATAACTTCGTTGAAGGTAAGTCGAACCAGCTGGCACGTGCGGCGGCTCGTCAGGTTGCCGATAACCCCGGTGGCGCTTACAACCCGCTGTTCCTGTATGGCGGCACGGGTCTCGGTAAAACGCACCTGCTGCATGCGGTGGGCAACGGCATTATGGCGCGTAAGCCCAATGCCAAAGTGGTGTATATGCACTCCGAACGCTTCGTTCAGGACATGGTAAAAGCCCTGCAAAACAATGCGATCGAAGAGTTTAAACGCTACTACCGTTCCGTTGATGCGCTGCTGATCGATGACATTCAGTTCTTTGCCAATAAAGAACGATCGCAGGAAGAGTTTTTCCATACCTTTAACGCCCTGCTGGAAGGCAATCAGCAGATCATTCTGACCTCGGATCGTTATCCAAAAGAGATCAACGGCGTTGAAGATCGTCTCAAATCCCGCTTTGGCTGGGGCCTGACCGTGGCGATCGAGCCGCCGGAGCTGGAAACCCGCGTCGCGATCCTGATGAAAAAAGCCGACGAGAACGACATTCGCCTGCCGGGTGAAGTGGCGTTCTTCATTGCCAAGCGCCTGCGTTCCAACGTGCGTGAGCTGGAAGGGGCGCTGAACCGCGTTATCGCCAACGCCAACTTCACCGGTCGGGCGATCACCATCGATTTTGTGCGTGAAGCGCTGCGCGATTTATTGGCTTTGCAGGAAAAACTGGTCACTATCGACAATATTCAGAAGACGGTGGCTGAGTACTACAAGATCAAAGTGGCAGATTTACTGTCTAAACGTCGTTCCCGCTCGGTGGCGCGTCCGCGTCAGATGGCGATGGCGCTGGCAAAAGAGCTAACCAACCACAGCCTGCCGGAAATCGGTGATGCGTTTGGTGGCCGTGACCATACGACCGTGCTGCACGCCTGTCGCAAGATCGAGCAGTTACGCGAAGAAAGCCACGACATAAAAGAAGATTTTTCCAATTTAATCAGAACATTATCATCGTGACGCTATGAAATTTACCGTTGAACGTGAACATTTATTAAAACCGCTGCAACAGGTGAGTGGCCCATTAGGCGGCCGCCCTACGCTGCCTATTCTTGGAAACCTGCTGCTTCAGGTCGCGGACGGTACGCTGTCGCTGACCGGCACAGATCTGGAAATGGAAATGATCGCGCGCGTTACGCTGACTCAGCCGCACGACGCGGGCGCGACCACGGTTCCGGCACGTAAATTCTTTGATATTTGCCGTGGGCTGCCGGAAGGCGCTGAAATCGCCGTGCAGCTGGAGGGCGACCGCATGCTGGTGCGCTCTGGCCGTAGCCGTTTCTCCCTCTCCACGCTGCCCGCTGCGGACTTCCCGAACCTGGATGACTGGCAGAGCGAAGTTGAATTTACCCTGCCGCAGGTGACGATGAAGCGTCTGATTGAAGCCACGCAGTTCTCCATGGCGCATCAGGACGTTCGTTACTACTTAAACGGCATGCTGTTCGAAACCGAAGGTGAAGAGCTGCGTACCGTGGCTACCGACGGTCACCGTCTGGCGGTTTGTTCCATGCCGATTGGCGATTCACTGCCAAACCATTCGGTGATCGTACCGCGTAAAGGCGTAATTGAACTGATGCGTATGCTCGACGGCGGTGAAACGCCGCTGCGCGTGCAGATCGGCAGCAACAATATTCGTGCCCACGTGGGCGATTTTGTCTTCACATCGAAGCTGGTAGACGGTCGTTTCCCGGATTATCGCCGCGTATTGCCGAAGAACCCGGATAAAACGCTGGAGGCGGGTTGCGACATCCTCAAGCAGGCGTTCGCGCGTGCCGCTATTCTCTCCAACGAGAAATTCCGCGGCGTACGTCTGTACGTGAGTGAAAACCAGATCAAAATCACCGCCAACAACCCGGAGCAGGAAGAGGCAGAAGAGATTCTGGACGTCACCTACGCCGGGGCTGAGATGGAAATCGGCTTCAACGTCAGCTATGTGCTGGATGTGCTGAATGCACTGAAATGCGAGAACGTTCGCATCCTGCTGACTGACTCCGTTTCGAGCGTACAGATTGAAGATGCCGCATCACAGTCGGCTGCTTATGTTGTCATGCCAATGAGACTGTAATGTCGCTCACCCGTCTGTTGATCCGCGACTTTCGCAATATCGAAAGCGCGGATCTCGCTTTATCCCCTGGCTTTAACTTCCTGGTTGGCGCGAACGGCAGCGGCAAAACCAGCGTGCTGGAAGCCATCTATACGCTCGGCCATGGCCGGGCGTTTCGCAGTTTGCAGATTGGTCGCGTGATTCGCCACGAGCAGGAATCTTTTGTTCTGCACGGGCGTTTGCAGGGCGCAGAGCGGGAAACCGCCATCGGCCTGACCAAAGACAAGCAGGGCGACAGCAAGGTGCGTATCGACGGCACCGATGGCCACAAAGTGGCGGAGCTGGCGCTGCTGATGCCGATGCAGCTGATTACGCCCGAGGGGTTTACTTTACTCAACGGCGGCCCCAAATACAGAAGAGCGTTCCTCGACTGGGGATGCTTTCACAATGAAGCCGGTTTCTTTAACGCCTGGAGCAACCTGAAGCGTCTGCTTAAACAGCGTAACGCCGCATTGCGCCAGGTCACGCGCTACGCTCAGCTGCGTCCGTGGGACATGGAACTCATCCCTCTTGCGGAACAAATCAGCCGCTGGCGTGCCGAATACAGCGCAGGTATCGCCGAAGACATGGCCGACACCTGCAAACAGTTTTTACCCGAGTTCTCTCTCACCTTCTCTTTTCAGCGTGGCTGGGAAAAAGAGACGGATTATGCCGAGGTGTTAGAGAGAAGCTTCGAGCGCGATCGCATGTTGACCTACACCGCGCACGGCCCGCACAAGGCGGATTTCCGCATTCGTGCCGACGGTGCGCCGGTGGAAGACACGCTGTCGCGCGGGCAGCTGAAGCTCCTGATGTGCGCGCTGCGCCTGGCGCAGGGGGAGTTCCTCACTCGAGAGAGCGGGCGACGCTGCCTGTACTTGATAGATGATTTTGCCTCGGAACTTGACGACGCGCGGCGCGGGCTGCTTGCCAGCCGCTTAAAAGCCACGCAGTCGCAGGTTTTCGTCAGCGCCATTAGCGCTGAACACGTTATAGACATGTCGGACGAAAATTCGAAGATGTTTACCGTGGAAAAGGGTAAAATAACGGATTAACCCAAGTTGAAATGAGCGAGAAACGTTGATGTCGAATTCTTATGACTCCTCCAGTATCAAAGTCCTGAAAGGGCTGGATGCGGTGCGTAAGCGCCCGGGTATGTATATCGGCGACACGGATGACGGCACCGGTCTGCACCACATGGTATTCGAGGTGGTAGATAACGCTATCGACGAAGCGCTCGCGGGTCACTGTAAAGACATCGTGGTCACGATCCATGCGGACAACTCCGTGTCCGTTACCGATGACGGTCGTGGTATCCCAACCGGTATTCACCCGGAAGAGGGCGTATCTGCTGCGGAAGTCATCATGACCGTTCTGCACGCAGGCGGTAAGTTCGATGATAACTCCTATAAAGTTTCCGGCGGTCTGCACGGCGTAGGCGTCTCCGTGGTTAACGCCCTGTCGCAGAAGCTGGAGCTGGTTATCCAGCGCGAAGGCAAAATTCACCGTCAGATCTATCAGCACGGCGTGCCTGACGCTCCGCTGGCCGTCACGGGTGATACCGATAAAACCGGTACCATGGTGCGTTTCTGGCCGAGCCTCGAAACCTTCACCAACGTCACCGAATTCGAGTACGACATTCTGGCGAAACGCCTGCGTGAACTGTCGTTCCTGAACTCCGGCGTGTCGATTCGTCTGCGCGACAAACGCGACAACAAAGAAGACCACTTCCATTACGAAGGTGGTATCAAGGCGTTCGTTGAGTATCTGAACAAGAACAAAACGCCAATTCACCCGAATATCTTCTACTTCTCTACTGAAAAAGACGGTATCGGCGTGGAAGTGGCCTTGCAGTGGAACGACGGTTTCCAGGAAAACATCTACTGCTTCACCAACAACATTCCACAACGCGATGGCGGTACGCACCTGGCGGGCTTCCGCGCGGCGATGACCCGAACCCTGAACGCCTACATGGACAAAGAAGGCTACAGCAAAAAAGCGAAAGTCAGCGCCACCGGTGACGATGCCCGTGAAGGCCTGATTGCCGTGGTCTCCGTGAAGGTGCCGGATCCGAAGTTCTCCTCACAGACCAAAGACAAGCTGGTCTCTTCTGAGGTGAAATCGGCGGTTGAACAGCAGATGAACGAACTGCTGAGCGAATACCTGCTGGAAAACCCGTCCGACGCGAAAATCGTGGTGGGTAAAATTATCGATGCGGCGCGTGCCCGTGAAGCGGCGCGTAAAGCGCGTGAAATGACCCGTCGTAAAGGCGCGCTGGACCTGGCAGGCCTGCCGGGCAAACTGGCTGACTGTCAGGAACGCGACCCGGCGCTGTCTGAACTGTACCTTGTGGAAGGGGACTCCGCGGGCGGTTCTGCGAAGCAGGGCCGTAACCGCAAGAACCAGGCGATTCTGCCGCTGAAGGGTAAAATCCTTAACGTTGAGAAAGCGCGCTTCGACAAGATGCTCTCTTCTCAGGAAGTGGCGACGCTCATCACCGCGCTCGGCTGCGGCATTGGTCGCGACGAGTACAACCCGGACAAACTGCGCTATCACAGCATCATCATCATGACCGATGCGGACGTCGACGGCTCGCACATTCGTACGCTGCTGTTGACCTTCTTCTATCGTCAGATGCCGGAAATCGTTGAGCGCGGCCACGTCTACATTGCCCAGCCGCCGCTGTACAAAGTGAAGAAAGGCAAGCAGGAACAGTACATTAAAGATGACGACGCGATGGATCAGTACCAAATCGCGATCGCCCTTGATGGTGCGACCCTGCACGCAAACTCCAGCGCGCCAGCGCTGGCCGGTGAGCCGCTGGAGCGTCTGGTCTCCGAGTTCAACGCCACGCAGAAAATGATTGGCCGTATGGAGCGTCGCTATCCGAAAGCGCTGCTGAAAGAGCTGATTTACCAGCCGACCCTGACCGAAGCCGATCTGAGCAACGAGCAGACCGTCACCCGCTGGGTGAACACCCTGGTGAGCGAGCTGAACGAGAAAGAGCAGCACGGCAGCCAGTGGAAGTTCGACGTCCAGCAGAACGCTGAGCAGCAGTTCGAGCCGATCGTCCGCGTGCGTACCCACGGCGTCGATACCGACTACCCGCTGGAGCACGAATTTGTGACCGGTCCGGAATACCGCCGTATCTGCACCCTCGGCGAGAAGCTGCGCGGTCTGATCGAAGACGATGCGTTTATCGAACGTGGCGAACGTCGTCAGCCGGTAGCCAGCTTCGAACAGGCGCTGGAGTGGCTGGTAAAAGAGTCCCGTCGTGGTCTCTCTATTCAGCGTTATAAAGGCCTGGGCGAAATGAACCCGGATCAGCTGTGGGAAACCACCATGGATCCGGAAAGCCGTCGCATGTTGCGCGTCACCGTTAAAGACGCAATCGCAGCGGATCAGCTGTTCACGACCCTGATGGGCGATGCGGTTGAACCACGTCGCGCCTTCATCGAAGAGAACGCCCTGAAGGCGGCGAATATCGATATTTAATATCGTGACACTGCGATAAAAGCCGCGCTTTAGCGCGGCTTTTTTATGGGCGCAGGAAGCTCCAGCGACATCACTGCCGGTAAACGTTTGACCAGCATATCTATGGCAATTCTTACCCTTAGCGGCAGGTGTGGCGTCTGCTGCCAGACGGCATGAACGTCGAAGCGTACATCCGGGGCCTGATCTAAGAGCGGGACAAGGTTCCCCTGCTGAATTTCTTTGATGACCATCCAGCAGGGTAACCATGCAAGGCCGTGGCCGGCCAGCGCCGCGTCGCAGATCGCCTGCAAATCATCCATATTGAGCGATGAGCGGGGAATAAACGTGCGCGACGTGCCATCGTAATCCATCAGCTGCCAGGGTAGGACTCTGCCCGCACGCGTGTAGTTAATGGCCGTATGCTGGCGTAAATCATCAACGCTTTGCGGCTGGCCATTCTTAAGCAGATAATCCGGCGCGGCACACAGAATCATCCGGTGCTCCCCCAGCCTTCTGGCGACCAGCACGCTGCTGTCAGCCAGAGCGCCATTGCGCACCGCCATATCAAACCCTTCTTCCACGAGATCCACGACGCGGTCGCTGAAGGACATTTCAAGCTCAAGCCCGGGATGCTCCTGCGCCAGCTCTATTAGCAGCGGGGCGATACACTGGCGACCAAACAGCACCGGCACGGCAACACGCAGCCGACCGCTGACCTGATGTTTTCCGGTTTCAAGCTGCGATTCAGCGCCACGGATCTCCTCCAGCGCGCGCAGGCAGCGTTCATAAAAAAGCGCGCCGTTATCGGTCAGCCTCTGACTGCGGGTGGTCCGATGAAACAGACGAACCCCCAGCCTCTCTTCAAGACGAGCAATGCTTTTTCCTACCGCCGAGCGCGACAAATGCAGACGGACGGCGGCCTGGGCAAAACTTCCTGCCTCAACGGAGGCAACGAAAATGGGGATATCTTTCAGCGTATCGGTCATGGACGGATTGTGTCAATTTGGTCATCAATGAAGGGAAAACTTATCGCCACTGGCGACGCTGAGTCAACGGTAGACTGTCAGAACTTAAAATCATCTGATGACAGGAGAAAAAAATGACTGAAACAATGCAACGCTGGTCAATGGATGCCCTTGGTCGTGAAAGCCTCAGGCTCGTTCAGGAGCCTGTTCCACAGCCAGGCCCGGGTGAGGTTCGCGTAAGGGTTAATGCCGTTGCGCTCAACTACCGGGATAAAATGGTGATTGAAGGCACGATGCCGATTCCGCTTTCCTTCCCGTTTACCCCAGCATCTGACATGGCAGGCGTGGTGGACAGCATCGGCGAAGGCGTTACGCGTTTCAAGCCCGGCGCACGCGTCATCTCAACCTTCTTCCCGGAATGGATCGACGGCAAGCCGCAGGCAGACGCGCGCGATTTGCCCTATAAAACGTCCGGTGGATACTTCCAGGGCATGCTGGCCGAATATGTGATTGTGAGTGAAAACGCGCTGGTGGCGTCCCCGGAAAGCCTGGATGACGCTGAGGCCAGCACGCTTCCTTGCGCGGGGCTTACCGCATGGTTCGCGCTGGTGGAGCGCGGTCATTTACGCGCCGGGCAATCGGTGCTGGTACAGGGCACGGGCGGCGTGGCGCTCTTTGCTTTGCAAATCGCAAAAGCGCACGGCGCAGAGGTGTTTGTCACTTCGGGAAGCAATGAAAAACTGGCGCAGGCCAAAAAACTGGGGGCCAGCCAGGGCATCAACCGACTGAAAGGCGACTGGGCTGAAAATACGCTGGCACTGACGCAGGATCGCGGCATCGACCATATTATCGAAACGGTGGGTGGGGAGAACCTGAGACATTCCCTGCGCGCCGTTGCCGTTCATGGGCGGATATCGGTCATTGGCGTGCTGGCCGGGACAGAAATTTCTCTGCCTGCAAGCGAGCTGTTGCTGAAATCTCCCGTCATTCAGGGGATTGGGGTTGGACATCGCCGGGCGCTGGAAGATTTTGTCCGTGCTGTTGATATCACGGAGTTAAAACCGGTGATTGAGCATCGCTACCGCTTTGACGAGCTGGAAAAGGCGCTTGAACATCTGGATCGCGGTGCGTTTGGCAAAATCGTTCTCACCCGCGAGTGAGTTCCCGTTCCCGGGATAAACGTAAAAGGGGCTTTTTGTTGCGCAAGGTAGCTCTATTTTTGTGTGCTTAATCGCGTTAGCATGAAGTAGCACTCATTTATCCCGGGGACCCCATGGCCATCAAACTCATTGCAATCGATATGGACGGCACGCTGCTGCTGCCAGACCACACTATCTCTCCTGCCGTTAAAAATGCGATCGCCGCCGCACGCGAAAAAGGCGTGAACGTGGTGCTCACCACCGGACGCCCGTATGCCGGGGTGCACAGTTACCTGAAAGAGCTGCACATGAACCAGCCTGGCGATTACTGCATCACCTATAACGGCGCGCTGGTGCAAAAGGCAGCCGATGGCAGCACGGTGGCGCAAACTGCACTGAGCTATGATGACTACCGTTTCCTGGAAAAACTCTCCCGCGACGTGGGCTCTCACTTCCACGCGCTCGATCGCAATACGCTTTACACCGCCAACCGCGATATCAGCTACTACACGGTGCACGAGTCCTACGTGGCAACCATTCCACTGGTGTTCTGCGAAGCGGAAAACATGGACCCGGCAACCCAGTTCCTGAAAGTAATGATGATCGACGAACCCGCGATCCTCGACAAAGCCATTTCACGCATTCCGGCTGAGGTAAAAGAGAAATACACCGTGCTGAAAAGTGCGCCGTACTTCCTCGAAATCCTCGATAAACGCGTCAATAAAGGCACGGGCGTCAAATCGCTTGCCGATGCGCTGGGCATCAAGCCTGAGGAGATCATGGCGCTGGGCGACCAGGAAAACGATATTGCGATGATCGAATATGCGGGCATGGGCGTGGCGATGGATAACGCCATCCCGTCGGTAAAAGAAGTGGCGAACTTCGTGACTAAATCTAACCTGGAAGACGGCGTTGCCTGGGCGATCGAGAAATTCGTTCTGTCGTAACAAGTGCTTTGAAAGATTAGCCCCGGTTATTAACCGGGGCTTTTTTTGGCCCTGAATTTATCAAATTGTTCTTTTTGTGATCTTGATTGTAGTACAACATTAACTGATTGTACTACATTGTCACCACAGCAAAGACGAAAGGCCTCACGTTTGTACTGCAAAAGTGAGGCGAAATTCAGCGGTCGCGGTAAAGTAGTGATGGACTTACAGAGCACAAGGACTCTCCATGACACTCAATAAAACCGATCGCATTGTCATCACGCTGGGCACTCAGATTGTGGGTGGCAAATACGTTCCCGGTTCGCCGCTGCCAGCAGAGGCGGAACTGTGCGAGGAGTTTGAAACCTCGCGCAACATCATTCGGGAAGTGTTCCGCTCGCTGATGGCGAAGCGGCTGATTGAAATGAAGCGCTATCGCGGCGCGTTTGTGGCGCCGCGTAACCAGTGGAACTACCTCGATACCGATGTTCTGCAATGGGTGCTGGAAAACGACTACGACCCACGGCTCATCGGCGCGATGAGCGAAGTCCGAAATCTGGTGGAACCGGCCATCGCCCGCTGGGCGGCAGAGCGCGCAACGTCAGGTGACCTGGCACAGATTGAGTCGGCTTTAAACGACATGATCGCCAATAACCAGAATCGGGAGGCGTTCAACGAAGCGGACATTCGTTACCACGAAGCGGTATTGCAGTCGGTGCATAACCCGGTTTTACAGCAGCTTAGCGTGGCGATCAGCTCACTACAGCGAGCAGTATTTGAACGTACCTGGATGGGCGATGAGGCCAACATGCCGAAAACGCTTCAGGAACATAAAGCGCTGTTCGATGCGATACGGCATCAGGACGGCGATGCGGCAGAGCAGGCGGCGCTGACCATGATCGCCAGCTCGACACGAAGGCTGAAGGAAATCACATGACATCACGCTACATCGCAATTGACTGGGGATCGACCAATCTGCGCGCCTGGCTCTACCAGGGTGAGCAGTGCCTGGAAAGCAGGCAATCAGAAGCAGGTGTGACGCGCCTGAACGGTAAATCCCCCGCAGCGGTGTTAGCAGAAGTGACACAAAACTGGCGCGACGGTACTACGCCAGTGGTGATGGCCGGAATGGTCGGCAGTAACGTGGGGTGGAAGGTCGCGCCTTACCTGTCAGTTCCGGTGCATTTCACCGCCGTTGGCGAGCAGTTAACGTCCGTTGGCGACAATGTCTGGATTATTCCCGGTTTATGCGTCTCTCGCGACGATAACCATAATGTGATGCGCGGCGAAGAGACGCAGCTGCTCGGGGCGCGCACCCTTTCTCCTTCTTCTGTCTACGTCATGCCCGGGACGCACTGCAAATGGGTCCAGGCGGATGCTGAGCAAATTCATGATTTCCGCACCGTGATGACCGGCGAACTGCACCACTTGCTGCTTAAGCATTCGCTGGTGGGGGCCGGTTTGCCGGAGCAGACCCCTTCGCCGGAAGCGTTTGCCGCCGGGCTTGAGCGCGGGATCGCATCCCTTGCCGTTTTGCCGCAACTTTTTGAGGTTCGCGCCTCGCACGTGCTGGGAAATCTTCCGCGCGAACAGGTCAGCGAATTTCTGTCCGGCCTGCTGATTGGCGCAGAAGTCGCCACTCTGAGCGACGCGTTCGCCGGGCAGCAGGCCATCACGCTCGTCGCGGGTTCATCGCTGACGTCTCGTTACCGCCAGGCGTTCCACGCTATCGGACGGGATGTTGCTGCGGTGGAAGGCGACACGGCATTTCAGGCAGGCATAAGGAGCATCGCTCATGCAGTGGCAAACTGAACTTCCCCTGATCGCGATTTTGCGCGGTATCACGCCCGGTGAGGCCTTAGCGCACGTTGGCGCGGTGATCGACGCCGGGTTCGACGCGGTGGAAATCCCGCTCAACTCCCCGGAGTGGGAAAAAAGCATTCCGGCAATTGTGAAGGCGTTTGGTGATAAGGCGCTGATTGGCGCTGGCACCGTATTACAGCCGGAGCAGGTGGATGAACTGGCGAAGATGGGCTGCAAGCTTATCGTCACACCGAATATCAACCCCGAGGTGATCCGCCGGGCGGTGGATTACGGCATGACCGTCTGCCCGGGTTGCGCCACGGCCACAGAAGCCTTTGCCGCCCTCGATGCGGGCGCACAGTCTCTCAAAATTTTCCCGTCGTCGGCCTTTGGTCCGGATTACATCAAAGCGCTGAAAGCGGTCTTACCCGCCAGCGTGCCGGTCTTTGCCGTGGGCGGCGTCACGCCGGAAAACCTGGGCCAGTGGATGAGCGCGGGCTGTGTGGGCGCGGGGCTGGGCAGCGATCTCTATCGTGCCGGTCAGCCCGTTGAGCGTACCGCACAGCAGGCGGCAGCATTTGTGAAAGCGTATCGAGAGGCAGTGCAATGAAAATAACCAAACTTACCACGTACCGTTTACCCCCGCGTTGGATGTTCCTGAAAATCGAAACCGACGAAGGCGTGGTTGGCTGGGGCGAGCCGGTGATTGAAGGCCGTGCGCGCACCGTTGAAGCCGCGGTGCACGAGCTGGGCGAATATCTGATTGGCCAGGATCCGGCACGCATCAACGACCTGTGGCAGGTGATGTACCGCGCGGGCTTCTACCGCGGGGGGCCGATTCTGATGAGCGCCATCGCCGGTATTGATCAGGCGCTGTGGGATATCAAAGGCAAAGTGCTGAATGCCCCGGTCTGGCAATTAATGGGCGGCCTGGTGCGCGACAAAATCAAAGCCTACAGCTGGGTGGGCGGTGACCGCCCTGCGGAAGTGATCGACGGTATCCGGCAACTGCGCAACATCGGTTTTGACACCTTCAAACTCAACGGCTGCGAAGAGATGGGCGTTATCGACAACTCGCGCGCGGTAGACCGGGCGGTGAACACTGTGGCGCAAATCCGCGAGGCTTTCGGCAACGAGATTGAGTTTGGTCTGGATTTCCACGGCCGCGTCAGTGCGCCAATGGCTAAAGTGCTGATTAAAGAGCTGGAACCGTATCGCCCGCTGTTTATCGAAGAGCCGGTGCTGGCCGAGCAGGCGGAATACTATCCGAAACTGGCTGAACAGACGCACATTCCCATCGCGGCGGGGGAACGCATGTTCTCGCGCTTCGAGTTTAAACGCGTGCTGGAAGCGGGCGGCATTGCGATCCTGCAACCGGACCTCTCCCACGCGGGCGGCATCACCGAATGCTACAAAATTGCCGGAATGGCAGAAGCCTACGATGTGGCGCTGGCGCCGCACTGTCCGCTTGGGCCGATTGCGCTGGCGGCCTGCCTGCACGTCGACTTCGTCTCCCGCAATGCGGTGTTCCAGGAACAAAGCATGGGCATTCACTATAACAAGGGCGCGGAGCTGCTCGACTTTGTGAAAAACAAAGAAGACTTCAGCATGGAAGGTGGTTTCTTTAAACCGTTAACGAAGCCGGGCCTTGGCGTGGAGATCGACGAAGCCAAAGTCATTGAGCTGAGTAAAAGTGCGCCGGACTGGCGTAACCCACTGTGGCGTCATGAAGACGGTTCCGTAGCCGAGTGGTAAATCGCCGGATGGCGCTACGCTTATCCGGCCTACTCTCTCGTAGGCCCGGTAAGCGAAGCGCCACCGGGCAAAAAAAACGTACATAGAAAAAATATAACCCTCTGTAAATTACAGGGCATGGTGAGCGGCTTCGCTATGCCCAAAATCTGGAGACAGATTGCGATGGATATTCCAGTTACTGCTGCAAAAACCGGGCGTCGTCGTTACCTGACGCTGATCATGATCTTTATTACCGTGGTCATCTGTTATGTCGACCGCGCCAACCTTGCCGTGGCATCGGCCCATATTCAGGAAGAGTTTGGCATCACCAAAGCGGAAATGGGCTACGTCTTCTCGGCGTTTGCCTGGCTGTATACGCTCTGTCAGATCCCCGGTGGCTGGTTCCTTGACCGCGTGGGGTCACGTCTGACCTACTTTATCGCTATTTTTGGCTGGTCCGTCGCGACCCTGTTCCAGGGCTTCGCGACCGGGCTGATGTCGCTGATTGGCCTGCGCGCCATCACCGGGGTGTTTGAAGCGCCGGCGTTTCCGACCAACAACCGCATGGTGACCAGCTGGTTCCCTGAACACGAACGCGCTTCCGCTGTTGGTTTTTACACCTCCGGGCAGTTTGTTGGTCTGGCGTTTCTGACGCCGCTGTTAATCTGGATCCAGGAGCTGCTGAGCTGGCACTGGGTGTTTATCGTCACCGGCGGGATCGGCATTATCTGGTCGCTCATCTGGTTTAAGGTTTATCAGCCGCCGCGCCTGACCAAAAGCATCACCAAAGCCGAACTGGACTACATCCGCGACGGCGGTGGCCTGGTGGATGGCGATGCGCCCGTGAAAAAAGAGGCGCGCCAGCCGCTGACCAGAGCGGACTGGAAGCTGGTCTTCCACCGTAAGCTGGTGGGCGTGTATCTGGGACAGTTCGCGGTGACCTCCACGCTGTGGTTCTTCCTCACCTGGTTCCCGAACTATCTGACCCAGGAAAAAGGTATTACCGCGCTGAAGGCAGGCTTTATGACCACCGTACCCTTCCTTGCGGCGTTTTTCGGCGTCCTGCTCTCGGGCTGGCTGGCGGATAAGCTGGTGAAAAAAGGTTTCTCGCTGGGCGTTGCGCGTAAAACGCCGATTATCTGCGGACTGCTGATCTCTACCTGCATCATGGGAGCGAACTACACCAACGATCCGGTGTGGATCATGACCCTGATGGCGGTAGCGTTCTTCGGAAACGGTTTTGCCTCCATCACCTGGTCGCTGGTGTCGTCCCTGGCGCCGATGCGTCTGATCGGCCTGACTGGTGGTGTGTTTAACTTCGTTGGCGGCCTGGGCGGGATCACCGTACCGCTGGTCATCGGTTACCTGGCGCAGGACTACGGCTTTGGTCCGGCTCTGGTGTATATCTCTGCCGTGGCGCTGATCGGGGCGCTCTCCTACATCCTGCTGGTCGGCGACGTTAAACGAGTAGGCTAATCCCTTCGGATGTTTTACCCTGATGCGATAACCGCGCATCAGGGTATTTTCATGAAACAAATCACCTTCGCTTCCCGCAACCACCAGCTCACCAACATCAACACCTGGACGCCAGACAGCCAGTGGCTTGTCTATGATGTCCGCCCGTCCGGCGCGTCGTTTACCGGTGAAACCATTGAGCGGGTCAATGTTAGTACGGGCGAGGTTGAGGCGATCTACCGTGCGACTGACGGCGCGCATGTCGGCGTGGTAACCGTTCATCCGGCGCAGGAAAAATATGTTTTTATCCACGGCCCGAAAAACCCGGATGCAGACTGGCAGTATGATTTTCACCATCGTCAGGGGGTGATTGCGCACAATGGTCAGGCGAGCAATCTTGATGCGATGGATATCACCGCGCCTTACACCGCAGGCGCGCTGCGTGGCGGCAGCCACGTCCACGTTTTTAGCCCGAACGGGCAGTTCGTCAGCTTTACCTACAACGACCATGTGCTGCACGCGCGCGATCCGCAGCTGGACTTGCGTAACGTCGGGGTGGCGGCACCTTTTGGTCCGGTAAACCCACAGGGGAACCATCCGCGGGAATATGCCGGCACCTTCTGGAGCGTACTGGTAAGCCGGACAACGCCGAACCCGAAACCGGGCAGCGATGAGGTAAACCGCGCCTACGAAGAGGGCTGGGTGGGCAACGACAGGCTGGCGTTTATCGGCGATACGGTGTCTGCGAAAGGCGAGAAAGTGCCCGAACTGTTTATTGTGGACCTCCCCAAAGACGAGCAGGGCTGGAAACGGGCGGGCGATGCGCCGTTGCAGGGAACGCCTGATACAATGCCCGCGCCGCCTGCGGGCGTAACGCAACGTCGCTTAACCTTCACCCATCAGAAGGCGTATCCGGGGCTGGTGAACGTGCCGCGCCACTGGGTGCGCAGCAATCCGCAGGGGACGCAGATTGCGTTTTTAATGCGGGACGATAACGGCGTTGTGCAGCTGTGGCTTATCTCCCCTGAGGGCGGCGAGCCGCGTCAGCTAACCCACAATGAGCGTGATATTCAGTCGGCCTTTAACTGGCATCCTTCCGGCAACGGGCTGGGATTTGTGCTTGCAGGCCGCATTGCCTGCTGCGATGCGCAGACCGGAGAGGTGACGTTTTTGACGTCCGATCACGGCAATCCGCCGTCTGCTGACGCTGTGGTGTTTTCCCCGGACGGACGATTTATTACATGGATGGAAGAGAAGGACGGTTTCCGCCAGCTGTGGCTAACGGAAACCGCACAGAATTAGCGTGGAGGCATCTCTGCGGGCGGGATGACGGAATTGGTCGCCAGCTTTTCCTGCTCGCTTTTCTCAACGCGCGAACGCACTGAGCTGTCGGTGCGGAACATATCCCACGGCAGCAGAAGCGTATCGGCAACCGCCGTAAACGGCATATCAAGAATCGCCAGAGATTTGGTACCCCAGTTTGTCTCATCATCAGAGATCATTGCGGCACTGGCGCGCGTCCCCGGATATGTTCCTTCTTTACCGCCGGTGTGCGACATCACGCTCGAACACCCGCAAAGTAAAACAACCCCGCTGAACGACGCCAGCTTAATCAGAACATTTCTCATCATCACTCAGTCATCTTTAGTAGCACGGCATTGACCTGCAACTCAGGGTTATAGCGAGGCGCGTCCAAAATGGATAGCTCAAAACTCCCGCACTGTGGTCGTCATCGCAATTTAACCCTTTGTGCTGTGCCCCTGAGTCTATGCGACAACCAGCAAAGTGCAAAAAAATCTCACATCAACAGTCTTGAAAAGGCCGTATCCAGACCCATTTTAAGAATGTAACCCGATAACGGACACGCCTGATGGGTGTTCGGGGAAGCAGAAGCCTGTCCATGGTGGAAGGCTACATTTTCTCGCTGATTTCAGGAGCATTTATCCATGCGTAATTTCGATCTCTCTCCGCTATACCGTTCTGCCATTGGTTTCGATCGTCTGTTCAACCACTTAGAAAACAACCAGAGCCAGAGCAACGGCTATCCTCCTTACAACGTTGAACTGGTTGACGAAAACCACTATCGCATTGCGATTGCTGTTGCCGGTTTCGCAGAGAGCGAACTGGAGATCACCGCGCAGGACAATCTGCTGGTGGTGAAAGGCTCCCATACGGCCGAGCAAAAAGAACGAACCTACCTCTACCAGGGCATCGCAGAGCGCAACTTTGAGCGCAAGTTCCAGCTGGCTGAGAACATCCACGTCAAGGGCGCGAACCTGGTGAACGGCCTGCTGTTTATCGAACTGGAACGTGTGATTCCGGAAGAGAAAAAACCGCGTCGTATCGAAATCAACTAATTACGCGGGTCGCGTGAGCGGCCCACCCGAACTTGCTTGCCGTAACGGGAGCATATGCGAATCCGCAAGGGTTTGCAGGTACAACTGTGCACAAAATTAAACTGTGCCGAACTCGCTTCTCAGAAGGAGATTTAGTATGCGTAACTACGATTTATCCCCCCTGCTGCGTCAGTGGATCGGTTTTGACAAACTGGCTAACGCGCTGCAAAGCGCAACCGAACAGCAGACCTTTCCGCCGTACAACATCGAAAAAAGCGATGATAACCACTACCGCATCACGCTTGCGCTGGCCGGGTTCCGCCAGGATGATCTCGACATCCAGCTTGAGGGTACGCGCCTGACCGTGAAAGGGTCACCGGAAAAACCCGACACCGAGACCAAATGGCTGCATCAGGGGCTTGTCACTCAGCCGTTTAGCCTGAGCTTTACCCTGGCAGACCATATGGAAGTTTCTGGCGCGACGTTCACTAACGGGCTGCTGAACATTGACCTCACCCGTAACGTGCCGGAAGCCATTGCGCCTCAGCGCATCGCCATTAGCGAACGCCCGGCGTTGAACAGCTAAACCACGTTTTTGCCGGGTGGCGGCTACGCCTTACCCGGCCTACAAAACGAATCGTGTGCGGGCTGGTGCCCTCACCCCGCCCCTCTCCCCACAGGGAGAGGGTGCAAACACTAAAAACGGTCACCTTCGGGTGACCGTTTTGCTTTTACCTTCGGCTTTTTTGTGCGCCATCGCCCATACAGCCGCCGTCAGCTCTGAGAGAATCCTTAGCATAACTATGGTTATACACAGGATGTGGATCATGAGTGATATCGCGTTAACCGTTAGCGTGTTGGCCCTTGTCGCGGTAGTGGGGCTATGGCTGGGGAATATCAAAATCCGCGGCGTCGGGTTTGGGATCGGCGGGGTGCTGTTCGGCGGGATTTTTGTCGGCCATTTTGCCGACCAGCTTGGGTGGGTGCTCAGCGCCGATATGCTGCATTTCATCCAGGAGTTCGGCCTGATCCTCTTTGTGTATACCATCGGTATTCAGGTGGGGCCGGGCTTCTTCGCTTCCCTGCGCGTCTCCGGTTTACGCCTTAATCTCTTTGCCTTCGGCATCGTCGTGATGGGTGGGCTGGTTACCGCCATTCTGCATAAATTCTTCGCGATTCCGCTGCCCGTTGTGCTGGGCATCTTCTCCGGCGCCGTCACGAATACGCCCGCGCTCGGGGCGGGCCAGCAAATTCTGCGCGATCTGGGTATCCCTGCTAATGTCGTCGATCAGATGGGGATGAGCTACGCCATGGCCTATCCGTTTGGCATTTGCGGTATTTTGCTCTCGATGTGGCTGGTGCGCGTGCTGTTCCGCGTTAACGTCGAGCAGGAGGCAAAAGAGCATGAAAGCACGCTGACCAACGGCCATGCGCTCATTAAAACCATCAACATTCGCGTCGAAAACCCCAACCTGAACAATATGGCGATACAGGATGTTCCCATTCTGAACAGCGCGACCATTATCTGTTCCCGCCTGAAACGTGATGACACGCTGATGGTGCCTTCACCGGATACCCTTATTCAGCACGGCGATCTCCTGCATCTGGTAGGGCAACCGGCGGATTTAAACAATGCCCGGCTGGTGATCGGTCAGGAGGTGGATACCTCACTCTCAACCCGTGGAACGGACATGCGCGTGGAGCGCGTGGTCGTGACCAATGAGAAGGTCCTGGGCAAGAAAATACGCGATTTGCAGGTTAAAGAGCGTTATGACGTGGTGATCTCCCGGCTTAACCGCGCCGGTGTCGAGCTGGTGGCCAGCCAGGATGCCAGCCTGCAATTCGGTGATATTCTCAACCTCGTCGGACGTCCCTCATCCATTGATGCCGTAGCGGACATGGTGGGCAACGCCCAGCAAAAACTCCAGCAGGTGCAGATGCTGCCGGTCTTTATCGGCGTCGGGCTTGGCGTCATGCTTGGCTCCATCCCCCTGTACGTGCCCGGCTTCCCGGTAGCACTGAAGCTGGGTCTGGCAGGCGGGCCACTCATTATGGCGCTGATCCTCGGGCGTATCGGCTCCATCGGTAAGCTCTACTGGTTTATGCCGCCGAGCGCTAACCTGGCGCTGCGGGAGTTGGGCATCGTGCTGTTTCTGGCGGTGGTGGGGCTGAAATCCGGCGGCGATTTTGTCGATACTCTGGTGAACGGCGAAGGGATAAGCTGGGTAGGATACGGCATATTTATTACCGCTATCCCACTGATAACGGTCGGATTACTGGCACGTATCTTCGCTAAAATGAACTATCTCACGCTGTGCGGCATGCTGGCCGGTTCCATGACCGATCCGCCCGCGCTGGCGTTCGCCAACAACCTGCACGCCACCAGCGGCGCGGCGGCGTTGTCCTACGCCACGGTTTATCCGCTGGTGATGTTTCTGCGCATCATCACCCCGCAGCTACTGGCGGTGCTGTTCTGGGGGATGGGCTAACAAGTCTTCCGGGTGGATACGCCGCAAATGGTAGTCCACCTGGTAATCGCTGGTGTTCCGGAACATCACGGAATAATTGAGGAACTCGCCGCTGTCGCTGTAGGAAAGGGAGGTGATGCGCAGCAGCGGCGTCTGTTCCGGCACATTCATATAACCGGCCAGCTGTTTATCTGCCAGCACCGGCGTCAGGCTCTCGTAGTTGCCGCTGATGGTGATCCCGCATTCCTTCTCGATGTAATCAAACTTAGACCCTTCGAGATGCGCCAGGGAAAGATTGCGGAACAGCTTCACCGGCATAAAGCTGTCCTCCAGCATCAGCGGTTTTCCGTCCACGTAACGCACCCGCCTTGAAAAATAGATCCGCTCATCAACCTGAATCCGCAGCTGGCTGGCGATGGCGGGCGGCGCGGGCATCACTTCAAACTGCAACACCTTGCTCTGCACTTCTTTCCCCTGCTGGCGCAGCACCTCCACCAGCCCGGTCAGGTTAGTCGTTTCATGATGAACGTCTTTGCGCGCCACGAACGTCCCGCTGCCGTGTCGACGTTCAACCAGCCCCCAGCTTACCAGCAGATCCAGCGCCTTGCGGATGGTCATCCGGGCTACGCCAAACTCCTTTGCCAGCGCTTTTTCTCCGGGTAACGGACTGCCAATGTTGTAGTCCGAGGAATTCAGCCGCAGCCGCAGCCGATCGGCAATTGATTTGTAGATCACCAGTAGACCTCTCTGCACACATCATGGCGTGGATTACGTCTTAACTTGTCTATGTTTAGTTTAAAAAGTAGACCTTATTGGTCAAATTAAAACCATGAATGCGATCACGAATCGCAGCGGCATACCATGTTGCTGCATCAGTAAGTTCTTATGCTCACCTCAGGCCAGTAAAAAACCATAAAGGCCTCTATCCCCTACAGGTTGTTTCATGAGGATTTAAAAATGCTCAGTCAAATACAACGTTTTGGCGGCGCCATGTTCACCCCGGTTTTGCTGTTTCCCTTTGCCGGGATCGTGGTTGGGATCGCCATCATGCTTCGCAATCCGCTGTTTGTCGGTGAGGCCTTAACCGCGCCGGATAATCTGTTCGCGCAAATTGTTCACATCATCGAAGAGGGCGGCTGGGCGGTGTTCCGTAATATGCCGCTGATTTTTGCTGTCGGCTTACCGATTGGCCTGGCAAAGCAGGCGCAGGGCCGCGCCTGTCTGGCGGTGCTGATTAGCTTCCTGACCTGGAACTACTTTATCAACGCGATGGGGATGACCTGGGGTCACTTCTTTGGCGTCGACTTCTCTGCTGAACCCACTGCCGGCAGCGGGCTGGCGATGATTGCCGGAATCAAAACGCTTGATACCAGCATCATCGGGGCGATTATCATTTCCGGGCTCGTCACCGCCATCCACAACCGATTTTTCGACAAGCCGTTGCCGGTCTTTCTGGGGATTTTCCAGGGCACCTCGTTTGTCGTTATCCTCGCGTTCTTCGTCATGATCCCTTGCGCCTGGCTGACGCTGCTGGGATGGCCGAAAGTGCAGATGGGCATTGAGTCGTTGCAGGCCTTTCTACGTACCGCTGGCGCGCTGGGCGTATGGGTTTATACCTTCCTGGAACGCATTCTGATCCCAACCGGATTACACCACTTTGTCTACGGCCCGTTTATCTTCGGCCCGGCTGCGGTAGAAGGCGGCATTCAGGTCTACTGGGCACAGCACCTTCAGGAATTCAGCCAGAGCACTGTGCCGCTGAAAACGCTGTTTCCGGAGGGCGGATTCGCGCTGCACGGCAACTCTAAGGTGTTTGGCTCAGTCGGTATTGCGCTGGCTATCTGGTATACCGCGTCGCCGGAGAACCGCGTCAAAGTGGCAGGTCTGCTGATCCCGGCCACGCTTACCGCCGTGCTGGTGGGCATTACCGAACCGCTGGAGTTCACCTTCCTGTTTATCTCGCCGTTGCTGTTTGCCATCCACGCCGTGCTGGCCGCAACGATGGCGACGGTGATGTATACCTTCGGGGTGGTGGGGAACATGGGGGGCGGTCTGCTGGACCAGTTCCTGCCGCAAAACTGGATCCCGATGTTCCATAACCACGCCTCGACGGTATTCACCCAGATTGGCATCGGCCTCTGCTTCACCGGGATCTACTTCTTGGTCTTCAGAACGCTTATCGAACGTCTGAATCTCAAAACGCCGGGCCGGGAAGAGAGCGAAATCAAACTCTACAACAAAGCCGACTATAAGGCCGCGCGTGGGCAAACCACCGCCCCGGCGGCAGCCAGCCAGCAGGTCGGGCAGGCTGCTGGGTTCTTACAGGCGCTCGGCGGCGCAGCAAACATCGAAAGTATCAATAACTGCGCCACCCGCTTGCGTATTGCCCTGGTGGATATGACGAAAACCCAAAGCGACGACGTCTTCAAAGCCCTGGGCGCACACGGTGTGGTGCGGCGCGGCAACGGCATACAGGTGATTGTCGGTCTGCACGTTCCTCAGGTGCGCGACCAGCTGGAATCGCTGATGAAAACCCCTTTAACAAACGAACAAACCACTCTGACAGAGGCTATATCATGAAAAAATTCTCAGTTGTTATTGCAGGCGGCGGCAGTACATTCACGCCTGGTATCGTCCTGATGCTGTTAGCCAACCGTGACCGTTTCCCGCTGCGTGCGCTGAAGTTCTATGACAATGACGGAGCACGTCAGGAGATCATCGCCGAGGCGTGCAAAATCATCCTTAAGGAGCAGGCGCCGGAGATTGAATTTAGTTACACCACCGATCCTGAAGCGGCCTTTACCGATGTGGATTTCGTGATGGCGCATATTCGCGTTGGCAAATACCCCATGCGTGAAAAAGATGAAAAAATTCCGCTGCGCCACGGCGTGCTGGGCCAGGAAACGTGCGGGCCGGGCGGCATCTCCTACGGCATGCGCTCCATCGGCGGCGTGCTGGAGCTGGTGGATTACATGGAGCAGTACTCCCCGAACGCGTGGATGCTGAACTACTCCAACCCGGCGGCGATTGTCGCGGAAGCCACGCGCCGCCTGCGTCCGAACGCGAAAATTCTCAACATCTGCGACATGCCGATCGGCATTGAAGGACGTATGGCGCAAATCGTCGGCCTGAAAGACCGCAAAGAGATGCGCGTGCGCTACTACGGTCTGAACCACTTCGGCTGGTGGACGTCGATTGAAGATCTGAACGGCAACGATCTGATGCCGAAACTGCGCGAATACGTGGCGAAAAACGGTTATGTTCCGCCTTCGGAAGATGCGCATACTGAAGCGAGCTGGAATGATACTTTCGCCAAGGCTAAAGACGTACAGGCGCTGGATCCGGACACCATGCCGAACACCTACCTGAAGTATTACCTGTTCCCGGACTATGTGGTCGCCCATTCCAACCCGGAGCGTACCCGCGCCAATGAAGTGATGGATCACCGTGAGAAGCATGTATTCAGTTCATGCCGGGCGATTATCGAAGCCGGTCATTCTTCTGCCGGTGAACTGGAAATCGACGAACATGCGTCGTACATCGTCGATCTGGCGACCGCGATCGCCTTTAATACCCAGGAACGCATGCTGCTGATTGTGCCTAACAATGGGGCTATCCATAATTTTGACGCCGACGCGATGGTAGAAATTCCGTGTCTGGTCGGCCACAACGGACCGGAGCCGCTGACCGTGGGTGATATTCCGCACTTCCAGAAAGGGCTCATGAGCCAGCAGGTGGCGGTGGAAAAACTGGTGGTGGACGCCTGGGAGCAGCGCTCGTATCAGAAACTCTGGCAGGCGATTACCCTGTCGAAAACCGTACCGAGCGCGTCGGTGGCGAAGGCGATTCTGGACGATCTGATTGAAGCCAACAAAGAGTACTGGCCGGAACTGCATTAATTTTCCTGACCGGCATCGCCAGATGCCGGTCTCCTTGTCCTGGCTGAATTACGCTATGCTGAAGCCTGCATGCAGCACGACAAGGAACCTTCATGAACATTTCCCGCCTCGGTGAAGCACCGGACTACCGCTTCTCACTGGCTAACGAACGCACGTTCTTAGCGTGGATCCGCACCGCCCTGGGCTTTCTGGCCGCAGGTGTCGGCCTTGATCAGCTCGCCCCCGATTTTGCCACCCCGTTGATTCGCGAAGTGCTGGCCCTGCTGCTGTGCCTGATTGCCGGCGTGCTGGCGATTTATGGCTATCTGCGCTGGCTGAGAAATGAAAAGGCGATGCGTCTGAAGCAGGATCTCCCCTACACGCGCGGCTTGCTCATCATTAGTACGATTTTGCTGATGGTTGCGGGCGTAGTGATGTTACTGGTGTTGTATGCCGGATAGCCGCAAAGCGCGGCGGGAAGCGGACCCCGGGCTTCAGCCGGAGCGAACCTCGCTGGCCTGGCTGCGCACGCTACTGGGGTATGGCGCGCTGATCGCTCTTGCCATTAAGCACAACTGGCACCGCACGGGGGCGCCATTCTGGATCTCCATTGTTGTGCTGGCGCTGGTAGCCGTCATTTTATGGCGCTACACCCGCAGCCGTAACCTGATGGACGTGGCGCAGAACGACTTTGCGCAGCCGAAAGCGGTGCGGGATAAGTTCCTGATTGCGTTGGCTGTGCTGTCTCTGTCTTTACTCTTTGCAGTTACTCACATTCAGCAAATTATGAGCTTATAAGCCCGGTGGCGGCTACGCCTTACCGGGCCTACAGCTGCCGCGAACTGTAGGCCGGGTAAGGCGCAGCCGCCACCCGGCATAATTACTTCCCTTTAGCCAGATACTTCGCCATCTCGTCTTCCGGCACCATGCCGCCGCCGGTTGCCCACACCAGGTGCGTGGGGTTGGCATCCGCCTGCACGCGCACCGGCCCGGCCATGCCCGCCAGCGCCGACGGCTCGAGGCGAATCCCTTCCTCCTGCGCCAGCCAGCCGAGCATGTCGTACATGCTTTGATCGGAGAGGGTGTAGAACCCGTCAAGCAGGCGTTCCATCGCGCGGCCCACGAAGCCGGAGGCGCGTCCTACCGCCAGCCCGTCCGCTGCCGTGACGTTATCAATGCCCAGATCCTGCACCGCAATCTCATCGTGCAGCCCGGTATAAACGCCCAGCAGCATGCACGGTGAGTGCGTTGGCTCCGCGAAGAAGCAGTGGACGTTATCGCCAAAGGCCAGCTTCAGGCCAAACGCCACGCCGCCGGGACCACCGCCGACGCCGCACGGCAGGTAGACGTACAGGGGATGATCGGCATCCACCACGCGGCCCTGCTCGGCAAACTGCGCCTTCAGGCGCTCGCCAGCAACCGCATAGCCCAGGAACAGCGTGCGTGAGTTCTCATCGTCAATAAAGAAGCAGTTCGGATCGCTTTCCGCCGCTTTGCGTCCCTGCTCCACCGCCACGCCGTAATCCTGCTCATATTCCACGACGATCACGCCGTGGCTGCGCAGTTTGGCTTTCTTCCACTCGCGGGCGTCGGCGGACATATGCACCGTCACCTTAAAGCCAATGCGGGCGCTCATAATGCCGATGGACATCCCCAGGTTGCCGGTTGAGCCCACCGCGATGCTGTACTGGCTGAAGAAGGCTTTAAAGCGCGGCTCCAGCAGAACGCTGTAGTCGTCTTCGAGGCTCAGCAACCCGGCGTCCAGCGCCAGTTTCTCCGCATGGGTCAGCACCTCATAGATGCCACCGCGCGCTTTGATCGAGCCGGAAATCGGCAGATGGCTGTCTTTTTTCAGCAGCAGCGTGCCTGGAATGGCCTTACCGGACTCTTTCTCCAGCCGCGCCTGCATCGCCGGGATCGCGACCAGGTCGGATTCGATAATCCCGCCCGTTGCCGCCGTTTCCGGGAACGCTTTCGCCAGATACGGCGCGAAGCGTTTCAGGCGCGCGTGCGCGTCGTCCACGTCGGCTTTGGTCAGCCCGACATACGGCAACCCTTCCGCCAGCGTCGTGGTGCGCGGGTTAAGCCAGGTGGTTTCTTTCAGGGCAATCAGATCCTCAACCAGAGGAAACTGTGCGGTTAAAGTAGTGATAGTTGCGTTTTCCATAATACGTCTCTTCGCGCTCAGATAATGAAAGAAAGCAGGAATGTGCCGCCAAGTGCAAGCACCGAGGCGATAAACGTCGCCGTCGTATAGTATTTGAAGGTCTCGTTCAGGGTCGCGCCGCAGTATTGCTTCACCAGCCAGAAGAGAGAATCGGTCACGATCGTGCAGCCAATAGCGCCGGACCCGATGGCAATGGTGATGATCTCCGGGCTTACGTTCGGGTAGAGCGGCAGCATCGGCGCCACTATCGCCGTGGCACCCATCATCGCTACCGTTGCCGAACCCACGGCGGCGTGCAGCACCAGTGCCACCAGCCAGGCGAGAAGGATAGGGTGCATATGCAGGTTCGAGAGAATATGCGCCAGCGTCTCCGCCAGACCGCTGGTTTTAAGGATGGCGTTGAACGCGCCGCCCGCACCGATAATCAGCAAAATGTTGGCGATAGAGCCAAAGCCGTGCTCCGTATGGGTCAGCATTGCGCCCATGCCCATGTGCTGGCGGATCCCCAGCAGGTAGTAGGCGACAAACACGGCGATAAACATCGCGGTGATAGGGTTGCCGATAAACTCCAGCAGGGTATAAAGCGTGCCTTCTTTTGCCATGTTCAGCTCGGCAATGGTTTTCACCAGCATCAGGGCAATCGGCAGCAGCACGGTGAACAGCGTGGCGCTCAGCGACGGCAGCGTGTGTTCTTCCCGCACCTTCAGGTCTGAAAATTCCGCCGGAACCGGCTTATAGGGCAGACGATCGCCGAGCAGCTTCAGGAACAGCGGGCCGCCAACCAGAGACGCCATCAGGCCCACCATCAGACCGTAGACAATCACCGTCCCGACGTCCGCCCCTAATTTATTGGTGACAAACAGCGCGGCCGGATGCGGAGGCACCACGCAGTGCACTGCCATTAGTGCGGTACAGAGCGGAATGGCCAGCTTGAGCAGCGACGTGTTGGTCTTTTTGGCGATGGAAAACGCCAGCGGGATCAGCAGTACCACGCCCACTTCCACAAACAGCGTAATGCCGCAGATCAGGCCGACCAGGACCATAATCACGTCCGCCGACAACCAGCGGCAGCGCTGCAACGTAATCCCGATGCGCTCTGCCGCGCCGGAGACTTCCATCATTTTGCCGAGAATAGTGCCAAGACCGATAACCGCCGCCAGGAAGCCCAGCGTACCGCCAATCCCGCTCTCAATGGCGTTCACCATATCCAGCGGGCTCATCCCCATCATCGCGCCGACGAAAAAGCTTGCCAGCAGCAGCGCGAGGAACGGGTGAAACTTCAGTTTTACGATGGTTAAAACAATCAATACGATGCTGACAAGCAGCGTTGCCACAACCCAGACCTGAGATCCCATATCTCACCTCACCCTTATGTCATCTGGGGGTATTGGACGAAAAAACGGCGTGGGCTGACAAACGATATAAATTGGCGTTCAGATGAGCCAGATTGGATCAACTGAGTGACTGGACTCTAAAAAGCGCACTTAACTCGTATTAGGTTCACATAAATTCATTCTTGAGCGGTATGCTGAACGCAGAAATTACGTATGGGAATTGTGATGACCGATGCGAATGAAGGCAGAAACCGGCTGTTAAACGGCTGGCAGCTGTCGAAAATGTACACCTTTGAAGTGGCCGCCCGGCATGAGTCCTTCGCGCTGGCGGCGGCGGAGCTGTCGCTCAGCCCCAGCGCGGTGAGCCACCGCATAAATCTGCTGGAAGAGGAGCTGGGCATTCAGCTGTTTGTCCGCTCACACCGTAAAGTGGAGCTGACGCAGGAAGGCAAGCGCGTTTACTGGACGCTGAAATCGTCCCTCGACACCCTGAATCAGGAGATCCTGGATATTAAAAACCAGGCGCTGTCAGGTACGCTAACGGTGTACTCCCGGCCGTCGATCGCCCAGTGCTGGCTGGTGCCGATGCTGGGGGATTTTACCCGCCGCTACCCGTCGATTTCACTTACTATTCTGACTGGTAATGATTACGTCAACATGCAGCGAACCGGCATCGATCTGGCGCTCTATTTCGACGATACGCCGCCAAACCACCTTTCTCATCACTTTTTGATGGATGAAGAGATTTTGCCCGTCTGCTCGCCGGCGTATGCCCGGGAGCATGAACTGCTGAAAAACCCCCATAACCTCAGCCACTGCACGTTACTGCACGACCGTCAGGCCTGGAGCAATGATTCCGGTACGGATGAGTGGCTGAGCTGGGCGCAGCATTACGCGGCGAATATGCCGTTATCATCGGGTATTGGCTTCGATCGCTCTGATTTAGCCATTATCGCGGCCATGAATAATGTGGGGGTGGCGATGGGGAGAAAGCGGCTGGTGCAAAAACGTCTCGAACGAGGGGAGTTGATCGCACCCTTTGATGGGAAAACCCTCAAGTGCCATCAGCATTATTACGTCTCAACGCTTCCCGGCCGTCAGTGGCCGAAAATTGACGCCTTTATCGGCTGGCTAAGAGAGCTGGCGGGTTGAAGAATTATTACGCTTTCGCTCTACACCAAATGTGAAAAAGCGTGCTAAATACAGGTAATGCTTTTGATTTATCCAGGGTAAACCGTGTTAAAGCCTTTTATTGCCACTGCGATCTTACTCTCTTCCGGCTGGGCGATTGCCGCTGAGCCGCCGCTGACGGCTGCCCGTTACGCGCAGATGCTGGGCGTCGGAATGGATGTCGACTGGGCACGCACCGAGCGCGGTATCCGCGAGTTCGACCCGCTGGTGGTCCGTGATTTTCAGGTGAAAGGCATACACCATGTCCGTATTCGGGTGGCGGGCGAACCGACGGAAGCGCGGCTGATTCACCTGCGTAAGCTGGTGGAGGCCTGCGAGCAATACGGCGTCATCCCCATCATCGCTTATCAGGCCGATGAATATAAAAACGACCCGAAAGCGGATACCGAAAAAGAGGTGATCAACTGGTGGATTGCCGTGGCGCACTATTTTGGTCAGCGCTCGCCGTTGCTGGGCTTTGACCTGATCTACGAACCGGCGGACAAGCTCAACCACAACGTTGCTTCGCTCAACCGGGTGTATGAGAAAGCGATCAAAGACATTCACGCCATTGATGCCAGCCGCATGATTTTTATCGCCCCTCGTCTGCGCGCCGCGCCGGAGGATTTATCCAGCCTGAAGCTGCCCGCGCACAGCCAGAATTACCTGCTGGCGGAGTGGCATATTTTCCCCTGGGGCCCGCTGAAAACGAACGGTAAATACCCGTGGACGTCCGGAACTGCGGCTGAGAAAGCGGCTATCCGTAACCGAATCAACGCCGCGCTGCACTGGCAACAAAAAACCGGGCATGTGAGCTGGGTTGGCGGCTGGGGGGTGGGCGAATCGAAAAGCCTGATGCCAACCGCCTCGCAGATGGCGTTTACCACGTTTATGGCGTGCGAGCTGAAACAGGCCAACATCCCGTATGCAATAAACGCCGATGTTCAGTTTTATGACGGGGAAGAGGGGGCGTGGCGGCCTGCCCCAGAGCGGCTATTGCAGGCGATGATTGCGCCCGTCTGTGAAAAGCCCGGCGAGAAGCCGGGCCATCATGCGGTTAAACCGGCTGTTCGTGATGCGAGACACGCGACGCCAGCGGCAGCCAGCACAGCAAAATCAGCAGCCCCATCAGGGTCATCAGCAAGCCTAAACTCGCCTGCCCGGTCTGCGGCATCATAGCCGAAAGCCAGGCCAGCGCGCCGGAACCGATGTTCTGCAAACCGCCCACCAGCGCGCCTGCCGTGCCTGCGAGGAACGGGAACGGCTCCATCGCGCCGCTGGTGGCGAGGGGAAACAGCATGCCCGCGCCGAAGAAGAACAGCGCCGCCGGGATGAGCAACGTCCAGACCGACATCACGTCAAACAGCCCCGGGATCCACATCATCAGCCCGGCCAGCAGACAGCTGATCACCGACTGCCACATCAGCGTGGAGAAACGCTTGTTCGGACGTCCGGCGAACCATGCACCGAAGAACGCCGCCGGGATCGGCAGAATAAACAGAATACTCACCACCATGCTGCTCAGGCCAAGGCCTGCGCCCAGCAGCACGCCGGAACAGGCTTCAAACACCGCAATGCCCGCCAGGCCGCCGATTAGCATCAACAGATAACAGGTAAAGGACCCATTACCGAACAGCGTTTTGTAGCTGGCGATGAGCTTCGTGCGCGGCGCGTCTTTTGGGCGGGTTTCCGGCATCCAGCGCGCCATGCTGAAGGTGACAATAATGCACAGCACCAGCAGGAAGGCGTAACAGGCGCGCCAGGACCAGACGGTGTCCAGCAGACCCCCAATCAGCGGGGCCAGTAGCGGGCTGACCAGAATACCCATATTTAACAGACTGTTGGCGTGACGAAGCTGTGTGCCCTGGTACATATCACGCGGCAGGGTACGCGCCATAACCCCGCCAACGCCGGTGCCCACGCCCTGGAGGGCGCTGGCGGCAATCAGGACGGTCAGGCTGTGCGTGGTAATGGCAATCACCGTTGCTACCATGAAAATGCTCATGCCCACCAGAATGACCGGACGACGCCCGACGCGATCGGACAGGGGACCATAAACCAGCTGTGAAACGCCATAGGTCAGCAGATAGGCTGCCATCACGCTCTGGACTGCACCTTCGCGGACGCTCAGATCTTTTGCCATATCGGCAATCGCCGGAATGTAGATGGTTTGTGCCATCTGCCCGACGGCCACCAGTAACACCAGCATCAACAATAAGTTCACGTTCCGTTGCTTTTTCATGTCGCTGAATACTTTTGCCAAAAGAGATAAATAAAGAATAAGTGACTACGCATTCCCATAAATGCGCGAGGAATCTACCACAGAGAGATGACAATTTAAGCATTACTGTGATGAATGACAGAAGGCGTGAAGGCAGGATTTGTAAACAAGATCGGCAACTAATGTTGCCAGCGAATTACGCCAGGCGCAGCAGGACCGCACCGGCAGCAATACCCAGTGCCGCCGCGATGCGCAGGCCGGCAACCTTCTCTTTTAAAAGCACAAATGCGATTAATGCGCCGAAGAGAATAGAGGTTTCACGCAGTGCCGCGACCACAGCCAGCGGTGCCTGGGTCATCGCCCAGAGTGCCAGACCGTAAGATCCCATCGTCCCGACACCGCCGAGCAGCCCTTTTTTCCAGTGCAGGCGCAGGTAGCTGGACGCTTCGCGACGCCGCGCCACCATTGCCCAGCTCAGCAGGCAGAAACCGTTCATGAAGAAGGTCCAGAGCGTATAGCCCAGCGCAGTGTCCGAGAGTCGCACACCGGTGCCGTCCACCAGGGTATACCCGGCGATAAAACAGGCGTTCAGCAGCGCCAGCCAGATCCCCTTGCGTGACTGCATGCGGCCGTTCATCGCCATGGCCAGAATCGACAGACAAATGACCCCAATGCCGGACCAGGCAAGCCAGGAGAGATGATCCCCGAGCACCAATACGCTGATCAGCGCCACCAGCAGAGGAGCCGTCCCGCGCATAAGGGGGTAGGTCTGGCTCATGTCGGAGACCTGATAGGTCTTCGCTACCAGCACGGTGTACACCACCTGTAACGCACAGGAGACGAACAAATATGGCCAGCTTGCGGCAGTTGGCTGAGGAGAGAAGGGCAGTAAAATCAGGGCAATAAGCGCGGCTGAACCGCTGACTCCGATCGCCGAGTAGAGTTTATCCGTTCCGGCTTTAACGATGGCGTTCCAGCTGGCATGCAGCAGTGCGGCGAACAGTAAAATGCAGAAAACGGTGATGGTCATGGCGTATCGGTTGGTGAAATGTCATCCAACTGTAACATTCACCCGTCGATGCTGCCAGCCGCTTACACTGCGCAAAAAAGGCGGTGCGTCACCCGGGGTTCGTCTGACACCAGCCTGAAGCCCGCCCGATGGTAAAATCCGTACGCGGTTTCCGGCGCATGGGTATTAAGAAAATCAAACCAGATGCTGGCATCCGCCATCACCACGGTCAAAAGCTGTTTGCCTATGCCCTGCCCACGGCACTTCTCGCTGACGTAGAGATGACGAATACGTCCGGCGCGCGGCTGCTGGCTGAACGGATCGCGATTAAGGCCGCACACGCCCACCAGCCTGCCGTTAAGAAACGCCCCCAGCAGTTTTTCACCCGGCGCGTTAAAGCGGTTTTCACCCCGCTGCCAGTTCTCTTCCAGCCTGCGCAGCATATTGAAATTCAACGCGATACTCTCCGCCTTCAGGGCGATATACCCGGGTTCATCGGGCGTGACGGGCTCAATTAACAGACGCGACATAGCATTCCCTCGTTATTAAAGAGGGGCGGTTGCCCGCCCCTCTCAGGTGCGACTTGAACCTGAATCACCGAACGTATTTCAGGACAGCATCAAGCAGTTGCAATACAGCAACAATGAGTTTGAGGACAAGTATGACCATATCCACGACGCTCATACGCGTCTCCTTTTGGTTAAAAGGAGCACGATGCTGGCGTACCTTTCCGCCGCCTGTGGCCAGCACCTGGATTGACGTAACACAGTGTGCTCACTTCAGGGGTTAAGGCACTGACGGCACCACCCGTTTCAGCCAGGACTTCGTTGCGCCGGTAAACTGCGGCCCCCTCGCTCACTGCGAACACCCTCAGTATAGATAAATACTGTATGCATGAACAGTATTTTATGGACAAAATTTGGAAGGCGATCCATACTCAAAAACGTCAAAATCCGTGCCGGAATTGCGCGTTCGTCTTCGATCGCGTATACTTTTCGCGTTGACGTAACACAGTGTGTTCTGCGGCAACCAACCGCAAAACCCTGATAAAAACCTCGCTTAGGCGGGGTTTTTTGTTTTCTGACGAAGTGAAAATAGTATCCTTCGTTGACTTATTGGCAACAGGTGTTATCGTTGCCATAATGGCAATGGACGCGGCAGGCAAGCAGGATGCATTTAATCTCAATGAAGGCAATTTTGGATGCGGTAAGCCAGTTCCCGCAACACAGAGAAGAGCTTCTCTTTTTAGGACGAGTTATTGAAAAGAGCCACTGCCCGACGCCCGCTGCACTGAGAAAACTTTTCCCAACGCTGGATAACTTCAAGTATCTTGATAAGCATTATGTTATTGATATTGCAAATAACAATCTCAGAGTAGTGGCTCTCATATTCTTTGAAAGCCAAAAGTTTTATGTGCGCCATGTTTTTACTCATAAGGAATATGACCGTTTTACGGAGAAACATCGCACTAAGGGGAAGAAATGATGATCGTCGCTGATGCAATGAAAGCTACGCACGCCCTTGTTGCGGCCGTTCCTTTACTGGGTGAACAGCCGAGCGAGAAAGATTATAAGGATGCGCTTGAGCTGGTTGAGTATCTCCTTATGAACGAGCCCAATAGTCCTTTGCTGGATATTGTGTGCGCCAGAATTAGCCATTACGAAGCTAATGGGCCAGAGATAGTCGCATTACGCAAGGAGATGGAGTCCGTTCCCGTCGGAATTGCAGTTTTAAGAACCTTGATGGATCAATACAATCTGACGATATCGGATTTTAAGGATGAAATTGGTAGTAAATCGATGGTTTCACGGGTTCTGAATGGTCAGAGACAGCTTACCCTGAACCATATTAAAAAGCTGGCGGCCAGATTTGGGGTATCACCTGCGTTATTTATTGAGTGAGTAAAAAACCTTTATTGAGTGTCACCACCCAACAAACAAAACGTGATCCCTGACGCATTTTTGCGCAGATGAAAATATTTCCATTGTCACATCCGAAAACCTGTGTTTGTATAAATTCAATCAATGATTCCAAACACAGGTCCCCAATGACTTCATCCATCTTCACTTCGACCCTACTAAAAACTGCGCAACCTGCCGCAGTGGTCGTCGTGCGTGTGGTGGTGGTCGTCGGCAATGCGCCGTAGGGACTGGATCAACACACGAATCCAAAACCCCGCCGGCGCAAACCGGGCGGGGTTTTTCGTTTAGCACCCTCCCCGGAAAGCTGGCTCAGAAGAAAAGGACTGGAGCATGGCAAGTTCGGGCACAACATCCACAAAGACGCGTTTTACAGGCGCGCAGCTGATTGTTCATTTACTGGAACGACAGGGCATCACCACCGTTGCGGGCATCCCGGGTGGGACCGTACTGCCGCTGTATGATGCGTTAAGCCAAAGCACACAGATCCGCCACGTGCTGGCGCGCCACGAGCAGGGCGCAGGCTTTATCGCCCAGGGCATGGCGCGTACCCAGGGTAAACCGGCGGTCTGTATGGCCTGTAGCGGGCCGGGCGCCACTAACCTGGTGACCGCCATCGCCGACGCGCGTCTCGACTCCATTCCGCTGATCTGCATTACCGGCCAGGTGCCGTCCTCGATGATCGGCACCGATGCGTTCCAGGAAGTCGACACCTACGGCATCTCTATCCCCATCACCAAACATAACTATTTAGTTCGCGATATCAGCGAGCTGCCTCAGGTTATCAGCGATGCGTTCCGCATTGCGCAGTCTGGCCGCCCGGGCCCGGTGTGGATAGACATTCCTAAGGATGTCCAGACCGCAGAAATTGAGATCGACGTTCTGCCTGAGCCGGGTGACCGTGCCCCCGCGCCAGAATTCAGCGCTGAGAGCGTGCGCGATGCGGCGGCGATGATCAACGCCGCCAAACGCCCGGTGCTCTATCTGGGCGGCGGGACGATCAACGCCGCGGATGAAATCCGCCAGTTCGCTGAAAAAGCTAATTTGCCCACCACTATGACCCTGATGGCGCTGGGTATGCTGCCAAAAGCGCACCCGCTCTCTCTCGGCATGCTGGGCATGCACGGCGCGCGCAGCACCAACTATATCCTGCAAGAGGCGGATTTGCTGATAGTTATGGGGGCGCGTTTTGATGACCGGGCGATTGGCAAAACCGAGCAGTTCTGCCCGAACGCCAAAATCATTCACGTGGATATCGACCGCGCCGAGCTGGGTAAAATCAAGCAGCCGCACGTGGCGATCCAGGGCGACGTGGCCGAGGTGCTGGCGCAGCTGATCCCGCAGACGGAGGCAACCGACCGCGCCGACTGGCGCCAGCTGGTGGCCGATCTGCAACGGGAGTTCCCGGGCGCTATCCCAACCGAGGGCGACCCGCTGAGCCACTATGGTCTTATCAACGCCGTCGCCGCCTGCGTGGATGACAGCGCGATTATCACCACCGACGTCGGCCAGCATCAGATGTGGACCGCTCAGGCGTATCCGCTGAACCGCCCGCGCCAGTGGCTGACCTCCGGCGGCCTTGGCACCATGGGCTTCGGCTTGCCAGCAGCGGTTGGCGCGGCGCTCGCCAACCCGGACCGCAAGGTGATCTGCTTCTCCGGTGACGGCAGCCTGATGATGAATATTCAGGAGATGGCGACGGCGGCCGAAAACCAGTTAGACGTTAAAATCATTCTGATGAACAACGAGGCGCTGGGTCTGGTGCACCAGCAGCAGAGCCTGTTCTACAAGCAGGGCGTGTTTGCGGCGACCTATCCGGGGATGATCAACTTCATGCAGATTGCCGCTGGTTTTGGCCTGCACACCTGCGATCTGAACGCCGAAGAAGATGCCCACGCGGCGTTGCAGGATGCGATTTCTCGCCCTGGCCCGGCGCTGATCCACGTGCGTATCGACCCTGAACAAAAAGTGTATCCGATGGTGCCGCCGGGTGCGGCAAATACTGAGATGGTGGGGGAATAAGCCATGCAGAAACAATGTGATAACGTCATTCTGGAACTCACCGTCCGCAACCACCCAGGCGTCATGACCCACGTCTGTGGGCTCTTTGCCCGTCGGGCGTTTAACGTGGAAGGCATTCTGTGCCTGCCGATTCAGGGCAGCGAGCACAGCCGCATCTGGCTACTGGTGAACGACGACCAGCGTCTGGAGCAGATGATGGCGCAGATCGACAAGCTGGAGGACGTCACCAAAGTGGCACGCAACCAGTCCGATCCCACCATGTTTAACAAAATTGCGGTGTTTTTTGAGTAAATCACTTAAGGTAAGAGGCTTTTGCCGGATGGCGCTGCGCTTATCCGGCCTGCAAGGACGTTACACGTAGGCCGGATAAGGCGTTTGCGCCGCCATCCGGCGCGTTCACGCATCAGGATCAAACCATGACCACCATCGCCCTTATCGACGACCACCTTATCGTTCGCTCCGGCTTTGCCCAGCTTTTAAACCTCGAACCGGATTTTCAGGTCGTGGCCGAGTTTGGCTCAGGACGCGAGGCGCTGGCGGGCCTGCCGGGACGCGGGGTGCAGGTCTGTATCTGCGATATCTCAATGCCGGACCTCTCCGGGCTGGAGCTGTTAAGCCAGCTGCCGAAAGGGATGGCGACGATTATGCTCTCGGTCCACGACAGCCCGGCGCTGGTCGAGCAGGCGCTCAACGCGGGGGCGCGCGGGTTTCTCTCTAAACGCTGTAGCCCGGACGAGCTGATTGCCGCCGTGCGTACCGTCTCCACCGGCGGCTGCTACCTGACGCCGGATATTGCCATCAAGCTGGCGGCGGGACGGCAGGATCCGCTCACCAGACGCGAGCGCCAGGTGGCAGAGAAACTTGCCCAGGGCATGTCGGTGAAAGAGATTGCCGTAGAGCTGGGGCTGTCGCCAAAGACCGTTCACGTTCATCGCGCCAACCTGATGGAAAAACTCAACGTCAGTAACGATGTCGAGCTGGCGCGCCGTATGTTTGACAGCTGGCAATGAACTCCCTGTTTTCGCGGCTGATCGCCGTTGTTGCCAGCTTTTTCATCTTCTCCGCCGCGTGGTTCTGTCTGTGGAGTATCAGCCTGCATCTTGTCGAGCGCCCGGAGCTGGCGGTGCTGCTGTTCCCCTTTGGCCTGCGGCTGGGGCTAATGCTGCAATGCCCGCGCGGCTACTGGCCGGTGCTGCTGGGCGCAGAGTGGCTGATGCTGATCTGGCTGGCGCAGGAAGTGGACCTCGCGCACCTGCCTTTATTGATGACCGGAAGCCTGCTCACGCTTATCCCGGTCGCCCTGATTTCCCGCTACCGTCACCAGCGCGACTGGCGCACGCTGCTGCGTCAGGGTGCGGCGCTGATTGCCGCCGCGCTGTTGCAGTCCCTGCCGTGGGTGGGTGAAAAGGAGGGGCTCAACGCCCTGCTGCTGACCCTCACCGGCGGCCTGACGCTGGCCCCGACCTGCCTTGTGATCTGGCATTACCTTACCAGCACCGTCTGGCAGCCGCTCGGCCCGGCGCTGGTCTCCCAGCCGGTGAACTGGCGCGCCCGGCACCTGATCTGGTATCTGCTGCTGTTTGTGGTGAGCCTGTGGTTGCAGCTTGGTCTGCCCGCTGAATTATCACGCTTCACGCCGTTTTGTCTGGCGCTGCCGATCATCGCCCTTGCCTGGCATTACGGCTGGCAGGGCGCATTGATCGCCACGCTGATGAACGCCATCGCGCTGATTGCCAGCCAGACCTGGCACGATCACCCGGTAGATCTGCTGCTCTCGCTGCTGGCCCAGAGCCTGACCGGGCTGCTGCTCGGCGCGGGCATACAGCGCCTGCGCGAGCTGAACCAGTCTCTGCAAGCCGAGCTGGCGCGCAACCGCCGTCTGGCGGAGCGTCTGCTGGAGACGGAAGAGAGCGTGCGCCAGGAGGTTGCTCGCGAGCTGCACGATGACATCGGCCAGACCATCACCGCCATCCGCACCCAGGCGGGCATTGTTCAGCGCCTGGCGGCGGAAAACGCGAGCGTGAAGCAGGGTGGGGCGCATATCGAACAGCTTTCGCTGGGCGTCTATGATTCCGTTCGTCGCCTGTTAGGACGGCTACGCCCGCGTCAGCTTGACGATCTCTCGCTCGAGCAGGCAATACGCTCTCTGATGCGCGAGATGGAGCTGGAGAGCCGCGGAATTGTCAGCCATCTCGACTGGCGCATTAACGAACCTGCGCTGAGCGAAGGCCAACGCGTGACCCTTTTTCGCGTCTGCCAGGAAGGACTGAACAACATCGTCAAGCACGCCAGCGCCAGCGCGGTGACGATCCAGGGCTGGCAGCAGGACGAGCGCCTGAAGCTGGTGATTGAAGACGACGGCTGCGGCCTGCCGCCGGGTTCCGGCCATCAGGGCTTTGGCCTGGCGGGCATGCGCGAGCGCGTGAAGGCGCTCGGCGGCACGCTGAGCATCTCCTGCACCCACGGGACGCGCGTCAGCGTCAGTTTGCCGTTAAGGACGCACCATGTTTAAAACCCCCGCCAGCGCCGCCCCGCTAAGCAACAAAGCGGAAATCGATGCCCGCTACCGCTACTGGCGTCGCCATATCCTGATTACCATCTGGCTCGGCTACGCGCTGTTCTACTTCACCCGCAAAAGCTTCAACGCCGCCGCGCCGGAAATCCTCGCCAGCGGCGTGATGACGCGCACCGATATCGGCCTGCTGGCGACGCTGTTTTACATCACCTACGGCCTGTCGAAGTTCTTCTCCGGCATCGTCAGCGACCGCTCCAACGCGCGCTATTTTATGGGCGTCGGGCTGATCGCCACCGGCGTGGTGAACATCCTGTTTGGTTTCTCCACCTCGCTGTGGGCCTTCGCCCTGCTGTGGGCGCTGAACGCCTTTTTCCAGGGCTGGGGCGCGCCGGTCTGCGCCCGCCTGCTCACCGCCTGGTACTCACGCAACGAGCGCGGCGGCTGGTGGGCGATATGGAATACCGCGCATAACGTCGGCGGGGCGCTGATCCCGATGGTGGTCGGCGCGGCGGCGCTGCACTACGGCTGGCGCGCGGGGATGATGATTGCCGGTGGCCTCGCGATTGTCGCCGGGCTGTACCTCTGCTGGCGCCTGCGCGACAGGCCGCAAACCGTCGGCCTTCCACCGGTGGGCGACTGGCGGCACGACGAGATGGAGATCGCCCAGCAGCAGGAAGGCGCCGGGCTGTCCCGCCAGGAGATCCTCACCAAATACGTGCTGAAAAACCCCTACATCTGGCTGCTGTCGCTCTGCTACGTGCTGGTCTACGTGGTGCGTGCGGCCATCAACGACTGGGGCAATCTGTACATGTCCGAGACGCTCGGCGTGGATCTGGTGACCGCCAACTCGGCGGTGACCATGTTTGAACTGGGCGGGTTTATCGGCGCGCTGGTGGCGGGCTGGGGCTCGGATAAGCTGTTCAACGGCAACCGTGGTCCGATGAACCTGATTTTTGCTGCCGGGATCTTACTCTCCGTCGGCTCGCTGTGGCTGATGCCGTTCGCCAGCTACGTGATGCAGGCGGCGTGCTTCTTCACCATCGGCTTCTTCGTCTTTGGCCCGCAGATGCTGATCGGCATGGCGGCGGCGGAGTGTTCCCACAAAGAGGCGGCAGGCGCGGCGACGGGCTTTGTCGGGCTGTTTGCCTACCTCGGCGCATCGCTCTCCGGCTGGCCGCTGGCGCGGGTGATCGACGTCTGGCACTGGAGCGGGTTCTTCGCGGTGATCGCCATCGCGGCGGGCATCTCCGCCCTGCTGCTGCTGCCGTTTTTGCACGCGCAGGCACCGCGCGAAGCGTGACGCGCCTCACCTTTTGCTGCCGAGACGCGCAAAACTAAGAAATTTTCCCGGTTTTACCTGGACGCTGTCTCAGGCATCTCTCCCGGCTGATTTTTACAATGCTGCAAAAATCAGCTCAGGAGTAACTCAGTCATGCTGGCCTTCTTAAATCAGGTGCGCAAGCCGACCCTGGATCTGCCGCTCGACGTGCGGCGCAAGATGTGGTTCAAACCGTTCATGCAGTCCTATCTGGTGGTCTTCATCGGCTACCTGACCATGTACCTGATCCGCAAAAACTTTAACATCGCGCAGAACGACATGATCTCAACCTACGGGCTGAGCATGACGCAGCTGGGGATGATTGGCCTGGGCTTCTCCATCACCTACGGCGTGGGGAAAACGGTTGTGTCCTACTACGCGGACGGCAAAAACACCAAGCAGTTCCTGCCGTTTATGCTGATCCTCTCCGCCATCTGTATGCTTGGCTTCAGCGCCAGCATGGGCGCGGGCTCCGTCAGCCTGTTCCTGATGATCGCCTTCTACGCCCTGAGCGGTTTCTTCCAGAGCACCGGTGGGTCGTGCAGCTACTCCACCATCACCAAATGGACGCCGCGCCGCAAGCGGGGTTCGTACCTCGGCATGTGGAACATCTCCCACAACCTCGGCGGAGCAGGCGCGGCTGGCGTGGCGCTGTTCGGTGCGAACTACCTGTTCGACGGTCACGTGATCGGCATGTTTATCTTCCCGTCGATTATCGCCCTGATTGTCGGTTTTATCGGCCTGCGCTACGGCAGTGATTCCCCGGAATCGTACGGCCTCGGCAAAGCTGAAGAGCTGTTCGGGGAGGAGATCAGCGAGGAGGACAAAGAGACCGAAGAAAACGAGATGTCCAAATGGCAGATCTTTGTTGAGTACGTGCTGAAAAACAAAGTGATCTGGCTGCTCTGCTTCTCGAACATCTTCCTGTACGTGGTGCGTATCGGTATCGACCAGTGGTCCACCGTGTATGCCTTCCAGGAGCTGAAGCTCTCGAAAGAGGTGGCGATTCAGGGCTTCACTCTGTTCGAGGTGGGCGCGCTGGTCGGCACCCTGCTGTGGGGCTGGCTCTCGGACCTCGCCAACGGCCGTCGCGCGCTGGTGGCCTGCGTCGCGCTGGCGCTGATTATCGCCACACTCGGCGTTTACCAGCACGCCAGCAACCAGTACGTTTACCTGGCGTCGCTGTTTGCGCTCGGCTTCCTGGTGTTCGGTCCGCAGCTGCTGATCGGCGTGGCGGCGGTTGGCTTTGTGCCGAAAAAAGCGATCGGCGCAGCCGATGGGATTAAGGGCACCTTCGCCTACCTGATCGGCGACAGCTTCGCCAAGCTCGGTCTGGGCATGATCGCCGACGGTACGCCGATTTTCGGCCTCACCGGCTGGGCGGGCACCTTTGCCGCGCTGGATGCGGCAGCGATTGGCTGTATCGTCCTGATGGCGATGGTTGCGGTGCTGGAAGAGCGTAAGATCCGCCGCGAGAATCGTGCGCAGAAATTAAAAGTAGCCTGAGTGTGCAGGTAACTTCTTTGCCCGGTGTGTGATGCCGGGCTTTTTTTTATTTTTAGACTTAATAACTGTGCCGAATAGTTGATCACTTTGAGGGAACTCAGCCCGGATAGTACGATCTGATCAATCGCCAAATCAAACAAATCACCATCCGGACTGAGCGATGCCGATCAGAGCACCAATTCCCCGTGACGAACGATGCCTGATGCAGAAGCAATCCATAAAACGCACGATAAAAATTATGCGCGTAGGCTGACCGACATGTTGATGCTTCACTGGAGCAGTCGCGTTATCGACGTTGCCAGAACACTTATACATGCTGGAACCGCTCGCCACTGGAAGCCGTCTGCGGGGCTGGTATAGCGTAGCGCTGCATTAACCCTGCGTATCCGGGACCGCTTAAGGATGAAAAGATGGCGGCAATCCACAAGGAGCAGGATTAATTCAGCACAGAGCACCCGGTATTTTATGAAGATAAAGTGGATATTCATCTCAATCCCAAAATCGGTGCGGACTGGCAACTGCTCGGACAGCAAAAACGTGTAGTGACGCCCGGTCAGAATGATAAATATTATCCGTCTGGCGCGTTACACAGCGGAACGGGCAAGGTCAGCTATGTGGGTGGTAACAACAAAATTTCAGCCTTATTTATCAGTCTTTTAAAGAATCTGAAGACGACGTACCGGCGGGAAAAACGATAACGCTCATTGAGGACAATTACATTATCCACCAAAGCCGGGAAGCGCAGTGCTAGCTGAAGGAAAATCCGAAGTTCAGGGTAATTGATCAGCCGGTTTACTCACCATGGATGAATCATGTTGAACGGTTATGGCTGACGCTTCCCGTCACGATAACACTTAATCATCAGTGCCGTTCAATGTGTCAACTACTGAAAAAAGGTTCGTCATTTTATGGAAACCGTCAGCCCATTCCCCGGAGGTGAACATGGGCTGGCAAAAGTGTAGCGATATTAGATGCAGCTATTTAGCAGATCAGAAATTAAATCTTCTGCTTGAATGGACCAATTAAAAGGTAGTTTTACATGTTATGTCTTTTTCTTTCCTATGAATTGATACAAACAATGTGGTTGTTAAATAAATGAAAATACTTAGTAAGTATTAAGTTGATATTTATAATAACTTAAGTAAATTAAAACACACCAATTAGCATAGGCTTTCATGATTTGGAATCTACCTCGAAAAAATGAAATTACTTTGTCAGCCATCAGCTACACCCCTTTACCAACTCTTTCTCAAGGCATAAATTGCCCTCGTTGCAGCAAACCTGCAACCGGGCGTAGGAACCCGAAAAAATGCACAAAATGACGATTTTTTTGTCAGGGCAGCGCACATCTGGATAGAATCATGGTGGCGCTGACGGAGCAGTCGAAAGACTGGCCGGTTTCTTTGTGCATCGGTACTTCCTACCTTCGTCAGCGTCACCACCCTCGGGCGTAGGAACCCAGGTGGTGATAATTACCAAAATTGCGCAAAGAGGCTGCCTTATGGCTACTATCCCAACCCTTATTTTTTCTGAGCATAACGAAAAATTCACCCAGCAGTTAATCGCCCATCCGCTTCCATCTTCTGCGGACCTCTTTGAGGTTGCTGATTTCTGTGCCGCGTTTGCGAGTGTGCTTATCGAAACGGACGATGCCGCAGAACGCAATGCCTTATGCGGACGCTTACTGAATGCGCTTATGCACATGGAGAGACTCTGCGAAAATGATCTGCCTGTGCATTTAATCGACCAGCTTACTGCGGAAGAAATACCCGTTTCTATTATGCCTGAATGCTGGCAGGACACTGATATACCCGTTTCTTACGCCGTTGCACTTACACAATCTTTGCTAAGTAATAATCTGCCTGACTCACTAGCAAAAGCGTTAGCGGGGCTTTTGCATGATCTCGTCTATCTCTTGGCTGATTTTGTGAAGGAACCCTATATTCAGCGACAGAATATGCTCTGATTTTACTGAAGATGAGCGGCAGGCGGCAATGTCCGCCGCTCCGGTAATAACTTGTAAAACACACCAGTATGAATCAACAAGGCACTTACCTTTACCCCGCTTTACACACCCGCCCCTCTCCATGCTCTACAGTTTTTTTGCTGCCGCCTTTCGTGCAGCCTTAGCCCTTTTTGCTAACGGAGAGCTTGCATGTTGACCCGACGATTGTCCTGCCTGGCGCTGTTGATGGCGCTGGCCTCCCCCGCAATGGCCGCGGATGCCCCCACCTACGGCGAGAAGCTGGAAGGTTTTGACTACGGCTGGCCGGTAAAACACTTTACCTTTACCTCGCAGAACCAGCCTCTGGATATGGCTTACCTGGACGTGAAGCCGGAAAAACCCAACGGCCGCACCGTGGTGCTGATGCACGGCAAAAACTTTTGCGCCGGCACCTGGGACGGCACGATCCGCGCGCTTTCAGCCAGCGGGTATCGCGTGATCGCACCCGACCAGATCGGCTTCTGCAAATCCACCAAGCCGGAGCATTATCAGTACACCTTCCAGCAGCTGGCGGATAACACCCACGCGCTGCTGAAAACGCTGGGCGTCGATCGCGTCACGGTTATCGGCCATTCGACCGGCGGCATGCTGGCGACCCGCTACGCGCTGATGTGGCCGCAGCAGGTGGAGCAACTGGTGATGGTGAACCCAATAGGGCTTGAAGACTGGAAAGCGCGCGGCGTGCCGCATATTACGGTCGACCAGTGGTACCAGCGCGAGCTGAAAGTCAGCGCCGACGGTATTCGTCAGTACGAGAAAAACACCTACTACGCCGGGGAGTGGAAGCCGGAGTACGAGCGCTGGGTCACCATGCTTGCCGGGTTAAACAACGGGCCGGGCAAAGCGCGGGTGGCGTGGAACTCGGCGCTGCTCTACGACATGATTTATACCCAGCCGGTCGTCTATGAATTTAACGAGCTGAAGATGCCAGTATTATTGATGATCGGCACGAAGGACAACACCGCCATCGGGAAGGATCTCGCCCCACCGGAGATCCGCAAGACGCTCGGCAATTACGCGGTGCTGGGCAAAGAGACGGCGAAGCGCATTCCGCACGCGACGCTGATTGAATTTAACGACATGGGCCACGCGCCGCAGATGCAGGATCCTGCCCGCTTCCACGAGGCGCTGCTGAAAGGGCTTCAGGCGCGCTGACTGGTCTCCAGCAACAGCCCGCGCAGCCACGCCTGCGCGAGGTTGCGGTGCGTTCTGCCGTGCCAGGCCATGCTTTTGGTAAAGCCGGGCACGGGAACCGGCGTCTCGCAGACGAACATCCCCGTCTGCTTTTCCGCTATGCGTGATGGCACAACGGCAATCATATCGCTGAGGGCCAGCACGTCCGGCAGGACTAAAAAGTTACTCACCGATAAGCCAACATGCCGCGTTCGGCCAGTCTTCTCCAGCGCGCCATCCGTTACGCCGCGAAAACCGTCGCCCTCGTAAGAGACCAGCACATGCTCCAGGGCGCAAAACCGGTCTAACGTCATGGGCTGTCCGGCATCCGGATGGTCAGCACGCATCATGCAAACGTACCGTTCATCATAAAGCGCCCGGCTGTGAAGCTCGTCAGGCGTGGTATGCGGGGTGATCAGCGCCACGTCGACAGAGCCTTGTTCGAGTTGGCTGACCAGACGGTCAGATTCCACAGGCACCACGCGCACGCGAATACCCGGCGCCTGTACCTTAAGCGCAGCGATAAACGGCACGACGACCGCGCGCAGGGCGTAGTCGGTCGCGGCAAGCGTGAAGGTGAACGTTGCGGTGAGCGGATCAAAGGCGATCGGCTGAAGCAGCTCGTCGATATCTGCCAGAATGCGTTTGACGGGAGCCGCCATCGCTTCCGCCCGGGTGGTAGGCACGATGCCGTGCGGCGCGCGGATAAACAGCGGGTCTTCAAAGTAATCCCGCAGGCGGTTAAGCATGCCGCTTACCGCTGGCTGGGTCAGGGCAAGACGCGCCGCCGCGCGGGTGACGCTGCGTTCGTCCAGCAGGGCATCCAGCGTTTTCAGCAGGTTAAGATCCAGCGTGCGCAGATCCGCTTTCATGACGTTTTTACACCTCTTTTCCGTTTACTATTATGGCGCTGCCCGCTGTTGACGCACTGCGTTTCCCGCTATGATGGGCGGCTAGTCTAAGGAGAACGCATGGTCTGGATAATGCTGGCAACGCTTGCCGTGGTGTTTGTGGTTGGATTTCGTGTCCTGACCTCAGACTCCCGCCGCGCCATCAAACGTTTAAGCGAGCGGCTGGGGATCACCCCGATGCCGGTCGAGTCGATGATTGACCAGTTCGGTAAAACGCCGGGCAATGAGTTTATCCGCTATCTTGAACGCCCCGACGAGGCGCATCTGCAAAATGCCGCCCAGGTGCTGCTGATCTGGCAGGTTTGCATCGTCGACGCCAGCGAAGAGAATCTGCATACCTGGCACCGCATGCTGCGTAAAGCCCGTCTGGCCGCGCCGATCACCGACGCGCAAATCCGCCTCGCGCTCGGCTTCATGCGCGAGATAGAGCCAGACCCGCAGGAGTTCAACGCCTTCCAGCTGCGCTACAACCAGCTTTTCCTGCCGGAAGAGGGCGTGTTTTACCTGCACTGATATCACAAAACGTGATGAAGAGTATAAAGCATCGTCATTAGATTTATATCACCCGCAGGCGCACCATCACCTTATCAACTAACCGATGAGGTGAACCATGAAACAATCCGCCATTATCTGGCCGAACGACTACCTGCCCGGCACCACCGATAACTTTGCCTCCAACGAAATCATCGTCGCCGGGCTGAGCGCAAAAGAGATTTGGGCGCAGCTCAACGACACCACCCTGTGGCCGAACTACTACAGCAACGCCGAAGATATCCGTTTTCACGACGGCAGCGGCCCGGCGCTGAGCGCCAACGCCCGCTTCCGCTTCACCACCTTTGGCTTTCCGGTTGAGGCGCAGGTGACGGAGTATGTTCCGCCCGTGGAGGGCGAAGCCGCGCGTATCGCGTGGCACGGCTGGGTAGAAGGGGATGCAAATTCGCGTCTGGACGTGATCCACGCCTGGCTGTTTGAAGACCTGCCGGGAAACCGCGTGCGCATTCTGACTCAGGAGTCGCAGAAAGGCGTGCCGGCGCAGGAATTAGCGCGCACGGTGCCGAACCCAATGATTAACGGGCATCAGGAGTGGATTGTCGGGTTGGCGAATGCCGCTCTTAAGGCTCGCGGGTAATTTTGCCCGGTGGCGCTTTGCTTACCGGGCCTACAAGCCCGTAGGCCCGGTAAGCAAAGCGCCGCCCGGCATTAAAAAACGACAAAAGTTGTCGAAACGTTAAATTCGTCACACTTTTGATGATAAACTGCGCGACTTTTCCGCACGTTTTTATCTTCAGGTGATGCCATGACAGAACATACCCAGCCCACGACTACACCGCAGGCCAAAGAGGTTTCACGCCCCAACTGGTCGGCGGTTTTCTCCGTGGCATTTTGCGTCGCCTGCCTGATCACCGTCGAGTTCCTGCCGGTCAGCCTGCTGACGCCGATGGCGCAGGATCTGGGCATTTCCGAGGGCGTGGCGGGGCAGTCCGTGACCGTCACCGCGTTTGTGGCGATGTTCGCCAGCCTGTTTATCACGCAGGCGATCGGCACCATTGACCGTCGCAAGGTGGTTATTCTGTTCAGCGTGCTGCTGACGCTCTCCTGCCTGCTGGTCTCTTTCGCTGAAAGCTTCACCCTGCTGCTGCTCGGCCGTGCCTGCCTGGGGCTGGGATTAGGCGGCTTCTGGGCGATGTCCGCCTCGCTGACCATGCGCCTGGTGCCCGCGCGTACGGTGCCAAAAGCCTTGTCCGTTATCTTCGGTGCGGTCTCGATCGCGCTGGTGATCGCCGCGCCGCTGGGCAGTTTCCTCGGTGGAATTATCGGCTGGCGCAACGTCTTTAACGCGGCGGCGGTGATGGGCGTGCTGTGCATAATCTGGGTGTGGAAGGCGCTGCCGTCCCTTCCGGGGGAAGCGGCGCACCACAAACAGAACATGTTCGCGCTGCTGAAGCGCCCCGGCGTGCTGGCGGGGATGACCGCCATCTTCATGGCCTTTGCCGGGCAGTTTGCTTTCTTCACCTATATCCGCCCGGTGTATATGACCATGGCGGGCTTTGACGTGGACGGCCTGACGCTGGTGCTGCTGAGCTTCGGTATCGCCAGCTTTGTCGGCACCTCGCTGTCGTCCCAGTTCCTGAAGCGCTCCCTGAAGGTCGCGCTGGCGGGTGCCCCGCTGGTGCTGGCGATCAGCGCCGCGGCGCTGGTGTTGTGGGGCAGCGATAAGTGGGTGGCTTCGGCGATCGCGATTATCTGGGGCTTTGCCTTTGCGCTGGTGCCGGTGGGCTGGTCGACGTGGATCACCCGCTCGCTTGCCGATCAGGCGGAAAAAGCCGGGTCGATTCAGGTGGCGGTGATCCAGCTGGCGAATACCTGCGGCGCGGCGGTGGGCGGCGTAGCGCTCGACCACCTGGGGCTGACCTCGCCGCTGGTAATTTCCGGCACGCTGATGCTGCTGACCGCGCTGCTGGTGGCGGGGAAGGTTAAGGCGAAGTAGTGCTTTTCTCCCTCTCCCGTGGGAGAGGGTTGGGGTGAGGGCATCAGGCTACGCCGATGTCTGAACCCGTCTTCTCGAATCCATCGAAATCAACACCACCGACGACACAATCAGCAGCGTCCCCAGCCAGTCCGGCAGGGTGAATGCCACCCCCAGCAACACCACCGACAGCAGCGCGCTGCTCAGCGGCTCGGCGCAGCTCAGAATGCTCGCCTTCGGCCCGCCGATCATCTGTGCGCCTTTCAGATACAGGCTGAACGTCAGCGCGGTACCTATCACCACCAGGTAGAAAAACGCCAGCAGCAGGCCGCCGTCGATCACGAAGGTGGTGCCGCGTCCGGCGTAGAACGGCGTCAGCATTAGTCCCGCAATCAACATACTCCAGCCGACAATCGGCAGCGTGCCGTAGCGGGCGATAAGCGTCGACGGGTACGTCGTATAAAACGCCGCGGCAAACGCCGAGGCGATACCGAAGAACAGCGCGGCCGGCGAGATGGAGAGCGACGTCGGGTCGCCGTGGGTTACCAGCAGGAAGGTACCCACAAGCGACGTGAAAATCGCGGATAAGACAAATATGCCGGGACGCGTTTTCCGCGCCAGCGCGAACCATGCCACGATAATGGTCGGCGACAGAAACTGGAGCACGGTGGCCGTCGCGGCGTTGGATTTTTCAATTGTCAGCAGGAAGGTGAGCTGCACGGTAAGCGCGCCAGCCAGCGAGAAAAACAGCAGGCTGAGGGCGTCTTTGCGGTTTTTGATGACCGAGAAAATCTTGTCGCCGTGAACGAAGGAGAGCGTCAGCAGGATCACGCCGGTAAACAGCAGACGAACCATGGTCAGGTAAGGCGAAGAGATGTGGCTTTTCTCCATAATGTACTGCGCGCAAACCCCGGAACTGCCCCATAAAACGGCGGCGATCAGGACGTTGAGCATCCCTTTGCGTGTGGAACCCATGTTCTCCCCTGTTATGTTGGTTTTTTTGTAGCATAACATGGGATCTTGCCGGGTGGCGCTACGCTTACCCGGCCTACAAAACTGCCTGATGCCCTCACCCCGGCCCTCTCCGAAAACCGTAGGCCGGGTAAGCGTAGCGCCACCCGGCATGTTGTTGACCTTAGAACCACGCCTCCCACATCGCGCCGACGTTGAAGTCGTCCAGCGTTTCATCTTTGGTGTTGTTCACGCGCGCGGTACGTTCGTTATCCACCTTGCCGCCGGTCACGTAGAAGCGCAGCATCGGACGGAACTCCGGCCCCATGGCGATAGACATGTTCTGCGACAGGGTCAGCTTCCAGCCCTTGTTGTCGCCGCCGTTGTCGTAATCCACGTGCTGCCAGCCCGCTTCCAGCCAGGTGGAGTGAACGTCGTTCCACCAGTGCATCGGGCGCACGATGGCGTTGTAGTTCTTGCGGTTGTCGGTCTTATCGCGGCTGTTGTCGTAGTCATGGAAGGCGAGGAGGTACTCCACCTGCGTCGCCTGGGTGAATTTGTACAGCCCTTCGAAGCTGGCGTAGACTGTGGTCAGATCCTCGGTTTTGTTGAACACGCTGTTGTCCGCGTTATCGGAGTAGCGGGCAATCACCTTGTTCACGCCGCTGTCGTTGGTGTGGCTCAGCACCACGCCGCCCTGCCAGGCGTTCAGACGTTCGTCGCTCTCAACGGCTTTGGAGTCAAAGCCGTAGTTGGCGTACAGCTCCAGATCCAGCGGACCGAGCTTCATACCGTGGATTTTAGACGTCGCGGCGTAGTTGCCTTTGTCGCCCGTGCCGGACCCGCCGGTACAGGTGATGCGCGACGGGTTCGCTTCGTCTTCCATCACTTCCGGGCTACAGGATTCCACTGCCGCCACGGTGGCCACGTCAAACTGCACGCCGCCGATGTCGAAGTTCTTCACCCCGGCGCCCTGACCGTCGTGGTTCATCCAGAAGTAATCGTTGATGCCCTGCTGCGGGCGCTGGTGGAAGTCGCGACCCGCCCAGAAGTAGGCGTTCGGGTTGGAGGCCATAATGTTGGTCACGCCGGCGTAGGCTTTCTTGAGGTTAACTTCGTCGCCCCAGTGGTCGATCATCACGTTGATGTCCCAGATGGCGCCGTTTTCGCCCTTGAAGGCTTTAGAGAGCTGGAACTCGCCGCCGTTGCCTTCGTTGCCCAGACGACCAATGGCGGACGCGCCGTTGTAGGAGCCGTCCACCGCCACGTATTTCTGATCGGCGGCCTGGAAGTGCGCGCCGTAGCGGGCGTAGCCGGTAAATTTAACCCCGAACGGGATCGCCATATCCGGAGATTGCGCCGCGCTCTGCGGCTCGGTCACCACGTCCGCTTTTTTCGCGACCGCAGCATCCATTTTGGCCTGACGCTCGGCCAGGGCTTTATCCACCGCTTTCGCCACAATGGCGTCGATTTGCTCCTGAGTGAATTCCTGAGCGAGGACGGAAATTGGGCAAAGCGCGGCGATAACCGCCATGGTTACTGGAAGTTTTTTAATCGTATTCATGGTTATCTCAATATAGTTTAATTTTATTCAGACAATAACCATCCCGCTCCGATCTGACAGAGTATGTCGCTATCATCAGAACAAGTGGATCTCTATTTAGGGTACAGAGGTATTACAGTAATTATTTCGCCATAGACTATCTCTGATATAAATGAATAATTTCTTCGGATAACTCGCGCGCTAATAAGGAATTCATTAAATGATCCTGGGCGTGCACCATAATTAAGGTCATCGGCTGGCGGGCTTCGCCCGCATCCTGCTCGATCAGTTTGGTCTGCATCTTGTGCGCCTGGCGCGCGTAGCCGTCGGCTTCGCGCAGCAGGCTTTTGGCCTCGTCAAGGTTGCCCTGACGCGCCGCGTGCAGGGCTTCAAAGCACAAGCTGCGGGACTGGCCGGCGTTGACGATAATTTCCATTACGGCTTCTTCTAGTGCGATCATCATCATTACTCTTTATCAAAACTATTATTTAAGGCGGTGGCGGCAAACCACTCTCCGCTTTTTTTAATGGTGCGCTGCTGCGTCTCTACATCGAGCTGAATAAAACCGTAGCGGTTTTTATACGCATTACACCACGACCAGTTATCAATAAACGTCCACATATGATAGCCAAGGCAATTGCAGCCTTCGCTAATACCTTTGTGCAGCCACGATAAATGCTCAGAAATAAAATCGATGCGGTATTGATCGTTAATCTGGCCATTTTCAATAAAGCGCTGCTCGTTTTCGACGCCCATGCCGTTTTCCGAAATAAAGCAGCGAGGGTTGCCGTAATTATCGCGCAGGTTAACCAGAATATCGTAAATACCCGGCGCGTAGATTTCCCAGCCGCGGTACGGGTTCATCTTACGGCCCGGCATCTCGTAATTATCAAAGAACCACTCCGGCATAAACGGCGCCTGCGGGTTCACCGCGCTGTCGCGACACTTCACGCGACGCGGCTGATAGTAGTTAACGCCGAGCAGGTCGATTTTCCCTTCCGCAATCAGGAAACCGTCTTCCGGCTTGCAGGCGGGCAGCTGATCGTAAGATTTCAGCAATGCCACCAGGTCCGCCGGATACTCCCCGCGCAGCACCGGGTCGAGGAAGCTGCGGTTAAACATCAGATCCGCTATGTGCGCCGCCTTCACGTCCGCCGGGTTCCGGGAGCGCGGGTACGACGGCGTCAGGTTGAGCACGATGCCGATCTCACCCGCGTAGTGTCCGGCGCGGTAAGCCTGAACGGCCTTCGCGTGGGCCAGCACGGTGTGATACGCCACGGTGGCTGCCCGACGAAAATCCACCACGTTCGGGTAGTGGAAGTCGTACAGATAACCGCCTTCCACCGGAACAATCGGCTCGTTGAAGGTAAACCAGTGCAGCACGCGGTCGCCGAACAGCTCGAAGCAAATCTGCGCATAGCGGGCGTACGCGTCCACCACGTCACGGTTTTCCCAGCCGCCAATCTCCTGCATCGCCATCGGCATGTCGAAATGGAACAGGGTGATAAACGGCGTGATGCCCTGTTCATTCAGCTCATCAATGACCTGATTGTAAAAATCGACCGCGTCCGGGTTCACTTCACCGATACCGTCAGGGATCAGGCGCTCCCAGCTAATCGAGGTACGAAAGCTGTTGTGGTTCAGCTGCTTTAACAGCTGAATGTCCGTTTTCCAGTGCTGATAAAACGTGGAGGTGTGCTGCGGCCCCACGCCGTTGTGAAAACGGTTCGGCTCGCGGGCAAACCAGTAATCCCACGTGGTTTCACCCTCTCGTGTCCCTTCCGTCTGGAGAGCGGAGCTTGCGCTGCCCCACCAGAAGTTATCGGGAAATGCGTATTTCATGACCCTTCCTCTTTGACTTAATTACTGACTGTTTCAGCGGTGCCGACGGTTGCCTGGGCTTTCTGCTCTTCATTTTTGATGAGCGTACGCTCATAGGCGCGCAGGAACGGCAGGTACATCAGGGCGGACATCACCATGCAGACCAGGCACATCACCACCGGGCTCAGCGCCCAGTTCGCCGCCCACGAGGCGCCAATCGGCGCGGGGGTGGTCCACGGGGTTAACGAAACCACCTGAGCCAGCCAGCCGAGTTTGGTTGCGCCGTACGCCAGGCAGGCGTTGACCAGCGGAACAAACACGAACGGGATAAACAGCATCGGGTTCATGATGATCGGTGCGCCGAACAGAATCGGTTCGTTGATGTTAAAGAAGCTTGGCACCACGCCCATTTTGCCGATGGTGCGCAGGTGGGTAACGCGGCTACGCAGCAGCAGGAACGCTAGCGGCAGGGTGGAGCCTACGCCGCCAATCAGCAGGTAGTGATCCCAGAAACCTTGCAGATAAACGTGCGGCAGCGCCGCGCCCGCCGCCAGCGCCGCCTGGTTTGCAGAGAGGTTCGCCATCCAGAACGGGTTCATGATGCCGGTGACAATCAGCGACCCGTGGATACCAGCGAACCAGAAGATCTGGCACAGCAGCACGGAGAGCAGAATGGCGGGCAGCGAGTCAGACGCCGACACCAGCGGCTCCAGCAGGTGCATAATCGCCTGCGGGATGATCATCCCGGTCTGCGCTTCAATGAACAGGTTCAGCGGGTGCAGCGTTCCGATCACCACCATCACCGGGATCAGGATCTCAAACGAACGCGCCACGCCGGTCGGCACTTCCTTCGGCAGGCGGATGGTGACGTTGTTCTGTTTCAGCCACGCATAGACGCGAGTGGAGTAGATCGCGGTGATAAGCGCAGTGAAGATCCCCTGACCGGAGAGATACTGGGTCGAAATTTTGCCATCGGCATAGGGCGCGGCGACCAGCAGGAAGGCCATAAAGGCCAGCAGGCCGGACATCACCGGATCGAGGTTAAACTGACGCCCCAGGCTTGCCCCAATCCCCACCGAGATGAAGAAGGTCATCACGCCCATGCTGAGGTTAAAGGGCAGCATCAGCTGTTCGCGGTAGGTCTCGGAGAAATCCAGCCAGCCGCGGGCGAAGCTGTTGGTGGTATCCGCCGAAAACGGCGGGAAGATAAACACCAGCATAAACGAGCCGATGATCATAAACGGCAGCGCAGCGGTAAAGCCGTCGCGGATGGCAATCACATACTTTTGCTGACCGAGCTTCGCGGCCAGCGGCGTAATTGACTGCTCAATCACCGCGACCATGGATTGATATAACGAACTCATGTGAACACCTTTTAGTGTGCCGCTTCGATGAGCGACAGAGCATAGTCCAGTACTTTATCGCCACGCTGCATGCCGTAATCCATCATGTCGATGGGCTGCACCGGAATGCCTTGCGTCGCTGCCTTGTCTGAGAGCGTCTTTAACATGTATTTCACTTGCGGTCCGAGAAGCACCACCTGATAGTGCGGAAACTGCGTATCAAATTCGGATACGCCATACGCATCTATCTTCACAGGCAAGCCCCGTTCTTTTGCAACATCGATCATTTTGCTGACCAGCAGGCTGGTGGACATCCCGGCAGAGCAGCACAGCATAATCTTGAACATCGACAACCATCCTCAAAATGTAAAAAGTTATTGCGAGGATGATTGGACATGATACGGAAACCGGTTTCCATTTATAAAAGACAGAAGTGTGACAACCATCAAGATCCCTTACTTATGAGGCTAATTAACCGGATGTGGGTCACATAATTTGGCTGTTTTGGCATCAAATTGAGTGGAAACGGAAAATCGGTTTCCATGGAAAACGGAAACGGATATACTCCGTTCTGGCTATAATGTGAGCCGTAGCGGTGATGGAAATTACAGACGCCAGTTGCGTCTGACAGGGGAGAGAGATGTCTACAATCAACGATGTATCGCGTCTGGCCGGGGTGTCCAAAGCCACGGTATCACGGGTGTTGAGCGGGTCGCGTGGCGTTAAAGAAGCCAGCCGCCAGGCTGTTCTGAAAGCGGTGGATGAGCTGAACTATCGTCCCAACGTGATCGCCCAGTCGCTGCTCAGCCAGTCGACGGGCTGCATTGGGGTGATTTGCGCGCAGGAAAACATTAACCAGACCACCGGTTACCTGTACGCGCTGGAAAAACACCTCAGCCAGCATCAAAAACATCTGCTGCTGCGTTTCGCACACACAAAAACAGAAGTGATGAACGCCCTTGAAGAACTCTCCTGCGGCTTATGTGATGACATTCTGGTGATTGGCGCGCGTTTCCCGCTGGACGTGGACATGGACAACGTGATTCTGGTCGACTGTATGGAAGCCGATAACGCCAACAGCATTCAGTTCGATCACGCGTTCGCGGCTGAAACGGCCTGTAACTATCTCACCAGCCAGGGGCGTCGCCAGATAGCGCTGATCCACCCGCACGGCAGCGGCTTTGCCGATCAGGTGCTGCTGGGCTACAAACACGCGCTGGAGAAAAACTTCCTGCCCTTTAATCGCAACCTCGTGTTTATGGACGCGACTTCATCGTCCGTTGCGCTTCAGGAATTACTCAACAACGCGTCCACGCTGAACTTCAACGCGCTGCTGGTGGCGGATGAGCAGGAAGCCCAGCGGGTGATCCCGCAGTTACAGGCGTTTAATAAATCGGTACCGGAAGACATCATGGTTTTCAGCCTCGGCGGTTCGCTGCATCTGCCGGGTATTCCGGTGATCCCGGCCATTGAGTATTCCATGGACGCCATGGCGGCGCGCATCGTGAGCTGGCTGACAGAGAAAACGCAGATGCTCGGGTCCTACGTTCTGCGCGGGGATTTGATTATTCCGGATGTGCGGAAGCGTTAAACGTGTGATGTAGGCCGGGTAAGCGCAGCGCCACCCGGCGCTCAACCCTCAGTAATCTTCCATACAATCCACCTGACTTACTGCATCCCAGTAGGCGTCCAGGTTGTCACGCTTCACGGCGGTGATGGCGTTTTTGATCAGCAGCTGATTGGCCTCAGACGACAAAATCATCGCCTGCCAGGCCTTATCGCTCTGCTTTTTCTGCGGGGTACAGGTTTTCTTCACATCTTTCAGGACCTGCTGTTTTATCTGGGCCTCTTTCTCCGGAGCGCTCTTCTCCTGCGCGTGAACAAACGCAGCGAAAATCAGGCAAACGAGCAGGCAAACCAGGTGTGCAGATTTCATCGAAACCTCCTTTGAAAGTCACATGCTTCCCCTGAAATATATCGTTACATTCATCAACGCGATTCAAGCCAAAAGTATGAATTTACGCATTCTGCGTGCGAGATCCGATCGCCAGTGCAATGCCATAGCTTACTAACACCGCGAGACTCATTTTCAGCATCGTTTCTCCGCCGATACCGGCAAGAGGCGCTGCGATCCCACCGAATAAAAACATCAGCATGCCAAGAATGGCTGACGCTGTGCCGGACTCCTTCGCGTCGACTGCGCTCATCGCTTCTGAACCCGCAATGGTGCTGATCCCGCTGTTAAATGCGACGGTGAAAAAGAGTGCAATCAGTGCCGGAACGGAAAGCTGCATCCACGCAAAGAGCAACGTCAGCCCCGCGCAGGTTACGGCCAACACCAGGCCTATTTGCATTAACCCTTCCGCCGGGTGTCGGCGTGCCAGACGGGAGAAAATCAGCGCTGAGACGATCAGGCCGATACCGTTCACACCGAACAGCAGGCTGAACTTCATGGCGCTCAGGCCATACTCGTTTTGCATCACAAAGGAGGATGCCCCGATATAGGCGAACAGCCCCGCCAGCATGAAGGCCTGGATCAGGCAGTAGCGCATAAAGCGACGATTTTTAAGTACCGTCCTGGCGGTTTGCGTCAGCGATCCCCCGCCCTGTTTCTCTGTGAGGGACTCGCGGATAAAAAGCTGGCTGGCGATCAGCAGCGCCAGACCCGCCCCTGCCATTACCCAGAACAGCATCCGCCAGTCGAAATGCGACGCGATATAGCCACCGAGTACCGGGGACACCACGGGCGCGATGCCGTTGACCGTCATCAGTAGGGCAAAAAACTGCGTTAGCATCGTGCCATGATAGTTATCACGGGCGATAGAGCGGGCAAGTACGGAGCCGCCCGCCCCGGCAACGCCCTGCACAAATCGCCAGCCGATCAGGGCGTAAATATTCTGCGTGCTGGCACAAAGCACTGAAGCCAGTACAAACAGCAAAAGTGAGAACAGCAGCGGCGTTTTACGTCCGATGCGATCGCTTAGCGGGCCGAAAAAAAGTTGTCCCAGCCCCAGGCCAATCAGCGCCGAGGTAAGAGAAAGCTGCGTCAGCGTTGTGGAGGTGTTGAGCTGGGTGGCGATCTCCGGCAGCGCCGGAAGATAAAAATCGGAACACAGCGGCCCGATCGCCGTCAGCAGGCCAAGGATGGCCGCGAAAGAAAAAGAGAGTTTTGCCATAGGTATTTACTCTGATGGCCGGGCAGCGTTGCGCCGCCCGGCAGTGATGTTACTGTATCCCGCCGCCCAGCGACTGCCACAGCGTGATGCGGTTTTCCAGGTCGGTTTGCTGCAAGGCAATCAGTGATTCCTGCGCCGACCACAGCGACCGCTGCGCGGTGAGCACCGTCAGATAATCGCCCGCGCCAGCCTTGTAACTGCGCGTCGCCACATCCAGCGTTTTTTGCTCCGCCGCCACGTATTCACGCTGGGCATCAAGCTGTTCACTCAACGTTTCGCGCCGCGCCAGCGCGTCGGCCACGTCCTTGAACGCGCTCTGGATGGTTTTCTCATAGGTCGCAATTAACCCTTTTTTCTCCGCTTCCGCATAGCGCAGCTGCGCCATATTGTTGCCGCCGCTGAACAGCGGCAGGGTGATGGAAGGTGCAAACGACCAGACCTTCATCCCGTGGCTGAACAGGGACGACAGCGAATCGCTGCCGACGCCCGCGCTGGCGGTGAGCGAGATGGTCGGGAAGAAGTTGGCGCGCGCCGCGCCGATGTTGGCGTTGGCACTCAGCAGGTTATGTTCCGCCTCCTGAATGTCCGGACGACGCAGCAGCGCGCTGGAGCTGACGCCCGCCGGGATCAGCGTGATGGCGTTGTCGCTCAGGCTCTCCAGCGTGCCGGGCAGCAGGTTCTCGGGCACCGTATCGCCCGCCAGCAGGTTGAGAGCGTTTTTGTCCTGCATCACCAGCGTCTGGTAGCTCGCCACGCTGGCGCGCGCCTGCTGGTAAACCGCCATCGCTTCACTGACGTCCGTTGCCGCTGCCACGCCTACTTCCTGCTGGCGCTTCACAATCTTGAGCGAGTTTGCGGCGCTCTCCAGGGTGGACTTCGCCAGCGCCAGATTGCTGTTATCCGCCGCCAGCGTCACCCAGGCCGTGGTCAGCTCGCTGACCATCGTCAGGCGCGTGTTCTGCGCGGTGAATTCGCTGGCAAGCCAGGTTTCACGCGCGGCACGCGACAGGCTCTGGTTGCGGCCAAACAGATCCAGTTCGAAGCTGGAGACCGCGCCGTTGGCTTCGTCACTTGTCGCGACGCCGCTCGCCAGCGTGCGGCTGCGGGTGTGGCTCAGTTCCGCGTCCACCGTCGGGAACAGGGACGAGCGCGTTTCGCCATACTGGGCACGGGCGGCGTCGATATCCGCAATCGCTTTTTGCACGTCGCGGTTGCTGTTGAGCGCCATCGTCACCACGCTTTTCAACCGCGCATCATTCATCACCTGCTGCCACTGGCTCACCACGGCGTTGGCTTCGCCATGGGCGCCCGGCAACGTCGCCGGGACGGGGGCGTCCGGGCGCTGATACGTGGGATCTAATGACACACAGCCCGCGCTCAGCAGCGCTAACGTTAATACGGTTACACGAAACATTATGACCTCCGGTTTGCGTGCTTACCGGAGAACAGACGTTTCACCAGTACAAAGAATAAAGGAACAAAGAAGATGGCCAGCAGCGTCGCGGCCAGCGTCCCGCCGATAATACCGGTACCGATCGCCACGCGGCTGTTGGCCCCGGCGCCGGTGGCAATCGCCAGCGGCGTCACGCCTGCGATAAACGCCAGCGAGGTCATGATGATCGGACGCAGACGCGTCTGGGCGGCCCGCAGGGCGGCGCGCGTCAGGGAGTAGCCTTCGGCGACTCTGGCTTCGGCAAACTCGACAATCAGAATGGCGTTCTTCGACGACAGACCGATGGTGGTCAGCAGCGCCACCTGGAAATAGACGTCGTTGTTCAGGCCGCGCAGGGAGGCGGCAACCGCTGCGCCAAGCACCCCAAGCGGGATCACGAGGATCACCGAAATGGGCACCGACCAGCTCTCATACAGCGCCGCCAGGCACAGGAACACCACCAGGATGGAGAGGGCATAGAGGCTCATTGCCTGACCGCTCGCCAGTTTTTCCTGCAACGACAAACCGCTCCATGCCCAGGTGCTGCCGGACGGCAGGTTATTCGCCAGCTGCTCTATTTTGCTCATCGCCGTACCGGAGCTGGCGCCGCTGGCGTTTTCGCCCTGAATCTCATACGCCGCCGAGCCGTTGTAGCGCACCAGGCTTTCCGGGCCATACTCCCAGCGGGTGGTGGCGAAGGCGGAGAACGGGGTCATGGTGCTGTCGCTGCCGCGCACATACCATTTGTTAAGATCCGATGGCACCGCGCGATAGTCGCTGTCGCCCTGGATGTAGACCTTTTTCACGCGGCCACGGTCAATGAAGTCGTTCACGTAGGTGCCGCCCCAGGCGCTGGAGAGGGTGTCGGTAACATCGCTCAGGGAGAGCCCCAGCGACACGGCTTTGTTGTTATCGATATCCACCTGAAGCTGCGGCATCTGCGGCAGATCGTTGGCGCGCACGGCGTGCAGCGAGTTGTCCTGGTTGGCTTCGCCAATCAGCTGGTTACGCAGTTTCAGCAGCGCGTCGCGGTCGGTGCCGCCGCTGGCCATCAGTTCAAAGGTAAAGCCGTTGCTCTGGCCTAAACCATCCACCGCCGGGGGCGTCATGGCGAAAATTGTGGCATCCCGAATGGTGCTCAGCTCCTGCGTGGCGCGCAGGGCAATGGCCTGGGCGGTATTCTCATCGCCTTTGCGCTCTGACCAGTTTTTCAGGGAGACGAACGCCATCCCGGCGTTCTGGCCGCTGCCGCTGAAGCTGAAGCCTTCAATGGTGAAGATCACGTCGGTATTGGCTTTCTCTTTGGTGAGGAACCACTCGCGTACCTGGCGGCTTACCTCGGCGGTACGCACCGCGGTTGCGCCGGCAGGCAGGGTGTACTGCACCATGATTTCACCCTGGTCTTCGGTTGGCAGGAAGCTGCCCGGCAGTTTTAGCATGGCGAACCCCATCGCGCCGCAGAGCAGGGCGTAGATGACCAGCATGCCGCCGGAACGGCGCAGGGCGCGCAGCACCTTGTTCTGATAGCCGTGCTCGGTCTTACTGTAGAAGCGGTTAAACGCGCCGAAGAAGCCCTTTTTGTGCGGAGCGGTGTGATTCAGGATCGAGCCGCACAGCGCGGGCGTCAGGGTCAGCGCCACCACCACGGAGAGGAACATCGCCGAAATAATGGTGACCGAGAACTGGCGGTAAATGACCCCGGTAGAGCCGCCGAAGAAGGCCATCGGCAGGAATACCGCAGAGAGCACCAGCGCAATGGCGATCAGCGCGCCGGAAATTTCGCCCATCGATTTTTCGGTCGCTTCCCGGGCGGGCAGCCCTTCGTCGCGCATAATACGCTCGACGTTTTCCACCACCACGATGGCGTCATCCACCAAAAGCCCTATCGCCAGCACCATCGCAAACAGCGTCAGGGTGTTGATGGAGTAACCGAACAGCGCCAGCACGCCGAAGGTGCCCAGCAGCACCACCGGCACCGCCAGCGCCGGGATCAGCGTCGCGCGGATGTTTTGCAGGAACAGGTACATCACCACCACCACGAGGATAATGGCTTCGAACAGCGTCTGAATCACGTCCTCAACGGAGATCTTGATGAACTCGGTGCTGTCTTTCGGGTAGGCCACATCGTAGCCTTCCGGCATCGACTTTTTGAACTCGGCGATCTTATCTTTTACCGCCGTGGCGGTGTTAAGCGCGTTGGCGCCCGGCGAGAGCATCACCGCCATACCCGCCGCCGGGTGGCCGTTCAGCTTCGCGGTGGCGGTGTAATCTTCGCTGCCCATCTCCACGCGCGCGACGTCGCTGATGCGCACCACCGCACCGTTGGACTGGCTCTTGACGATGATCTTTTTGAACTCATCGACCGTTTGCAGACGCGACTGAGCGCGGACGGTGGCGGTCAGCTGTTGGGCGTTCGACGAGGGCAGTGCGCCGATTTTACCGGCGGAAACCTGCACGTTCTGCGCTTCAATCGCGCTCTGCACGTCGGAGGGCATCAGCGAGTACGACGCCAGCTTCGCCGGGTCGAGCCAGATGCGCATCGCGTATTCTGCACCGAACACCTGTAGGCTACCGACGCCATCCACGCGCGCCAGCGGATCCTGCATATTACTCACCAGCCAGTCGGCGATATCCGAGCTGCTGGCGGTGTCGGTTTTGTCATATACGCCCATGATCAGCAGGAAGTTGCTCTGGGATTTTTCGACGGTGATCCCGGACTGCTGCACCTCGGTCGGCAGGCGCGATTCCGCCTGCTGGACTTTGTTCTGCACCTGTACCTGAGCGGTGTCCGGATCGGTTCCCTGTTCAAACGTGACGTTAATACTCACCGACCCGTCCGAGCTGCTGGTGGAGGTGAAGTAGAGCAGGTTATCCAGCCCGGTGAGCTGCTGCTCGATCACCTGCGTCACGCTGTTTTCCAGCGTCTGTGCGGAGGCACCGGTATAGGTGGCGGAGATTTTGATCGACGGCGGAGCCACGTCCGGGTACTGCGCAACGGGCAGCGTGCGGATCGCCAGCATTCCGGCGAGCATGATGAGAATGGCGATAACCCAGGCAAAGACCGGGCGACGCACGAAGAAACGGGAAAACATCAGGCGTTTCCTCCGTTGGTTTTCATCTCTTCAGCTTTCACTTCCTGCCCGGCGGTGACTTTATCGGTGCCTTCCACAATCAGCTTATCGCCCGCCTTCAGGCCGCTCAGCACCAGCCATTTGTCGCCGTAGGTGTCGCCCGTCTCCAGCTGACGCTGTTCGACCTTGTTGCTGGCGTTCACCACCAGCGCGGTGGCGGTGCCTTTGGCGTCGCGAGTGATGCCCTGCTGCGGGGCGAGGATCGCGTCATTCATGATGCCTTCATCCACTCTGGCGCGGACGAACATGCCCGGCAGAAGCTGATGCTGCGGGTTCGGGAAGACGGCTCGCAGGGTGACTGAGCCGGTAGACTCATCCACCGCCACTTCGGTCAGCGCCAGGCGGCCTTTTTCGCTGTAGCTGCTGCCGTCTTCGAGAATCAACGACACGTTCAGCGTATCGCTGTTGCTGGCGAGGGTTTGCTTGCGTAAACGCAGCAGATCGGCGCTGGAACGGGTTAAATCGACGTACATACTGTCCAGCCCGCGAATGGTGGCCAGCGCGGTATCCTGCTGGGCGGTCACCAGCGCGCCGGGGGTCACAGAGGAGATGCCGATACGTCCGGCAATCGGCGCGGTGACGGTGGTCCAGTTGAGGTTAATGCGGGCGCTTTCCAGCGCGGCTTTCTTTGACTCGACGCTGGCCTTGTCCTGCGCGCAGGTGGACTTCGCGTCTTCCGCATCCTGACGTGATACGCCGTCGTCCTTCACCAGCTGCGCATAACGCCGGGCTTTCTGGCAGTCGGCCTGCACCAGCGCCTGTGCCTGTTTCAGTGCGGCGGCGGCTTCATCATACGCGGCGCGGTAGCTGGAAGGATCGATCTGATACAGCGCCTGCCCGGCCTTGACCGTATCGCCTTCGGTGAACAGGCGCTTCTGGATAATGCCACCTACCTGGGGGCGCACTTCGGCGCTCATTGCGGCGGCGGTGCGGCCGGTCAGCTCGCTGACGACGGAGACCGGCTGGCTCATGAGGGTGACAATCCCCACTTCCGGAAGAGGACGTTGAGGAGCAGATGTTTGCGCATTATCGCACCCTGTCAGGAGGAGTAATGCCGCGATGGAGGTTGTTATGGTTTTCATAATCTTTTTCCAGGGTGAACGATGCCTGTCCTGTTAATCGCTTAACAGGAAGGAGGGCTAATTAAAGGCACAGCGATACCGCATCTCTGGCTGAGCCAGAAATGTAAAAAAGGGGAATTACTTATTCCCGCTAATTATTCATATGCGATTACTTCGCAGTGAAAAGCATATTTAAAATATCCTGATAAAGGGGTTCTAATTGTTCTGACGGCACTTTTAACGGCGTGAGTCGTCGGTAAATCGTCCCTTCGATCATCACGGCGGTAATCTCCACGCAGCAGCGAATATGCTCGTCGCTCAGGTGGGGAAACTGTTTTTTCAGATGCTCGCAGGCGTTGGCGAACATGCGCGATTCGGCTTCGATCAGCATGGCGGCAACCTGAGGATTGCGCGTGGCCTCGGCGGACATTTCGAGCATCAGCGCATCGTCGTCTTCGTTGAGGGTCTGTCGCCATGCGAGCGCCTGTGGCATCCCTTCCACCAGGGTTTTGCCCTGCATCTCTTCAATACGTGAGTCGATAATGCGCCGGATCATCTCTTCAATAATCGCGTCTTTGTTACTGAAATAGCGATAGATTTGTCCGACGCTGAGCCTGGCTTCGCTGGCGATCTGCGACATGCTGGCAGCGTGAAACCCGCTGGCGCGAAAGCAGCGGCGCGCGGCGGTAATGATTTCGTCCTGCCGCAGTTTTTGTCGTTCTTCCAGCTTTGTACTCATTGTCGGCTACCGTAAAAAGTGAGAATGATCGTTCTCATTATACGTTTTCGGAGACTATTGGAAAGGCTTTTTTTATTTACATATTGAATGAATATTTCCAGGTATAAACAATGGAGAAAATAAGGAGTTTTTATGAAGGTTAAGCTGTGAGATATTCAGATTGCGCTGAAAATAAGGAGAGAATTATGCATCTGAGCATTACAGATAATGTCACAGCCGAAGAAAAAGAAGAATTATTAACGGGGCTAAGAGCCTATAACGCGCAGTTTTTAGATCTGTCGACGTTTGGCGGCGATATTGGCGTATATATGCGAGACGACAATGGCGTCATGCTGGGCGGGTTAATCGGCGTACGGAAAGGCGACTGGCTGAACATCGACTATCTGTGGGTCAGCGACAGCGTGCGGGGAACGGGCGTGGGAAGCCAGCTTATCAAAACGGCTGAAGAGGAGGCCCGTCGCAAAGGCTGTCGTCACGCGCTGGTGGATACGGTCAGCTTCCAGGCGCGCCCGTTCTATGAAAAGCAGGGTTATCAGGTGCAGATGTCCTTGCAGGATTACCCTTATCAGGGAATGCAGAGACACTATCTGTCCAAAAATCTTTAACCGCCGATCCCGGTGCCTATCACGGCTAACACGTGGCGCACCACGATCTCCGGCGAGAGGGCGTTAAGCCTCTCGTCATTGCGCATGCGGGAGAACGGCACCAGCACCAGGCTCAGCAGCGTAGTGAACAGCAGTTCGGGGGCCAGCGCCGGATTCAGCTTTCCTTCCTGCTGCCAACCTTTGATGGTTGCCAGCGTGGTGTGATATTTCTCATCGCCAAAGCGTGCCTGCAAATGGGTGCGCAGTACCGGCATCTCGCCAATCACCTCCTGCATCCACAGCGGGGCAAACCAGCGATACTTTTCCGCCAGTTCGGCCAGCACCCTGACCATTTCCGTCAGGGCATCCACCGGCGAATCCCGGTTGTCGGCGAAAATCGCCCCGATCCGCTCGCGTAACGGCAGGAAGCGCTCCTCAATCATCGCATCCAGTAACTGTTCTCTGGAGTTGAAGTAGTAGTGCAGCATGGCGGGCGTCACGCCTGCTTCGCGGGCGATGGCGTTCAACGACGTATTGGCGATCCCCTGGCGGGAAAAGAGGTTCAGGGCGATGTCCAGCAGCTGTTCACGGCTGGCGGTAACGCGCTTGCCGCCGCGTGGCCGACCGGGGCGGCGGGGTTCAGAATTGTCCTTTTGTGCTGGCATGGTCACCGTATCTCTTGATCTTATTCATCACTTCCACAAATATTAATTATACGATTAATTAATTTCAAGTGATGTCTTATGGAGTCCGACGTAATGACTCAACCTGCGAAAAAGGCGCCGTCGATTAAGCTGCTGTTCAGCGCACTCCTGCTGGTGATGCTGCTCTCGGCGCTGGATCAGACCATTGTCTCCACCGCGCTGCCGACCATCGTCGGTGAGCTGGGCGGGCTGGATAAGCTCTCGTGGGTGGTAACGGCCTATATCCTCAGTTCGACCATCGTGGTGCCGCTGTACGGCAAATTCGGCGATCTGTTTGGCCGAAAAATCGTTCTGCAAATCGCGATTGTGCTGTTTCTTGTAGGGTCCGCGCTGTGCGGTCTGGCGCAGAACATGACCCAGCTGGTGCTGATGCGCGCCCTGCAAGGGCTGGGGGGCGGCGGTCTGATGGTGATCAGCATGGCTGCCGTGGCGGACGTGATCCCGCCTGCCGATCGGGGTCGCTATCAGGGGTTGTTTGGCGGCGTGTTTGGCCTGGCGACGGTGATAGGGCCGCTGATCGGCGGGTTTATCGTTCAGCACGCATCCTGGCGCTGGATTTTCTACATCAACCTGCCGCTGGGGCTGTTTGCCCTGCTGGTGATTGGCGCGGTTTTCCACGGCAGCGCGCGGCGCAGCAAGCATGAGATTGACTACCTGGGGGCGATTTACCTCAGCATGGCGTTGCTGTGCATCATTCTGTTTACCACCGAGGGCGGGACGATCCGCCAATGGAGCGACCCGCAGCTGTGGTGCATTCTGGCCTTCGGCCTGACGGGGATCGCCGGGTTTATCTACGAAGAGCGGCTGGCGTGGGAGCCGATTATCCCGCTGTCGCTCTTCCGCGACCGCAGCTTCCTGCTCTGTAGCCTGATCGGTTTTATTATCGGCATGTCGCTGTTTGGCTCCGTCACTTTCCTGCCGCTCTATTTACAGGTGGTAAAAGACGCCACGCCGACGCAGGCCGGTTTGCAGCTGATCCCCCTGATGGGGGGGCTGTTGCTCACCTCCATCATCAGCGGGCGCATCATCAGCCGTACCGGGAAATATCGTCTGTTCCCGATCCTCGGCACGCTGCTCGGCGTGGTGGGGATGGTATTACTGACGCGCATTTCAATCACCTCCCCAACCTGGCAGCTGTACCTGTTTACCGGCGTGCTGGGCATGGGGCTGGGACTGGTGATGCAGGTGCTGGTGCTGGCGGTGCAGAACAGCGTGTCAGCCGATCAATACGGCGTCGCGACGTCTGGGGTGACGCTGTTCCGTTCCATCGGTGGGGCGATTGGCGTTGCGCTGTTTGGCGCGGTGTTCACCCATATTCTGCAATCAGGCCTGATCGACAGGCTGCCGGAAGGGGCGGAACTGCCGCGCGAACTTAATCCCGTTGCCATACACCATCTGCCTGATGCCCTGCGTCTGGACTATCTGGATGCGTTCGGCTCGGCGATCCATGCGGTATTCATGCTGGCGGCGGGGATTATGGTGCTGGCGTTTGTGCTGTCGTGGTTTTTGCGCGAAGCGCCGCTGCGTCGGCAGGCATGAGGTTAGCGGTTCTGCTATTTATTGCGAGTCGCTTTCTGATTTTTAAATGCCTCTCTTGTCGCTTTCCGGGGCGTTAGCGCATGCTGTGGGCTGGTCAATAAACCGACAGAGGTTGCCATGGAACGCACAGCGAAACTATTCAAAAAAGGACGAAACCAGGCCGTGGTCTTGCCAGCGGAATTTGCGTTTGAAACGGAGAGTGTTTATATCCGCCGGGATGACGAGGGGAATGTGGTTTTGACGGCAAGGTCCGAGAAAGAACGACACAGAGATAACTTTTTGCGCATGCTAAAAGAAACGCATGTGCCTGATACCTTTCTAAGTAAAGAGGAGCGTAATCAGAGCTATACGACAAGAAATCCTCTGGAAGGGCTGTAGAAGATGCTGCATATGCTGGACACTAACATCGTAAGCCATCTGGTGAGGCAGCATCCTGAAGTAGTAAACCGATATTCGCAAATTACGCCTGAAAAGATGTGTATTTCAAGCGTAACGGAAGCGGAATTGCTTTACGGCGTAGCCAAAAAGCAAAACAACAAGCTGCACGAAACCATAATGGAATTTCTTAAAACCATCACTATCTGCGCCTGGGATAGCGAAGCCGCAGCTACCTACGGTGAACTGCGTGCGGCAATGGAAAAGAAAGGGAAAGTGATGGGGGATCTCGATCAGTTGATTGCCGCACATGCTATCAGCCGGGGCACGACGATTGTCACGAACGATCATGCGTTCGGGATGGTACAGGATCTTACGGTTGAGGACTGGACTACCGTAGCCTGATACCGGGCCCACACTTCCCCCGTCACGTAGGCCGGGTAAGCGCAGCGCCACCCGGCAACAGGCCGCATATAACCTATCCGTCTTACTGATTCCTTTTCGTTTTTTAGCCTGCCGTCTCGTTGTCGATATAGTCTTCAAAACGTCTATCAAAAGGAACTGTCTCGTGAAACTTCGATTGGGTGCGCTTCTCCTGACTGGCCTGCTGCTCGCGGGCTGTGACCAGGGCGGCAATAATGCCAGACACATTAAAGTCGGCGTGATAAATGGCGCCGAGCAGGACGTGGCGGAAGTCGCCAAAAAGGTGGCAAAGGAGAAATACGGTCTGGATGTTGAGCTGGTGGGCTTTAGCGGCTCGCTGCTACCCAACGATGCCACCAACCAGGGCGAACTGGACGCCAACGTCTTCCAGCATCGCCCGTTCCTCGCAGAAGATAACAAGGCGCACGGCTACAGGCTGGTTGCAGTTGCCAACACCTTCGTTTTCCCTATGGCCGGCTACTCCCGCAAGATTAAAGCGGTGTCTGAGCTGAAGGACGGCGCAACCGTTGCCATCCCTAATGACCCAACCAACCTCGGCCGCGCGCTGCTGCTGCTGCAAAAAGAGAAGCTGGTTATCCTCAAGCCAGACGTTGGCCTGCTGCCAACGGCGCTGGATATCACGGCAAACCCGAAGAACCTGAAGATTATGGAGCTTGAAGGCGCGCAGCTGCCGCGCGTACTGGACGACCCGAAAGTGGATGTGGCCATCATCAGTACCACCTATCTCCAGCAAACGGGGCTTTCTCCGGTACACGACAGCGTCTTTATCGAAGACAAAAACTCACCCTACGTGAATATTGTGGTCACGCGTGAAGAGAACAAAGACGCCGAAAACGTGAAGGAATTTATCCAGTCCTATCAGTCGCCGGAAGTGGCGAAAGCGGCGGAGACCATTTTTAACGGTGGCGCGGTGCCGGGCTGGTAAGCCCCGGTAAAAAGGCCAGCGCTCCGCTGGCCGTCAAAGCGTTACGCGGGCATCGGTTCGGCTTTCGGGCCACAGAAAACCCTGACCAGACTGTGCGCCGGACGCGCGGGCGCGCGCCAGATCCCGCGAGTTTTCGATGCCTTCTATAAGAATTGATTGCGCGATACCTGCCCTGACCTCCTGTACAAACGGGGCAAGCGGCGCGCGCTCGCGCAGCGCTGAGCGGTCAATTTTCACCCCATCCAGCGGCAGCGCAAGCCGCGCGAACGCCTCCGCCAACTCCCGGGTTAAATCGTCCAGCCAGATTTGCCATCCCGCCTCTTTTAACCGAACAAGCGTGGCATGAAGGCGACGTTGCTCATCCTCGCCCAGCCGTGTGATGGTGAGGGGATCCTGAATTTCAATCGTTAACCGCTGCTGATGGCGTAACGCCAGCAACAACCGGATAGCGCGTTCGTTGAGAAGGTGTTCTGCCGGAAGGTTTAGCCAGTAAGCGTCCCGGGCGGGTATCTGTAACAGGGTGTTGGCCTGCCAGAAGAAGATTTGCAGCGCGCTGCGCGAGGGCAGCGAGGCAAACAGCACCTCAAGATTGACGTTATGGATCTCCACGAGAACTTCATGCGCGAACACCTGGCCCGAATGAAGATCGACAAGAGGCTGGAATCGCAGCCCTGAGATACGTTGCAACAGGGGAGAGGGAAGAACGGTATACATGGAACAGCCTTCAGGAAATGAAAAAAGGTTCCCGCGGACACGGGAACAAAAGGCAAACGACACACGGTCAAATTCTTAATTCAGGATCCAGCGAATGCTCTGGTAAAACGAGGGGCCACGCACGGCCTTAAGCTTGTTCATGGCGTTGTTCTTATAAAAGTAAACCAGCCTGACGTTACACCCCAGCTGACGGGCGATTTGCTTGGTTTTGAGATTACAGGAATAGCCGCGCAGTACGCTTGCCTCCTCGCTGGACAGCCTCGCCGGGGTGCGTAAGCGGGTCGTCATGCCTACGTTGTAACGGCCAGACTCTTGCGGCGTCTGGCTCATCAGTATTTGCCACAGCGCTTTGATATCCCCCAGGGAGACTCTTTTGCTGATGACTCCATCAACATGTTTGAATTTCAAATAGCCGGCGGATAACGAATAGATATAGATCTTCGCTGTCACTTGTTTCTGTTTAATACAGAGAATGTCGTCATTCGTCGTCACCCGGAAATGACGCGTATTCAACGGATCATAAATGATGATATCAAAGAGTTGTTCACTCATAGCAAGTTCTTCGATATGGGTAAATCCATGGAAAATAACGTCGTGTTTTTCATCAGGCTCACGCTTTCCAAGCGATTGCAGGCCAATCATCGTGAATTCGCAGCTGTCAACAACGGCAACGTGAATTGTTTTTTTATTTTGCATTGGCATTCTCCTTTCGCTGAGTAAACAGTCCATATAAGAGAAAATGGCGGTTCGCACTCTCTTATTAAAAGAATAGCGAGCACTTTTTTAAATAACGCGATGCGATGGCATCAATGTAAGCCAATACAAACCGTCGAGTAAAGCTGAAGCCAATTATTAGCGGAAGATAAAATTGAAAAATGGTTTTAATGGTATATGCAATTGTTTTAATCTTCTAATAATATTCATACCAGATTTTTATTCTGTAAATGGGCGGTTAATAAGCATCAGAAGATTGATTAATGGGGTTAATCCACCGCCTTTTCAGTAATTTACTGCTGTTTCTGTAAGAAAAATTGTGATCGTGGCAGGGTTATCGACAGGGCTTTATCTGCGAGGGGAAACGGCGTGCAGAATAAAATAGAATTTTTTCTATGAATTTAATGTCCTTGTTCAGATTTTTAAGCCTGAGAAGGATAAAATCCTGGCGCGAAGAGGTTGTGAGTGGTGAGTACATAAACTATTATCATTTTCCTCCGGTCACGAGAATTTAGAAAAGACATGAATAATACTGAACGTATCGTAAGGGTAATGGTGTTTTACAAAATAAATATATTTAAAGAGATAATATTCCGGGCGCTCCAGGATCTTTTACCCGATTACGTACTGAACATTACTCAGGTCGATTCCACAGAACAGGCGCTGGCGGCGGTGGCGGATAATAACGTGGATGTTTTCTTCACTGAATTTAATTATCTGCTTAATCATAAAGAGTGGAGTGCGGAGGTCAGCAGCCGTTTTACATCTTTATGTAAAACCCATCACGTCAGGCGTGTTCTGTTGGTGCCCGAGCTGCCTTACGGGCTGTTAAAAAAAGTTCTGGAGATGAAATTTGAATTAACCATCAGTCAGCAGGATGAATTGACTGAACTGAAAAAGGAATTACCCGCGTTGCTCATGGCGGACGGGCAAAAACCGTCGATCTCTTCGTGGCTCAGGCGGGTAATGCGGTCCGGCTCCCGGGCGCGTTCCATCCTCTCGGCCAGAGAGTGGGAGGTGCTCCATCTTATCGTGGAAGGATTTTCAACGACGGAGATTGCCCGTCATCGAAACCGTTCGGTCAGTACCATTGCGACACAGAAACACAATGCAATGAAAAAGCTGAATCTTTCCAACCACAGCGAACTGATTAAGTATGTGCAAGCGGTTGGAAAGATGGAGGAATAGTTCACATCAGGGATAGATAATATTCAGCGTAGCCGATGTATTGATCTTACCCTGGCTCACCTGGGCGGGCGCCCACACGTAATAGTACGCCGCCATCGGAAGGGTGAAATGTTCGTCCAGCGCCGCGCCAGCCGCCACGCTGAAAATCATCGTGGCGTTGCCACGGCTGGTGGTTGAGGTAGAGAAGGTCACCGGCGTTTGCGGGGCGTCACGTTTTATCAGGCGGAGCCCCACGCCCTGCGCCGCGCTACTGCTGCTGTCGATCAGCACCGAGCTGTCGGTCGAAAGCAGCTGCGTGCTGGACAGAAACATCTCAATTGCCCGATCGGAATTGCCATTAACCCCGACGTTCTGACAGCTCATGTTCAGTGAAAAAGGCGTCAGCCCCGGCTGTGAGGATGCACTGAGCTGGGGAATGCCGAGCGTCGGCAGCGCCACGGTCAGCCCCGCATTATCAAAGGAACAGGTAGTCAGTTTTGGCGCGTATTTGATGATCATCGGCTGACCAAACATATCGCGGTTGTCGTAAGGCCACTTGAACCCGCTGAATAACCACTGCGCTATCTTGATGACCTGATTGATTGGCCAGGTGATGATTTCCCAGATGGATAACCCGCTCATGTCGCTGACGAACAGAACGTCGCTCATGTTCGCCGTATCCCCCGTCAGGGTGGTACCGCTCTGGTTAACGAGGGTGAAGCGAACCGTAAACGGTGTGTTCAGCTCAGACGCCGTATGGCTACCGCTGGCAGACAGGGTTTTATTGGCCGGGGGATCGGTGATCTCCGCCCGCACCATATACTTGTTATTGCTGAACCCGAGGATGGTCGCGTATTTGCTGTCGGTCGAGAGGATCGGCGTGTAAGAAAATTCACTGTTACCCGTCGTACAGTTGAACGAGCCGCTGTACTGGGTGCTGAAGCTGCCGGTCCATGTGGGCGTGGCCGGGCTCAGCTTATCCGATAAATCAATGGTAATCGGTGTGCCATAAACGATGCTGCTGCCGGAGCAGGTGGCATAGCTCATCCCGCTAATGCTGGTGAGGAGCAGGAACATGAATGATCGTAACATTTTGATAATCCGTAATTAATGGCAAACCGATGAGGGGCTGTTCAGCCCCCAGGCCGGGGAGGAGATTTCGCACTTTCCGCTGCGGAGATGCACGTTGAGCGCGCGTGGCGGCTGTTCAGCACGGATATACAGTACGCTGGCCTGGCCGACATACCCGACAGATCCACCGTGTTCATCCAGCACTTCAGTGCCAAAGGGCAGCGGTTTGCCGTCGGCGCGCGTCGCATGAAGTACCCATGACTGGCGCTTATCGGTTTCGAAGCGGATATAACTCACCGCCCCGTCGTAAGGAGCCACGTTAGCCATATTGCCGATCACCTCCGCGCCAGCGCTGTTTTCCGTTTCGGTTAACGTAATGGCGTTTTTGCGATACGGGGTGGCGTAAGGCACCAGCGCCACGCCATCGCGGTTCGTCATAATGCTTTCATCGCCGTTCACCATCAGTCCCTCCGCCTTTGGCGCATCGACGATAGTCATGGTTGTGCCGGTTTCGTTTGAGGCGAGAACGTGCCACGGGTAGGCCACCAGGCTTCCGCGCCCGCTGAGCCCGGTCTGGCGGTAGTCGGAGGATTCGCTGTAAGAGCCACCGAGTGTCGCGAAGTTCGAACGGTACGCGGCGTTAACGCTTGCCGCATTTTTACCCCCACGCGCATTACTGCCGGAGAGGGTATAGCTCAGGCGGTTCGACGCCAGCGCGTTCCCGCTCATGCTGATATTGCTCTGTTCGTAATGCGAATCGCTGGCCGTCAGGCTGGAGGTGATCCACGCATTATTATCAAACAGCGAGAACGGCAGGCTGAGGGAGAGGTAAAGGCGCGTCTCTTCTTCACTGTCCCTGTTCCGTACCCGGCTGGCCGACAGGGTATAGCTGGCGCGGCCGATGGCGTTGGAATAGCCCATCTGATATTCGCGCGTGGTTTGCTGTGAGTTCCAGTAATCGCGCTGTGTGCCGGAGACAAACACCGTGCCCCAGTTATTGAGCAGGCGCTGATTAAGGTTAAGCGTAAAGGTATTTTTGGGCTGCGCCGCGCGCAGGGCGTCCCAGGTGCTTAGCGACATGTCGGGCGCAACGCCAAACCGATCTTCATAGTCGTCGTACTGCGCTCTCAGGCGCTGATACCCTTCGCGCGAATAGAGCGCGTCGCTGAAGCTGTAATAGCCTTTAGTGGAATAGCGATAGGCCGCCAGGGTGAAGTTGGTGGCGGTGGTATCGATAAATTTGCTGTACGACACGCGATAACTCTGACCGCTGCTGGTGCGATCCTGTAGGGTGGTTTTGGCGTGGGTGACATCAAACGAAACCGCGCCAAACGGAAGGTTCCACCCGGTACCGACAAGCCCGGCCTGGTAGTTATCGCTAATAATCGTCCCGGTATACCCGGTGATGAGGTTATTAAACCCGTAGCGCAGCGTGGCCTGCATGAATGCGGGTTCGGCATCGAGCGTGTTCTGATGCACTTTACCCGCCACTACGCTGTACTGGCTCACCCCTTCTTTTAGCATCCCGGGCACGGCGGAAAACGGCACCGTGAAGGACTGCTGTGAACCGTCCGCTTCACGCACCACCACCAGCAAATCGCCCGCGGACCCGGTAGGTTGAATGCTGTCGAGGGTAAACTGGCCCGGCGGCACGTTCTCCTGATAGATCACGTTGCCATTCTGGATAACTTTCACCAGGGCGTTCGTCCGTGCCACGCCGTGAACCACCGGTGAAAAACCCTGCTGTGAATTTGGGCGCATCTTCATATCCGACGCCAGCGACACGCCGCGCACGCGCAGGGAATCAAACAGATCGCCCGGAATATAAAAGTCACCCAGCGTCAGGTTGGATTTCAGCGAGGCCAGGGGACGGCGCAGGTAGCGGGTATTATTCTGCCAGCTACTCTCTCCGCTGGCGGTTTTCCGCCAGACGCTGCTGTCGCGAAACTGCCAGCCGAACAGGTTGGCGCCGGAATCCAGCCCGGCATAAAAATCATCATTTGTGTCTTTCGCAGTGCCTTTCGCGCGGGTGTTGTACCAGGTCGTGTTCCACGAGAGCATCAGCGCCGGGATCCCCTCGTCCCAGAACTGGGGGGCAATGTAACCTTCTTCAGTACGCTGCACGGCCGCCTGCGGAACGGTAAGCGCCAGACTCAGGGTGCTGGTATCGGTTTTGACTTCACCGCCCTGAACCAGATCGCGCAGCTGGACCTGCCCGTGCGCAATGGCGGGCGCGGGCACGGACGTGGTGTTGATGCCCAGCGACCGGGCATCTTTCCAGGCAAGGCGGATGTCGTCACGCTGCTCGCCGTAGATGACGGTATAACGTCCCTTCCAGCTGCCGTTTACGTAGATATCCATCTCCTGACTGCCGGCAGGCATGGCGTTGTTTTCGGAAAAGCGAGACAGATCGGACTCACCGGATGCGCCAGCAAGCAGGGAGGGATCAAACGAGACGGCCCCTGATTTATGCGAAAGCAGAAGCGTGCAGACTGCCAGCAGACAGAGTCTGTTTTGTTTCATTTTCATGGTGAGTCTTTCCGATCACTGACTGGTGAAAGTCCGGGTTTTATACGCGCCAAGATCGTCCACATACATCAGCTGGAAGGTCTGTCCGCGCTTAACCGTATTTTTGGCGGCGACCGTCAGCTGCCCAAACGGGGAAACCATCGGGGACTCCTGGAGCAATTTCGTTTTACCCAGCGAAATATTGGCGACCGTAATATGGAACGGACTGTTATTTGTAATGCGAAAGCGATCGCCGTCGGCGGCGATCGTCAGTTTCGCCACCGCGTCATCCAGCGTGCCTTTCAGCGCAGCGGGCCGATAAAAAAGTTTGATACGGGATTTAATCGCCAGCTGAACGGTATTCTGGTTTTNAGTTTCGCCACCGCGTCATCCAGCGTGCCTTTCAGCGCAGCGGGCCGATAAAAAAGTTTGATACGGGATTTAATCGCCAGCTGAACGGTATTCTGGTTTTGCAGATTTTCAGGTCTGGGCGGAATGTCGAGGACATTCAGGAAAAAGACGGATTCGCGATCCGCAGGCAAGCTGGACGGCAGCTTTTTAATACGAAGCTGTTGACCATTATGTTCGTTAACCTTTATCACCGGCGGCGACAACAGAAACGGCACATTGGCTGTTTCCGGCGTGGAATTAATATCACCGTCATCTATCCAGGATTGTACCAGAGCCGGCGCATCGCCCGTATTCATTAACTGGACAATCACCTCTTTGTTATTTTCAGGATAAAGGACACGGGTGCCATTAATGACAATATTGGCCCATGAGTGACCCGTGCTTAGCAGTAAGCCTGCCAGCAAAATTGCCTTGCGCATGATTGCAACCTTAAATACAGGCTCTGCGAAAACAGAGCCTGAATAATCACTATTACAGGTAGGAAATGGTATACGTTACGTTGGAGCTTAACTCGCCCACGGTGGCGGCAGCGGCGTTTGTTTTATAGTAATAAACGTCCAGCGTCAGCGTTTCGGAATCTGGCGCGGTCGCTGTACCCATAATATTTGTCGTGTAAGGCTGGTTCAGGGTAATAGGCGTAGACGAACCTGGCTCCACTAACGCAAAGCCGACATTACGTGCCACGCTGGCATCGCTTTCGTTCACGCTGTTATTCAGCAGGTATTTACCGTCAGTGGAAATATTATCCGCGCTGGAGAAATATACTTTCAGCGGGGTACCGGTCGTTCCGGCTGCTGGTGAGCAACCAGAGAATGTCAGCGCAATAGATTTTTTATTTCGGGTGATCAGGCCAACCGTGGTGCCCGCATCTTTTACCGAAATAGGGGAAAGCGCAACGGTAAAGTCCGCGCTTTTACCGCCGTTAATGGTACAGGTTGTATCGGTAATAGCGCCGGTAAAGTTAATGATACCACCCGCCGAATTGTCTGCGGCCACTGCGCTGGTAGAGGCAATAGCGGCGGCCAGCAGTGATACGGTCATGATCGATTTGAACATGATAAACTCCATGAAGATTTGTGTTATTTAAAATGAATGTTAATCGGCTACACATGTCCCTGATGTACCGGCTAGACGCATGGCGACTCGGGAGAATGCTTTGACGATATTATGTTGCACTAAAAAAGTACATAACAAAACATTATTCCAACAACTTCTAAAGTTTAAGATTATAATCTTGTCAGTATGTTTTTTTTAATGTTTTAACCTAAATGCGTTGGTTCGAAGATTTTTATTAATGCTTTAATAATCGTTAATTAATGAAGCTTTATGAATTCATCCCTCAATTAATATCACGCGACTTGACCACACAAACTTTAGACTTATTATTGCCTGGCAAATGCACAAAAATTTAACAATGGCGTAATAATAACATGAAGTATCTCATTGATCTTACAATGCTTTATGAAGTCGACACCGGTATGATCATGATTAATGGAGAGGAAGAGTCATCCATTAAGTTATCTAACCAGGCGGGTCGTCTGCTTTATGAACTTATCATCAATAATGGTAAAACACTCGACAGAGACGACCTGATAAAGAAGGTCTGGGAGGATCATGGTTTCTCTGGTTCTTCGGTAAGTCTGAATGTTGCCATAAGTGAAATCAGAAAAGCATTTCGTACATTAGGATGCGACCCTTTACTGATAAAAACGATACGTGGCAAGGGATTTAGCCTTGCCGCGCATATTGAACATCACACGGTCAGGCCGCCGGTTATTTCAACGCTTAGCGAAGAATCTGCCTCTGAAGCATTCGATACGCTAGCGCATAAGAAAGATGCCGATCCGCCTAAACAAATAATATCGCTGCACAGACTCTTTATCTCTCTCTGCACGTTATTACTGATTATTGTTACCGGCACCGCTGTTTTACTGTTGCACCAACGGGATTCCTATGCCGAGAGCCTGAAAGATTCTGATATGCATCTGCTCGGTAAAGTGGACAGGTGTACGATATACCTGATCGATAAGAATATGTATCAGCCGCGACAGCACTACTTTAATCACGTAAAAGAGGTCATCGCCAGTCAACATATCGACTGTCAACATCAGGTTGCAGATGCTTACTATTCCAGGTTTAAAAAGTCGCAGATAGAAAATTATTTCCTGGCCATCTGTTATCAGCAGGACAGTATCGACGATTATAAGAACTGCATTTCTTACAGAAGCCTGACCGGGAGTTAAAATATGTCAAGGACTAAAATGAGTGTACTGTTCAGTATCGTACTGGCGCTGTCTGTCATCGCGTTGTTATGGGTCTATTTTACCAGAACGCAGGATGAGGGGTTTGGCTGCCAGTCAGATACCATTTCCTGGAAAACCTATTCCACGGGTGAGTCAACCGATATGTCGCTAACCACGCTTTTCCTGTTTAACAACAAAGATGTTGTGACGGTTATTCATAAAGGCGTACTCAAGAAAGAGGGCAAAAGCTACCTGATTGACAGAAATTACACGCTCAGCGTGGAAAAGGTCGACGGCAGCAATATCTTTTATATTAAGGATAAAAAGCTGAATAAATCTGAAGATGATGCGGCGCCGGATGGCGTTGTAAACGAAATGTTACTTGATAATATCAACTTCTTCTATATTACCAGCGTAAAAAAACATGCGTGGTTAATTAAGGGGCTGGTGTTGCCTGTAATGATGTGTGTGGCTGTCCCGACATCCTGATATTTCTCTTTATTGAAAAATCGATATTTATCTATTATTCGGGGAATTGAGTAATTTACTCAATACGTAACAATAAGATACGAGGAATTTATTTATATTTTTATTGTTGCTCTCCGTCGAGTGAATTTTTCTGTATTGCCTCGTTATTTTGCGGCTGTCTATACTCCGCCTCGAAAAAGGGGCTCCCCTTTTTATACACGTGGATTCTTTTTTGAAGGACTAAATAAATGAACAAACTGAACGCTATCGTTCTGGGCTCCCTGCTGTCTGTTTCTGCCCTGAGCGCAGTTAATGCAGCTGAAACGACGGCTTCTGCCACCTGGCAGGCAACCGCGACCAAAGACAGCGAATCCGATCTGGTTGTTACGCCAACGCGTGCTTTGAACTTCGTTTACAGCGCCAATACCAAATCTTTCAACACCGATACCGGTCTGTTTGATGTGGCTATCCGTGGCGATCACTCTACGGCGACCAGCTTCAAACTCGAAGCTATCCTCGACGATTCAAACAACACGCTGTTCAGCGTGGGTGGTGAAGCGACCAGGCTGAAAGTGGGTGCGCGTTGGGGCGGTAACGACCTGGGCTCTATCGGTGGCACCGTGGGGGCGAAATCGACCGCATGGACCACGCTGGTTGATTCTTCTTCTAACACCGGCGTCTCTTCTGGCCTGTGGAACCTGACCACCAGCGCAGGCGCGGCGGCAGATACCGAAATTACCGGCCAGGACAAATTCGTCTTCTACGTTGACTCCGCTCAGGACAACGCGGGTACTGCGAAAGAGTTCAAAGACCTGACCAACAGCCTGTGGGAAGGGACCGTGTCTGTTGCGTTCCGCGCAACCTGGGGCTAAGGCCTGATCGATCCAGGGGCGCAAGCCCCTGTTTAGGGAAATAGCATGTTTAACCTCAAATCCACCTTCTTATTTTTATTATTTATCTCTTCCTCCGCGCTGGCCATTAATGTGGGAAAAGTCACCACCATTATTTCTGCGGATGCTGACTCCACCGCCAAGGAAATAAAAAACGAAGCAGACAGCGTGCGTATTGTTTCTGTTCGCGCACAGCGGATCAGCAGCCCAATGGATGAAGGGATCGTCATTAATCCGGAGAAAGTGGACGAACTGTTGCTGACGCCCACGCGCATGGTAATGCCCGCCGGTACCAGCAATATCGTCAAATTTTACTATCACGGGAACGCCGATAACAAAGAGCGTTACTACCGCATTACCTTCACGGATGAAGGGGTAAGCGAAGAGGTGGACAGCGGTTCGCCAAAAAACGGCACCGGGATGACGCGTGCGGTGGTGAGCACCATTCTGGTGGTTCAGCCCCGGGATAAGAAGATTGATTTCGTCTATGTGGCGGGAAAAATAACCAATAAAGGGAACACCTCGTTTCGCGTCAATGCGACCGGGACCTGCCTGAAGCCGAATCCGGAATCCCCCGGCACGCCGTGTAGCAAAAACTTCTACCTGATGCCAGAGACCTCGCGCGCTATCGAGGATATCAACGTTACGGATAACCATTTTCATCTCGGAATATGGGACCTGAAACAGTTCATTCCTGTTAAGTAAGGATGCATGGTGAAAAATAAATTAGTGTTGCCGGTGATGATGGCTTGCGCATCCGGCACGCTGCCCGCGCTTGCGCATGCAGCCTCAAGCTCCGTGGTTATCGCTAATTACCGTTTTCCCGACTCGCTTTATGCACTGCTGGAGCAGGGGATCAAAATTCCCGTCTATCTGGTGAATACGCGTCCACACTCAGCACAACAAGGGAACCACGAAGGCACGGCGAACGAATATGTTCGTATCGGTGACGTGACGCTCTTTGCAAAAGATCTGAAGCTGGGGCTGAGGGATGTTCAGGTCCAGGAGTCTGATAACGGCATTCGTCTGTCAAAAGAGATGCGGGCGTTACTGCAAAGCATTAACGATAAGCAGTTTGATGACCAGATGCGTATTCCGGTTAGCGCGGGTTCGGCGTTCGAACTGGATCAGAAAAAAATGCGCCTGTTGCTGAATCTTTCGCAGAGTGACTACGGGGTGAATATTCGCCCGCGTGAGGTGGACATTGATGCGCCGGAGTCTGACGACCTGAGCGGCACGTTCTCCTACAACCTCGGAGCGTATCACACCGAGAGCGGCTACGGTGACAGCTGGTCGTCGGGCTATCTGAACGCGAGAAACTGGATCTCAATGGGCGTCGATCATGTGCTGATCGACGGCTCTGGCTACGTCAACGAGAACAGCAGCGATACCCAGATGAACGCGGTTATGTGGGAGCGCGACTATCAGGGGATGCGCTACGCCGCGGGCATGCTGAACGGCTGGGCGATGCAGTCTCTGGCGAGCGTCAGCGGGATTTCCGGCGGTGAAGTCTACGGCGTTTCCATGGGCAACCAGGCCAACTCCCGCAAGCGCGATAACACGCTCTCTCTGACGCCGGTGGTGGTCTATTTTCCCACGGCGGGCGAGGCCCGTATTCGTCGTGACGGGCAGCTTATCGGCATTCAGCGCTTTGACGTCGGCAACCATGAAATTGACACCAGCAGCCTGCCCTACGGGATCTACAGCGTCGAAGTTGAAGTGGTGAGCGGAAGCCGCACCGTGTCGCGCAGCATGTACACCGTGAATAAGCCGTTCTCCAGCAACGTGTCGGAAACGCTGCGCTGGCAGATGTGGGGCGGGATGTATAGCCGCGATAAATCCGTCGTCAATTATAAAAAATACGCGAAACGCAAAAACGAGCAGGACAACACCTACTACTACGATTACGACACCAAACATAAAGACACCATGTCGCTGGTGGGGGCCTCGTTCAGCAAGCGCAGCGGGATGGTCGACTGGAACGCCTCTACCTACATGATGCGGGAACACATCGTCAGCGAGCTGTGGGCCTCCCTGAACCTGACGGGCTATTTCTCGGTGAATACCCAGACCATGGCCGCCTCCGACGGAACGTATCGCGCCAACTATGGGGCGAATCTCAGCCTGCCGTGGCAGATCGGCTCGGTGTGGTACTCCCATGAACAGCTCTCCAGCGGCAAGTTCCTGGATATCTATGAGAGCAAGGGCAACACCTGGGGCGCTTCCTTTAGCCTGCCGTCATTCGGCCTGCCCTCGGCAGGCAACCTGAGCCTGATGCGTCAGGAAGACGACCTCTATCGCTATAAACGCTATCAGCTGGACTACTCCCAGGGGTTATACGCCGGTCGCTACGGTACGGCGCGCCTGCGGGTGGGGATGTCGCGCAACAAATACGACGGGTATTACGAAGAGAAAGATCGTTACGTAATGCTCGATTTCGCCATACCGCTCGGCAATACCGTGTCGGTTGGCGTTTCCCACAATCGCGATACCGGCACGGCGCTGAACGTCAGCGCCAGCCGCCAGTTTGAGGGCGATTACCTGAAATCGGCTACCGCCAACGTCTCGAAAGCCTTTAACAGCCGCCAGGATCGCAGCGTAAGCGGCGGCGGCAGCGTGAACTTCGACACGCCGTGGAACAGCAACATCCTCAGCGTCCAGAGCGGCATGAGTAAAGGCTGGAACTCCACGCTGACCAGTGACGGCAGCGTGGGCTGGTCCAAAGAGGCCATCGCCGCCGGGAAAGGTACCGAAAGCGCAGGGGTGATTGTCAGTACCGGTCTCAAATCTGATGAAGCACTGACCCTGAAGCTTAACGGCCGGGCGGAACGCATCAAAGGGGATAAGACCTGGCTGTCGCTGCCGGCATACCAGGCTTATGACCTGGAAGTGATGAACAGTGAAACCGGTACGGAAAGCTATGAGATTGGCGCGAATGCGCGTCGCCATATCACGGTTTATCCGGGTAATACCGTGGTGATGAAGCCGCAGGTGAAGAAAATCGTCACCCTGTTTGGTCGTCTTGTGGATGCAAACGGGGCCCCGGTTGGCGCCATGCAGATCAAAAACCACGTCGGGCTGACCCGGACGGAAAACGACGGACGCTTCGTGATCGATGTTGATAAGAACAACCCTGTCCTGAGTATCGCCACGCCGGACGACAGCGTCTGCGAAGTGCGCCTGGACATCGAGTCTAACCGCGGTGCGCTGTGGCTCGGGGACATCTCCTGCGACAAAGGCGATTTCGTCTGGCAGGAAGCAAAAGGAACGCAGGAACGTGACGATGAAAAAGATATTCGCTCTTAATTTACTGCTGATGAGCGCGGCGGCCCAGGCGCAGGAGCTGCCCTATTTAGCCATTAATAACCCGGACAATAACGGTACGGGAAACAGCGCGGGGCTGTTTAGTCTGAACAGCACGTCGACCGCGTTTTTACACGGTTCGCGCGAGTGGCCGACCCTGAGTGCGAAAACGAATAACGGTATCGCCACTTACATCCCGGACAACAGCTACAGCGGTCCGGCAGGCAGCGCGCTGACCATCGACTTTTCGGTGACCGGTTCCAGCGCCTCTCCGTTCTTCAAAGGGACGGCGTGTTCCTCGTCCTGCGGCAACACGGGGTACACCCCGACGACCAGCTATACCGACACGTCGATGGTGGTTAAGCCGCCGGTGATGGAGCCCGGCACGTCATACGGGCGCTGGGTACTGGGCGATCCGTTCTTTAACTATCTGCTCAACGCCGCGCCAGGGGATGAAGTGACCATCACCTCCACGCCGCAAATCAGCTCTATCAACAAAGTGACCACCACCAATACGCTTCACAAGGTGGGCACGCTGACCATGACCAACGCCAGGGCGCTTAACCTTGGGATTGATCCGATCAGCGGTGAGGTGACGATTGTCGATGGATCAACGGGGGCCACCTGCACCAAATACACCCGCAACACGGTCTCTGGCGTCCTGTGCGACCTGCTCGAATACACGTTTGTTGGGGAGGATATCTCCGGTTACAACGGGGGGCTGGCGCTCACCTCTTCCCGCGTCAACAGCGTGCTGCAATCGCACATGAGCGGCGGCACCGGGCTTGCCGCCGAGCTGACCTTCGATGAAAACACCTGGTACAGTATCTCCGGCGGTATCCTGAGCGATACGCGTGTCCTGGCGAACACCTTCCTTGCAGCGCCGCAGAAAAACGGCGGCAAAGCGTCCCTTAAAATCTTTTTGCCGAAAGCGTTAATTCTGAGCGTGGCGCAGGCGGGGGACGGCAGCAACATTGGCAATATCGTCAGCCTGTGTCTGACGCCCGGCAACAGCTCGCTGGCGGCGGATTTCTGCTTCCAGCCGGGGGGCGGCCTGGTGATTAACCCTATCGAGCCCGGGCTGGAGATTGTGCCAGACAACCCGGATTACACCCTCGATCCTGACGGTCTGGGCGGCTCCGGGAAAGGTATTATCGGCGAAGCGCCCATTGAGATCCCCTACACCATCACCTACAGCGGGGCGCAAAAAGATGCGGCGATTGCGGTCACGGTAAAAGTCACCGGGCCTACCCAAAGCCTGAATGGGGTGGACTACTGCGCCTTTAGCGGCAACGGCTTCACGGTTCCCATTCCGGGCAACGTGCTGGTGGGGAAAAGCCAGACGCTGATGGCGCACAACTGTAAAGGCGAAGTACTGTCGATCCCGGCGCCGGCCACCCATGCGGAAGAGTGGGACAAAATGAGTTCCGGCGTGACCGATATGTGGCTCTGGAAAACACCGCTGATCCTCCAGTTCGTTATGGATAATCCGGTATCGAAAACCACCTATGACGGAAATAGCTGGTTTGGCGAAGTGACCGCGCAGGGAAGAATAGATGTTAGCGCATCCTGGAATTAATCAACCATGACTGGAAAATTCCTGGCTATTTTTGCAATAAATTGCTTCATTTCCACAGGGGCAAATGCTTTAATTATCGAAAGTCTTAATATTGATTTTCTTCCCGAAAGAGAAGTTGTTTTTCAGCCGATAAAAAACGATACCAGCGAGCGTCAGAATTATACCGTTTCGCTTATTCAGGTAGACGTTCCTAAAGAGAAGGGAAAAGAAACCGAAATAAAAGATGGCGAAGTCATGTATTCGCCTAAGCAATTAACGCTGGGGAGCGGTGAACGCGCGGGTTTTAAATTTTATTATACCGGCCCGCATGACAACAAAGAGCGATACTATCGCGTAAAATTCACCGAGACGCCGCTCCAGGCAAAGGTTATCACGCGCAAAGGCCAGCGCATCCAGTCGGATGTGGTGGTCTCGCTTGAGGCTATTTTGATTGTCCGTCCATGGACACGACATTTTGATTATGCGTTTAGCAACGCGGTGGTGAGTAATACCGGGAATACCTATTTTAAATATGTTTCCTCGGTCGGGTGCAGTACGCAATACAACAATTCAAAATATATTCCGCCGGGGCAACGGCTGGAAATAGATAATGCCGGGCAGGCTGCAAGACGGATGATTATTTATGGCAATAAAATCATTCCGCTTACCACCTGCCCGTAGCAACCGCTTTCCTTCATAAAAGGAAATTAGCCTTTAGCATCATGCTAAAGATCCATCACTACAGGAGATAAAAATGAAAGCGATTTCATTCGTAGAAGCGAAAGACATTATCGGTGGCGCGTTAAACCCGTTCGCTGGTCTGGTTAAAGGTGCACAGCTGGGTTACGACACCGGCGCAAGCATCATGGGCATGGTTGGCGGTGTGGTTGGCGGAATTCTGGGTGGCGCAATGGGCTTCCTGGGTGCGCTGGTTGGTAGCTACAACTAATTCACGTTAACAGGAAAAGACTCATGCAAGTTATCGATTTCAAAAAAGCACAGGCCATCATCGGTGGTTGGGATCCGTTTGCTGCCGCTATTCAGGGCGCAAGCGCGGGCTATAACGCGGGCAGCCAGATGTTAGGCGCGCTGGGCGGCACCATCGGCGGCGTGTTCGGCCTGGTGGGCGGCTTCATCGGCGGTTTCTTCAGCGCCTAAGCGAGAAGCACGTTGTACGCATGGCCCGCATTGCCGGGCCATTTTTTTATTTCAGTCACGGATCATTATGTTTTCGCTCTTTCAGTATAAAAAACAGGGTAAGACCCCTGTTATTCGCCAGCATGAATTTACCGAATGTGGACTGGCCTGCCTGGCGATGGTGTTGGGGCACTACGACCACCATGTCTCCGTCAGCCAGCTGCGCCGGGAGATTTCCGTTTCCGCCGATGCGGGAACCTCAATGGCGGAATTGATGACCCTTGCCAGTGATAAAAATATGTCTGGCCGGGTGCTTAAAGGCGAAATCACTGAAATAGAAACGTCTGAGCTGCCGCTCATCGCCTTCTGGCGCGGCAACCATTTCGTGGTCATCGTGAAGATCGACAGCCGCAGCGTGACCGTTCACGACCCCGCCAGCGGCGTGCGTCGTTACCGTCTGAAAGAGGCGGAAAAACTCTTTTCCGGCTATGTTCTTGAGCTTAAGCCCACGCCGTGCTTCAAAAAGAAATCCCCGGATGAAAAGCTCACGCTTGGCCGGTTAGCCAATAAATCCCCGAGCCTGTTCCAGCGCCAGCTGCTGCTGTTTGTGCTCTGTATTTTTACCCTCATCACCATGCTGGCAAGCCCCACCTACGTGCAGCTGATTATGGATGAGGCCATTTCCCGCAGCGACAGCGATCTGGTGATCCTGCTCACCGCGATCTTCGCTATTGTCTTTATCTTTGAAGTCATCGGTAAATTCCTCAAGCAGTTGCTTGAGATCCTGATGCGTAACATTGCCTATGACGATTTAAGCCAGTCCGTGCGCCACTACATGCTGCGCACCCAGACCAGCTGGTTCCGCTCGCGCCCGCCGGGCATCGTGCTGGCTATTGAGAAATCGCTCCACGCCTGCGCGGAGTTCATCAGCAATGGTTACGTGCAAATTCTCTTTTCCAGCCTGATCGCCGTCACCAGCCTGCTGTTTATGCTGCTGTATAACGTCAAAATTGCGCTGCTGACGATGCTGCTGATGGGCGTGTTTTTCCTGATCCGCTTTTCGCTGATCGGCCCCTATCAACGCGCGGTGGATGACTCCATCGAGCGCACCGCCCAGTATGAATCCCTGCTGGTGGAGACGCAGAAAGGGATCATTACGCTCAAAGCGAACAATATGGAGCAGGCCCGGGATGCGGTGATGGATAAATCCCAGCGCGAACACATCGCCGGGCTGATGCGTAAAGAGCGGCTGCTGGCCCGCTTTGACGTGGCTTCGCTGCTGGTGATCAATGCCGAGCAGCTGCTGGTGGTCTGCTTTGGTGCGTGGCTGATCCTGGAAGGGCAGATGAGCATCGGGATGCTTTACGCCTATATCAGCTATAAGCGCTATTTTTCCGATGCCATGGTGCAGGTGGCGCAGAAGCTGCTGGACAAAAATGCCCTCAAGGGGCCGCTGGATCGCGTGGGCGACCTGCTGTTTGCCCCCTCTGAAACCAGCCAGTTTGGGAAGCGGATTGTCACCTCGCCGGTCTGTCTGCAATTTGAGGATGTCTCATTTGCCTATCCTGGCCGGGAGGCCACGCTACAGCATATCAATATGACCCTGAAGCAGGGCGAAGAAGCGGTGATTGTGGGCCAGAGCGGGTCGGGAAAAACCACGCTGCTGCGTCTGATCTCCGGCATGCTGCTGGCATCGTCTGGCACGCTGCGGATCAATAAGATCCCCATTGAGGAGTGCGATCTTTCCTCGCTGCGTCAGCACATCCGCATCGTCCATGCGGACGATATTCTCTTTACCGGCTCGATTCTGGACAACATCGCCTGCTTTGACAGCGCACCGGATAAAGAGCAGGTCATTGCCGCGTGTCGGCTGGCGGAGGTGGACCACGTCGTCGCCAGGCTGCCGCACGGCTACGAAACGGAGATGCTGCCGGGGAACACCTTTTTCTCTGCCGGGGAGATGCAGCGTCTGGTTCTGGCGCGCGCCCTGTACAGCCAGCCTAAGCTTCTGCTCTGTGACGAAGTGACGGCGAACCTGGATAAAACGACCGCGCAGAAAGTGCTGGCGAACCTGCGTAGCCTGGGGATTGGCCTGGTGTTTGTCACCCACTCGCCGGACGTGGTGGGCTGCCAGGGGCGTCTCTATACCATGGAAAACGGCACCCTGCGGGAGAGTGAGCAATGATGTTTCTGCCGCGTCTCTATGCGCGACTCTGCGCGCGCCAGGCCGGGCGCACGCTGCTGGCAAACCGGATCACGCAAAACTACAGCCAGTTTATGCGCTGCCCGGAGACCGATGTCCCGGCTGATTTTCTGCATCAGAACGCCCATGAGCTGAGCGGGTTTAACTTCGTGGAGCAGATCTTCCCGCCCGCGCTTTGGGCGCGCAACGTCCGCTTCGATCTGCACGCGTACGTGGCGCAGTGGACGCAGGAGCAGGCGTTTTACAGTTCATCTCGCACCCTGCTTCTGGGAATGCGCTGGGCGGGCTTTGGTCTGATCGTGGATGCGCTGCTTGCCACCGCGCCAGCCGATGTGCGCTTTCAGTTTATTACCCGTCACCCTGCGCTGCATAAGCTGATGGCCGCGCACGAAGGCCGACGCGCCAGCTCGTTTTTTGCCCCTCACCGCCTGGTGACGGTGCTGCTGATGGACGAACGCCTGCCGGATGCGCCGCTGTTCTCCACCCAGGCAGGGGATCAAAAGGCGTGGTTAACGGATGTCTCAACGCGGTTTTTATCGCGCTATGGCTACAGCGTCCGAACGCTGCTGCCGATCTGTTCGCTGCACGCGGCAGAGTTTGGGCTGGAGAGTCAGGCGTATGCGCCAGAGGATTACCGTCAGGCCGCCGCCGACACGCTGAACGCGCTGCGTAAAACCCCCACGCTCTGGAGTGCATGGGACGATCTTTCAGTGATTTATCATGGATGACATATCGTGAAATTAAAAAACCGAAGCCGACAGCGGCGGGCGCTGATCCCGCATCATTTCTCAAAAAGCTATCACATCAACGCGCCACGGCTGAAAGCCGTGCTGACCTTGTTCATCACCTTTTTTCTCTGCCTGCTGGTCTTTGCGATTGTCTTTAACTTTTCGGAAACCACGCTGGCACGCGGGGTGCTGATCCCGGCGCAGGGCGATGTCGAAGTGCGCGCCCGGGAGTCCGGTACGCTTGTGGATTTTGCCGTACGGCCGGGCCAGTACGTGAAGGAAAACGATCCGCTGTTCACCGTGTCACAGGACTATGGCGGCAAGCAGGGCTCGGTGGTGCAGTTTGACCGCCAGCAGATGGAAGCGGAGAAGAAGCGCAGCGAGCAGCGCATCCAGGCCATTGAGGACTCGATTGCGTCGTATCGCAAAAATCTGGCGCAGCAGCTGGCTCTCACCGACAAGCAGATCGCCGTTTCCCGCGATAAGGTGAAGAAGCTGCGCGCGCTGTTAAAAAACAGCACCGACACCTACGAGGCGTGGAAATCCGTCTCCGGGAAGGGCTATGTCTCCAAAGTGGATCTCGATAAAAGCCACAACGATGTGCTCAATGCGCAGCTCAACCTGACGCTGGAGGAGAGCACTATTCTTGAGCTTGAGGCACGAAAAACCAGCCTGACCGACAGCACCCAGTCGCAAATTGACTCTCTGAGCGAAGAGCAGCTGTATGTGAAAAACCGTATCAGCGAAATTGACCGCAACCTGTCCAGCCGGGGAAGTTCCACCATGGCGATGCTGGCACCTTCCGACGGTTACGTGGTGGCGATTAACTTCCCGCCTGGCCGGGCCATTACGCAAAATAGCGAGGTGGTGGTGGTGATCCGTAAAAATACCGCGGCGACGATGGAGGGGTACCTGTATGTTCCGGCAACGGGGGTGGGGCGCGTGGCGAAAGGCGATAAGGTCAAGCTGCGCTTCGACTCCTGGCCCGTAGACAAATACGGTTCCGTGGAGGCGACGTTGTCCGATTTCTATGAGGTAAACATTGATGCCCATTCGGCGCTGATCCCGCTCCAGGAGGGGCAGAACTACTACCTGGCTAAAGTGCGCGTCCCCTCCTGGTTTACCGACCCGGACAAGAAAAAGCGCATGCTGATGGGCGGAATGACGGTGAACGCCGATATCGTTATCGATCGTAAGCCGCTTATCAATCTGCTGATTGCGCCGCTGGAAAGGGTACGCAAGCGGTTTATCGATTGACCCGATTTCATCGATCATCGCCCTTTAGCCCACATTCTTAACGGCACCCTGGGGCTATTCTCCTTCTCATACCAACCGGAGGATAGCCCATGAACATTACGCAAATTCGCAATGCCACCCAGCTGATCACTTACGCGGGAAAACGCTTTTTAATCGACCCAATGCTGGCGCCAAAAGGCACTTATCCGGGTTTTCCCGGCACGGCGCGGGCTGATATTCGCAACCCGATGGTCGATCTTCCCGTTGACGTTCAAACGCTTCTGGATGCTGACGCGGTGATCGTCACCCATACCCATGCCGATCACTGGGATCAGTACGCCGTTGAGCTGATCGCCAAAGGCAAGCCGATCTACGTGCAAAATGATAGTGATGCCGCGCTGCTGCGCAGCCAGGGATTTACCAACCTGACGATCATGACCGGGGAAACAACGTACGGCGATATCCGGATAGTGAAAACCCACGGCGGCCAGCACGGTACTGACCGCGCTTACGCCGTGCCGGAGCTGGCAGAGTTTCTGGGGGAAGCCTGCGGCGTGGTGTTCCGTCATCCCGATGAGAAGACGCTTTATATCGCAGGGGATACGATCTGGCGTGAAGAGGTGGCCGCCGACCTGCAAAAACACCAGCCGGATGTGGTGGTGCTTAATGCCGGTTATGCGCATGTGATTGGCTTCGGGCCAATTATCATGGGCGAGCAAGATGTGCTGAACGTCCACTTCCAGCTGCCACAGGCGCAGCTTGTCGCGACCCATATGGAAGCTCTCAACCACTGCCTGCTGACCCGCCGCGCGCTGCGCGAGTATGTTGATGCCAACGAGGCAGGTGACGCGGTGAGCATTCCCCAGGACGGCGAAACCGTTATATTCTGACTGTTAAAGGGGACAGGAGAGACAGATGCCGCTTATTAACGTTGCCATTGTCGCGGTGGACGGGTTTAGCCCGTTCCACTACTCCGTCCCCTGCATCCTGTTTGGCGACACGGTATCCGGGGAAAAGCGCTTTAACGTCACGATCTGCGCTGAAAAACCGGGATTCCTGAACTCGAAAGACGGTTTTGCCCTGCATGCGACGCAGGATTTTTCCGCGATCGCATCGGCTGAAATTGTGGTTGTACCCTACTGGCAGCACGTTCTGGAGCGCCCGCCTCAGACGCTGCTCGACAGCCTGGTTCAGGCCAGAGACAACGGGGCGGAAATTGTTGGGCTGTGTCTGGGATCGTTTGTGCTGGGCTATGCGGGCATACTCAGCGGCAAACGGGCCGCCACTCACTGGGAGTTTGAACGCCAGTTCCAGTCGCTATTTCCGGACGTCCGACTGGATATCAACGCCCTCTACGTGGATGACGGCAATATGATTACCTCGGCGGGTACCGCCGCCGCGCTCGACTGCTGTTTGTACATCATCCGCCAGCGCTTTGGCAGCGTCGTCGCCAATCAGATTGCCCGCCGGATGATCGTCCCGCCGCACCGAGAGGGCGGGCAGGCGCAGTTTATTGCGCAACCTGTGCCGAAAGATACCCGTGATGGGCGGATTAACTGTCTGATTGACTACCTTCAGCAGCATATTTCCGAACCGCATAACCTGGACTCTCTTGCGGAAGTGGTGTCGATGAGCCGGCGCACGCTGACCCGCCATTTTATCAAGGCGACGGGCATGAGCGTTGCCGACTGGCTTACCGCCGAGCGCCTGCGGCGCAGCCAGATCCTGCTGGAGTCCGGCAACCTGCCAATCGAAAACGTCGCCGGGCAGGTGGGGTTTTTATCAGCGGTGACGTATCGGCAGCAGTTTAAGGCGCGCTTTGGCGTCAGCCCGGCGGAGTGGCGCAAGACGTTTCGTACTCGCCAGTAGGCCAGGTAAGCGTAGCGCCACCTGGCAATTACCCCAGCCTCTCCATCCTCGTCTCCCCCTCCGCCATCGACAGCTGATACAGCGAAAACGATCGGTGCTTCTCAATCAAATGCGCCAGCTCCGGCGAATGGCTGGTGAGCCAGATCTGCGAATAGCGGCTGGCCTCGGCAATGAGGCTTGCCAGGGCGGGCAGCATCTGCGGATGCAGGCTGTTTTCCGGTTCGTTGAGGGCGATGAATGCGGGAGGGCGCGGGCTTAACAGCGCCACCGCCAGGCACAAAAAACGCAGCGTGCCGTCGGAGAACTCTGCCGGTTCCAGCGGTCTGCTCAGCCCCTCGCGCTGCATCATCATGCGGAAGCGCCCGCCGGTGTTGTCGCTGTAAAACACGCAGCCGGGGAAGGCCTGGTCGAGAATGCGCATCAGCAGCAGCTCGTCGCCAATTTCGACAATGGTCTGAAACGCGGCGGCCAGGTTCGCGCCGTCGCTGGCCAGCACCGGGGAACGAAAGCCCACCTGCGGGGCACGGATCGCCGAGCCGGATGAGACGGAAAACTCGTGATAAAATCGCCAGTTACGCAGTGACTCGCGCATCTGCGACACTTCGGGGTAGAGGTGCGGTTCACCGAGCTGACCGAACACCGACTCGTTCTCATACAGCGTACCGCTGTGGGTCACTTTTTCGTGATGCACGTTGTTCAGGAATACCGCCTGATTCTTACGCTTCATCAGCTGTGACGACGGGCGACGGTGCTGTCCGCCGAGCCAGATAGATTCCTCTTTGATCACCGGATCGAGCTGAAACTGTGAGGGGTAGGGCAGCTTTTCCACGAACCCGACCTGAAGCTCATATTCATAGGTTTCCGTTTCCACCGCCAGGTTCATGCGTCGTAGCTGGTCGCTGCGGGTTTTGCCCGCCCAGAACACTTTCAAAATTCCCCCCTCGTTCGCCAGCGCCTGGGAGAATTGCCCCTGCGCCGCGCTGTGCATCAGATAAATCGCTTTATAAATATTGGATTTTCCGGTGCCGTTGGGGCCGAACACGATATTGAGCTGTTCCAGCTCAAGCGACATATCGCGAATTGAGCGGTAGTTCTGAATATGCAAATTTTTGATCATCGGGGTACTCCGCTGCGCACGCTTAACCTGTACAGAATTACAGTATTCTACGCTGAGCGCAAAAAAAAGACGACAGTGAGGGTGTCGTCTAAACGGGGTACTGCTTTGGGCCTCTGTGGGTCAACAGGGCCTTCGCTTCTTTCTTATCAGGTAACGGCCAGACGCAGACCCAAATCATCAGGATAGGGATCAAAGTAGTTTTGCGTCATCAGATACCGGTCAGGGTATTCAGCCAGATAATGCTTCAGCAGCGTCAGCGGCGCGAGGATCGGCAGCAGCCCGTCCCGGTAATGCAGGATCACATCACGCAGTTCTCCACGCTGGCGGCTGTTCAGCTGGTTACGGAAATAGCCCTGAATGTGCATCAGCACGTTAGTGTGATTCTTCCGCGAAGCGGGTTTTTTCAGAATGGTCATCAGCTTGTCGCGATAGGCCACGAAAAACGCGTCCAGATCGTCCCACTTGTGCAGTGATGCCACGAACGGGCCAATTTCACGGTAGCCTGCCTGATGGTGCGCCAGAAGCTGAAGCTTATAGCGGCTGTGAAAGTCCAGCAGGGCACGGCGCGTCAGGCCATTTTTACGCATTACGTTCAGTTCGTGGAGAGCGAAAACGCGCTCAACAAAGTTTTCCCGTAGTACCGGATCGTGCAGGCGACCGTCTTCTTCGACGGGCAGCCAGGGGAAAGTTTCAAGGAGGGCGGCGGTGAACAGCCCGACACCCTCCTTGCGGCCCCGGTTGCCGTTTTCGTCGTACAGCCGCACGCGCTCCATGCCGCAGCTGGGGGATTTTGCACAGACGATAAAACCCGCCAGATCGCCGATTTTCGGCAGATAATCTGCCGTAAATGCGGCCATCTTCTGCGTAACGTCATCGTGCGGCGCTTTGCTGAACCGCATTTCTGTCTCGCCGCCGGTGGTCATCACCAGACGCAGCGCCGGACGAGGCGTGGGCAGGCCGATAGCCATTTCAGGGCATACCGGACGGAAAGCGACCCACTGCGCCAGCTCATCCATCACAAAGCCCATACGCTTATGCCCGCCGTCAAAGCGAACGGCGGAACCGGTCAAACATCCGCTAATACCCAGCACAGGTTTTGTTGTCATGGTGTGCACCTCCCGATCTCATACCTAAAAGTTACACAACAATGCGTATTTGTCCAAGTATTGGCGGGATTATTTTTAAATCGTCTTTAAAATCAAGAGCAATCAGCTGCCCTTGTAGGTTGAGTAACCGTACTGGCTGAGCAGAAGCGGGATGTGCAGTTTTTCATTGGTGCGGGTGACGGTGAACAGCACCGGCACTTCCGGGAAGAAGGAGTCCAGCTTTTTACCGTGGAAGTAATCGGCGGTTTTGAAGGTCACTTTATACACGCCAGGCGCCATATCCTGATCCTGCGGATAGAGCGATTTGATGCGCCCGTCGTGGTCGGTTTTACCGCTGGCAATCGGGGTCCACTTGTCCTGCTCCTGCTTCTCCAGCGTGACGGCCACATCCGCTGGCGGCATACCGGTTTGCTGGTCCAGAACGTGAACGCTCAGGGTGCCTGCCGGGGCGCTGAACGCGGCAGGCGCGAAAGCCATTGCAGCGAGCATCATCAGAGGGAGTGTCTTTTTCATCGTGTTTTCCTGTTGAGTTGTCGGTGACAGGAAAACGTTAGCACTCGCTGTGCGAAAAAATATTCAACTTTTCGTGAAGATTGCCTCAGCAGAAAATAATCAGAGGATAATCACCTCAAGGGAAACCTGCTGCTGCCACTGCGCAACCTGCTTTTTCCGCACGGCGGTAAGTTTACCGCTGGTGACCAGCAGCCATTTGCGGTCCGGGAAAATTTCCGGGGCCAGCGCGGCAGGGGGAACCGGCAGTATGTCGATGCGGTGGCCCTGGCCGGTGCGCGTCAGAGCTTCAAGCCAGATCTCACAGGGGTCGTTCAGATGCCAGCCGCTGATGAGGATGTTATCGCCCGGCGCTTTTTTATCGCCCTCAAGGCAAAACGAGGTATAGGCGATGAGGATGCCGTCGAGGATCTCACGCAGCGTCATGGCGGCGGCGACGTTGGCCGATATCTGGCTGCGCAACGGACGCAGCACGTTAGTGACCAGCTCTGGCCTTGGGTATTCGCGTCCGGCGTCGTAAATTATCTGACGCAGGGACTCAATTTTCCCCTCCTGCAACTTTTGCAGCATGGCCTGTTGCAGGGTTTGCCAGTTATTGGCGCGGCGCGGCGCAGGGCGTTCCAGCAGTGATTTTACCTGACCGATGGGTACGCCTTTTTTTACCCAGTCGAGGATTTTCAGCGCCTGCTGAACGTCCTCATCGCTGTACAGGCGGTGACCGCCGTCCGTACGCTCGGGTTTGAGCAAGCCATAGCGTCGCTGCCACGCCCGCAGCGTGGTGGCGGTGATGCCGCTGAGTCTGGCGAATTCGCCGATGGAGTAAGCCATGTCTGCATCCGAAGAGAAGGAGTTGTCTCAATATACTACGAATATTCCCCGACGGGATGAAGCGCCGCACGGGTGCGCTACACTTAACGTCCAACCGCGTAAATGAAAGGAGTTCTCATGAGGCTATGGCCTGTCGTTACCGGTGTCGCCATTGCGCTGACGCTGGTTGCCTGTAAATCTCCCACGCCGCCGAAAGGCGTGCAGCCCATTACCGGCTTTGATGCCAGCCGCTATCTCGGCAAATGGTATGAAGTCGCCCGACTGGAAAATCGCTTCGAGCGCGGTCTGGAACAGGTCACCGCGACGTACGGCAAGCGCAGCGATGGCGGTATCAGCGTACTGAACCGCGGCTACGATCCGGTGAAGAAAAAATGGAATGAGAGCGAAGGAAAGGCGTACTTTACCGGCGAACCGACCACGGCTGCGCTGAAGGTATCGTTCTTCGGCCCGTTCTACGGCGGCTATAACGTGATCAAGCTGGATGATAAGTACCAGTACGCGCTGGTCAGCGGCCCGAACCGCGACTATCTGTGGATTTTATCGCGCACCCCGACCATTCCGGATGCGGTAAAACAGGACTACCTGAACACCGCACGCGAGCTGGGCTTCCGGGTCGATCAGCTGGTGTGGGTGAAGCACTAACCTACTGATACGAAAAGGTGATGCTTGCCAGGGCGTTGGCCGAGCCGGGGACCAGTTCACCGGTTCGGATGTACTGCGCCTGGAACGGCAGGGACAGCGTTTGTGCCGAGCTGGTGGTCTGGATGAAAAACTGTCCCGTCGTACCTGCGGACGAGCTGTCCGGCCCCATCATCAGCGGCCCGGTACCGTTATAGAAAAACTGTACGCCAATGCCGGAGGCCGTGGAGTCCCCGGTCAGCGTCACGACTGACGAGGTATTTGACGGTGTGGTCTGATCGGTCATCACTGCGTTAACCGCCACGTTCTCATCGCAGGTCAGGCTGACGTTAAACTCCCCCGACGGCGAGGTGCTGCCTACGCTGGGCAGCGTGTGAATATCAATGGTGCCCAGGTCGACGTTGGCGCTTTTCGTGCCTACCGTGCAGCCGCTTGCCGTCACCGTGATGGTGGTGGGGTTGATGATCACCTGCGCGGTTTTCACTTCGTTGTTATAGGCCGTCAGGATCGCCGCGTTAATGGTCGGGGTCTGGTATACGCCGGATTTCAGCGGAACGCCGGTCTTGATAAACGTCACTTTTGCCGACCAGCCCAGTGCGGTGGCGTAACCGTTAGTCCCATCGGCCGGATAGCTCTGCGTAATGCCCGTCTGCATCGGGACATAGGTGGTGCCGTTATAATCTTTAAGCCCAAGAATGAAGCCGATGCCGGGCACGCCCGTTTCAAATACCATGTAATTTGCGCCATCAAGAATAACCGTGATGCCGGTGGCGGTTATACTGCTGCTCGGCTCCAGCGTCCCTTTGGAGCAGGTAAATACCAGGCCGCACCAGAACACTTCCGAGACGCTCGCAGAGGCGCTCCATTCAGAGCCGATCGTCTTTCCAGGCACGATGGAGTCTGCCGGGCCGGACCACGACATGGGCGTTGGCGAAAGGGTGATATCCGATGTCCAGGAGAGGGCAAGTGCCTGAGAGGACATGAAAAACAGGGCTAAAAACAGTAAACGCATTATTGATACTCCGTCGTCCAGGTCGCCACTGCCGAAACGTCTCCGGCATTGACCGGCGCACCCGTGGCGGCCAGTCGCGCATAGAAGGTCATTTTTACGCTGTCATCCCCCGCCGCGCCGTAAGCAGCGGTTTGGGTGTCCAGCGGGATAAGTACGCTGTCTTTATCCAGAATCTGCACCGCCACGCCGGTCGCGCCGCCGTCAGCGACTTTGAGAAGCTGCGGGTTCTCGTCATCCGGCGTACCGCTGAAGCGGATTTTCACGCCAGCAAAGGTGGGGCCGCATGCTTCAAGGGTGAGCGTGAAGGGCGTTTTGATATTGCTTACCGCGCCCGCCTCGCTAAATTGCTTCACGCCGAGGGTGCCCAGCGGCACGTTTTGCTCCTTCGAATCTTCCGAGACAATGCAGGTATTGCCGATCACGTTGCCGGTCACGGAAACCAGCACGTCATAGCCGCGCGCGGGAACAGTGATGAACATCAGCAGGATCAGGGGGAGGAACCGGATGGTTACTGACATATGACCTCCTGGGAATAAAGCCCGGTGCGGGCGTGATAATTCTGCGGGTTCAACGCATAGCGGATCGTGCAGCGCTGGGCGCTGTTGCGCCCCCATACGGCATGCAAGGTTCCCTCCGCTGACAGGCCGGTCAGATACACGCTGCCGCCATCGCCGACGATACCGCTGGCTTTGTCATCCTCTGACGAGACCAGCGTACCGAAGGGGAGCACGTCTTTAGCGTGACGTACGATAAACATCGCTTTTGCCCCCTGACGCGTGGTGAGGGTGGCGCGAACCAGTGCCCCGTCGGTGGGGATTTTATTGGCGATGGCGTTCTCAAGTTCCACGTCATTGCCCACGGTGGTGACATCCAGCGCAACCTGATTAACGCGATATGGCGTGGCGTATGGGATCACCGCATAGCCCCGGCTGTCGGTTTTGATGCCCTTGTGGTTGAGCACGGCGACATGGCTGGCGCCCGGGGCTTTCACCAGAATATTGGTGTTCCCGAGCGGCTGGCTCAGCGTCAGACCATCCTCATGCAGCACCGCACCGCCGCTCATCCCGTAGCTGAGGTTGCGGGAGTCACCGGCGTAGCTGTAGCCCAGGTTATAGTCTCCCCACGCGCCCTCGTATTGCAGCGCGGCATCGCCGCCGTAGTGCTGCTGCGCGCTGTAGCGCTGGTTGACGCTATAGAAAAGATTCTCCTGCCCCGGCAGATAACCACTGACACCGGTACTGGCGGTGGTGGCAGCGGGATCCGCATGGGTAGCGGTAAAACGGAGACGGGTCGACAGCGCCGGGTTACCCAGCGGCACCGACAGGGACAACGCGAGGATATTGTCTTTCTTGTTGTCGTACAGGCCAGAGCTACGCTGGGCGCTGATGCCAAGCGACAGGTTACGAAACGTCGCGTTCCACGCGAACTGCAAACTTTGCGTGGTTTTTGACGTATTCCAGTAGGTTTGTTGATCCCAGGACAGCGACAGCGCGCCGTATTCGCCCATCGGCTGCGACAACAGCAGCTGATTTTTTGCCTTACGCGACATATGCAGGTTGTAAACCGTGTCGTAGTGGGTGGTGATGGTGCCATCGTCTTCCACGGTCTGTTTTGGCGCTCCGCCCGCCATGCCTTTGTAAGTGGTATCGCTGAGGGTATAAAACCCTGCCGTTGAGTAACGCAGCGAGAAGAAATTGACTCGCGTACCGATATTGTTCAGCAGCTTGCTGTACCGCAGGCGCACCGAATCACCGGTGTAGTGCTGGTTATCAGCCAGCTGGCTGCGGGCATGGGTGAGGTCGAGGGAGTAGGCGCCAAAGCGGCCGAGATTCTGCCCGATACCGAAGGCCAGGCCGTTGTAGCGATCGGAAAACTGCGCCCCGCCATAAAACGTGAGGCCGTATCGCCAGCCCAGGAACAGCTCGCCCTGCGCGAAGGAGGGCGAGATCTGATCGCCCGCAGGGCGGTATTTCCCCGCACCCAGAGCATATTTGACCTGACCGTTACGCACCAGATTCGGCACGCTGGCAAAGGGCAGGGTGTATTGCGTCTGGCTACCGTCGCTCTCCTGAATGGTGACCGCGAGATCGCCGCCGGAAGAGGTCGGATAGAGATCTTTCAGCACAAACGCCCCCGGCGGAACGGAGGTTTGATAGATGACGTTACCGTTCTGGCGAACCGTCACCGTGGCATTGCTGCGCGCGATGCCGCGCACTTCGGGTGCGTAACCGCTCAGGCTGGCGGGCAACATATTGTCATCGGTCTTCAGGGCAACCCCACGCAGGCCAACGGCGTCAAACACCTGCGATGAGGTGAACGTTTCACCGGCATAAACCTGGGCACGCAGGGCGCGGATATCCCGCTGTAGCCAGGTCTGGACGTGGGTGAGCTCGTTACTCTCTTTGGTCCACGTGGTGAAATCACGTAGCCGCCATGCGCCCAGGTTGGCGCCGCTGTTGAGGCTCACAAACAGCTGTTGTTCCCGCGTGCGCGTCTCGCCCCGGTAGTCATTATTCGCGCCATTGACCACATAGTTCAGCCACGCGGCAGGGATGCCGGATTCCCAGCTCTCCGGGCTGACGTACCCGCGCGGCAGAGCGCGCATCGCGCTTTGCGGTACGGTGAAGTTGAGGGTAAGCGTCCTCTGGTCAAAATCGAACCGGGTATCGGCGAATGACTGGGTTAAAAAAATGCAGCCCTGCGCAGGCGGCAGCTCACCCCCTTTAGCCTGACGGCTGTCGATGCCAAGTGCGGCGAATTGCGCAGGCGTAAGGCACGGCAGGGCTTCACCGGCGGTGTTTTCAGCGACGCGAAACGTGACGTTACCTGTGAACGCGAACTGGGTGTTGATGTACACGTTAAGATTGTACTCGCCCGGCGGCAACGCGCTCCCGGCGTTGACCCAGGCGAGATCGGCGCTGTTGGCGCGCTCGCCGTTGAGAAACGCAGGATTAAATTGCAGCTCGCTTTCGGCAGCCACGGCTTGCCGAATCACCAGGGCGATCGCCGTGGCGCACAGGATTTTAATTTTCATGTGGTCACGCCTTACTGTTTTTATTATTGGGACAATGACGTGCGGGTAACGGGCGTCCAGGCGCCATAATCGTTAATCGTCTGGTAGCTTAAGCTGCTCGCATGGCTGAAGGTGTCTGCCAGCGTCACGCTGGATTTCGGCGGCACCATGACGGGCGACACCGGCCTGCCATCAATTTTCACGTTAATGGTGGTGAGGTAATATGGCGTTGGGTTGGTCAGCGTGACCTTGCCCGCGCGGTAGGCGCCGGCAAGGTTTTTCCATGCCTCCCCTGCACCTTCCCTGAGCCGCTCCGGGCGATAAAAGACCTTGATGCGGTTGGCAGAGGCGAATTGCAGCGAATTGCCGGAACCGTTTTTAACCTGCTGTGGGATAGCTTTGACCGTCATCCAGTACAGCGTCTCGCGATCGGCTGGCAGGGCGTCGCCGCTGAACATGATTTTCACCGCGCTTTCGCTGGCGGGCTTCATGACGTACAGCGGCGGCGTGATGACGAAGTCGTTGGTACGGCTCCCTTTCTCGTCTTCCATCCAGGACTGGATCAGAAACGTGGCATCAGGGTGGGTATTTCTTACCTGCATCATCGTCTGCGTAGCCGCGCCGGTGTAGATCAGCCGCGTTGCGCCTAACCCCACGCCGCCTGCGTACACGGCGGATGAACATAACGTGCCAGCCAGACAAATCCATGTGTTTACGCGCATAGTGCGTCTCCTGAAAGCTGAGTCAGACCCGGCCAGCAGACCGGGCCTGAAGATTACGAATAGGTCACGGTGTAGGTGGCGACCGCGCTGGCATCACCCGCCGTGGCGTTGCCCAGTGGGGAGTAATATTTCGCGCTGAAGTTCAGGATGTTCGCCCCTGCACGCAGGGGGATCGCTGCTGCCGGCTCACCCAGCCTGACGACGTTGCCCTGTTCGTCATAAAGACGGATAGCGACATGCTGCGCCGAGCCCGCGCCGCCGTTTACTCCCGCGGCCAGGCTATTCACATCGGTACTGTCCGGTGTACCGGTGAAGGTGATAGCCACGGTCGTTGCGGCAATAGGGTTATCTTCCGTGGACGCGGAGGTATCGGCGATTTCGCAATCTTCCAGCGTGATGGAGAAGGCTTTTGCGGTACTGGCTTCACTGCCTGCGGCAGCCAGCGTGGCGGTACGCACTTCACCCATGTCGACGTCGATATTGGCGCTACCGGCGCTGATGGCACAGGCGGAGGTCACCACTTTACCGCTGAAGTTAACCGTGCCGCCGCTGGTGGTGGCGGCCAGTGCTGAGCCCGCTGGCAGCAGGGCGGCAATGCTTAATGCCAGCAGAGAATGGCAAGTAAGGCGTGCTTTCATTTCATAGTTCCTTGATTTTTTTATTACGAGATTTGCTCTGAAAGCGGCAGGTCTAACTGGTTAAAAAGACCAGCAAATCTGTCTTATTCCTGAGCCCGAGTTTCCTTATCGCTGAGCTTTTTAAGGCGCTCACGCGGCGATAAGAAAGTTTCTCCAGTTCTGCGATGTAACGTATATCCAGTCCGTTCCTGAGTTCCTTTAATACCCTCCTTTCTCCAGGCGTCAGCGATAACGCCGCTGGCTGCTTTTGGGGCCGATAATGGCTATCGACCATTTTTGCTAGCTTTATCCGCCACTGATAAACCGTGTTCTGTAGCGAGATATAGGCATCAATATCTTCCCGGACCCATAACAGGGAATGGGCAGAGGTTGAGTACAGGCAGATAATCACTTCAGGCTGCGTGACTTTGATTTTTTTTAAATATTTCAGTGAGTCATACCCTGTATGGTATTTCTCTGCGCCGGATATAAATAAGATATCGATACGAATCGACGACAGCGCCTTATCCAGTTCCTGATAACCTCCTTCGATGATAATGATGTGAAGGTCGTCGCGGATGCTGCTTAATAACGTTTTAATGCCGTTTCTTGCATAATGATCGCCGCCCATCAGTGCAACAGTTATATGCTGTGTTATTTGGCTATTGTTCGTCATGTTATTCCTCGATTTATAATAGTAATCAGGCGAATTATTTATAAGGTTATCGCCAGTATTCTCGAAGCAATGACGTATTGCATACTGTAGGCCTACTATACGTCGGCCAATAAAGAGGTAATCTGAATTAATCTAAAATTGTATTAATTACTAAGATCGAGACCGGTTACGACGCTTCCCTCTGATTGGTCTTATTCCGCTTCGCTTTCTGTAAATTATGATAGCCGCTATTTTTAATGAAAATTTAGCTTTGATAAATGTTTTGTAAGGAGTTTGTCTTTTGGTGTCAGTGCGGGTGTGAAGTTGCTGACGGGGAATAACAATTTACGAATGTTATCATCGATAAAAACTGATAGAAAGGTGGCTTAAAAGCATACAAAAACCATGTAAGTTATTGATATTGGTAAGGTTGAGAAAACTTAAGGCTTAAGGGTGCTGAATATTTCAGACACGCATGTCCGTGGCGTACAATGTTTTTTTATGTAGATATTTGTCAATGTCAAGAGGCGAGGAGTGCGCCAAAAGATGAGGCCCTGATAAATGAGATGCTGCCGGTAGTCAGATACTTCTGTGGAGCGGAAATTCACTTCACAAAACATCATAATGAGGATGATCGCGGATGAAGCGGCTCTGCAAGCCGCATTCTACAAGGGTTGAGTTCTTATGCAGGTTCAGTGAAGCTTAAGGGATGAAATATAAATTAAGATTTTTCGCCAATGGCGAAGATATACAGCATGACGTTAATCAGTCACATTAATCCCGACGTGAATGTCATCCCATACATGCGGTGACCCAGGTTCAACATCTGTTAACCGGAGAATTCATACTGCCCCTATGCATAAGCATTACATTATAAATAATATCGTCGAATTTCATCCTGCGGCCAGCACGTTACGTGATATCAACAATCCTGACCGTGTGGTTGTGTTAAATTCGCCAGCAGGCCGATGCCTGTTGTTATTAATCGACAGAGCGGGGTCGATTGTCACTCAGCAAGAGTTCCTTGATATTGTCTGGCAAAGCCGCGGCATGCTTGTCTCCTCCAATACCTATTACCAGAACATCTCCATCCTGCGCAAAGGGCTCAAAAAGATTGGTTTTGAAACTGACCCTATCGTTACCATTCCGCGGATTGGGTTGACGCTGGCAAGCGACACGCAAATAACCGTCAGAGAGTCTTCACCCGTCGCGCCTCAACCCGCAGAGGAACAATGTGGGGAGGCGCCAGCGATCGAGGAGGTCTCTGCATCCTCCGAGCCAGCAACGCCCGTTGCCAGGAAGCCCACGCGCTGGCTGGCTGTCGTCATGGGGCTATTGATCGTCCTGGCCGGGGCAGGCGTGACGGGATATATGAACGCCACAGAAAACCGTTTTGTTGAGGATTACCGTTTTGCGGCATCCGTCGGAGCCTGTCGCGTTTATCTTGCGAACGACATTCAGACTCACGCTGAACGCGCTTCAGCGCTGACCTATGTGGAACAATTCAAGGCTGAATGCGCGCAATATCCCTGGGTTTACATCAGCTGGTACGCTCTGCTTCCTCGTGCGTCGGTTATTCGCTGCGACCGGCCAATGAAAGAACCGAACCGCTGTATATCTGATTATTTCCTGAAGGATAGCTAGCATGACTCGTTTTCGGCAGATGCTGTATATCATCGTGACGGGCCTCGTCACGGCAGGCGTGCTGACGGGCTATTACCTGTGGCACCGAACTTACGTTCAGCCTTTTTCATGCCAGGCTAATCTGGTCCAGCACCATCCGGATGAGACGCTGACGGTCTGGCTCAATTACATCTTCGACGGGAAATTCGGCACCCTGAGCATGAATGGCCGGGCAAAGAGCGATCCGGGTAAAACCATCGACAGGAAAATTTCCTTTCGGGTGGATAGACAGGATCATCTCTATTTGCTGACGTCAGAAAAAAATATGACGTTCCCGGACGATAATGTCGACGACAGCTGGCTGGAAAAATATGAACCGCAATTCTTTGTCTATCCGGGCAAGAGTATTTATATGCGGATCAATGAACAACATAATGGTAACTATATCTTTACCTTAGGAACATTACCGACATATGTGTGTCGTGGTTCAAAAAAAGAATGATATAAACGAGAAAAACATTATATTTTCCTCCCGTCTCATTTATGTTTGATTTAAAATATCAGGATTACCTTAGAAATAAAAAGTGCGACAGATCATGTTGCGATAATGTAATTAATTTTAAATTTGGCAAGTAAATGAAAAGTGTATTTGACTCCTCCGATGGGGGGAAATCAGTACCGGAAAAGTGTCTGCATATTGGGTTGATATTATGGCCCCGTTATTCACTCCTGGCCGTCTCCGGGTTGCTGGAGGCGCTGCGTTATGCAGCGAAAGCTCAGGATAAATTAGCATTTAAAATCAGCCTGATAAGTGAATTTCCTGATATCCCGATTATCAGCAATGCGGGGATTATCATGAGACCGGATTCTCCCCATGCGCCGCCGGACAGTTTTAACTACCTTGCTGTTATCGGCGGTGAATTGCAGTATCTGGACTTAGGGTATCAGGGGGATAAAGCGTATCTGGCACATGCCCACCATGCCGGGGTTCCGCTCATTGGCATTGGCACCGGCAGTTTTGTCCTCGCACAGGAAGGATTGCTGAATGAACGACGAGCGTCCATCCATCCTTTCCACCTTGATGCATTTCGGCAGGCTTTCCCGCTGGTTTATGCTGAGCAAGGGTATGATTTCATCGACGATGGCGATGTGCTGACCTGCCCGGGCGGTATTTCCACCCTGACGCTGGCAACTGAGCTTATCCGCGCCCATGCCGGGGATGATATCGCCAGCACCACCTGTCAGCGTTTGTCGCTCGTTCCGCATGAAATTGCCACCCCGCGTCCGGCGAATTTTGCGCTTATCCCTGACTCGCGGTTGCGCCGCGCCGTCATGCTGATAGAACAGTTCCTGACCCGGCCGCTCACCACCGCCGGGCTTGCGCGAGAAGTGGCATTGAGTGAACGCCAGCTCAACCGTCTGTTCCACGCAGAATTCGGCAAAACGGCCCGCGAATTTATCCGCAGCGCCAGACTGCGCTATGCTTGCTGGCTGCTGAAGAACTCACAGCAAAGCGTGACGGATATTGCGCAGCGGATGGGGTTCAGCGACTGCGCGCACTTTATTCGTCATTTTCAGACGGAGTATGGTTGTACGCCTGGCGTGTGGCGCACTTCGCAGAGCTGAATATCATTACATTGCTGCCCTGAAACTTTACTCAACCGGAATATCACCATGAAAATAGAAGCCGCACACCCTTCACAATTTGAACGCCTCGTCGCAGTCTGGGAGTCGTCCGTTCGCGCCACGCACCGCTTTTTGCAGGAAAGCGATATCGCGGCGCTGCGTCCGTTATTGCTCAACGCATATTTGCCTAATCTCAGGGTTGTGATTGCCCGGGATGACGTGGGTATTATTCACGGCTTTTTGGGCGTGGATAAAAATCGCATTGAAATGCTGTTTGTGGATGATGCGAGCCGGGGGAAGGGTATCGGGAAAATGCTGCTGCAATATGCCATTGCAGAATTCGGCGTAAATGAAGTGGATGTGAACGAGCAGAATCCGCAGGGGGTGGCGTTTTATCGTCATATGGGGTTTGAGCAGGTCGGGCGCTCGGAACTGGATGGGCAGGGGAATCCGTTTCCGCTGTTGCATATGCGGTTGAGTGGACAGGCTTAACGCCCTCTCCCTCTGGAGAGGGCGTCTGCAAGCTAGTTACTGGTAATTTGCCCGATGATTACACCACGCACTTTTTCGCCATCGAAGTAATACGAGACCGTATTACTCTGGATGAATCCATTCTGTACTGGCGTCTCCTGATAAAAAAGTATCGCTTTCTTTTTGGCGATCCCTTTCTTGCCGAACATTTCAATTAGATTCCTGTGAGTAGCATTCAACAATGGAACATTCGCGACTGAGACGCTGACAGGTTCCGTTGTTTTAGCACACTCTTTATGGATGCCATCTTTGGCAATAACTAGCGCAGTTAACAATCCTGCACCCATTTCGTTATCAGAAATGAACCAGTAATTCGTGCCATCGTCGTCATGAAGGCAGACCCAGCGTGCTGAGCTGTCTTTGTTAACTGGTGTGCTGGTGATATCTGACAGGTGAGTAACCTCCATTCGTACGGCTTGCTTGCCTATAGCGATGGTCGGTGAAAGGGGCACTGTTGTAGAAATTTCCGTCAATGATCCGTCTTCATCGTAATACTCGGTCGCGAAGCCGGTCATTTCCGTTGCTGAGACGTGCGAACTGACTGCAACGAGTAATGGCAATAAACAAAATAAACGCTTCATTTGACTATCAATACCGTATCGTTGCTTTTCCAGATACTCCTTCTGGCACTCAGAGGAGCAATGATGCAGCCCTCTGAAGAGTCGTCAGGGTGCAAACTGCTTTTACCATGTATTTTAAATGAGTCTCTACCACACATCTCATTTGTCGAGTAGGGCGTGAGGCTGAGAGTATATTTCCCGGTGTGGGCTGAATTATGAGGGGAACCAATTGTGTATTTCCCTCGAGGTAGAGGCCCACTGTTTTTTACACATTCTTGAGATGGATCGTTTTTGTAACCACTTGCTCCTGCATAATCTGCATCGAACTGATAAACACCATCAAGATAAAATTTGTGCTCTTTTACATCATATTCCCAGGACATACTTTCTCCTTAAGCGCGTTCCTTCCAGGTATCAGAATGAATGATGTTTCCATCTATGTAATGCCATGTTATTTTTTCATATGTTAGATCTACATATTCACAATGTGTATAGCGTTCGTTTCGCGGTAGTTTAATGTCAAACATGAGTGGTTCAATTTGAACTACTCTTGCATTTTCTAAAGTTGTCTTAAAGTAAGCCTCTTCAAGTCCGTTATAGTTGATTCTGTAAAATATGAACTCTGCTTTTTTAAGTGTTTGCCCAGTGCATAAGGCTTTGTATAGATAAGAGGATGATGAATCAATCTCTTTCATGAATGCATAGGTACTACAAATGCGTTTTGCAGTGATTTTACCGGAGAATTTATCTATAGGTTGTTCTATAGAATGCATAAATTCAATCACTTCTATTGAACCTTCGCGATCTTTTATATCGACAGATCCATTAATCCTCCGGCCTGAATCATCCTCGAGCCATAAGTAAACAGGTATAGCCATCTCAATCTCCTTTTATAGACTGAGGGAAACTACTCTTCATTATGGATTTAAATTGTGACTTTCATTTCAAAACAGGAATGTTAAAGAATTTTGGTTGGTTTAATAGAATGTTGTAGTTGCGAGATATGGATGGTATCAATTGACGTTTAAAAATTTATAAGGTTGATTTATGACTATTCTTCCATCGCAAGAATAATAGTCACTAAAAAAGCATCAAATATTGAAATGATGAATATCATTAAATAATGAACCTATGCCGGGATTAGCGCTTAGCCTGCTTATCCCATTTTAATAAGCCGGCGATATCTTTCTTACCTTCGGCTTCTTTCAGCAGGCGCTGCTTTTTTTCAAACTCGAGGTATTCTGAGCACGCCTTTTCATCAGCCGTTTTCTTGCTGATTTTGCCTGCTCCTTCTAAAACGTCCCGGTCATTAAATTGCAGAAACTGATCGAGCTTGGTTTGCCAGTCTCGTAAAAATACCTGCTTGCGGCGTTTGGCCTGATCTTCGGCAAAATCGAGCCACATATTAACGACGCGATTAAGCTCGCTCACCTCATCCTGAGACAGATAATTTTTTGCGGTGGTGACATCGCTTTTACGGACTTCTTCGCATTTATAGCTGGTCAGCCCCATATGCGGTTGAGTGGCGTCCGCACGTTGGTGAATCAACTCAGCAGCGGTGTGCCCAGTGCAGGCAAAATGCAGTTTATTCTGGATGGTCTGAAAGAATTGCGTGGTTTCTTTGAGCGACGGCTGATAGTCAGCAGCTAATGCGAAAATCTCCCTCACGCGAAGATAGACCCGGCGTTCGCTGGCACGTATATCGCGAATGCGTTCCAGCATTTCATCGAAATAGTCAGGGACGGCGGAAGATCCTACAGGCGGATTTTTCAGGCGCTCGTCGTCCATAACGAAGCCTTTAACCAGGTATTCCTGTAGCGTTTGGGTGGCCCACTGGCGGAACTGTGTACCTCGCGTGGATCGGACGCGATAGCCGATGGCGAGAATGACGGGCAGGCTAAAGTATTGAACGTTATATACTTTACCATCGCTGGCAGTTGTTCGGTAAAACCGAACAACTGAATTTTCGACCAGTTCACCCTCATCAAAAATATTCTTGATATGCCCGCTGATCGTAGCTTTGGCTTTGCCGTATAACTCACAGATCGTGGCCTGTGAGAGCCACAAGGTATCGCTTTCGAAGCGGCATTCAATGCGAACTTTTCCATCCTTGCTGGCAAACATGACGAACTCACCGGCTGGAGAATTTATTAATTCCTCATATGTCATGCTGCCTCCGCTTCATAAGGTTGATGCCTGTAAGCTCGTAGTATGCCAGAAACAGCCGCTAAGCCAGGTGGTTTGTATTTGATTTTGCGAGTCGCTTTCCAGCATGCGGAATTTGGATCGCTGCAAGCGCGTCCTCTATCTCAATAAGCTTTGCTTTCGTCCGTTTATAATCATCTTGCAAACGCTGCTCCTGCTCGTTATACGCCACCAGAACGATGCATCCTTTCATGACCTTTACCGTGACCTGCTGTCCGGTATCAAACCCCGCCGCGCGCAGCCACTTGCCGGAAAGGATGATTTTTGGCGTAGATTTGTCGTAAACATTCGGGCGGTATCCCACAATTAATGAACGCTCGGTTCCGGATTGGTCGGTGTCTGGGGTAGAATGCGAATCAGCCATAATCAACTCCTTGATAGTTGGTGAGGTTAGACGCTCCGGTTGTGTTCCCGCACATCGGGGCGTTGAAATACAGGAGGTTTAGGTGGCCTCCTATATGTATCAGAGTAGATGGATAGGTGGCCTCATGTCAATCATATCGCGCGAAAAAAAACCAAAAGGCGGCGGGCAGTCTCCGCAGTTTAAGATGCGTATTGATCCGGCATTGAAGGAACAGTTGGATGCTGTGGCGGCTGAGGAAGGAGTGAGTCTCGCCAGCTGGTTGAAGGAACTGGCGAGGGAGGCGCTAGTCGCCCGAGGTGTCAAACCAAAGGGATAATATCGAGCTGTAATTAAATTCCATTTCGTGCAGATTTGATATCTAATAAATTGATGGTTTTTATCTTGTCATAATTTATAATAATAGAAAGTTTAGCTGGATATTTAAATCTCATTTCACTTATTCTGAATGTTCAAAGCATGATCTTCAAAAGTTCTTCATCACTAATGTTCTTATGCTCTTTTATTCGTGTGATTCCTGAACCAAAGATAGGAACAGATACATTCCTTTGAGCATATACTTTATTTACTTTATCCCAGAAGGTTATTAAAAAAGATAAATAATCTGGCATAGAAAGATATGCTTTATTGTTTTTATCAAAATGGCTGAAGGCAGTAAGTAAATAATCATCAATAACGCAAGTTGTTCCTAAAGAGTACTTTACTTTTTTCCCTACTCTTCTCTCATCATTAATACCTATTTTTTCTTCTTCTTCAAATTCATACTCAGTTATTATTTTGTCTAACTCATTAACCGAGTTAGGGAAGAACTTATTAATATATTGGCCGTTTAAAGATGTTGATGATATGATTTTTTCGTCAACCTTGGTATCAAAATACTCGTTAAATGCTATACATTTCAAACCGGGCTGTAAAAATAAGTCTCCAGTCTTAATTGAAACTTTACTACCTTCAACATCCAACTCAATCTCTTGAAGGTTATTAAAGTGCCACCATATTTTGCAGTAAAGTAAAAAAAGACACGCCGAAAAAACAGCGAATAAAATGATTTTTTTGTTCTCCGGTATATTAAAAAAAATTAATAAAACAGAGGCGAGTGTACTTATTGCTGATATATGCTTAGAGAACTTATCTCTCACTCTGCTATCGAAAAATTTTACTTTCTTCATGATAAAGAGTCCCAATAAACCGCATTATATAAAAACATAATGCGGTAAGTTATTAGTTATAGTAATATCCAATATTTTTAGCGGCGCTACCTAAAAAGAAGTCCTTATCTTTTAATGCTGATTGTACGAGTTCCTTTTTTAGAGGAATGTGCATTACTGGAACTTTGTGTTTAGAATCACGGAAAATTGGAAGCAGATCCCAAAGATTAGTTATTTTCTTCGTGAAGCCATTAGCATCATGTATATCTTCTTTATTTTCAAATTCTGGATATATTACTATTACAGGCAATGATAAAACATTTATAGCATAATCAACTTCTTCTCTTATCGCTCTTGAGTTGATGGTGGAAGAGCTTAAAAATAGAATTATGTTTTTTGAATTTTTAAGTCTTTGATGTAATCTCGGTTTAAGAGTTTTTTCCCAATCACTTCCATCCCGAACACTGTAAGTTGAGCTATGAGAATCAATAAATGGAAATGAGGCGTCAGCACCTTTCCATGATCTTAGTAAATTATAATATACAAAATCTTTAGTTGCATGTGCCCCTAATGAACTCTGATTAAAAGGCTCAGAAACATAAAAAGCACAATAATTCCCTTTTTGCTGAGACATATTTCACCTTAATGTTAAATCTGTTACCAGATTGTTTTAAATGCTACGTGTCCTGTTCAGTTAGCAGAGCATAGATATTAATAATCCTTTACCAATAAAATTTCAAAGCTTATTTGATATTGTATTCTGGTGGGTGAAAAAAGAGCACAAATAGTGCATTTTTAACAATTATAGGAAATATTAAATTTCATTAAGAGTAGAAGGAACATAGAGACGTAAGTGGAATTAATAAACCGAACGGATTAACAAGATTAGGAAAAATAGAATGATTTTGGCGGAAGATCACAGGAGTTCTTGTTTGGTCTCAACTTGCTGTTTTTATTGTATTTTATTTTAGGGTGATGTTTGTGTTATACACATCGCTATACACATTGTTCCAAGTGTAAGGTTCAATCTGACGGATAAAGCTAAAGCTCCTTCATCGTCTCTAGAGCTGTTTCAATTAACTCTTCTGAAGGTTTAAATCTAGACATATGACGGACACATATTACAGGGATTTTCACATCATTTAGTACGGCTGAGAAAGCGAAAGTTGTGTAATAACCCTTCTGCTGCGTATAGATGAGAGTGCTTGGATCACCGAAGTATTTTAGCAAAATATTTGCTGCTGAAAGGGATTGTAGACTGTTGCTATAAGCGATAATCAGTTCAGGCTTACACAGAGGGATTGTGACATTCTCAAAAAATCTGGTTGAGTATTTTACGAGTTGTTCGACAGTTAGTTTGTGCCGGCTCGCCTCTTGTTTGAGTTCTGAGGCATTGGTTGAGCACATCATTAGAGCATTCGTAAATACTACGTCTTCCCATCTGTAACCTAGGCTGATAGGTATCTGTTGTAGTCGCTTAGCTAGGTGAGTAATTCCCCATTCCCCTTGCGTCCCTAAATGGACATTCGAGACAAGAGGCTTTGAATGATCCTGAATAATAGACTGGCTGTTGGTCATATGGGAATCGGCTGACGAACCATTAAAGCCCATCACAATGAGGCGTTTGCGTATAGGTGGGGAGGCTATTAATTCAAAAGCAGAATCGTAAGGTCTGCCGGGCAAATCAGCTAAGCCAAAGCGAGAAAGCCCTCCAAGAATAAAGTCTCTAGTCTTATCCATTATTCAAATTCTCTTGTGAAGCCTCATACCGACATCATACGCAAAAAAACTTTTTTTGCATTTAACTGTTCACACTGTTCACCTCGGTTATTTATCATTTTATATCATGTAGTTAGGTGGTGATGAGTTGGTGAAGGGTGAACGGTCGACTCTTCACCTTTGTTTGTTTTGCTCGTTCTGAATGCGACCGGTCAGGCGATACACGGGGGGATAAAAAGTTTTTTCCGGTTTTACTGTTCACACTGTTCACCTTTTCTTTTTTTATCAATAATTTCATAATGATATGGGGTGAATATACGGTGAAGGGTGAACAGTGGAGTGTTCACCTTATGGCAATTGCCGGAAAGAAAAAGACCGGCTCTAGCCGGTCTGGAGTGGGTTATGTCGCTGCGGGTTCATCGCATTTCGGCAGCCAGTCGCCGTAGCTTTCTTCTTTCAGCGACAGGTTGGTCTGTATCCCCTGCTTTGTGTGCCGCTTTTCATAATTCAGGCCGTACTCTTTCAGCATCATGGGCAGCCCCAGCCCGAACATTTTCAGGCTGAGCACGTTTCTGTACCCGTTGGCCTCCATATAGGCCAGATACGCGTGATAGAGATACTTACGGTAATTACGCGGGACGATGCTGGCATTACCCATAAACATCCCGCTGGTCTGCGGCAGCATTTCCAGATAACCGCAAAAATCAAACGTCGGGTCAGCATCGCGCTTGATATTGAGTGCCTCGTCGGAGTTCTGCTGCAACTGGAGCAGTGCGCGCGCGGTCATCGGGTCGCTGAATTTCTGCATAAGCTGGCGCACGATAACGGCCAGCTCGCGCGCAATTTTATCCCTGAGCTGCGGGTCGCGCTCTTCCGGTGCAATCTGCTCCGGGAAATGAATAATCACCCGGCGACGGGACACGCCGCCGCTGCGGTCGGTAAAGCGCATCGGGTTGTTGTTCACGGCCAGAATTACCGCCGGAATATGTGTTGAATACGGGTTCTGGTATTTCGGGTCAACCGAGACCGCATCGCCGCCGGTGATGGCCTTCAGCCCTGCGCCGTCACCGCTCCATTTTTCCTGGTCCGGCAGACGTATCAGCGAGAAGCCAATCAGGGATGCACGCTTGCGCGGGTCTTCCAGCGTGTCGATGTCGGCTGACGTGGCGTTATCCTCTCCGGCGAGCAGGGTCGCGATTTCGGCGAGAATGCTTTTGCCACTCCCGCCGGGACCGGTGACTTCGAGAAAGAGCTGCCAGTCGTAACGGTTCGCCAGCACCATAAACAGCGCAGCGAGTATCACGTCGCGCTTTTGTGGATTTTTACCGGCCGCCCGGTCGAGCCAGCGCCAGAAATTCGGCGCGTGAGTCTCCAGCATTTCGCCTTCTACCGGCGGGGTAAAATCCACGTCGCACAGTGTGCGTAGCCAGTGCGATTTATGATGTGGACTGAATATGCCGCTTTGGGTATCGAGTACCCCGTTGCGAAAACCAATCAGACGCCGTGCCGGTGCGGCCTGCTGCGGAATAATCAGTTTCAGGGTCTCCACCACCGAGGCAATTTTCCCGGATGAGAACGGGGCGCGCAGGCGCTGGAATAAGTCAGCCACATTCCGTGAAAAAGTGGCTGCCGGGATATTTTTCCAGATGCCGTTTTCATAGCGGGACAGGAGCTGGCCGTTCGCATCCACGGCCAGCGCTTCGCCGTAATGCTCATGCACCCGCAGAGCCTTGTCGCTGGCGCTCATGGCCGTAAATTCCGCCTCGCTCATGGTGTCGAACGGGCTTTGTGCCGGTGGCCGGATGGCGTCATAAATCGCTTTTCGCGTGGCCTCCCCGCCATTCTGCATAAACGCATCATTCCAGTCACCAAACACCGGCGGCAGGGCAACAACGCCCTCACAGGTTTCTGCGGCCGCGGCGGCTTTTGTCTGACCATCGCCGTTAAGGTCACGGTCAGCAGCGAGGACAATCTGACAGGCCGGGTGTTTCTGACGGGCAAGGCTCGCCAGAGAGAGGAGGTTCACGGACGACAGCGCCACCATAACGGTTTCGCCGGTTAGGTGATGCACGGTGAGTGCGGTCGCATAGCCTTCTGCAATCCACAGGCGTTTTCCAGCCTGTTTTTTCCCTTCGATGGTATGGCTCGCTCCTTTTACCGCCCCGCCTTTCAGGGTGCGTTTGAGCCCCTCAGAACTGATAAGCTGAAGGTTAACCAGTGCGCCGGTATCGTCATACAGCGGGACAACCACATCATCGGCGCGGAACATCACGCCGCCGGTTTTATGTGTGGCCGTCAGCATGACACATTCATGACCGGGAAATCCCTTGCGGGTCAGATAGGCGTTGCCGCTGGCCGTGCGGGTTTTCTCCATCAGTCTGACGGCCAGCGCGGCCGCCGCTTTGCGGTCTGCTTCGGTTTCAGCCTCTGCGGCCGCAATCACTTCGGGGGCAACCGGTGGCAGGTTGCCGGTCACGGCGTCCACCTTCCCGGCAGCCTCTGATGCGGTCATACCGAACACTTTCTCAACCAGCTTAAGCCCGTCACCCGCGCCGCACTGATTACAGAGCCACGTCCCGCGCCCCTCTTTATCGTCAAAGCGGAAACGGTCAGAGCCGCCGCACACCGGACAGGCCTGATGCCGGTTTTTTATGACCTTCACACCCAGCGCCGGGAGAATGCGCGGCCAGTGGCCGCACGCCTGTTTTACCGTCTCTGTTACGTTCATTTTCATCGTTATTTTCTCCCTCAGTGCACAACAGGCGATTGCATGTGACGGGCGCAGAGTTCATCCATCACGGCCAGCCCGAGGAAGGACAGCGACGGCGCGGCTTTGAGTGGTCCGGCTTCCATTAAATCTTCCAGCAGTGCACAGGCAATCTGGCGGCCTTTTTCCTCGCCGTGCTGGCGCAGGTAGAAGCCCTCCAGCTCGGCGGCAATGGCGCTTTCCAGCGCGTCGAGGGTGAGGTGCGGGTAGCGGTGCTGGCGTTCGCATACCGTCAGCCATGCACAGGCGACAGCGCGCCGATATAGCGCGGCGCGTAATACGGGCGGTAATGGCTTTTTCATACGTTGCCCTCCCCGGTCAGCCAGCGCTGATTGCAGCGCTCTACCACGCCGTCGAGCTGGGCGGTCATAAGGTAAATCACGGAGGTGAGTTGCGACTGCTGCGCAGGGTCACGACGAACGGTGGCGCAGTCCTGCACCTGCATCAGCTCATTGACGAGCTGGCCGACGTTGCGCATATGCTCCAGACATTCGAGGTCACGGGCGGTAATGGTGGTATGTCTCATGCACGCACCTCCGCAACCGGCAGGCGGCCAGCGAACGACAGAACGTAGTCGCGAACGAGCGACAGGCGTGCGGCGTGTTCATCACCGGCAACGGTGCGGAGCATACAGATACGGGGTTTACGGTCTGCACGACGAACGGCGGCAAACACAAAGACAAACTGCGGGTGTGACGGAGTGAGGGTAGTAGCCATGATGGCAGCCTCCAATAAGTAGCGGTTGCTGCTACCACCGGAAACGCCAATTTCACTGGTGGCAGCCCGAACGGGGTTGGCGTAACCGGCCTTATTGGAAACCGGCCAGCCCGAAGGCTGCCCCGCCCGGACTGCCATTATCTTGCTGGAACAATGGTGTACACATAGACACCACAGCCCGGAAAATGGGTGTGCCTGAGCTACGACATAAAAAAAGACGCAAGGCGCGTCTGGAGTCGCCAATAAGTTACACGGAACGCCAATTCCGGCTGCCGATTTTGCGACAGCGGGAAAACTATACCTGGAAACGGCGACAGGAAGCAAGCCAGAAAAAGGGGCAGTTTGCTGAACGATCATCATCATGCGTCATAGCCCCGGTTGCGTTCGGCAATGCGATCTGCCATCCATGCGGTGATTTCAGACTGCGCCCACGCCACGTTTTTACCGCCCAGGCTGATTTGTTTCGGGAAAGCCTCGCGGCTGATGAGGTCGTAAATGGTTGACCGGGACAGGCCGCACAGATGCATCACTTCGGGCAGGCGGAGAAAGCGCTCCTGAACGGCATCAGAAACCGGCATCAGTGGGGTGGCAGGGGCAGAAGACGGGGAAGAAAAAGCGGTGTGCATCGGGCTACCTCATAAAGTCCATACAGTGCCGGTCATGTCCGTCCGGCTTCGGGTAGCTCCTTATTATGTCTATATTTTTCCTCTGGTCATGTGAGATTTTCGGGGAAACAAACATTGACTTTTCGCTCTGGCAAACAAAGGCAAACGCTGGCAAAGATATGCAAACCACTGCATTACAATGCAGCAATTTCTATTTCTTTTAGTTATATATTTTTCATTTTTAATCGAAATAAAGTCTAATTGGTATAGACAGAGCAAAACAGGAGGGTGAACAGTGGTGAACAGACGGTGAACAGTCATGTCCTCAACTGTTCACCCTTTATCTTACTGTATTATTTATATTTTTATTTAAGGTGAACAGTGGTGAACAGTTATAAGTAAAAAAACAAACGATGAGTAAGGTTTTGCTGAGACCTTTTTCTGGCAAGCCGGGTTTTGAGTGCTGTTTGTGCCAGAACTGCCACAACTGCAATGAATCGAGATGTTGTGTGATGAAGGGCAGAATCATTTCAGGTTGAATAAACGGAGAGCCTGAACATGAAACCCGAAACAGTCATTACCGCCCTGCAAGACGTTGCCGCCAGGCAGTACGCAGAGAACAGCCAGCGCATCACCGACAAGCTGAGCGCATTCACTGCGGCAAGAGACACCCACGCGGCCAGCATGCAGGTTCTGAAAGAGATTGATACGTCCATTGAACGCTGTAAGCAGGAGCGGCAGACCGCCCTCGATGAGAGCACTGAGGCGGAGCAGGACTGGCGCAGCCGCTTTCGCACCCTGCGCGGCAGTCTCACCCCTGAAATGAAAACTGAGCACAGCAGGCGTATCGCCAGTCGCGAGCTGGCCGACGAGTTCACCGGCCTGATTGCGGAGCTGGAGACTGACCGGACACGCGCCATGCTGAATGCCTGCTCCACCGGCAATAAATACCTGTCAGCGCACGAAGATGCCTTTACCGCTTACGCCGGTGCGGAATGGGCTCAGGCTGTCAATGCGGTTCCTGTCGCCCTCATCCGCGCTTTCCTGCTGCGCATTCGTGCCCTCGAAATGAAGGGAGAAAGCGCTCCTCAGTCCGTGGCCACCGGCGAGCTGCGCGATGCGCTGAGCCGTCAGGGCAGCCTGTATCACTTCGATATGACGCAGGAGCCGGTGTTGTCCGTGACGGGCATGCACCGGCCGCAGATTACAGGCGTGGATACGGAGCTGTTACGCAGCCCTGCGAAGAGAATGATGCTCGCCAGAAAGCTGGCTGAAAATGGCGAGACAGAAGCGGAGGGGTAAGCATGTTTCACTGCCCGTTCTGCAAAACCAGCGCGCATTCCCGCACCAGTCGCTATCTGTCCGATAACGTCAAACAGCGCTATCACCAGTGCATGAACATCGAGTGCTCGGCCACGTTCCGCACGCTTGAATCCATCGACGGGATTATTCGTTCACCGGTGACAGAGCCGGTTATCCCTGTACCCGCACCGGAGCCCACCGTTAACCGTGCCGGTGCGTGAGCACGGCCAGACATCAGGAGAAACATACGTGTCCACACTGACGCTACAGAAAGCCTTTGAGGCCTGTCAGGCAAACAAATCCGCATGGCTGCAACGCCGGGATGAACTGAAGCAGGCCGAACAGGCATACCGCGAACAGCTTGCCGGTAACGGCCACAGCGGCCGGAGCCTGCAAACGCTGCGCGAGATTATCGACGTGAAAAAATGGGAAATCAATCAGGCTGCCGGTCGCTATATCCGTTCGCATGAGGAGGTGCAGCGCATCAGCATCCGCGACCGATTGAATGATTTTATGCAGGTGCACGGCGCGGAGCTGGCCGCCGCCCTTGCCCCTGAACTGATGAATTATTCCGGGCAACACTCTGCCGTTCAGCGCTGCGCCATGCAGCACTCACTCGACTGTCTGCGTGAGGCGCTACAGCTCTGGCTGGTCGCCGGTGAAAAAATTAATTATTCGGCGCAGGATAATGACATTTTAACGGCCATCGGATTCAGACCTGACGCGGCTTCGTGCGATGATAGTCGTGAAAAATTCACGCCTGCACAGAACCTGAATTACACCCGCCGCCGTGCAGAACTGACTGTGCAGTAGTTCGCTTAAAAATCCCCGAAAATCCCGCCATTTTTACGTATAAAAGCCATGCATGCATAAGGTGCATGGTTTTGCATGCGTTTTAACGTCACTGAATCCCCCGCCAGCGCCAGCACTGGCACGCCCTGAGGCCGGTCATGCACCCGCATTAAAAGCGCCCCCTTAAGCGGGCAGGCGGGGCGGGGAGAGCATTGCGCGCATAATAATTTAATGCGATAAATTAATTGGGAAGGTTAATGCAGTTTTTATTTAATTTTGCTATAAGAGTTGGATGAATTAATGGTGTTAAGCAGCCAAGCGAAGTAGTCGTGACGCAATATAAGGTGATGCAATGGATGAACGAGCACAAGAAAAGTTATTTAAAAAACTCTTCTCTCCAAAATCTTTATTTGATGTATATACCGAGAGATTTAGTAAGTCCGCAGCAAAAGGCCTCGATAGAATCAATGGCATGCAATATTCAAATAGAGCCAGAAAGGAATTAAAGAAAGTCTCTGAAAAATGTCTTAACGGTTCTTTTAGATTTACTCCTTACTTAGAGAAGTTGAAAAGCAAAGGGAGAGGGAAAAAACCCAGGGTTATTTCTATACCAACCATTAGAGATCGCGTTGTATTAAAACAGCTTAATGTTTTTCTTTGTGAGATTTTTCCTAGTTGTGTACCGAAAAGCATAGCTTCAACTTATATTAGAAGTATATCAGATGATTTAAAAGGCGTGATTCCTGAGGATATTTATGTTTGTAGTTGTGATATCGAAGGTTTTTATGACAACATAAACAAACATCGACTTGAAAAAATCTTATCAAAAAACATAAGAAGTAAAAGGGCGCTAGATCTCATAGTTCATTCTCTTTTAACACCAACAACAAGTGATAATGTTAATAAAAAAATGAGGAAGGTGTTTTTTGATAATGAAAAGGGAGTACCTCAAGGCTTGTCAATATCTAACATTTTAGCTGCGATTTATCTGCAAGGTGTAGATAACGAAATGCTAAAATTTGATGTGACTTACTATAGATATGTTGATGATGTACTAATGTATGGTAATTATGATGACGTAAACTCAGCTTATCATTCATTAAGGCGCAGGCTTAAGTATAGGGGGTTAAACACTCATCCGCCATCATCACCAAAAACACATTTAGGTTTTCTTAATGAGTCCTTTAGTTTTTTAGGATATGTTTTTAAAGGAAATGTTATAACAGTGCGAGATTCGACTGTTGAATCATTTATGAAATCAATTGCATCTAGGTTCAGTGATTATCTTCACAATAAAAACAAAAGGTTAAAAAAGTATACACATTTAACCTCTAATGATCTAAAAGACATTTTTCTGGAAGAGCTAAATGATAAGTTAACAGGAGCTATTAGTGAGAAAAAAAGATACGGGTGGGTAGCTTATTATTCAAATATTAACGATCTTTCTCTTCTTCATAAAATAGATTTTATAATAAGTGAAATGTTTAAGCGCTTGGATGATTTTGATAATTGTGCACCAGAAGGATTGAAAAAGGTAGCGCGTGCTTATTATGAAATGAAGTTTAGCCCACATAGAGGTTATATAAGAGATTATGACCAGATTAAAACTATTAAACAAAAAACTGAATTCTTGCACCGACGTGGAAGGATTGCTGAAGGCGAGAGGTTAACTAAAGAACAGGTTGAAGAGCGTTATGAAAGATATAAAGCTAAAAATTTAGCTAGCATGCATGCAGATGAAGGTGAAGTGTATCCCAAGTAATGCTATATTGAGCTTGACCAACGCCGACGGTACTTGCCTTGCAGGTGCCGTACCCCACGCGGTAAGGCCGTGATGGGCAGAAGTGCTCCTGACCTAAAATGGTAGTAAACCTTCATCGGGGGAAACCGCTGGTGAAGAGGATTGGACTGATATCTCCGGCGTTGCGTCACTTCATACTATTCATGGAGCTTATGATGAAAGATTTTTTGGATAGCCTAAGCAAATCCGCCTGGGAAACATCATGCGCAAGATACAATGCATCCCGTAGGTTAAAGGTTAGAGAGATTTTTTCGACTATCAGTCTCGCTTTAATTGGCCTTTCCGGTATCATACTCTCATTAATCCAATATTTTTGGATTACAGATATAAATCCTAAGCTCAATATATTAATAACTGCATTTTCCATTATCTTAAGCATGCTATTAATAATAATTAGCCTTATTGAATGGGGAGTCGCATCAGGAGCTAAATCTGAGGCTCTCTTTAGAAATGCTGAGTTGCTTAATGAGCATGAAAGGAAGATTTCTTTATTCAAAAACTGCTTAAAAGAAGAAATAACGAATGACGATTACAAATGCATAGATAACCTTCGCGATGAGTATGAAAAAATAAAATCAACATGTACTTTCAACCATAGCCCTGTTGACTACGAGTATCATAAAATAGTAAAAAGTAGATATTATATTGCCCATACTTCTGAAAGCTTTAGTTTTTGGCGAGTGTTAAAAGGTAGAATTAACTATTACATTAGTAGTATTTGGGGATACTTAATTATCTGGTCAATTGTTGCCATATTCTTCTTCAAAGTTTTAAAGGTAATAGCATCCCTGTATTGATCATGAGTTGGAGCGTTTACCGCTCCAATGTCTTATATAAAAAATCCGCATACCATTGCATCATATCTTTCCTTTTCTCTAAATACTGAGCATGGTTATATGTACCTCGAATAGTGTTTTTATCTACATGAGCTAATTGCATTTCAATCCATGCACTGTCAAATCCCTTTTCGTGCAAAATGGTAGACATGGTATGTCTAAATCCGTGCCCTGTCGCACGACCTTTGTAGCCTAGTAATTCAATAACCTGTGACACACTTTCTTTGGATATAGGTTTGTTACGATTATTTCTACCAATAAAAATGTAGGGATAATGGCCAGTAATAGGCTTGAGCTGCTTGAAAAGGTCAATCACCTGAGCAGATAGAGGCACAATGTGAGGTCTGCGCATTTTCATCCTTTCTGAAGGAATTTCCCATATCCCTTTCTCAAGGTCAACTTCATCCCACGTAGCAAAACGCATTTCCTGCGTTCTTACACCAGTTAACATAACAATCTTAGTCGCATTTTTAGTGATGATGCTGCCGGTATACCTCTCAAGATCCCGAATAAAATGAGGTATCTCTTCAGCGGATAAAAAAGGATGGTGCTTTTGCTTAGGTACGGTCAGAGCGATAGCTAAATCAGGTGCTGGATTGTATTCAGCGCGGCCAGTTATGATCGCATAGCGATAAACCTCGCCGCATCTTTGGCGCACTTTTCTGGTCTTCTCCAGTGCTCCACGCTTCTCTATTCGTCGCAATACTTCAAGTAGTTCTAACGGTTTGATTTCACTGATAGGACGTTTACCAATGAACGGGAACACATCTTGCTCGAATGTCTTAATGATTTCTTCGCGATAGGCCACTGTCCAGCGGTCAGCTTTGTTGGCGTGCCATTCTCGACATATGGCTTCGAATGAGTTCTCTGTTGAGAGTTGCTGTGCCAGCTTTTTGGCTTTACGTTCTTCGATTGGATCAACGCCATTTGCGACCTGCTTACGGGCCGTATCGCGTTTCTCACGTGCTTCTGCGAGGCTCACAAGGTCGTAGCTGCCAAATGACATTAGCCGCGCTTTACCGGCAAAACGAAAGCGGAAGCGCCAGCCCTTCGAGCCGTCGGGATTGATAAGCAATGACAGGCCTTGCCCATCGTTCAATGTGTATGGCTTGTCTTGGGGCTTTGCTCGTTTAATTTGTATGTCTGTTAGTGCCATGTGTATAAGTCAAAAATATGTATAAAAAATCTATACACATCACTATACATTTTTTTCATGGATTCAGGGAGAACTTGTCGGACGGTTCCGGATGAGTGATTTAATATGTGTGTTGAAAATAAAGGCTTTTTAGACGTTTTCGGATGGTGGTGGAAAAACTTTGGCGGAAGATCACAGGAGTCGAACCTGCCCGGGAACGCTGGCGCCCCCAACTGGATTTGAAGTCCAGCCACCTCACCGGAGATGACGATCTTCCGCGCCTGCATTGCTACATGGAGGCGGGGCGCATTATAGCTACTTTCAGGCATTTACCACATACCCCACACCACTTTTTTCACCTCTCTTTTGACCTGAATCCCCCTGTTTCAGCTAATTCTTAAGAAAATCCTCAGGTTAGCATTTCGTGCTCATCAACTTTTATCCCGATCACAAAAAACAAGAAACGTAATCTCTTAACCAGAAAACGCAATACCCGCTCCTGAAACAATGGTTTAAAAAACGGTAACCGGTCTCAGCGCCCCCTACAGCGTGAAGGATAAAAATATGAGCGAAGTCTTGTCAGTAAAAGAGAAGATTGGCTACGGCATGGGAGACGCCGCCAGCCATATCATTTTTGATAACGTCATGCTTTATATGATGTTTTTCTACACCGATATTTTTGGTATTCCCGCCGGGTTTGTCGGCACCATGTTCCTGCTGGCCCGCGCGCTGGATGCGATCTCCGACCCGTGCATGGGGCTGATTGCCGACCGCACCCGCAGCCGCTGGGGCAAGTTCCGTCCGTGGATTTTGTTCGGCGCCATTCCGTTCGGCATCGTCTGCGTGCTGGCCTACACCACGCCGGACCTGAGCCTTAACGGAAAAATGGTTTACGCCGCCATCACATACACGCTGCTGACCCTGCTCTATACCGTGGTCAATATCCCGTACTGCGCGCTGGGCGGCGTGATCACCAACGACCCGACGCAGCGTATCTCCCTTCAGTCCTGGCGCTTTGTGCTGGCGACGGCGGGCGGCATGCTCTCTACGGTGCTGATGATGCCGCTGGTCAACCTGATTGGCGGCGACGATAAAGCGTTCGGCTTCCAGGGCGGGATCGCCGTGCTGTCGGTGGTCGCGTTTCTGATGCTGGCGTTCTGCTTCTTCACCACCAAAGAGCGCATCCAGGTGCCACCGAGCACCACCTCCATGCGTGAAGACCTGCGCGATATCTGGCAAAACGACCAGTGGCGTATCGTCGGCGTGCTCACCATCCTCAACATTCTCGCCGTCTGCGTGCGCGGGGGCGCGATGATGTACTACTGCACCTGGATCATGGGCTCGCCGGAGGTGTTCGTCGCCTTCCTCACCACCTACTGCGTCGGCAATCTGATTGGCTCCGCGCTGGCGAAACCGCTCACCGACTGGAAGTGCAAGGTCAGCATCTTCTGGTGGACCAACGCCGCGCTGGCGGTGGTCAGCGTGGCGATGTTCTTCGTGCCGATGCATGCCACCGTCCTGATGTTCGGCTTCATCTTCGTTATCGGCGTGCTGCACCAGCTGGTGACGCCGATTCAGTGGGTAATGATGTCCGATACCGTCGACTACGGCGAATGGACCAACGGCAAACGTCTGACCGGCATCAGCTTTGCGGGCACGCTGTTCGTGCTGAAACTCGGCCTGGCGCTGGGCGGGGCGATGATAGGCTGGATGCTGGCAGGCGGCGGCTACGACGCGGCAGCCAAAACCCAGAACAGCGCGACCATCAGCATCATCATCGGCCTGTTTACCCTGGCACCGGCGATCTGTTACGTGCTGAGCGCCATCATCGCCAAACGCTACTACACGCTGAAAACCCCTTTCCTGACCAAAATTCTGCGCGAGCTGGCGCAGGGCGCGCGCCGCAATCAGCAGGAGTTTGAAAACCTGCCGGTCAGCAAAGAATTGCAGAACTAAGAGGACGTAAGCATGAAAATCAGTGATGGAAACTGGCTTATTCAACCGGGCCTGAATGTGACCTATCCGGTGCAGGTGTTCGACGTGGAGCAGCAGGGCAATGACCTGGTGGTGTATGTGGCGCCGCGTGACGTGCGCGAACGCACCTGGCAGCTCGACACGTTGATGTTCACGGTGCGCCTGTTTGCCCCGCAGGAAGGGATTGTCGGGGTGCGCATTGAGCACTTCCAGGGTGCGCTGAACAACGGCCCGCACTATCCGCTGAACGTTCTGAAGGATGTAAAAGTTGAGATTGAAAACAACGCCGAATTTGCCGAGCTGAAAAGCGGCAGCGTCAGCGTGCGCGTCGCCAAAGGCGAGTTCTGGGGGCTGGATTTCCTGCGCAACGGCCAGCGCATTACCGGCAGCCAGCTGAAAAACAACGGCTACGTGCAGGACAGCAATACCGATCGCAACTATGTGTTTGAACGTCTGGATCTGGGCGTGGGGGAAACGGTCTACGGCCTGGGCGAGCGCTTCACCGCCCTGGTGCGCAACGGTCAGACGGTCGAAACCTGGAACCGCGACGGGGGCACCAGCACCGAGCAGTCCTACAAAAACATACCGTTCTACCTGACCAACCGCGGCTACGGCGTGCTGGTGAATCATCCGGAAAATGTCTCGTTTGAAGTCGGCTCCGAGAAGGTCTCCAAAGTGCAGTTCAGCGTGGAAGGGGAGTATCTGGAGTACTTCGTGATCGACGGCCCGACGCCGAAAGAAGTGCTGAACCGCTATACCCGCTTCACCGGCCGTCCGGCGCTGCCGCCTGCGTGGTCGTTCGGCCTGTGGCTGACCACCTCCTTCACCACCAACTACGACGAAGCGACGGTTAACAGCTTTATCGACGGCATGGCCGAGCGCGACCTGCCGCTGCACGTGTTCCACTTCGACTGCTTCTGGATGAAGGCCTTCCAGTGGTGCGATTTCGAGTGGGACCCGGTGACCTTCCCCGATCCGGAAGGCATGATCCGCCGCCTGAAAGAGAAAGGGCTGAAGGTCTGCGTGTGGATCAACCCGTACATCGGCCAGAAATCGCCGATCTTCCGGGAGCTGAAAGAGAAGGGCTACCTGCTGAAGCGCCCGGACGGCTCCCTGTGGCAGTGGGACAAATGGCAGCCGGGGCTGGCGATCTACGACTTCACCAACCCGGACGCGTGCAGGTGGTATGCGGACAAACTGAAAGGCCTGGTGGAGAGCGGCGTCGACTGCTTCAAGACCGACTTCGGCGAGCGTATCCCGACGGAGGTCCAGTGGTTTGACGGTTCCGATCCGCAGAAGATGCATAACCATTACGCCTACATCTACAACGAACTGGTGTGGAACGTGCTGAAAGAGACGGTGGGAGAAGAAGAGGCGGTGCTGTTTGCCCGTTCTGCCTCCGTGGGTGCGCAACAGTTCCCGGTACACTGGGGTGGCGACTGCTACGCCAACTATGAGTCGATGGCCGAAAGCCTGCGCGGCGGGCTGTCGATTGGGCTGTCCGGCTTCGGGTTCTGGAGCCACGATATCGGCGGGTTCGAAAACACCGCTCCGGCGCACGTCTACAAACGCTGGTGCGCGTTCGGGCTGTTCTCCAGCCACAGCCGCCTGCACGGCAGCAAATCCTACCGCGTGCCGTGGGCGTACGATGACGAGTCCTGCGATGTGGTGCGCCACTTCACGCAGCTGAAATGCCAGCTGATGCCGTACCTGTATCGTCAGGCGGCGCTGGCGCACGAGTTCGGCACGCCGATGCTGCGGGCGATGATGCTGGAGTTCCCGGACGATCCGGCGTGCGATTACCTCGACCGCCAGTACATGTTGGGGGATTCAATGATGGTGGCGCCGGTGTTCTCCGAGGCGGGCGACGTGCAGTTCTACCTGCCGGAAGGGCGCTGGACGCACCTGTGGCACAACGATGAAATCGAGGGTAGCCGCTGGCATAAGCAGCAGCACGATTTCCAGAGCCTGCCGGTCTATGTGCGCGACAACACGCTGCTGGCGCTCGGCAATAATAACCAGAAGCCGGACTATGCGTGGCACGAGGGGACGGCCTTCCAGCTCTTTAACCTGAGCGATGGCGCAACGGCGGTGAGTGAAGTGCCTGCGGCGGACGGTTCTGTAGTGTTTGCGCTGAAGGCGTCACGTCAGGGCGACGTCGTGACCTTTACCGGCGCGGGAGATGCGCAAAACTGGTCGGTATGCTTGCGCAACGTGCAGAAGGTCGGCGGCGTAAAAGGCGGTTCACATGCGGGCAGCGAATGGGGTGTGGTGGTGAAAGCCGAGGGGGATGAGGTGGTGGTTCACCTCTGAGCTGGAAAAATGCCCGGTGGCGCTTCTGTATGACCGGATACATAGGTGACAGATCAGACCGGGAACATAGGTAACACTTTTCAGTCTATCCGGAGCACACTCTGGGTTTTTCGGTCGTAGTACGCAAGCGTTATTCCGTTAAAGAT